>NZ_JAIQZN010000045.1:0-49202 GCF_023333585.1 Argonema antarcticum A004/B2
CAACCTGAACAGTCAGGAAGCTTATAGCACTTGATCTAGGCTAAACATAAACCGCTGAGTTTGACTCACAGATTTCTTTTTGTTTTTAGAAGCGGTAGTAGGCAGTAGGTGGTGGGGAAGAAGGGAGGGGGAGAGGGAAAGGGAAAATTCCCCTTTCCCCTTAACTTTTCCCATTACCCATTCCCATTCCCATTAGCTTTCACAAGGTCAACTTCTGACCATTTTGCTTCATGAGCTTCTGGTAGTGCATCTTCCTCTTCGGTAGTCCAGCCAAGAGTTGCAGCTTTGATCGCTTCAATAGAAAACTTTGGCGTGCGATCGGCATACAATAGACCGTTAGCTTCCTGGTAGGTATCCGTTAGCTGGGTGTAGCAAAAGCCGCTGAACATTTCTACCTTGTTGACTGCATTTAGCAAGGCGGTATAGTTCTTTTGCAACTCGGAGACATTGGAAAATTGCGCGTATCCCCAGATTTTGTCAGCATTGGGGGTTTCCCTTGCGGCATAGGCTATACCGCCAAACTCGGTGAGCATTACTGGCTGTCCGCTATGAGAATAGCCATCCAGCGTCAGGACGCGACCTCCCGGACGGCGGCGATCGAAGAGTTCCGTTATGTTAACCTGTGGCCCGTAGCGCTTTGCTAAGCTCTTGGCCTTGTTGCGATCGTGAACTCCGTAATCGTGGATACCGATGATATCAGTTGCCGTACTCTCCCAGCCGTCGTTGCCAATCACCGGACGAGTCGGGTCTAGGGTTTTGGTCAAGTGGTAGAGTGCTTGGACGTAGTTACGGTGAGCCGCCGTCGCCGTCAAGTCGGGAACTCCCCACGATTCGTTGAAGGGCACCCACACCACGATGCACGGGTGGCTGGAATCTCGCTCGATTACCTCAGTCCATTCTTTGGTGATGCGTTCTACGGCTTTGGGGGTGAAACGATAGGCGCTGGGCATTTCTTCCCAGACCATCAGACCGAGTACATCCGCCCAGTACAAGAAGCGAGGATCTTCTATTTTTTGGTGCTTGCGGACACCGTTGAAGCCCATTGCTTTGACTAGCTCGACATCCTGCCGCAGCGCTTCATCTGAGGGTGCGGTAGTCAGCGTGTCCGGCCAGTAGCCTTGGTCTAGAACTAGGCGCAGATAGTAGGGATGCCCGTTGAGCATGAAGCGATCGCGCTGTATACTTACCGTCCGCATTGCTGTATAAGACTTTACTTCATCAAGTAGAGTGTCATTATGCCACAGTTGCACCTTTACATCTATTAAAGTTGGTTTTTCGGGACTCCACAACAACTCGTTACGGTAGTCGTCGATACCAGGGTCAGAAAGTGCGATGCGTCGGTGGATCTCGCCGTTGATCACTTCGTAGGTATCGTTCACCAGCAGTTGGCAGCCAACTGTCAGTTTGACTTTTATTTGGATACCATCGTCCAGTGCGCCCGCAACAAAAGCTTCAAAGCCAATTTCCCAGCGATCGAAATGCGGCGTCCAGCGGATACGATCGATATAAGTGCTGGGAACAACCTCAGCCCAAACCGTCTGCCAGATGCCGCTGGTACGCGGATACCAAATACTGTGCGGTTCCAGCTGCCAATCTTGCTTTCCACGCGGCTTAGCTAAATCGTGCGGGTCGTCCTGCGCCCAGACTGTTACTCTCTGAAGCCCATTTTCATTCAATACAGGTGTAATATCGATGCTGAAAGGGGTGTATCCGCCTTCATGTTCCGCCATGAATTGACCGTTGACCCACACGCGCGCGTGATAGTCTACAGCCCCGAAGTGGAGCAGCACCCGACCGTCACCCTTATCTACCTCAAATTCGCGCTCGTACCAGCAGTTCGGGTGAAAACCCGTGTCGCCTATACCGCTTTTGGCAGATTCCGGAGCAAACGGAACTTCAATAGTATGAGTCCATTTAGTAATATCGCTAGGTCTAGTAAATCTTCCTCGATCGTCAAAAGTGAAGCTCCAAGGGCCGTTGAGGCAAATCCAGTTAGCCCGCTGTAACTGCGGACGCGGATAAGCTGTTTCAGGCTGGGAAACAACAGCGCCGTTGTTGCGATCGGTGGGATTTTTCACATAACAATCTTCAAGCCACTTACCAAAAGTGTTCATAACACATCTACCATAGGTTATATCTCTAGCTTACCCACTGATCCCCGACCTGTAACTATTTTTTTTAAATTAGTTGAAAAAAATTTTTAAGCCTTACAGAATGGTAATTCTTACTGATGAGTACGCTAGTAAGCCGGTTTTTTTCCGCTCGCAGTTTCGTTGCGATCGAATATATAGCGGGAAAGCGATGGGATCGGATACAGCGCTTTTTCTCCCACTCTAGCAATCCCCCACTCCCCCACTCGTTAAAATGCTGTACCTCACTCAAAGACAAAACCCGCTGTAGTTTTCCCAGCCGGGAGATACCGTAGCAATACCAATGCAGTCTCAGGTAACTGAGGAAAATCTGTAGATTGTTAAACTACTGATTTTCTAACCATTTTTTGGTCAATTGCTGAACCAGCCTTCTAAAGGGTGAGAGCATGGCCGTTCTCGATATGTTGCTCCAAAGTACTACGTGCTATTAGGTTAGAGTACATTGTGAGAGCCTGAGCCACAACCTGATCCATATTGTAATACTTGTACGTCGCCAAGCGTCCTACGAAATGCACATGAGGAGTTGCCTCAGCCAACGCCTTGTATTTCTTGTAGATTTCGGCATTTTCTGGGCGCGGTACAGGGTAGTAAGGGTCTCCCTCAGCACGCGGCAACTCGTAGACAATGCTAGTTTTCCCGTGTGACTGTCCCGTCAGATACTTGAACTCCGTAACGCGGGTATATAGATGTTCGTTGGGATAGTTCACCACTGGCGCTGGTTGATATATCGGTGTATTGTGCGTTTCGTGTTTAAATTCCAGCGATCGATAAGGTAACTTCCCGAAGCGATAATCGAAGAAGGCATCAACAGGCCCTGTATAGACCATTTCCCGATACGGAATCACATCCTGAATCTCCCGGTAATCGGTGTTGAGCATCACCTTAATGTTCGGATGAGACAAAATCTTCTCGAACATTCGGGTATAGCCGTGTAGCGGCATCGCTTGATACGAGTCCGTGAAATATCGATCGTCCCGGTTCGTCCGGGTTGGCACGCGGGCTATTACAGACTTGTCCAGTTCAGACGGGTCCATACCCCATTGCTTGCGGGTGTAGTTGCGGAAAAACTTCTCGTAGAGTTCCCGACCCACTTTGCTGACAACTACATCTTCTGAGGTGCGGATATATTCTTTTGGTTCAGCTACCGACTCGAAAAACTTGGTCAACTCGAATGAGTTAAGATTCAGTCCGTAAAGCTTATTGACAGTATCGAGGTTAATTGGAATTGGCAGCAGCTGACCATCCACGCTGGCAAGTACGCGATGCTCGTATTGTCGCCACTCAGTGAATTTCGAGAGATACTCAAATACTTCGCGGGAGTTGGTGTGAAAGATGTGCGGCCCGTATTTATGCACGAGAATACCGGCATCATCATAACAATCGTAGGCATTCCCGCCAATATGATTGCGAGTATCAACAATGAGAATTTTTTTGCCAAGTTGAGTGGCAAGTCTTTCTGCAAGGACGCTTCCAGAGAATCCCGCTCCGACAATTAGGTAATCGAACATAGTTAGTTATTAGTTGTTAGTTGATGGTTAATAGCTTTTTGTCATTAGTCACCAGTCATTAGTCATTTGTTAATTGTCAAAAGTTATTTGTTGAATATTTTGCAACCAATGACCAATGACTAATGACTAATGACTACTAACGATTGACGGCTGACTGCATCAGTTCCGTCATGCTTGCCCAAGTCCGATCCCAAGAGTTTTGTGCTAGGAAGGCATCAACGCTCAAGAGCCATTCCGATCGATCGCGATTTTCATCCATCGCCGCCTCAACTGCTGCAACAAAGTCTGCAACTGTATCTGCAATTCGCACCAAACCGTTCTCTCCGTAGGGACGAACAACATCTCGGATTGAGGTAGACACAACTGGCTTACCTGCGGCGAGGTATTCTGGAGTTTTGGTAGGGCTAATAAAGCGTGTTGAGGAGTTGCGTGCAAACGGCAGCATCGCCACATCCCACCCGGCAAGATATGCAGGCAGCTCTTTATATGATTTGCCCCCAAGATAATGAATATTTTGGGGGCGAGGCAGGATTGCTGGGTCTATTTTGACTACAGGGCCGATGATAACTAGATGCCAGTCGGGTCTCGCTGCGGCAATGCCTCCAAGCAGTTCGATATCCATCCGTTCGTCTATCACGCCAAAGAATCCCAAGCGGGGATGGGGAATATCTGTTTGGTCTGCTGGATCGGCTGTGAAGTTTCTCGCCTGTGCAAAGTGCGCCTTTTCGATGCTACTGGGAAATGCGTAGATGTTCGGGTGGCGATCGCGTTTTGCTTCGTAAAGGCTTTGTCCGCCTGTAAACACTATGTCGGCACGCTTGAGGAGTTCAGCTTCGGATTCCCTCATCGCAGGCGGCGCTCCGTTGAATGCTGACAGCTCGTCCATGCAATCGTAGACGATCGCTAGCGGCTTTAAGTGGTGCGTGAATGCCATAGCCATCGGTGTGTAGTACCAGAATATGTACTGGCTAATTTGGCGTTCTGCAAATAAGCTAGACAGCAGTATTTGTAGATCTGCATTTACTTCTTCTTGACTCAATCCTTCTTTCAAGTGCGGCACCACAACCCAAACCCCACTCTCGCGCCTGCCGATCTCCAGTCCCCCTGAAGAGTCGCTGCTAAAAATTGGCTCTTCGATAAAGAATACACGCCGCTCTTTTGCACAGCGGCTCAGAAGATGTTGGGGTCTTTGGTACACAAAATCCCAACGCAAATGTGACAAACAGACTAAATCGGGCGGCTCGGTTGGGGAAGGTGCGACGGGCTTAAAATGCTTGTAGGACGAGTCAATCGAAGATTTCAAAGTAGGTATTGATGGCGATTCAGCTTGCATAATATATAGCTGAACTTCGTCCTGCTGCGCTAACGCTTCACGCTTCTCCCCTGACACAACATTGCTAATATCGTTTTTTATTTGAGCTTTGTGTGGGGACATAGTTAGCCTCAGATATCGGTTAAGTAGATTTTTTGAGATGTTTTAGCAAATGGATATGAGAACTTCGCTTGGAGGTTTCCAAGCACAAGTTATACAAGGATGAGCATCGTGAAAATATCGCTCCAGTGGCCTTTGCTAGCGTAGAATCGCTGTTTTACTTACAGCTTTCATAAATCGCGAGGCAGTTGTTTATTCTTGAATTTGCTACTGATAATAATGCTATAAGCTTTTATTTAACTGGTCTTCTCCCTCAAGGATGAAAATATTACTACTGCCGCTAAAAATATTTACTCAGTTTCTACCTAAACTGCCCTGAAGGAAAAGCTGCTTCTACCTAAAGTATAAACTTTACGTTCAATAAAATTGTTATTTATAATACAAAAAACTTTTATATTTAGTGCTAAGTAATTTCCCAGTGTTTCTCTGTCTCTTGAATGGTATAGATTACTTCTTTAGGCGTAGGAGCCTTGACAATGGAGACTACAGTGCTGCAAAAATCGAGATGGAATTTGGGGACTCCCAGCAAAATGAAGATGGACGTAAGAAGCATGAACTTGCTGCAACTGCCATCCTTCTTGTGTTGGTACACTTTGGGAATTATACCCTCGTACTTCAAACAAAGGTGTTGCCGGTGCTTTAGATAAACTAGAGCGGTGAAACTCATGACCCCAAACTGTTGCCCCAGCTGGTAGGAGGGGAGTATCTTGCAGTGCAGTTGCCTGTCGATAACCTAATGTTAGACGCTCACCCATTACAGCTGTTGTAGGCAATACTCCTACCATCGGCCAAGATTGCCCATTAAAATCAACTATTTGTTCGCACAAATACATTAAACCGCCACACTCTGCATAAGTGGGCATTCCAGATCGAATCGCCGACCGAACGGCATTGAGTGCTGACCAATTTGACGATAATTCTTGTGCAAATATTTCTGGGAAACCACCCCCAAAATATAGTCCTTGGACTCCCGCAGGTATTCCAGGATCGGTGAGTGGACTCCAAGACACCAGTTGGGCACCTAACTCTTCTAGGAGATCTAGGTTATCTGCGTAGTAGAAACTGAAAGCGCGATCGCGTGCGATCGCGATTTTGGATTTTGGATTTTGGATTTTGCGCGAAGTGGGCGTCTTGGCGGTTCCCGTCACGATGCCCACCTTCGCAAGAGAGGATTTTGGATTTTGGATTTGTAATTTTTCTTTACATCTCAGTAGGGGCAACAGCTGTTCCCAATCAAAACAGGTGTCTCCTAAATGTGCAAGTCGATCTATTATAATATCTAACTGGGGAAGTTCTGCTGTGGGCACTAAACCGAGATGTCGGTCACCAATTGTAATATCATCCTGACGCCGCAATACTCCCACAATGGGTAAATTTAAAGGTTCGAGGGCATCTTTGAGCAGTTCCAGATGGCGATCGCTCCCTACCCGATTTAACACTACCCCAGCTAATTTTATCCTGGGATCGAAAGAACGATAGCCATGCGCGATTGCCGCCACCGATCCCGATAACCGACTGCAATCAATTACAAGTGCTACGGGCAAATTTAGCAGATCTGCAATGTGAGCCGTACTCGCTTCATGGATCGTCCTCGGCTTAGATTCTTCTCCGTACCCCTTCACCCCATCAAATAAACCCATCACCCCTTCCACCAAGGCATATTCGACGCCTTGGGTATGACGGGCAAAACATTGCTGCGGGTAAGACTGATTTGTCAAAACCGGATCTAAATTGCGACAAGGTAACCCGGTAACATACTGATGAAACATCGGGTCGATGTAATCAGGGCCAACCTTAAAAGATTGAACATTGAGATTCCGACGCTTCAAAGACGCTAGCAGGGCGAGTGTGACTGTTGTCTTGCCCACCCCGCTGCGTTCGCCTGCAATAATTAAAGCCATTTTTTAGGGGCTAGGGGCTAGGGGCTAGGGAAGAAAGAATTTTAGATTAAAGAATTGAAAATTGAAAGAGAAAATTTTAGATTTCAGATTTCTTTCTTGAAATCTAAAATCTAAAATCTAAAATTTCCTAGCCTCCTGCCAATTTGAGAATAGCAGCCGTGACAGCCATACTTTCCTCGTAAAGACGATCGCGCCCCCAGCGTTGCAACTGCTGACCGAGCAAGTTTTCCGCCTTTTGGTCAAACAGCGGCGTTACTTGTTGAATGCGACAGGATTGGGCTCCGCCGCCCGCTTCCATCCGCATACAACCGCCCGTTTCGGAACACAGAACAGTACAGCAGTCAGCGTTCATGTTCGTAGAGGTCAAACGCAGGGCAATGAGGTCACCCGGTATGTCGCCTGAATCAGCCGTGGGAATTGCGGCCAGTTCTGCTTCTATTTGTCGCCCATCGGCAGCCATGAACTGAATGCGCTTGATGTCGTAGTCGCCGCCTTCTTGTTGATGAGAGACGGGTTGCCATTGTAGCCGACTTGCTAGCCAACCCAGATACATGAGTGGCTGAGTGGGATTGCCTTTTTCGTAGTCTAGAGTGACGCGATCGATCTCCTTAATCGAAGCACGACGTTCGGGGGGGTCAAACGCCTCTGCGCTCAACTCTTGCCATGCAGCTAGACGACGCCAGTTGAGGTCGGAAATGGGAATGCCAGACTCTAGCAAGCTTTGCACTTGCAGCAACTCTGCCGCTGGATCGTTGAAGTGACTGGAGTCAATAATAATTGAATTGCAAGACTCTGACAGTCGCTTGAACAGGCTGTTTTCCAGGTCGGGTGTTGCCTTCCACCAGAGGAATTTGGGCAGATCGCCGATCAGTAGTGCAGGAAGCATTCCCGCAATACGTTCTATTGCTGCTTCTGTACCTCTGAGGGTGATGTATTCGCAGCAGATCAGGCTATTGCCAGTTTGCTTTTGCACGGGACAGTAGGCGGATACCTGAGCTGTTACGCCTTCATCTTCTCCTGCCATTGGGCAAAGGGCGAGGATGCGGCAAGGGTTGGCTGCGGCTATAGCATCTGCTACACCAGCACCGCCAGCATCTTGAGCATACTGGGGAATCACTGGACTGTTTATATCTAGTGTGACGGCCTGCCCCCGTTTTTTAGCAACTTCTTCTCGCAATCGAGCTACTGTTTCCGGGTTCGACTTCCCAGTCACCGGCAGTTTGAAGGTTTTCTGAGCAGCTTCCAGAGCCCAGGAGGTGCGCGGCCCATCAATTCCATCGATCGGGCCGGTGTAAAATCCCAAAACTGCTAAAAGTTGTTGAGTTTCTTCTGGTTCGTAAACCACCAAGCTAAATGTCGCGGCTCTAGTTGCAGCAGGATAAGCACCGTCACCGTCACTGCTGTAACTTTGCCAAATTTGACTGAGTTCTGACTCAATCTCGTCGATGGAGATATCCTTTGGCGGCTGCAAGGAAACGATCGGAGCGGATTTTGTAGCCATAATCTTATTTGGGATGAAAAGATTTTAGATAATCGAATTGAAGACTTAGAACGATTTTAGATAGGCGGATTTTGGATTATCGATCGACTCGTCAAGCTGTCAAAAATTTTCAGACCCAGGAGTTAACCCCAATCCAAAATCCAAAATCTAAAATCTAAAATTCTTAAAGTCTGCGCCACCGACGACCATCACGGTTAATCAGGTGTTCGGCTTGGGCTGGTTCCCAAGTTCCCGCTTCATACTGAGGAATCTTAGCTGGATCGGTGGGTGCTTCCCAGACTGTGAGCGCTGGTGTCACCACCCGCCAAGCTTCTTCCACTTCATCGGCACGAGTAAAGAGAGTTTGGTCGCCGATCATGCAGTCAAGCAACAAGCGATCGTATGCGTCGCCACTCGTCTGTCCAAAAGCCGCACCATATCGGAAGTCCATCTCCACGGTACGACTTCGCACTTCCAGTCCCGGCATTTTTACTTCAAAACGCAAAGCTATTCCCTCATTCGGTTGAATCCGCATAATCAGCACGTTGGCATTAACTTGTTGCGCTGCTGATTGAAACAACAAATAAGGCACTTCGCGAAACTGGATGGCAATCTCGGATACTTTTTTCGGTAGCCGCTTGCCGGTTCTCAGGTAAAACGGCACTCCTTGCCAGCGCCAGTTATCAATCAAAAATTTCATCGCCACATACGTTGGTGTAGTGGAATTCGGATTCACCCCGGGCTCTTGTCGATATCCCGCCACAGGTTGACCCTTCATCCAACCACTAGCATACTGGGCTCGGATGGCTGAGTATTCCAGGTTACGCACATCTGCCAGGTGGGTAGCTTGAATTACTTTAACTTTTTCACCGCGAACGCTATCGGCATCTAGGGAGTTGGGCGGCTCCATTGCTGTGAGACAAAATAGTTGCATTAGGTGGTTCTGCACCATGTCGCGCAACGCGCCGGAGGTTTCGTAGTAGCCGGCGCGGTCTTCTACTCCGACTGTTTCTGCTACGGTGATCTGGACGTGATCGACGAACTGGCGATTCCATAATGGTTCAAAAATCGCGTTGGCAAAGCGAAACACGAGTAAGTTTTGAACGGTTTCTTTGCCCAGATAGTGGTCGATGCGGTAAACCTGCTCTTCTTTACAGGTTTGACGCACTACTCGGTTGAGACTGCGGGCTGAACTCAAGTCGCGACCAAAGGGCTTTTCAATCACCAGTCGGGTTTTAATGGGATCTTCGAGCATCTGTGCTGTCCCTAACTGGCGAATTGCTTCTGGAAAGAAGTTAGGAGAAACGGCTAGGTAGAAAACCCGATTTCCCCGCGTGCCCCGTTGACCATCCAGTTCGCTGAGAAATTGTTTCAGTTTCTGATAGCTTTCCGGGTTGTCGATATCGCCGGGGCAATAGAACAAGCCTTGGGCAAAGTCTTGCCAAACTTCCTCAGAACCAATGCCATCCGAGAACTGCTCAATTCCTTCCCGCATTTGTTCGCGAAAGTAATCGTGGCTCCAATTCCTACGGGCAACACCTACGATCGTGATTTCTGGGGGCAGTCGGCGATCGCGTTTGAGATGATAAATCGCTGGCACCAGTTTGCGTTGGGTGAGGTCGCCGGATGCCCCAAAGATGACGATGATCAGGGGTTCTGGTGTGCGTTCTTGTTGTAAGCCTACGCGGAGGGGATTTTCTAGGAGTGTTACCATCTTCTATTTTTTTCCTTCTATAGCTTCGAGTCTTGCTAGTACCGCTTCATATTTTGCTGTCATTTCGGAAAGTTGCTGAGTCAGAGAGTTGACTTGGGTGGTTAGGGCGTTAATTTGGCTTTCATAAATTCAGCTTTGATCTCCGCCCTAATTTGACCCCTGAGTTCCTCTGTTATTTCAAATCGGAGTTCTTCTCTTATTTGAGCCCTAAGTTCCTCTCTTATTTGAGCCGCGATCTCTTCTCTGAGTTCAGATCTTACTTCTTCCCTAATTTTTTCCCTTTCGTAAGCCAGACGGACTTCCCAATCGATGTCTCGTTGCCTGAGTTCGGCTTTAAGCTGCCTGTTTTCCTCACGCAACTGCTCTATTTCGGCAGCAACCGCAGCAGTACGGCGTTCCCTGTCCAGATCTCTTTGTCTGATTTGCTCCTTGAGGCGCTGATTTTCCAGGCGCAACTGCCCCAATTCTTCTGAAGTATCCCCAGCAGTTCGCCTTGTTGTTCGGGAAGACACTCGCTCGTCAACCAAGCGCTGAACAGCTGCACCAGTGGGGATGCCGTTGGGTGCTGAGGCTACTGCTTCTTGCCAGAGTTCCAGTTGTAGTTCTGGTGAGAGTCCTGTTAATGGACGGACTTGACGTTCACTTTTAGGAATTTGTGTACCATTGGTACACAAATTTTGGAGAACGTGAGCGGCATCAATAAATTGATAGGCTCTTCGTCTCGCTATGCCCCACTTCTCCTTGCAATAATCCTCAAAGGTTTTGTGGGTTTCCCGATATAGTTTCTTTTCCCGAATCTCATCAAGAGCTTTACCAACCTCATAAAACGTCTGAAGTCCTTGTTCGACGATCGCTTCTAGTTCTTCAAGCCGACGCTGTTCGGTGGGGTCGAGTTGGGCGTTGGCACAGTCGCTTTGTAAGATATCGTTTGCAGTTGGCATAACGGTAAATTCCCCCGATCGCAATTATTCTCATTTAGGCGGTCGCTGGCTGTTCTCACGATCGCTTTGATTAAAGCAATTCCCTCTACTGGGAGCCAAAGTTGGGGGAATGGAAGAGTAAAAAGTAAAGGAATCAAATTTAATTCTTGCCCTTTCCCTCTTCACCCTTCTCCCTTCCCCCTTGGGCTTCAACCTAAACAGGCGCTAGGTGTTTGACCTTAGTTTCCAGCGAGTCCATCAGGGATTGGAACGGCTTTACGAACTTATCAATCCCTTCCACCAGCAGTTCATCCATGACTTGATTGATATCGATGTCAATGTCTGGATCTTTGAGACTTTCGATCAGGTGGTAGGCTTCTTCCACCCCAGTCTCAATGCGACTGGCAACATCGCAGTGGTCGGCGCAGGCTTCAATGGTGTTGGGTGGCAGGGTATTTACGGTGTCCGGGCCAACTAGCTCATCGACGTACATGACATCGCTGTAGTGAGGGTCTTTGGTGCTAGTGGAAGCCCAAAGGAGCCGCTGAACTTTGGCACCTTTCTCTGCTAATGCTTTCCAGCGATCGGTCTGAATAATTTCTTTGTACTTCTGGTAAGCGATTTTGGCGTTGGCGATCGCTACTTTGCCTTTAACTGCTTTGAGTGCTGCTTCCTTTTCGATCCGGTCAACACCTGAAGAGAGCTTGTCGTCAATGCGCTTATCAATATTAATGTCGATCCGACTGAGGAAGAAACTCGCTACTGAGGCAATGTTGCTGATGTCCTTACCTTCCGATGCCCGTTTTTCCAAGCCCCGAATGTAAGCCCATGCCGTATTTACATAGCTTTCCACGGAGAACAGCAGAGTGACGTTGACATTGATCCCGTCCGCGATTACTTCCTCAACCGCAGGCAAACCCGCCGCAGTACCGGGAATCTTGATCATCACATTTTCGCGACCAAGTTCTTGGTAATAGCGGCGGGCTTCTGCGATCGTAGCTTCCGTATCGTCAGCGATCGTGGGCGGCACTTCAATGCTGATGTAACCATCCAGTGCATTCGACTCTTCATAGACAGGGCGGAAGATATCGCAAGCATGGCGGATATCGTCAAAAACCAGAGATTCGTAAATTTTGTAAGTTGGTAGTCCGGCGCTGATGCCTTTTTCGATATCGGCGTCGTAGATTTTGTTTCCGGCGATCGCTTTCTCAAAAATGGCTGGATTGGAAGTGATCCCACGAATTCCGCGATCGTCAATCATTCGTTTGAGTTCGCCGGACTCGATCAAATCGCGAGTCAAATTATCCATCCAGATACTTTGGCCGTATTCTTTGATTTCCAATATATGATTGGTTGTCATTGTGTTCCTTTTTTTACTCGTAACTACTTGTGGTCAGAAGAGGTTAGGGGCTAGGGGCTAGGGGCTAGGGGCTAGGGGAAGAGGGGAAGAGGGAGAATTTTCTTTCTTTTGACTTTTGACTTTTGACTTTTGACTTTTGACTTTTCTAGCCTCTAGCCCCTTCTTTAATGCGTTCCGTGATGAAAGATTCCAGCAGGGCTACATCGTCTTTACTGCCAATAAACAGGGGTGTGCGGGCATGGATTTTATCCGGCACGGCATCCAAAATTTCCTGAGTTCCCGTACTGGCACGACCACCCGCTTGCTCTACTAAAAAGGCTAAAGGAGCCGCTTCATAGAGGAGGCGTAACTTCCCTTGAGGTTGTTTGAGCGTACCGGGATATAAAAACACCCCTCCCTGAAACAGAATGCGGTGGAAATCACCTACCAGCGCCCCGCCATAGCGGGCAGTATAACCTTCATGGCGATGAACGTAGCGGATGTAATCGCGAATCGATTCCTCCCACTGCCAAAAGTTACCTTCATTGACGCTATAAATTGGGCCATGTTGTGGAATTTGGATGTTTTCGGAAGAGAGGATAAATTCACCCAAGCTGGGATCGAGGGTGAAGGAGTGAACACCCTTGCCGATCGAATAAACCAGCATAGTGCTTGGGCCATAAAGTATATAGCCTGCTGCTATTTGCTTGCGACCGTTTTGCAGCAAGTCTTGTGCAGACCCATCCTCATCAACCCCTTCTTGCTGGCGAATCGAGAAGATGGAGCCTACATTCAGATTGCTATCAATGTTAGACGATCCGTCGATCGGATCGTAGAGCAGAGTATAACGTCCGATCGGGCAGTTTTCTGGAATGTAGTAGGGTTTTTCCATTTCCTCGGACGCCAAGCGACAAACAAGGCCGCTCTGCTTGAATACCGAGATAAAAACATCATTGGCGTACATATCCATCTTTTTGACGGACTCTCCCTGCACGTTGACTTCCCCTGTGAATCCCAGCACGTTTGCCATTATCCCTGCTCTGCTGAGATGTCGAGAAATCAGTTTCCCTGCGAGTGCAATGCGATTCATCAGGGAGCTGAGGTCTTGTGCGTCTACCGAAAAGCTATGGAGTTGCTGCAAGACGTGACGGGATAAAGTTGTACAATCCCGATCTAGGCCGCGTTCCTGAGCTAAAGGCCGATTCTCATCTGCCATTGTGTTTGTCCTTCTCGAATGGCGCTTTTGTTTTGGAGGGAAGTTTTCTGGGCACTGACCCTACAGTTTCAACACCTAGCAGCCCTCCATTTCTATCTTAAGAAGGCTTTTTCTTCAGAGCCCTCTAACTTTAGATGAACTACAGAAATGGTTTTGGGTTGGGGGGAAGGGTCAGAGGGGCTAGGGGCTAGGGGCTAGGGAAGAGGGGAAGAGGGGAAGAGGGAAGGAGTGGGGGAGCAAGAGTTTGTTTCATCTAGAACGGGTTGCGTTGGTGTAGACTGCATAAGGCATTCGCCGCCCGTGAACCGCTCTAAAGTCCCACAAATATCATCCAAGTCTATAAAAACAAGTTGCTGGGCTTTTCGCAGTCTTGTTTTATACAAATTTGCGATCGGGAAGCAAAAACAAAGGGTCTGCCTTAAATTTAAGGCAGACCCTTTTTTCAACCTAAATCACATTCAATCGATCGAAATAGACTGCGGGCCAGTGCTTTTGCCATTGTTGTCTTGACTAGCAGGGGAAGTGGAGGTAGTAACGCCTGTCTGTTCGTCGAGCCAGCTTTTGATGGGATCTTCAGTCAGGTTGAGTCGAAATATACCAGAGAAAAACCCGCCCAGAAAGGAGACTGGGTGCTGGGTCAGTTCGTTGAAGATGGGGGTCAGTTCATCGAGGAACATTGGGAGTCTCCTTACAGTGCTACTTTGAGCGATCGATTCCACTGGGATTCTAGCGTGCGATCGCATCTGAATACGTGCCTATACAGGTTTTTGTTCCGGCATCATACATTTATCCGAATCGCAACCGGCTGGCCCTGCTTCTGTTAAATAGCCAGAATCGTAACGCATCAAGGCGGCAAGGAAATCATCGGTCTTGCGGCGGATTTCCACTTCTTTTAAGAGTCGATCGTACTCCTGTTTTGCGATCGGCTCAAATGGCAAGCGAGGGAAGTTTTGAAGCGAGTCGAATCGAGCTAGAAGTGCAGCAGAAATGTAGCCTTCATCATCTCGGATCGCTTCATAAATCCGAGTACCTAAAGCTTCTACTTCGTTTTCCCGCAATTCAATCGTGGCGCTTGTGTTGTGCCGCACATAGAATTTTTGAACCTGCATATAAAAGTCGGTTTGTGCCAAGGCTGAAAATTTGCCGATCTCAATTTCATCAGATCCCGGCAAGTCAGCCCAATCTACAGAAACGGGTATTTCGACAAGCCATTCCGAACATCGGGGATCGAAGGGGTCATTTAGCAAATTCCCATTTTCATCTTTGTCTGATTGAGATGGAATGACGTTATAACCGTAGTCAATGCAGGCTAAAGCTACCGGATCGTTTTTGCGGAATGTAATACGACGGATAAAACGTTGGGCTTTTGGTGGGTGCCATCCGGGAGACGCACCTGTGAGTAATGATTTTGTCCCCGATGGTTGAACTGTGGTGCAGCGATTGGGGCGTTTTAAGTTGTGGCGATCGCAATAATCCCATACTACCCGATGCACAGTTTCTCGCCAGCGGTTTAGATACTCCTCCTCACGCCGTTTAAATAGCACTCCTTGAGCAGTTTCCGGGCGTCCTTCTGCCCACCAGCGCAACCAATCAACACCAAAAGCATTGACAAAGAAGTCGAATAAACCTGTGAAGGATACGCCTACAATTGGGTCTAATTCGCGGCTATATTGATAGCGTGGTTCACCAAATTTGTGATTGAGTAAAACCGCTACAGATAAAGCCCCTGCGGTGAAAGCCTCCTCTTGTTCTTGGTAATTTTTAGGATCTATTTGGTTGAGATGTATCTCTGAAAGATTGCAATTGCCGGTTAATGTATTGCCAAAAACTCCCTTATTGTACTCTGATTCATTGAAGCAGTAAGTATTATGTAACCCCGGTAACTCCTCAACACTTTTGACGACTTGCCATTTACCTTCGTACTTAGCATCAGTTCCTTTGCTGACATCCAAACGTTGACAAGGAATCTCCTCGCATTCAGTAATTTGTAAGTAGTACAAATCCTGACTTCTGATACCATATTTAGTTATCGATCCCTGATGAGCTAAAAGATTCAGTGATGAGCGGATACCGCATTTTGTCAATAGCAACTGTACTCTGTAGGCTCGTTGGTAATCAGAGATATAAATCCCGATCCCGTTGCTTGATGTATTTGAGCCATCTGTATCAGCTAAACCTGCAATAAAATGCAGAATTGCTTGACGATTCCAACTAGCAATGACATTTAGCGCTTCTGGATTAGTCTTTAAGGCTTTGAGAAATAGTCCAGAAAACCCTAATTCAGTTACATCTGTAAAAGCAGGCGAATAGTCATAGTTTCGTTCATGTGACTTATTTCCTGATAAGGATAAAGCTGTCTTTTTGCCGTAAAGCCTGACTTTAGCATTATCCTTTTGGTCAGTAGTCTCATCTCCTACAGCTACTCCCAAGGTGTAAGCGTAACCAGGATCGATACTTAAACCATCCTGATACTGAATCTTAAAAGGTTCTGTGTGAATTGCATATCGGCTGGTATCCATCAAATCTTTTGTTTGAACTTCTTTGTACACTTTAGCAAAGCGATCTTTCACAAAAAATCGATGATACTCTGTTGCATCTAGGTAAGAACCATCACTAAACTGAACTCGATATAGTTTCCGGTTACTACCTGTTTTGAATGGTGTTACTTGGCTCCATTTTTGACCATTCCATATTTCAATTTCAGAGCCGACAACATCCTTTATTTCGTGCATTCCATCTTTAGTGATGAGTAGAGTTTCGCCACTCACACAGTGAAAGTTAGAACCGATGATTTCCAGTTTTGTTACCCTAGAAGCTTTTTATCCTCTAGCTCTACAGATTCCTATTTCTCTGTAGCTCGGCGTACATTTTCACCTGCAAATATGATTAATATTTTTTACAGATGCCTCGCACTCTTGCCAGGATTATATTCTTCAAAATAGAAGGTTCACCTGGTACGCTCTACGGTGCCAAAAGCTTTTTAATTCTTCTGATTACCACGGGATTAGCATTTCAGCATCCCCCGTATTTGCGGGGTTTTTAACGTGAGGCAAAATTACTTACCACACGGATTAAGTCCGACACGAGCTAAACGATGCTCTAGCTCATCGGGAGCAATATTAGGATAGTTTTCGTGCAACCATTGTTGAGCTTTACCTTCGCTGTAAGCTTTCAAAAAATTAGTTTTTAGCTCAGGGGTGTGTAGCAGATCGCAGTTAGATCTAGCAACTGATTCACCAGCCCATTGTATGGCACCCTCGCCAGAATAATATTGTTTGCGAACGGCTTCTATGCACTCTTCAAGAGTTGGTTTGTGGTGAAATACACGAGTATGGTTTGCCATTCTCAGGGAATCTCGTTCTGGATCGATGCGCCAGTTGCCATTGGCATCCTGCTGCCATAGATTAGATTTAGCATTAGCGAATAGTTCATCATCGCTAAAGCCTTGCCTCATGCCAGCTGACCTTCTAATATTTCCGGCCACTATCGTGACAGCAGCTTCATCAATTAATAGACAGCATTCGACTGAATTTAATTGTCTTCCTACAGCTTTATTCAGAATAGATGCAGCACGATCGTAAAGTTCTGCCAATTTAACAGGATTGGCAACTCCGCCAAAGCCTTTAAGAGGTTCTCCGGCTGCACGAACATCGCTTAAATCTATTGATACTTGAACTTCTCCTGAGAATTGTTCGTCGGTAGATAATTCTAGGAGAGTTTGATAAGATTTGACCCAGCCTTGACGACTGTCACCAACGTAGATGGTGACACGGTTTTCCTCTATTTTGACTTCTGTCTCTTCTCGACGCCGATCGGCTGGAGTAAAACCAATTTTATCTTGGACGCTGACATGGAGGCGATTGCGAATGGGGGGAAGTTGATTTATATACTTGGGTTCGAGGACTGCGCCTGTTCCACAGCCCATCATGGCTAAATCCATGAGCAAGCCAAAGGCTCTCCAGTCGTAGATGTTGGTGCTGCTGCAATTGTATGCACCGGAAAAGTTTTCTGGTTTCTCTACCCACTCGCTACCGCCTACCCACAGCCAGCGCCCGGAGGAGAGGGCTTTTAGCTGCTTCTGCATTCGGTGGATGAGGGCGGCTTCTGCGGGGGTGAGTTGGCCCAGTTTGGTCAAGCCTTTGACGGTGCGATCGCATACTTCTTCCCAAGTTTCTCGCCCTGTGTCGGTACGGCGGCTGTATGTTCTGAAAAACACGGGATTGGCTGCTGGGGCTGTTTCTGGAAACTGAGTACTCTGGTTGATTGACTCAAGTTCTCGAACCATATAGGTGAATTTGGGTTGAAAGTTGGATAGATTAATTACTATAAGCGATCGCACATCTAGGGTCAAAGGTTGAAATTTTCTGAATTATGCACTATGTATAGAGAAAAGTTTTGAGTTTTGGGTTTTAAGTTTTGAGTTAAAAAATTGATCTCTAGTCACCTGTTGGACTGATGACTAATTGCCGAGGCTGTCAATTCTCTGGTGCGTCAGAAGGATGTTCGGCGTTTGGGAGTGACTCTAGAAGTAGCAGGGCGTCCAGCTACGTCGGGATTCTGCACTGCGATCGCCTGCTGAATAATTCGGTCTGCGGCTGGTAAGACAGGTATATTTTACACGGCCTGAGACACCAACTGGGCTAGCACCACTTTGATAATCAAGGCTAGTCACAATATGCTCTGCTTGAATACCTGAGTCCCTAATCTAAAATTGGATGGATTTTTTTTACAACAGATGAACACAGATAAGAGCAGATTTATCTGTGTTCATCTGTTGTATGATTTCTGATTTAGATTCCCGCACCATCTAGGAATTCTTGAATTGCCTTATCTCTGATCCGACAACTGGGAAGATGACGATCGACTGAATCTGAATTTAGCAAGGCCCGCTCGCAACTATCGATCGCGGCGGCTATGCTAACTGGTATGCGAGATGGGATGGAAGAAACTTGATCTTGGAGGTCTTGCAGTTGTTGTTCCAGGGATTGTAAGCGATCGACCAAAGTGCGAATTACTTCAGCTTCAGAGTCCGGCAGACTGCCGTGTTCCAGAGGATTAACCCGCACTCCAGAGCGATAGATAATTCTACCGGGAATGCCGACGACGGTGCAATTAGAAGGAACATCGCGCAGCACTACCGATCCAGCACCAATGCGAACATTGTTGCCAATTTGGATATTGCCTAGCACTTTGGCACCGGCTCCCACTACCACATTTTCCCCTAACGTTGGGTGGCGCTTGCCGCTTTCTTTGCCCGTACCGCCAAGGGTGACGCCTTGATAGATCAAAGCATAGTCGCCCACGATCGCAGTTTCTCCAATTACGACACCCATCCCGTGGTCAATAAAAACCCCTTGGCCGATCGCTGCACCTGGGTGTATTTCAATACCCGTCAAAAAACGAGCTAGGTGGGATATGAAGCGGGGTATAAAGGGAATACCCAATACGTTTAGCCAGTGAGCAAAGCGATGAAACATCAGCGCTTGCAAACCGGGGTAGCAAAATAAGACTTCTAGCCAGTTGCGAGCAGCGGGGTCGCGCTCGAAGATGATGCGAAAATCAGCTAGCAGGGCGTTTAGCACGAGTGGTCACCAAATTTGGCAAAGCAGGCCAATTTCGATCTTAACGCCCTGAATGCCTTTTTTGTCTCGAACAACACTACAATCCGTTTTGGCTATTGCCGCACGGAGAGGGTGTAGTCGGTTCTGACTCCTTCGTTTTTGGCACCAACCCAGATGCTGTAGTTACCAGCTTTCCAGTCTGTGTCTTCCAGGGTTGCACTGCCGCAGCGAATGGTGCCGTTTGGGCCTTTGATTACCAAAGTGGTTGCGGTATCGCGGCTATCTACTCGTAGATTTAGTTTGGCAAAGTCTTGCTGCAAAGTCATGATGTGATCGGGAGTCTGATTGCCGCTATATCCCAAACAGAAGTTATTATGGCGATCGCGATTGGCTAGAGAAGGTAGCGAGAAAGATCCTCCTGTAGAACCTGTGGCGATCGCAGTTCCTGGCTCAAAGCCCGGTGCCAGACTAATTGTACCGAAATTCGCGGTTTGCGCGAAAACAGATGTAGCACTCAGAATAGCTATCCAAGCCAGGAATTTACTGTGTTTGAACTGCCGCATACCATTAAAGAACATTGCAACAGCCCTCCTCAAATTTTAGGTGTTGGCATCTTCTATTCCAAGGTATCTAAAAGAGTCTCCGGGCTTTCTTGGTGTCATGACAGTTTTTCAGGCGCACACCCAGCGGAATTTTAGATTTTGGATGAGAAGTAAATCAGAAAGTTTTGAGTGGAAGAGTTTTGAGTTGAAAAACTTCTCACTCCTCCACTCTTCCCTAGCCCCTACCCTAAGAGTGCAACGCGGCAAAAATAACCTACCAGGAAAGAAGTAGTTAAATGCCTAACACTCAAAGGATTTTTGACTTTTCAATGAGTGACTTTTGACTTCCGCGTAGCGGCGATTCTGGCAATTTATACTGCCCTACTATTCGCTTAGCATATTCTGGCACATGGGATTCTAATTTTTCTGGGTGATGCCGTTTCACATATAAATAGTTGCGAGTGAAATGAGAATCAATGGAAAAACGGGCATATTCCAATCCTTTTGGGCCGATTTTTTCAATAACAACGCCCATTAATTTAGCTGCCCACATAGGAAGAGTTACTCCTTTATCGTAGGCGGGAATACTTTGCTGGACAGCGTTGCGTCTATCTCCTTGAGACATTACGGGTTGAGTTTCTAACTGGTCTTTCACTAAGTCCAGCATTTCTTGTCCGGTATTATTTCTAACTAGAATCCACTGCCAGCCAAACGGTGCGCCCATGTAGCCGACGACTAAATCTGCCAAGCTATTGACGTAATCAAAACAACTCATGCAGGAAGGGGCAAATACATCTTTTAGTTCTTTGGTATTAAGTCCAAAAAATGGGACTTTTTCAAGCGAACCATCTTCGTGTTTGAAATGAACTTGAAAATCTTGCATGAATTCGTAGTAAACTACTGTTTCAGGCGATCGACTGGTAGTGTCTAAGAATTTTTGCAATCCGGCGCGTGTGACGTTATCGACACAGGGAGTACCCAAAACATAGAGCTTTTCTAAACCTAGTTTTTTTTCTACTGCGCGTAATGCTTGAATCTGACAACCGACGCCAATTACTAATAGTCTTTTCATGCCAGATTCTTCGATTTGTTCTAGCACGGAAAGATTAGGCGAAAGGGTTGGTTTATTCACCCTTGCGGCGAGAATTTCTTCTGGAGTACGGGCAATGATTGGCATTGGTTGAAAGCGGTCTTCTTTGGTATTCTGGACGCAGACGACACCTTCGACGATACCGCGATTGAGCATTTCAATGGCAATGCTGCTGACAATCCCCGTCCACTGTGCGCCTGGGATTGGCTGGGTTTTGCGTGCCGCCATCATAGTTTGGTTGACGCCAAAATACCAATCATCGGGGTTATCGAGATTGCGACTGCGCCCGTGGATTTCTTCTTCCAGTTCGGCTATCTGCTGATTGATAAACGCGCAGGCTTCCTTGACATAATGGACATAATATGTATCGCAAAGTCCACATTCGCTGCATAGTTCTTTGGCGGGGCGGCGGCTTCCCGGTTTGAGGGCTTTGGCTTTTTTGTGCTTGGGGGAGTCAACTGAGATAGTCATAAATTGCTTTTGTTATCCACAGATAGCTTTTACTACGATACCGTTAGAGGTTATAGCGCAGAAACTGGGTTTCCTTGGTCATTGGTGATTAGTCATTGCCCTAGTCCCTAGCCCCTAACCCCTCTTTCCATTGTTGGTAATCGTCTCTCCTTGCTCAATTTATACCTTGACACGATCCAATTCGATGCTTTTCTCATCAAAGAAACACTAGATCTATCTAGTATTCCTAACACTTTACTTGAAAATATTTTTGAGTATCATCCTTGGTTAATTATCCAGCACTTTAGATGGACACGCATCAAATATTTTTTCTGTTTTTATTAGTAACGATGGCAAAACTATCGCCTGTGGCAGCAACAATAAAGTCACTCTTTGGAATTTAGCCACAGGCGAAATATTACAAACGCTTTCTGGGCGTTATCCTGTTGCCTTTAGTCCTGATGGACAAACTCTAGTAACTGGTGGAAAGGACGGTACAATTCGCGTTTTGCATCTATCTTTTGGTATAAATGAATCAATACCTGATACTCTGCTGTCTGGGGAATGGTGGCAAGTTCTAGGTGTGGATCGAAACGCTCATACTGATGAGGTTAAGCGTGCTTACCGACGCTTGTCAATGCAATATCATCCCGATATTAATCGCTGTGGCAGCGCTAAAGCAAATATGCAGGCAATAAAGAAGTTTTGGCCTAAATAAGCAGGATATGTTAATGGCAAAGACGATCGCCTCTTTCTCTACATTAGATGCTGTTCAAATTATTAAATATCCATCCTTTGACAGATGGCAAAAGCATAATTGCAATAAATAAACTACCCTAAGCTCTGACCCGCAGGCTACGGCAATGCGATCGCAGATTATATCCTTCAGATCGAGACATGAGACTCGATCTGAAGGATATAATTAGCATTTTAAGAACGATTTCCGTACAGTGTTTATTTGATCGCAGCATGAGTTAGAGGTGTGGAATGAGAATTGTGGAGCAAACAAAAACCAGGCTGATACTCCAACGAGATCCCGATACAGGTGCTGCACTGATAATTGGATGCGTATGTGTAGGGATAGGATCTTTTTTACTATGCTTTGGAATAGTTGCAGCAGTTTATGGACGTGGTGTTGTTTTATCAGTTGTTCTCTTAAGTCCTATTCTTGGGTTTCTCTCGATCGCATTTGGATTTTTAGCGGCAGCGGAGAAGATTGGTTCCGTGAATTGTTATTTTAATAAACCTCTAGATCGCCTGCTCTTAAAAGTACAAGGTTTGGAAAGTAACGTCATCGAATGTTCGGTTCGTGAAATTGCAATGGTTATAGTGATCAAACACAAAAGAAAGTTATACTTACCCGGCAAAGCTAAGTCCTCCAAATCTTACAGCATTAGCCTTTTGATGGTGTCTGGTGAAAACATAACCCTGACTGTCGATAAATTGCTGGATGCGAATACCAGCTCTCGTTTGGCTAAATGCGTTGCCGAATTTCTCCAAATTCCTCTTAGTAAGTTATGATTGTGCTTCGCGTCTTTCGGAATGGTGATCATTAGTTGCCAGCATGAATCTGCCAAACCCCCGTCAAATAGCATTTCTAGCTCTCCGTGACGTTCGCCGAGGGGCATTTGCGGATGTGGGACTCGATCGCAACACGCGATCGTCTAACCTCAACGATGCCGATCGACGATTGGTGACAGAATTACTATATGGTAGTGTGAGAAGGCAAAGAACACTCGACGCTATCATCGACCAATTAGGAAAAAAGAAAGCTTCTCAACAACCACCCGATTTACGCACAATTTTACATTTAGGTTTATATCAACTTCGTTATCTCAACCATATTCCCGATTCAGCTGCTGTTAATACCACTGTTCAACTAGCTAAAGAAAACGGATTTTCAGCACTCAGCGGTGTGGTTAATGGTTTATTGCGACAATATATCCGTTTGACTGTGGGGCAGGCGTCTCGCCTGCCATTATTAGAGTGGGGCGGGCAGGATGCCCACCCCACAAGACAAGATTTTCACAAAGTTGAAACATCTCCCCTACAGTTACCGGAAAATCCAGTTGAAAAATTGGGTATTTTGCACAGTTATCCAGACTGGATTGTGCAATTGTGGTTGGAACAACTGGGAGAAGCAGAAACAGAACAGCTATGTGAATGGATGAACCAACCACCGACAATTGACTTGCGGATAAATCCTCTGCGAACATCGATCGAAGAAGTTGAAACTGGGTTAAAATCGGCTGGTATTCTAGTTAACCGTGTTCCTCATTTGCCGCAAGCATTAAGATTGATTGGCAATACTGGTGCAATTCAAAATCTGCCCGGTTTCAACGAGGGTTGGTGGATTGTACAAGACAGTAGCGCCCAAATGGTAGCACATCTACTCGACCCCCAACCGGGCGAAGTGATAATTGATGCTTGTGCGGCACCAGGGGGAAAGACAACGCATATTGCAGAATTGATGAAAGATGATGGAAAAGTGTGGGGATGCGATCGCACTTCCTCCCGCCTCAAAAAACTCCAGCAAAACGCCCAACGACTCAACCTCAAATCCATCCAAATCTGCACTGGCGATAGCCGCAACCTCCCTAAATTTACCAACACAGCTGACAGAGTTTTACTCGATGTGCCATGCTCAGGATTAGGTACTCTGCACCGCCACGCTGATGCCCGTTGGCGACAAACGCCAGAGACGGTGCTAGAACTTTCCACTCTTCAAAGTGAATTGCTAGCACATAGTGCAACTTTTGTCAAGTACGGTGGCATCCTCGTTTATTCAACCTGCACCCTGCATCCACAGGAGAATGAAAATGTCATTCAAACATTTTTGGACTCTCACCCAAATTGGCAAATTGACCCGCCAAATCCCAGTTCACCGGCAGCAGCCTTTACAATGCCTGATGGGTGGATAAAAGTATGGCCGCACCGACATATAATGGACGGGTTTTTTATGGTGAGGCTAAGGAAAGTGCAGGATGCTAAGTCAGATTGATAATCTGTTTAACCAAATCAGGGAAAAGCCAATGGTAGCTAACTCCAACGTCAAAAATCTGATCAAAATTCTCATCGGAGCTGCCTGGATTGATGGCAAAATTCAGCCAGAGGAACGGGAATATCTGCACCGGGTGGCTAAGGAAAAGGGAGTTGCAGACGATCCAGAAATTAAACCTTTGCTGTATGAATTTCGGTCTGTGGAACCGAACGAGTGCTATCGGTGGATGGAAGAGTATTTAGGCTCGCACCCCACCTCTGAAGAATGCCAAAACCTCATGGAAGCCATCAGCGCCTTAATTTACAGTGATGGGGATGTCGCCAACGAAGAAGCCAAACTTCTGACAAGGTTACAGCAACTCGACCCAGCCAACGATTCAGCCCAGCCAGTTCAGAGTCGCGTACTAGGAGGTCTTCAAAAACTTTACCGCCGCTGGGTGGAGAATTCCAAATAGGTAATGGGTAATTTCAGATTTTAGATTGCAGATTTAAATAAAATCTAAAATCTAAAATCTAAAATCTCCCCATTAGCCTTGGGGGGTGCCCACACCGGGTGTTTCATCCTTTTTAACTTCAGGCACAATACTGGGACGGGCTTTGTCTTCCCAACCGACAGGGCGCTTGGAGTTGTACCAGGCAATTGAACCAATGCTCACGGCAGCAATAAAACCAACAACGTAGACGACGGTAACGGAAACGGGAAAATTAGTGGTATTGGCAGCGTTGGCAGCAGCTTCCATCAATATGCTCATCATTATTTGGCAACTCCTGAATAAATGACTATTTACATGGTACATGGTAGAAAAAATCAGTAAAATTATTCATCCCCCCCAGGTTTGAAACCAATCTCAGTCGCAGGGGGAGGATTTTGGATTTTAGATTTTGAATTTTAGATTTTAAATCCAAAATCTAAAATCTAAAATCTAAAATTCCCCTAGCCCCTAGCCTTTGAGTGCAGCGAGGCAGAAATAGCCCACCAGGAAAGAAGTAGTTAAAAGCCTGACACTCAAAGGATTTTTGACTTTTGAATGAGTGACTTCCGCGTAGCGGCCTTAGTTACTGGTGACTGTTGAGTTCGATGCTAGGGGGAGCTGAAGCTGGTAAGGGACTGGCAAGAGCGGGGGCCCGTCGTTGGGCCGATCGCGAGGTTGTCGAGGAGGCACGCCTTGTCTGGCGTCGCGCCGACCGAGGCTGTGCGGGGGTTGAAGAAGCGGTCGAGGAACGCCGCTGACGGCGGGGCTGCTCTGCGGGAGCGCTATTTTGCTGGATTGTGCGACGGCGAGGCGCGTCTGATTGAGCCCTATACTGCTGTACCTTACGACGACGGGGCTGCTCTGCGGGAGCGCTGTATTGCTGTGTGCGACGACGGGGCTGCTCTGCGGGAGCGCTGTATTGCGTTGTGCGACGACGGGGCTGCTCTGCGGGAGCGCTGTATTGCGCTGTGCGACGACGGGGCTGCTCTGCGGGAGCGCTGTATTGCGCTGTGCGACGACGGGGCTGCTCTGCGGGAGCGCTGTATTGCGCTGTGCGACGACGGTTAGAAGCCCGATACTGTGTTGAAGGCGCAGAATTGGTATCGGGTGGATAGCGCCGCCTTAACCGCCTGACTGGCTGTACGGGTGCAGAATTGGTATCTGGCGTATAGCGCCGCCGGGGTCTTTCCGATCGAATTCGGCGCGGTGATGGGGTATCGTTGGCAGAGCTTGTTGTTTGTGCAGTTTGGTAAGAGCGACGTCTGCGGGGTTGTGGTTGAGGAGTATCTGAGTCTTGTTGGCTGCGGACGCGACGGGTAACTGGTTTGTCATCGCTATCTTGGCTGCGTAAGCGACTTGTTCTTTTAGCAGGTCGATCGTCATTATTTGCTGTTCTAGCAATTTTAGCGGAATAAATTCGTCCCGGCTTGATAGGCTGAACTGCGATCGCAGCTTTACGACCTTCCAGTTTCTGCGGTCGCTGGGCAAATTGCTCAACAGGCATACCCTCTAACGCTTTGACCATAAATTTGTTCCAGGTGAGGGCTGCTGTGCCGCTGCTGCCCGAAGTAGGGGTATTATCGTCATTACCGAGCCAAACTCCGGTTACCGTTTGGGGAATGTAGCCAATGAACCAGAGGTCGCGAGCTTGGTCAGAGGTGCCTGTCTTACCCGCAACCTGTCGCCCGTTTAAGTACGCCGCACGACCAGTACCGCCGTTGACCACTTCCCGCAGCATCCACGTCATGATGGAGGCTGTATCTGAGTCTATGGCTTGCTGGGGCTTAAAGTTAGCTTGGTAGAGAACGTTACCTCTCTGGTCGAGAACCCGGCGAATACCGTGGGATTCTGCATAAAGACCCCCGGTAGCCAGGGTACCGTAGGCGTTGGTCAGTTCTAGGAGATTAAGTTCGGAAGCTCCTAAAGCTAGAGAATAGGTGGGTTTGAGTTCTGATTTGATGCCCATTTTGTGAGCAACGTCGATGACGGGTTGAAATCCGACATCAAGTAAAACTTTGACGGCGACTACGTTGATAGACTTAGCTAGTGCATCTCTCATGGAGATCCAACCTGCGTTGTCGCCACCGTAGTTTTTGGGTGTATAGTCGTCAACTGTTAGGGGGGCGTCCAGGTAGCCTCGATAGGGGGAGAAGCCAGCTGCTACAGCAGTCGCATACACAAACCCCTTAAACGTAGATCCTGGCTGACGCTGGGCTTGGGTGACGCGATTGAATTGAGTTTTCTCAAAATCTGTTCCCCCCACCATCGCTTTGACTTCGCCGTTGCGGGGGTCGATGGATACTAAAGCTGCTTGCCCAAACCGCTGACCGGGGCCATAGGTTTTCAGTATATCTTGGACTGTTTGTTCTGCTGTCTTCTGCCACTTCTGCTCAAGGGTTGTCTCAACGGTTAAACCTCCGGCTTTTATGGCATCTGGGGAGACGTACTTGGCTAATTCCTGCTGGATGTAGGAGGTAAAGTATTCTGCTTCGGTAGAAAGCCGTTTGGGAGGGGCTGGTTTGAGCGACAATGGCGCTGAAGAGGCTGTCTGGGCTTGCTCTTTGGTAATAAAACCAGCTTCTTGCATTCGCTGCAATACGATATTGCGACGCTGCTCGGCTGTTTGAGGATTGATTAGGGGCGAGTAGACGCTGGGAGCTGGGGTCACTCCGACGATGGTGGCAATTTCAGGCAGTGTCAGTTCTTGGAGAGGTTTGCTGTAGTATACCCAGGCGGCATCTGCGACTCCATAAGCACCTTCGCCAAGATAGACCAAATTCATATATCGATCGAGAATTTGGTCTTTGGTCATCTTCTGCTCGATTTTCTGAGCCAGAAAGACTTCTTGAAGTTTGCGATAGAAGCTGCGTTCTTGGGTGAGGAAGACTGTCCGCGCCAGCTGTTGGGTGATGGTGCTACCTCCTTCCACCACGTCGCGAGCAATCAGATTTGAGAACATTGCTCTGCCAATGCCCTGGTAATCGACGCCTTTATGCTGGTAAAAGCGACGGTCTTCTGATGCAATGAAGGCTTGCACCAATTGGGGCGGCATTTCTTCGAGTTTGAGCTTTTCGCGAGTTGCTGGCCCGATTTGTTGCAAAATTGTGTTATCTGCGGCTTTGATTGTCAGGGTTCCGTCGCGCACGAAGGTGAGAACATAGGCCGGGTCGGGCAGGCTGCTGTCTATTTTCCACCATGTCACGCCTAGTGCTAGAGCGCTACCGCTAACCCCGATACCAAGACCCGCCCCAATCAAAAATTTACGGCTGCGATAAAAGGGATTTTTTGGATCTAGCCACCGCGAATCCTTTACTTTACGGGTGAAGTTTTCTAGGTCTGGTTTCTTTATTTTGGTGGCAATTTGAGTGGAAACCTGCTGGAATCCTAGCGTTAGCTTCGTCGCTGCGGCAGAGAGATCTAAACCCGGAGGTTTCTGGGGGGGAGAAGAATGCTGCACAGGAGGAGTTTCTGACTCAGTGAAGATCGGAGGGGAAGATTCTCCTCTTATCTCTTGCTCTTGGGTTCTTGTCGCCACCTGTTCTCTGGTTTTGATCTCAAAGGGAGGTTCCCGTTCAATTGTCTTGGAATCCCTGCTAGAGGTGGGTTCTACGTCAGTTTCAAACCCACTGCTCTTGGTGGAAATTTCTTCGAGATTTGGAATAAACTTTGTCACGTTAAACCCTCACACAACAGAGGCCAAGCTAATAATGGCTTTGTTTTTTGCTTATTTTATCGATCGAGATGCCAAAGCTACGAAAGGCAGCTGGTGTACACCCCGAATTTCTGCGCCATCACCAACCCGCTTCCGGTTTGGTGGTGGGTTGTTGACTAGACGGATTTTGGTTAACTTTGTGCTGATTTAGGTAGTCGGTACGAATTTTCCACTCAGAAAGTTACCGACGAGGTAACTGCGGATGAAACAGGAAGCCACATTTTACTGTGTAGCATAGTCAGTGCCCAGTAACGAGTGCTGAGTGCTGAGTAAAGAAAACTCAGTACTCAGCACTCAGCACTTACTTTGGTACTTCCCGTTATGGTATCCTCCGATCGCACTTTTGTGCATTTTGGGCCTCTGTCGTGTCGCAAGTTAATTCTTTTTATGTTATACGCCGATCGCCGTTAGATCCCCGACTTCTTCAAGAAGTCGGGGATCTGAGTATTATGTTTTTTCGGTGGACTTACTTAGCATAGTAAATACGGAAGAGCCGTTTAGATGGTCATAAAATCGTTAATTCCGATTAAATTAGCCGGAATGCCAGTTAGACTGGCTAAAAGTTCGCCGCTGCTAGCCACACTAATTAAAGTAGCGTTACTACCTTGGGTAATAGATAGGGCGTTGAAGGTAAGACCACCGTCTAACGCCAACAAATCTAAGCCATCTTGAAAGTCGAGGATGGTGTCGCTGCCAAAAGTGGGAAAGAGAACAAAGCGATCGCTTCCATCACCACCAATCAAAGTATCATTGCCTAAGTCCCCTAACAAGGTATCGTTGCCCAAATCCCCAAGCAGCTGGTCATTACCTTGACCGCCTCGCAGTAAATCGTTATCTTGACCGCCTCGCAAGATATCGTCGCCTTCATTACCGTTGATGACATCATCGCCAGTATTGCCATTAATTATGTCAATATTGTCACCTCCAAAGATTTCGTCATTACCAACGTCACCAAACAAGGTGTCGTTGCCTAAATCTCCAAATAGCTGGTCATTGTCTTGACCCCCACGCAAGAGATCGTTATCCTGACCGCCTCGCAGGATATCGTCACCAGTGTTGCCATTAATGACATCATTGCCTTGGGAACCATTAATTATGTCAAGGCCGTCACCTCCAAAAATTGTGTCATTGCCTGCATTGCCGTAAAGTGTGTCATTTCCTTCTAAAAGGAAGACTGTATCATCACCTGCTAAGGCATCTCCAGAGTCATTTCCACCAGTCAGCGTCACCAAATCGGCGTTGGGAGTAAAGATAGAAGGCGGTACGGTAGTTGCCAACTCAAAGGAACCGATATCTACCAGTCCGTCCGAACGCGACACGCCGCGCTGATCCGTCGTCAAACCGGCGACTGTTCCGCCAGCATTTATGGCCGGACTTCCTGGTAATAAAGCATGGGTAAGGATGCCACCGCCGTTATCTTGCAATGGGCCAAGTAGAGGATCGGCGATCGCAACATTTGCCGTTACATTTACATCTTGAGGATTATTTACTTTTACAGGCCATTGGATGTTGTTTCCACCATCAATTAATTCGCGATTGGTATGCTGTCCAATATCGCCAGGGATTCCCGCCGCGTTATCGGCAAAAATTGTATTTTTGAGGGTGATAGCCTGCCGATCGCCACTAAATATAGCGCCCCCTTTATCGCTAGCGTAATTGTTGGCAATAGTTGTGTTGGTGATGTTAGTAGTAGAGGCAACAGCATTGGCAAAGAATATAGCTCCGCCCAAACCATTTCCTGTCCCAAAATCAGCTTTATTACCGGAGAATGTGCTGTTAGTTATAATAGTTGGGTTTCTACCGTCGTCCCACAAACCACCGCCTTGATCTTCTGCTAAATTGTTAGCAAAGGTAGTGTTGGTAATTGTAATATCCCCGTTATCGATTCTGAGACCGCCTCCTCGTCCAAATCCCGCAGGGGTTTTAATGGCAGAATTATTGATAAACGAACTATTTTCAACAATTACGCGATCGTCTGCAAAAGAAGAACTAAATTCCACCCCTCCACCAAAAAGTGCCCGATTGCCTTCAAAGCGACTATTGCGAATTAAAAAAGTGCCAGAGGTCGGGTCGTTAGTGTCAGTAGCACCATCGACTAAAATTGCACCACCATTACCGAAGATATTCGTATTTGAATTTGTTGCTGTGGCGTCGTTGTTGATGAAGGTCGAATTTTCTACGGCGACCTTGGCGTGTACGGCATTAATTGCTCCACCGTTGATTCCTTTGTTGTTAGTAAATACGCTATTTTTCACGCTAAGAGTGCTGTCGCTTTTAACTGCGATCGCACCGCCGCCACGTTCTTCATTACCCCCTGTACCATCGTTGCCATCAAACTTACTGTTGATCGCAGTAGTGGTACTGTCAAAAGCACCAAAAATACCTGCACCTCCATAGCTGGAGACATTATTATTCAATTGACAATTTTCTACTGTTAAGGTACTGCGTGCTGCACCCAAAATTCCCGCTCCAGCAGCAGCTTCGCCTGTACCAGTGGTTTTTCCATTGGCGATGATTAAATTACGAAAAGTAACATTTGTAGGCAGAAAACTGGCATCTCTCTGCAACTCAAAAACACGACTGGCGTTATTTCCACTTATAGTTAAATTAGAGGCATTAGCACCATCAACAATCAGATTTTTATTGATGGTTAATTGACCGCTTGTAAGGGTAATTGTCTGATTGGCAAGGCTAGAAGCAAATAGGATTGTATCCCCTGCTGCTGCATCAGCGATCGCTTGCCTTAAAGAGCCCACTCCACTGTCAGCATTATTCGCGACTGTGCGAATAGCTAACACCCCGCCGTAAGACGCAATAGTCTCTAATTCAAATGGAATTGACGATGCTTGTATTTGACCTACGGTAAATTTTAAATCCCAATTGCCGCCTTTAGCAGGACTACCTGTCAAGTCAACCGATGCAGCAATATTTACTTGAATTAATTGGCTTAAGTCTCGCAGAAAAGCAGATCCTTTTCCGGCAGCAACATGGCAACCATAAAAGAAAAACCCAGCTTGTTTTTTTCAGGGATTTATGCCACTGCTGCAAGTCATTTTTGTATCGTTCTAAAGTATCAAAGCTAAGAAAAGTATTTCCTAGTTCTACGGTGCCGGGACTACCGTGCGATACAATATGAACTGCATCAATTAAACTGCCTCCATCAGTAAATTTCTGTATTTTGGCGGAAATCTGCTCAACGCCATCGCGATCGCGATCGAGAATGCTTACCAGCACACCTTCTTTGACTCCGCTTGCTAAAAATTGGTAGTCATCCACCCGGTCGTCGATGAATACAAGCGTCTTAATTTTGGGATTGTTTGCAGCAAAAGTAGCGTTCATGCTGAATACTCCAGAGATCCGTTTACTGATAAATACAACCACAGAGTAAAATGGTCAGGAAAACGCATATAATTAGGTAGATTTTGGGATCTGTGCCCTCGCTGTCTGTAAATAATAAATCGAGCGCATTTTCGGTATAATATAAACCATCAAAAGGATGAGTTTGATACTAATAATCAAAGTCACAGAAGTGCAAAACTTAGATGAAAAGCTTAAAATATAAAAGTAGATAGCTATCGAAATTTGGCCTACTAATTTGCCTGTGACTCAAGATCTATTTTCTGACGAACGCCTCCTGTTTACGCCAGCGACGCCCAACAGCGACGCCATACCCACCATCTTTGCTTTCCCGAACGAGTACAGCGTTGGTATCACCAGTCTCGGCTATCAAATCGTATGGGGAACTTTGGCAATGCGTCCAGATATTGACGTAAGCCGTTTATTCACCGATACCCACGAATCGCTACCGAGAAAGCCTGAATTAGTGGGATTTTCCATGTCTTGGGAACTGGATTACGTAAATATCCTTAACCTGCTGGAATTTCTAGAAATTCCCTTGCGTTCGGCTACTCGTGACAACGACGATCCGCTCATATTTGGTGGTGGCCCAGTGCTAACTGCCAACCCAGAACCTTTCGCCGACTTTTTCGACATTATTTTGCTAGGCGATGGCGAAAACTTACTGGGCAATTTTATTGAGGTATACAAAGAAGTCCGAAATGCAGATAGGCAAATTCAACTGAGAAAGTTGGCACAAGTTCCAGGCGTTTATGTGCCCAGTTTGTATGAAGTGACTTATCAGGATATCACTGGCGATATCAAATCAATTCAACCAATAGATGTAGAAATTCCCCACACTGTAGAAAAGCAGACTTATCGCGGCAATGTTCTATCTGCTTCAACTGTTGTAACAGAGAAATCGGCGTGGGAAAATATCTATATGGTGGAAGTGGTACGCAGTTGTCCAGAGATGTGCCGGTTCTGTTTGGCAAGTTATCTAACGTTGCCTTTTCGCACTGCAAGTTTGACAGATTCTTTGATTCCTGCGATTGAAAAAGGTTTGGCAATCACAGACAGATTGGGATTGCTGGGTGCTTCTGTGACTCAACATCCAGAATTTGAAGATTTGCTGGATTATATAAGTCAAGAGAAATATGATAGTGTTCGTCTGAGTATCGCTTCTGTACGGACAAATACCGTAACTCAAAAGTTGGCAGAAACTCTGGCCAAACGCGATACTCGTTCGATCACAATTGCTGTAGAAAGCGGTTCGGAACGGTTGCGACAAATTGTTAATAAAAAGCTGCAAAATGATGAAATTATCCAAGCTGTGGTGAATGCGAAAGCTGGTGGATTAAAGGGGATAAAACTTTACGGTATGGTTGGGATTCCCGGTGAGGAAGCGGGGGATTTAGATGCAACTGTGGCGATGATGCTGGATATCAAAAAAGCTGCATCTGGTTTGCGTTTGACTCTGGGATGCAGTACATTTGTGCCGAAAGCGCACACGCCTTTTCAATGGTTTGGGGTGAATCTCGAAGCAGAAAAGCGGTTGAAATTTTTGGAGAAGCAATTGAGGTCGCAGGGTATGGAGTTTCGACCGGAAAGTTATAAGGATTCGGTAATTCAAGCGTTGCTATCGAGGGGCGATCGCCGCCTATCCCATCTGTTAGAATTAACTAGGCAGTATGGCGATTCTCTAGGTAGTTACCGCCGTGCTTTTAAGGAATTGCGGGGAAAACTACCAGAGTTAGGTTACTACGTTCATGCTGACTGGTCAACAGACCAAGTATTACCTTGGAGTCACTTGCAAGGGCCACTTCCCCAGGCAACGCTGGCAAAGCATTTAGCCACGGCTACTGCTCATTTTAACTGAAGATTTTTTGTGAAAATACCTTAAATGGGTGAACCGAGCTTAAGTAAGAGGTATTATATTCAATAAAGCTACATACCAATATTCAGGAGTGAATTAACCCGTGAAATCGAGCAAGGCTAAACTAGATTATCAACAAGGATTAAAGCTGTTTGCGATCGCAGTCGCTACGTCTTTGTGCTTAGCACCTTTAGCAAAAGCTGTTACTGTTAATCCTTTCCAGGATAACACACCAGCAACGGCAACTTTATCAACTTCTAACACCATCCTAGCTCAAGCAGATGCTTGTCCAGAAAACAGCGGTGGTAGTTTGTACGTCACTGCTGAAACAAAAAACTTTCTGGTGTATATTTGTGGAGGAGATCTCCCGAATACTTACGTCGGTCTTGCTAAGAATGGAACCACGGGTAGTATTAATCTCCCCCTGCAAAGCTATACTAGAGATCGATTTGTAGCGGTTAATGGAGATACTCGTTACACCCTTACCCGTAATGAGTTAACCGTGACTCGGAATCGCCGAGTAATCCTTAGAGAAAGGGCGACATGGAGAAGATAATGCAGTTGTTTTCCCTTTCAGAGGGCGATCGCTGGTTAAGTAGGTAGAGATACATAATAAAGGAAAAGCGACACTATTGTCAACCCGTTTTCTCAGAGAAAACGGGTTTTTTAATATTTAGTTTGTTGCGGGGATTATATCGTGTCGGTTTGCATCCTTAGCATTTATTGTGATGTTGTCAAATTGTCTGTTTTGATCGTTGGTTAAATTTTCACCACAGATGAAGAGAGATGAACACAGATGAACACAGATAAGAATAAGAACAGGAATTTTTTAGATAAACGATGCTATTAGACCTGAAATTATCACACACATTTTTCAAGATGATTTCACCCAAAATATGGAAATAATAGCGAGCGCAACTTTAAAAATAGGTATTTTATCATCCGGGATTTTACGGAAAAGCCCTTCTTTTAATTGAATAAGTAAATAGCAGGCAATTGAATATATTCTTGCCCATAAACTGGTTGTGCGACACTAATATGCACAAACAATAATTTCATCTGAAAAGGAAAGTAAAATTATGGTATTCCCAAAACAGGTGTTGAAAATAATGCTGGTGGGTGTAGGGGCTCTTTTATTTTTGACCCCATCAGCGAAAGCTGGACAAATTACCGCTAGTGACTCAGGTGTGTATGGCGAGTCCATCCTGCTGGCAGCTGCGCCTAACGATTGCTTAAACGACATAGCGGAAGGTTTCTCTGTGGAAACTCGCAATTATTATGCGGGGATTTGTTACACGGGAAACGGCACATACTACGTTGGTCGTTCCAAGAATGGGAATGGTAGTATCCTTCTGCGTGTATCTTCTCCCAGAAGAAATGTATACGTTGCCAGGAACGGTCGTTACACTTACACTCTTGATATGAACAGGAATCAGCTGACGATCGCACTTCCAAATGGCAGGCGCATCGTTGAAAGGGTAATCCGCGTAATTGATTCGTGATTTTTGCTATCCAGATGCAAAATGTGGAGATAATACTGCCCAAATTATGATAATGTAGCCTTTGTAGCTTTAAGCTGCAAAGGCTATTTTCTATCATGGTAAATTTCAAACATTCCTCTCTAATTGATGCACCCGTGGAAGTCGTCTGGAACTTTCACGAAAGACATGATATTCTCCAAATCCTGACGCCACCTTGGCAACCTGTGCAAGTGATTCGCCGCCAAGGTGGACTTGAGGTGGGTGCTATTTCCGAGTTTCGCATTTTCCTGGGGCCATTGCCGGTGCGGTGGGTGGCGCGTCATACTGAGTGCGAGAGATATAGACTATTTAGCGATCGACAAATTGCTGGGCCAATGGAATCTTGGGTGCATCGACATGAGTTCGTCCAAGAGAATGGTAAAACTAGGTTGACAGATGCGATCGCTTATAAGTTACCTGGAGGGCCGATCGCCGAACTTCTTTTGAGTTGGTGGGTAAATGCTAGATTAAAGGATATGTTTAGCTATCGCCATGAGGTGACAAAACGGGAATGCGAACAACAAATTTAAAATTAGTAGCCAAACATTCAACTAAATGGAAACAACATCTGAGTATAGTTGTGCCTACTGTGGCGAACCGAATTTCATCTTTGTTGACCTGAGTGCGGGTGGACAGCAATCTTATATTGAAGATTGTCAAGTTTGCTGTCGTCCTAATGTTCTGTATATACGGGTGGATGAAGAAACTCTCGATGTTGAGATTGACAGTGAATATGAAGGATAGCATCCAATTCATCAAATTTTGACTTTAACCCGGAAGCTTGTTTTCAGGTAGTGTATCTAGGATCGACCGAATTATATTAGGAGACTTTTAATGCCACAGAAATCGAATTACAAACAGGTATTCCAGCTAGCATTAGTTGGTGTTAGTGCGTCTTTATTCTTGACACCCAACTTAAATGCTATAGCCACAAACGAGACACCCACTGTCAGGAATAGGGCAACAGCTAACCCACAATTCTTAATCGCTCAACAGAGTCGCACGCGGCGCATTCAGTTTGCGCGAGGAACAAACTCAGCTACTGTACGAGATGCTGTAGTAAGAGGCACCAGAGATACTTATCTGGTTAACGCTCGCGCACGCCAGACAATGACAGTCCGCATCACGTCCCTCGAACAAAATGCTGTTTTTGACATCATCGCGCCAAATGGACGAACTCTCAAGCAAGAAGCCACCAGCTTTACTGGCAGATTGCCTGCGAGGGGAGACTATCGGATTGTCGTCGGTGGTACGCGAGGAAACGCAACTTACAATTTGCGAGTTACGATTAGATGAGGCTCAACGATCTAACTTAAGTTGCTAGTTAGATCGTTAAGGCTGGTATCAACAAGTACGTTGTTGTGCTTTAGCGCTCTTTAAGCGCTAAAGCGTAACAACGTACTTGTTGGCAACCGCTGTAAACCTTTACGGTAAATACTACTTCTCTGTGCTTGTAATAATCGGTTCTGCTCGGCTAGTATGCGATCGATCGCCAAGACTGCCTCTTTTTGGACAGGGCGAGTTTCTACCGATTTCAAGCAATGAAGAGATCCCCCCAAACCCGCCTTAAAAAGAGGGGCTTTGAGAGAAGAAGGTATAGGGGCGGTGGTAAATATTTTTGAAATTGGTATTAAGACATATTTATAGTCTCGGAGGTACCCGCTTATGACCAAGACTACAGTAAATCCCTCGAACAATCCGGGCGGGGGTTTGTATGTCCAATCTCCCGAAGGACAACAACTTGTATTTCCCCTAAAACATACGGAAGTTCAGGCAAAAATTGCTGGTAATCTGTCGCGGGTGGAAGTGACACAAACTTTTGAAAATCCGTTTACAGAACCTTTGGAAGCTGTCTATATTTTTCCATTGCCGGATGAGGCGGCGGTGGATGATATGGAGATTAAGATAGGCTCGCGCATCATCAAAGGTAACATCAAAAAACGCGAAGAAGCGAAACAAATCTACGAAGAAGCCAAACGCCAAGGACGCACCGCTGGATTATTAGAACAAGAACGGGATAATATCTTTACCCAATCTCTTGCTAACATCAAGCCTGGTGAAGAAATTGATGTCACCATTCGTTACACCGATAGCTTAAAATTTGAGGGCGGTGACTACGAATTTGTCTTTCCAATGGTAGTTGGGCCGCGATTTATTCCCGGTACGCCGATCGCTATTAACACCTCTGGCGGTGGTACAGCTACAGCACCGATGACATTAAACAGCGATACCGACGAGGTTCCAGATGCTTCGCGGCTCAATGCGCCAGTGCTACCGCCGGGAACTCGTTCTGGGCATGATATTGGCGTTACGGTCGAAATTGACGCGGGTATTCCCATCCAAAATGTGCGATCGACTTCTCACCAAATTCGCATCGAACACATCAACAAAAATTCTGACCTTCCTTCCCCCCGTGGCGGGGGGACTGAGGGGGGTCAAATCGTGCGAGTGAAACTGGGTGGCGAAGACACAATTCCCAACAAAGATTTGATTCTCCGCTATCAAGTTGCTGGCGACAACACCCAAGCAACTGTGCTAACTCAATCCGATGAACGAGGCGGACATTTCGCTATTTATCTCATCCCAGCATTAGAATATCGCACAAATGAAATAGTGCCAAAAGATGTGGTATTCCTGATGGATACCTCCGGTTCCCAAGATGGCGATCCGCTGCGGAAATCTCAGGAATTAATGCGGCGATTTATCAATGGGTTAAATCCTGACGACACATTCACAATTATCGATTTTTCCGATATTACAACTCAGCTATCAGCAGCACCTTTGCCAAATACACCGCAAAATCGTGCCAAAGCGATCGACTATATCAATCAGTTGCAAGCTAATGGGGGCACTTATTTACTTAATGGCATTCGTGCGGTGCTGAATTACCCAGCAGCACCGGCAGGAAGATTGCGGAGTATTGTGCTGTTAACTGATGGCTACATCGGTAATGACAATGAAATTCTGGCGGAAGTGCAGCGGGAATTGAAACCGGGAAATCGCCTTTATAGTTTTGGTGTTGGTAGTTCTGTAAATCGGTTTTTGCTCGATCGCATTGCAGAGATTGGACGAGGAACTTCTCAAGTTATTCGTCAGGATGAACCTAGTCAGGAAGTCGCCGAAAAGTTTTTCCGACAAATCAATAATCCGGTACTGACGAATATTGAAATAAGCTGGCAAGGTGGTATGAAATCACAAGAAATATACCCATCTACAGCGCCAGATTTGTTTGCGGAACAGCCGCTAGTTTTGTTTGGACGGAAACGCGATCGCACCGCTGGAAAACTGCACATCACAGGTGTTGCTGCTGGTGGCAAACGTTATGAAAAGACCTTTGAACTCAATTTTGAGTCAAGTGGGAATCCGGCTATTGCCCAACTTTGGGGACGTGCCAAAATTAAAGATTTGATGAATCAAATGTTTGGTGTGGAAACCACCAGCGGGGTAGAGGCGGTTACAGAGACAGCTTTGACTTATCAGCTTTTGTCGCAATACACGGCTTTTGTTGCTGTTAGCGATGACGTGCGGGTCGATCCAGAAGGGAAATCAGTATCCGTGCAAGTGCCAGTTGAGATGCCAGAAGGCGTTAGCTATCGGGGTATTTTCGGACAAGTTGTTGCTTCCGCCCCGCGTCAAGTTACGCGATCGCAAGCAAAAGCAAGATTAGGATGGTTCAGTAGTTCTCCAGAAGAAGAAGAGAATGATGAATTTTTACAATTGGAAAGGATGAGCTTTTCCCCTAGCTACTCAACTGAGGTAATGAAAGACATCTTGCTGCTAGACGTAACTCCTCTGTCTTTGGGTGTGGAAACTTTGGGCGGCGCGATGACCAAAATTATCCCGCGCAATACCACTATTCCCACTAAAAAGTCACGAGTTTTTTCAACTACTGCGGATAATCAGACAGGAGTGGAAATTCACGTACTGCTAGGTGAACGTGAAATGGCTAATGATAATAAGTTATTGGGGAAATTGCGCCTAGATGGAATTCCACGTGCGCCTCGTGGAGTTCCTCAAATTGAAGTGACTTTCGATATTGATGTCAACGGTATTCTCACGGTGACAGCACAGGACTTGGCGACTGGTAAAAACCAATTTATCAGCATCAGTGGTGCTACAACTTTGCCGCAAAATGAAGTTGAAAAGATGGTGAAGTCAGCTGAAATTAATGCGGTAGCCGATCAAGAGTGGCGTGATAATATCGATCGCCAGAATCTGACAGATTTTCAGGCTTACCAAGCTGCTTCTCAGCTTGGCGAACTCGGTTCTCAAGTCCCAGATACGGATATAGTGCAGGTAGAAGGGTTGATCGAATACCAATTCGATCGAAAACTGTCGGCCCGATCGCCAGAAGTTCTAGATGAATATTTGCCTGTAGATACCAACTTTGCTGAAGTCCAAGATGGCGACTTAGATTTTGATGATGATATTATCATCGCCGATTACGAAGTAATTGACTCCCAGTTGCAAGTTATCAGTGTGACGGGATTGGATGAAGCAGCTATTAATGCGATCGCGAAACATCTGGAACTGGTGAATTTGCCTTCTGGTTTCAGTGGCGAAATTGTGTTTGAGTTTACCGTAGGCAAAGGTCGCGTGGGGCGAATTATGTTGGATGAGGAAGCTTCAAGTTTGAAGGAGGCGCAGATAATCGAGATGATTAAGCGATCGATCGTCACTTGGCTACCTCCCCAATCTGCTACAGGCACAGTTCGCGTAACATTGCGAATCAATTCATAGTTTTCAGCGGTAGGGTGGGCATTGCCCACCCTACTCCCTCATAATTCTGCGCTGGTTAGAGACAGCATTTGTAGCTTCTCGACTGTTTCTAGAGTGATGGCTGGAATAGGCGGACGTAGGCAAAGATACACCAGCGGCCCAAACAAAGGAACTAACGCCAGTACCCAAAACATTTGCGAATCTTTAATACCCCGACGCGCCATGTCATCGTCAAATAATGATGTCAATGGAAATACCAGACACATCAAGCAAAAATCAATACTTATAAGCTGAACAAAGGGCGTGGTTTGGAACTGTTGAAAGTAATCTGCCCAATCTCCAGCAATTAACCCGTAGGCAAATAAGGCGATCGTACTTAAAAGGAGAGCAATGCCTGTCGATCGCTTATCTAGAATTCTAAGCAAGTAATCCTTTTGCCCGGTGAATTCTTGATTGCGATCGCGCAGGAATAAATAAGGTAAAAGACAAATTACTCCGGTTCCGTTTGACCCGATAAAATAAGGCCATGCCATAAACTTTTGCATTTTGCCATCAAAGAACATCAGGCAAGCATAAATCATCGGCCAAACGCCCATCAAGATGAATAGGACGGGGATAATGGGGTTAAGGTTGCCCCACTGGAGCGTTAATAGCTTTTGAACCAAAGGCAATGTGTCTGGTCGATCGAGAGGAGCCAGCCACACAGTATAGCTTACAAATAGCACCCATATCAAAAACAATGTTACTTTTCTGTTCATAATCTAACCAATGACTTGACACTATTTTACCCACTAACATTAAAATTACAAACGCAGTAAATTACGTCTATCTTTGGTAAAGTTATCGTCCGGTGGCGGTAACAGCTTATTAAGCCAGCTTTACACTGGATTCTGGCAGCTGAGGACGCAAGCAAAGATATAACACTGGGCCAAACAGAGGAATTAGGGACACAGCCCAGAAAATTTGCCTATTTTTGACGCCTCGACGCGCCATATCGTCTCCCAGGAGTGCGGGGAACAATAGACAAAGCGTACAAAAATCCAGGCTCATAACATGAATAAAGTTACTGGTTTGCCACTGTTGAATAAAGTCTCCCCAATCTCCAGCTACTAAGCCGTAGGCGACTAAACCGACAGTAGCCAAACCAATTAAAAGACCTGTAAAGCGGGAATCTAATATCTTTAGAAAGATATTTTTTTGCCCGGTAAATTCTTGATTTGGTTCGCGCAAAGCTAGATAGGGCAATAAGGCAAATGCGCCTATTGCAAAAGACCCTGCCGCAAAAGGCCATGCTGGTATCTTCTGTTCTTTGCCGTCGATGAACAGCAGGCAACTGTATATGACCGGCCAAACACCCATGATATAGAATAGGGACACAATTATGGGATTAATTCCTTCTAATTTGCCTAGAGAGAGATTTTTAATCAAAGTCCATGTGTCTGGTTGGGTAGGGGGAGCGAGTAGAGAGGCGTAGCTGGCCAAACCAATCCACAGCAACCAAAATGCAATTTTTCTGCTCATAGTTGTAACTTCTAGGCCCAGGCGAATCGGGAATTGTTAACTCAAGGCTTCGGAGAGATAATCGGCGGCGGCTTCAACGAGGGCGATCGCATTTTCATACACCATCCGCGTTGGCCCCAAAACGCCTACACTTCCCACCGGCACTGTACCCTGCCGATAAGTTGCAGAAATCAGCGTACAGGCGCGTATAGGTTCCAAAGTATTTTCCGAACCAATTCGCACTGTCGCCCGTTTACCTTGTGGCAGAGGTATCCCGCCTATTACTTGCACTTCTGGTGATTTAAAAATTAACGGCCACAGCAGATCCTGTTCTTCTTCTAGCAGGTGAATCAGGGTCTTAATTTGCTGCAACTCGGTAAATTCTGGCTGACGCAACATCTCGGCGACGCCGCGAATCAGTATTTGTGTGGAAGCCTGCGGTTGACTGCGACGGGTCATAAGAGCAAGTAAATTTTTCAGGAATTCAGCATATTGTTGAAATTCCTGACCCAGCTGACTCCAGTTTAGTGCTGCCAATTCCAAGAGCGATCGGCCCCGCAGCTCGCTATTCAAAAAGTTAGATAAAATTTGCAACTCTCGCTCTATAATTTCTGCATCCGGTTCGGAGGCGTCAATTGGTGGGGGTAAATCCATCAAAACCGACTGCGTTTCATACCCATCTGTCACCACAATTAACATCACCTGTCCCGGATCGATTTGCACCAATTGCAGATGTCGCAGTTGGGTGTTACGAGTTTGGGGCATCGTGATCAGGGTAATGTACCCGCTCACAGTAGCGAGAATTTGCGCCGCACCCTGTAGGAGTGCCTCAAAGCTCCAATCCTCCTTTTTCAGCCTGTCTTCAAGTAGTTGTTCTACCTGACGTGCCAGGGTTTCGTCTGGCGCGATCAGTTGGTCAACATAAATTCGGTAGCCAGAGTCTGAGGGAACCCGTCCGGCGGAAGTATGAGGTTGATACAGCAATCCAGCTTTTTCTAAGACGCCCATTGCATTGCGAATCGTGGCTGGGCTGACGCTGAGCCTGTACTCTTCTACCAAGGCTTTCGAGCCCACTGGTTCTGCCGTGGCAATATAGTGACGAACCGTTGCCCAAAGGATATGCTGCTGGCGATCGGTAAGATGGATTTGCATAGACGTTTTGAGCGAAAGACGAATTGAATCGAATCGAGTTTAAAAAAAATTGCCGGGATTCAGATAGAGAATCCACCTATACCAGATCTTTCTGACGATAGTTGTAACAAAAACAACCAGTGCTTTGGGGCTAAGTGCGGCTCCTGAGTCAGTTGTATGTACAGGATAGCAAAGAACGCGGCCACTTCACCCACTGGTAATAGGGGAATTTTAAATTTTTGATTTTAGATTTAAAAACTTTACTTTTGAATTGAGAGATAAGGGAATTTTAAATTTTTGATTTTAGATTTGAGAACTTTACTTTTGAATTGAAGATTTTCAATTCTTTAATCTAAAATTCCGTTTATTAATAGCGGGGAATTGTAGGGTCAACTACGATCGAGTAGGCATCAATGCCACCTGTAACATTTTTGACATTGGTGAACCCTTGTGCTATCAACCACTGACACATTTGGGCGGAACGAATACCGTGGTGGCACATCACGATCGTTTCTGCGTGGGGATCGAACCTGGTTTGGATCTCGCCAGACCGCTCGGCAAATTCACTCAAGGGTAGATTCTCGAAACCCGACAAGCTGGCTAGCGCAAGTTCTTGCGGTTCGCGAACATCCACCAGCTGTAGATCTTCCTTACCAACCGCTAGACGATTGGCCAAATCATCCACACTAATTTCGGGGATGGGTTGTTTGAATGCCTGAAAGTTGGTCACAAATGCCCCTCGCAATGCCGAGGTGTATTATACCACTTTTAAATGAAAGGATGCTCCTCGTTTTGTGGGCGATCGGTTTGTTTTTGGTCGATAAAGTTTTTCATTGCAATGCGACGATTAGCCATAAACTGATTCCAGAAACCGGGATACAGGTCGTCCATCGTTTTAGCGATCGACCAGACTTCCATCCCCATCATTTTATAGAGAGAGCGATCGGCCCGTTGCAAGTCTTCTAGCCGTTGCTCAACATTTTCGCCGGGAGATTTGAGAAGAGTTTGCTTTTGAGATTGAGTTGGTTCGCTATATGTTAGCTCAAGCATTGCGATCGCCTCTGAGGTATGAAAATGTATAAAGCTATGGTGACAAGGACTTGCAGTGCAGTTAGATCGCAACCGTTGCCCAAGCACCCTCAGAACTAGGCCGTGCTTTCAGTCAAAAATTTAGCACCCCAAGGCTGAAAGCTTGTATAAAAAGGACAGTCTGTTAACTGGGATCGGGGATGCTGTTCGGGAAACCTGTGCAGATAACCGCCAGCTAGGCTTTTTGCCGCCTCCGTGCTTACCAGTACTAAACTCTGTTTTAGCATTAAGAGAAGAGATAACACCCTGAAAAGCGAAGATTTTACGCTAGCTTGATGAAAGCTTTAAAGGTTTTTAGCGATTTCGGTCCAACCATAGGCGGTGGCGCGATCGCTTTTGCAGGGTATCCAAAATCAGAATTTACGCACTATCACCCTCCAAACCCGGTTTCTCGTTCTCACCCTCAAGCTGAAATGAGGCAATTACCTTAAAAAACCGGGTTTTTGCGTAAATGCTACAAAATATTAAAGGCGATCGGTTTAGCAGCATTGCGCCGCCCATCTGTGTTATTGCAGCACGAGACACAAGGGGGAAAAGAAAGCCTGCGTTTCCTGAGTACTATAGCAAAGTGCTTCGGCTAGCGATCGTACCCAAATATCAAGGGCGAAAGTGCTTCCCCCCTACAGATACTACCGAGTCACAAGAGAACGAAATCTCCACAGGGGCAAATTCAATGAAAGGCAAAGCTTTGTTGGCACAGCAACTGACAAGTAATATATTTATATTCTTTTATGCCTTATTAAGCAGCCTCTGGATTTTATGTTCTGACCAGATGCTCAAGCTTTTGACAAATGACGAAACCTTGTTAACTCATTTACAGACTATCAAAGGTTGGTTTTTTGTACTCATTACCAGCTGGCTGCTGCATAAACTGAACAAACGCAATCAACGCCAAATCCACCAAGCCAAACAGCAATATAGCAGCATTTTTGATAACGCTGTCGAAGGCATTTATCAGGTACAACAGGATGGACATTATATTAATGCAAATCCTGCATTAGCAAGCATTTATGGCTACTCCACAGTAGATGAACTGATCGCCAATCTCAGCTGGCAAAAGCTGGATGTTGACCCCAGAAAGCGTACCCATATTGCGGAAACACTGCCAAAAATTGACACTTTGTCGGGAGTGGAGTTTGAGGTTTACCGCAAAGATGGCAGTATCATCTGGACAGTGGAAAACATCCGCGCTGTTCGAGATAATTTGGGCGCACTTCTTTATTATCAAGGCACGGTGCAAGACATCACCAAAGTCTCTAGCGAAACTGAAGAAAATTTCCCAGAGTCAAGCGATAGCATATTACACGCCGTTATCGAAGGAATGACAGATGCGGTTTTTGTCAAGAATCTTCAAGGGCAGTATTTGATGGTTAATGCAGCGGGTGCTAACTTCCTGGGTAAGTCTGCCGCTCAAATAATCGGTAAGCATGACTGGGAATTATTTTCATCTGAAATAGCACGAAAAATTAGGGAGAGCGATCGCAGAGTTATAGCTACATTTGAAACTGAAACTTACGAGCAAGTTGCTACAATAAACGACATTAAACGAATATTTATAATTAGCAAAAGCGTCTATCGCGACTCCCAAGGCAACTCTCTAGGTTTGATTAGTATCGCTAGAGATATCACCGATTACAAGCAGGCAGAGGCAGAACGTTTTTATTTGCTCGAACAACTCAAACGAGATACTCAAGATTTGGCTGCCCTTACGGAAATCACCGCTAATGCGCCCAGTTCTTTGAATTTAGATCAACTTTTGAATATGCTGCTCAAACAAATTGTACAAGTATTGGCAGCAGATATAGCGATAATTTTACTTGAAGACAATAGTGTTTTAAGCTACTGTGCTGGGATCGGAATCAGCGAAGAAGTTATCTCAAGCTATGTAATGCCTATCGGTCAAGGTTTTGCTGGCTCGATCGCAGCAACCGTGCAGCCGCTCTACATTGAAGATCCCCTGAATAAACCCAGTGCAGAAACATTGCATCCAACTACTTTACAATTCATCCTTCAGGTGGATATTCGCACGATGCTGGGCGTACCGCTGAAGCGCAATGACAATTGTATTGGCGTTATTCAGATCGGTTGGTTCAACACCCATCCTTATAGCGAGCGCGAGATTCACCTCTTACAAATTACTGCGGAACGCTGTGCAATGGCAATTGTTAATTCCCAACTATACGAACAAACCGAAAAATTACAAAAACTCCGAAAATTGCAAATTGAGCGGATGCCTATAGGATTCATTCTCACCGATAAAGAATTTAACTTTTTAGATTGGAATCCTGCTGCTGAAACAATATTTGGCTTCACGAAGTCAGAAGTACTGGGTAAAAAACTATCAATAATTATTCCCGAATCAGCTAAATCTGATATGGATGCGATCTTGCAGCGTCTTAAGCAGGGAGATATGACCGCCCATAGCGTCAACGAAAACATCACAAAAAAGGGAAATACAATCCTTTGCGAATGGCGCAATACTCCGCTCAAGGAAGTTGATGGTACAGTCTTCGGGCATCTTTTAATGGTGCAAGATATCACCGAACGCAGACGATCGCAGGAAGAACGGATCAGATATGCGTTTTACGATGCGCTGACGGGATTGCCAAACCGGGCTTGGTTTTTGGAACATTTGGGACAAGTTCTAGCGCGATCGCAACAGGAAGCAGGGGAACAGGGAAGAATTCCCCAATGTCCAATGCCCAATGCCCAATCCCCCATACGCAACTTTGCCGTACTTTTGCTAAATTTAGACCGCTTCGAGATAGTTAAATCTAGCCTGGGGCATCTAATTGCCGATCAACTGCTGATTGCTACGGCTCGGCAGATCGAGCAGTGTCTGCGTTCAAAAGATCGGGTTGCTTATCTTGGCAGAGACGAGTTCGCAATTCTGCTGGATAATATCTCCGATGTCAGCGTTGCGAAGGATATCGCCGATCGCATTTATGAACAGCTAACATTGCCTTTCGATCTTGACGGACACGAAATATTCTCCACTAGCAGCATCGGTATTGCCATCGGCGCAAACCTATTTGGTTCCCCTGATTACGAACGCCCAGAAGACTTTTTGCGTGCAGCCGATACCGCAATGTCCCAAGCTAAAGGACGTGGAGGCCCAGTAATATTTGAGCCAGAATGGCACGCACACGCCCTATATCGCTTGCAGTTGGACACAGATTTGCGCCGAGCGATCGAGCGTCAGGAGTTCGAGCTGCAATACCAGCCAATTGTGTCCCTGCAAACTTGCGAAATTATTGGTTTTGAGGCGTTGTTGCGCTGGTTTCACCCCACGCGGGGTTTAGTTTCCCCACTTGAGTTTGTCCCAGTTGCAGAAGAAACCAGATTGATTGTACCGATCGGTCAGTGGGTATTGCGGACAGCCTGTCAGCAGTTGCGGATCTGGCAACGGCAATTTGGGCGTAATTTGACTATCAGCGTGAATCTGTCGCCTATTCAGCTAGGAGAAGCCAACTTAATTTTCCAAATTGACGCAATTCTGCAAGAAGTTTGGATTGCACCAAATACTTTGAAGCTGGAGATTACGGAAAGCACAATTATGAGCAATACCGAATCTGCGATCGGTCTGCTTGAGCAACTTAAGCAAAGGAAGATTCAGCTTTGTATTGATGATTTTGGCACTGGGTATTCATCTCTGAGCTATCTGCACCGTTTTCCGATCGATACGTTAAAGATCGATCGATCGTTTGTCAGCCGCATGAGCGTGGATACGGAAAATTTAGAAATTGTTCGCGTTATTATAACCCTCGCTCATAATTTAGGCATGGATGTCATAGCAGAAGGTGTAGAAAATATTGAGCAATTGGCACTACTTCAAGCGCTTGGATGCGAATGCGGACAAGGCTACTTGTTTTCCAAACCGTTAGACAGCGAAGCCGCAGCCGCATTCTTAGAAAAAGAAAATGGGGCACTCGATGGTAAGGATTAATAGCTAATAATAGATCTTGTAATTGTGATGAATACTAAGCCTCCTCAGACTTGGAAATGCGAACACACTCTCAAAGGACACACAGCATCGGTGAATGCCGTTGCGATCGATCCTCAAGGCAATATCCTTGCCTGCGGTAGCGATGACAGAACAGTCAGTCTGTGGGATCTCAAAACCGGAAAACGCATTTTCACCTTTTTTGGGCTATTAAACGCTGTTTTTTCAGTCGCCTTCAGTCCGCGAACACCTCTTCTGGTTAGTGGCGACTTCGACAAGACAATTACTTGCTGGAATCTGGATACAAAAGCAGTGCGTAGCTTTTCGAGTCAGTCTGGAACTAACCACGCACATTCCGGCTACATTTTCTCCGTCGCCTTTACCCCTGATGGCGAAACTCTTGCCAGTGGAAGTGCCGACAAAAATATCAAAATTTGGAATATACCCAGATGGGTGTCAACCCGCACATTGCGCGGACATACAGACACAGTTTGGTCTATTGCCATCAGTCCCGACGGTCAAATTCTAGCTAGCGCTAGTGCAGATAAAACTATCAGACTTTGGCGTTTAAACAGTTGGGAAGAACCCCGCATTCTTACCGGACATTCAGGTTGGGTAACATCGGTTGCGATCGGTCACCAAGGTAAAATTCTGGCTAGTGGAAGTCAAGATTCGACAATTAAATTATGGAATCTCAATACGGTCAAATTACTCTACACTTTGAGCGGACATTCAGCTGCGGTTTGGTCTGTTGCTTTTAGCCAAGATAAACAGATTTTAGCCAGCGCAGGGAAGGACGGCGTTAAGCTTTGGAACTTAAGTAAGGGAGAACTGCTGCATAATCTTTCTGGGCGTCATCCTATTGCTTTTAGTCCTGATGGAAAGACGCTAGTTACTGGCGGTGACGGTACGAATCTTAAGATTTGGCGTCAATATGTTCCGGTGACTGAATCTGCACCTAACCCGGCGTTATCTGGAGAATGGTACTCAATTTTGGGTGTGGATAAGTTAGCTTCTCCCCAAGAAGTTAAACTAGCTTATCGTCGATTAATTAAGCAATATCATCCCGATCTCAATCGATCTGCCAATGCTAAAGATATTATGCAGGCAATCAATGAAGCTTATGCAAAGTTTGAAGAAGAGGCTAGGGGGTAATTTTAGATTTTAGATTTAGTTTAAATGGGTCTAGACGAATTATTATTATGCTAATGTTCACTCCTGTTCATTTTGTAGGGCACGGCATCATTAATATGTCGGTCCTACCAAAATTTTAATTAGCTGTGCTACTACTACAGATCCTGTTCATTTTGTAGTAGCACAGCTAATCAATATGTCGGTCATACCAAGATTTTAATTAGCTGTGCTACTACTACAGATCCTGTTCATTTTGTAGGGCACGGCATCATAAATATGTCGGTCATACAAAAGATTTATAGCAACCGCCAGGGCGATTAAGCCAACTCCAACTGTTACCTTTAGTCCATAATCCCTTACTTCGTCAAGCTTTTCCCTCTTCCCTAGCCCCTAGCCCCTAGCCCCTAGTCCCTAGCTATAAATATGCCGTGTCCAAAGCAGCATATTTGACACGAAAGAACCCCCC
>NZ_JAIQZN010000045.1:49302-54215 GCF_023333585.1 Argonema antarcticum A004/B2
GGCCATCATGATTCAAAAACAACCGGAAACGATATCATTTGTTTCTTTTGACTTTTGACTTTTGACTTTTGACTTTTTTAGCTCCTAGCCCCTAGCCCCTAGTCCCTAGCTATAAATATGCCGTGTCCAAAGCAGCATATTTGACACGAAAGAACCCCCCTCTGCGGCCATCATGATTCAAAAACAACCGGAAACGATATCATTTGTTTCTTTTGACTTTTGACTTTTGACTTTTGACTTTTTTAGCCCCTAGCCCCTAGTCCCATAATACTTTGAGCAGATGTTTCCTCTAAAACCTGCTTTCCTTCATTGAGCAGATAGTCGAAAAATGTACGGGCTACAACAGACAATTGTTTGCCGGATGGGTGAGCCACATACCAATACCGTTCGATCGGAAAATTTTCCACATCTAAAATAGTAAGATGGCTGGTTGTTCCTTCCAAAGCCATTGTATGACGAGATAAAACCGATATCCCCAAACCACCTGCGATCGCTTGTTTAATCGCTTCATTACTGCCCAATTCTAACTTGACTTTTACACTGATTCCGTGTATCTCAAATAATTTTTGTACTGCTTGGCGAGTCCCAGACCCAGGTTCGCGCATGATAAAAGGTTCGCCAGTCAGCCTTTCTAGAGGAATATTCTTCTGGAAAGCCAGCGGATGATTGCTTGGTGCTAGCACCACTAAAGGATTTTCCAAAAACGAGTGTACGATCGCATCGGAATTGTCTGGCAATTGACTGATAATATAGAGATCGTCCATATTTTGCGAGAACCGTTCCAGAATAATTTCGTGATTTGTCACCTGGAGCGACACATCAATCCCCGGATAACGCTGGCAAAACGGCCCCAACAAACGCGGCACAACATATTTGGCAGTGGTAATCACTCCTAATCGCAACTGTCCTGCTTTCACTCCTTTCAAGTCTGCCACCGTCATTTCAAACTGAGCCAACCTGTCGAAAATCTCTCGGCAGGTCGCCAACAATTCCCGCCCCGCATCTGTCAGATACAGGCGCTTGCCTATCTGCTCAAACAGGGGCAAACCAACTGCTTTCGCCAGCTGCTTCACTTGCATGGAGACAGTAGGTTGGGTTAAAAACAGTTCCTCTGCCGCACGGGTAAAGCTACTATGCCGAGCGGCAGCTTCAAATACTTTCAACTGGTGCAGCGTCGTGTGCTTCAAGGATCACACTCCTGGAATGGTTAAATTATAGATAATAATCTATTATAACCATCAATAATAAAGACTTTTACTTATTAAAGCTTTACGCTACGATCGTGTTACCGGCAAGAGCGTAAGACATCTTTGATAGAGCGTTGCATAACTCGGTCACGATTTATTCAGAGGAGTTCTTCTTCAATTACGAAGCTGTGTATTGTCTATGGCAAACACGGGAGAAGATCCCCACTAAGATCGTGCCCATGAGCTGCAACGCTTTTTCGTATTTTTCTTTATTCTTGTGGTACGGGAACTGATATTTCTTGTGGTAAGGGAACTGGTATTTTTGCCAAGTCGGGCAGTTTAGCAAGCTCTTTTTCCACTTCTTTGACACTCACTGGCAAGCTCAGAGCTTGGGGCTTCTCAATCCAGCAACTCGCTACCGGCAGGGTTTGCTCCAAGTCATCCAACGGTCGAGGAATTACCATAACGGAGTTCAATTCCCCAATGCGTTCGGCTTCGTACATTCCCGCCTCAACAGCTACTGCGACATTTGCGACGGAACCTCTGATGATGGCAGTACACAAACCGGCCCCAATTTTTTCATAGGATGATAAATAGACTTCAGCTGCTTTGAGCATGGCGTCGGCTGCTCCCACCATAGCTGGAAACCCTCGCGTTTCCAAAAGGCCAATAGCTTGATTGCTTAAGCTACTCTTACCCTGGTTTTGAGATAGCTGGAACAAACGATAGCCTATAGGAAGTACGGCTTCCAAATTGGGTAGGGGTCTGGGAATAATCGAGCTGGAAATCAATTCACCAAACTGCTGTGCTGTTTGGGCACCTGCTTCGATGGCCAAACGGACATCGGCAATCCCACCGCGCACGATCGCAGTACAATGACCGTCACCAATTTTTTCATACCCGACTAAGACTACCCCAGCTGATTTGAGCATCATGTCAGCACATCCGACGATCGCCGGAAAACTGCGAGTTGATACTAAACCTAAAGCAGTGTCATTAAATTCTCGTTCTTGACTCGACGGCTGGGCCTGCATATATAACCTACCTTTAGTGGTTAGTGGTTAGCGGTTAATTCTTAGAAAATTTAGTGCCTAACACTTAAAAACTAACAACTAATCAGTCTTACCGTCTTGGAGTGGGCGCTTTAAGGATTGATTATGGGGAAAAAGCGTCAGCATAAGCCGATTCAAGTGAGCTTGTCCGTGGGCAACTTGAACAGGAGTAGCTGCTGGAGAATCAAGCCCAGTTGGGGTAGGAGCGGATTCGCTGCTAGTTTTACTCTTCGACGCCTCTGGGGAGTAGGGGTTAGAAGGCTTATTGTTGAGGGTGGAGGCAGACTTATCGTCGGCTGGGATGGACGCCTGCCGTCCATTGTCTGTACAAGGCAAGATCGTGATCGTAGGCAGGGTTGTTTTGTTCTGTTTTGAGGCGGAAGCCGAGTTAGTTGCGGTGGATGGTGTTAGTGGCACAATTATTTGACGACTTGAGTCTCCGATTAAAGAGCCGCTCGGCACCACTTGCCCAGCTTCAATCGAATCAAAGAAAATCGTCGTAGCCGAACCAATGCAGGCTTTTGCCCCAATTTTGCCCTTGCCTACTACTAAGACGCCTGCACCCAGGACAGCTCCGGCTTGGATTTCCAGAGTCCCTTCACGAGCGTCAATAATTGACCCCATGCCGATACAAGCTCCGGCGGCGATGACAATCCGGCTGTTTGCATCTGCTATAAGTAATACTCCAGGTGCGATCGCTGCACTCGGATCGATAGTGACATCGCCACTAACGTAAGATTGCATATTGGCGATCGGTTGCAGTGGCGGCAATTGCATTCTTAACTTAAACCTCAACACAGAGAATTTCAGATTTTAGATTCAGATACTGGAGAATATTTTTGGTTAATGGTTCGCCTGTGAGTGCGATTCGCTGACGCGATCGCTTCGCTTCACGCGCCGCGTGCCGAGTTCACTCTTGTTTTCTGAAATCTGAAATCTGAAATCAGTTGACTTACTTGGGCTGTTGAACAATCTGCTCTAGAACGCGACGCTTTGCTTTGGTGTCAATCCCAATCAAGCGCACGTATTCTTGGGAATGCTCTTTGAGGCAATTTTCCAGAGCGGCAAATACTTCCGACGGGTTGCTTGACTGAACTGGCGTACAGCTTTGCCAAGATCCCGTGCGGAACCGACGCGGATCGGCGTGTTCCATGCCAATGCGATATCCTTGAGCCAGCAAAGAACGTATCTGTGTTTGCACTTCCGCATTCAAGCCAGTACTTTGCACTTGAGCTTTCTTGGTTTCAGCTTTTTGAGCTGGGGCAGCTTTACCATTTTCAGAAACCTTACCATCGGGACGTTGGATCAGCAGTTCCAGCACCCGTCGCTTCGCCTTGGTGTCAATACCAATCATGCGGACATATTCTCCCGCATGGGTTTCTACACAAGCTTCCAGAGCCTTAACTACATCAGATACGCGATCGCTATCGATGGGGGAGCAGCTCTGCCAAGAACTGGTCTGGAAGCGCCGCTTATCCGCGTGTTCCGTACCGATGCGATATCCTTTGCTCAGAAGCGATCGCACCTGTTCCACAACTTCTGCCCCCAGTTGGCTACTACCAACCAAATTGCTGTTGGCGCTGCCACCAGATTTAATAGAAGGAGCTTTAATATTCTGGGTAACTTTGCCATCAGGCCGTTGGATCACCATCTCCAGCACCCGGCGCTTAGCCTTCGGGTCTACCCCAATCAAACGCACGTATTCTCCAGGGAATTCATCCAAACAAGCTTCCAGAGCCGCTAGAGCTTCAGATTCTCTAGTCGCCTGGATTCCCGGCCCGCTTTGCCATGAACTGGTACGGAACCGCCGCTCATCCGAATGCTCTGTAACAATCCGATATCCTTGCGCCAGCATTTGGCGTACTTGAACGCTTACTTCTGAACCTAAACGCATATTTTTCACCTGACCGTTACCATTACTTGAACGATTGCTTACTTGAGAGTCATCTAACTCATCGCGTATTTCCCCTATGCACGCGATGTTATCCGCGCAGCGATAGCCTGTTCGCAAAGCATCATTAATTCCGATGACATGATGGGCGAACTGCATATCTGCTTCCTGAACATCTGGCAAGCGATCGGCTTGCTGCTGGTTCGTAATAATAGAACCAGAACCAACATACTTACCAGGAGGAATCACTACATCCTGGATCAGCGCGTGCATCATCACAATACAGCCATTCCCCACACGGGCATTAAACACCGTCGAGCGAAAGCCAATAAAGCAATTATCCCCAATGTATGCGGGGCCGTGAATTAAGGCCATGTGGGTGATGGAAGTATGCTTCCCAATCCAAACGGAGTAAGAACTTCCGTCATTTCCTACCACCCGACCTTGTTCCAAACCGTGAATGACAACACCATCTTGAAGGTTGGTACTTTCGCCGATGTGGAAAGGAGTTCCCTCATCTGCTCGAACGAAAGTTCCTGGCGCAATCAAAACATTTGCTTCGATCCGAACATCTCCAATAACGCTGGAGGAAGGATGTACATAAGCAGTTTGATCAATCTTCGGTTTAGCTAAACTTTTCGACCAAGGGGTCGGCGGGGCAGCAATGCTGCGGAGTACCATCTGCGAATTCCTCTTAACTGAACGCTTGTCAGTTGTCAGTTGTCAGTTGTCAGTTGTCAGTTGTCAGTTGTCAGTTGTCAGTTGTCAGTTGTCAGTTGTCAG
>NZ_JAIQZN010000202.1 GCF_023333585.1 Argonema antarcticum A004/B2
CAGTTGTCAGTTGTCAGTGGTCAGTTGTCAGTTGTCAGTGGTCAGTTGTCAGTTGTCAGTGGTCAGTTGTCAGTGGTAAATCTCTTCCCCCTAGCCCCTAGCCCCTTCTTCCGCTGTCAGTTGTCAGTTGTCAGTTGTCATTAGGAAAGGGAAGATTTTAGATTGTCGGTTTAAAATTTATTGGGAATTTACAATCTAAAATCTAAAAAGCCCATCGATCAAACAATTTGCATTAAATTCGCGTACTCACTCAACAACTCATCATAGGTGAGACTTTCTGTTTCCGACTGAGGAGTCCAAAGCAACTCAAATACGGTCAGATATTCGGACGCTGTGCCACCAATTCGCTCAAGGGCTGCCTTTAAATCTGCTGATGAATAAACATTTACAAACAGCGGACGGTCATCTTCTGTGCCAATTAGCAACGTTACCACAATGTACGATCCAGGTTCTGCATTCGGGTTGGGATTTACATCTTTTTGGCGAACTTTTCCTTCTACATTTGTGAGAGTTTCGGAGCTAAATTTGCTGCGTTCTTCAATGGAAAACTTATTAAAAATTGTCTCCGCTTCTTCTCTGGTGCGAACAGTTTGGGAAGTTGCCGATACGTGCGTCCAATTTTCGGGCGATCGCAATAACGCCAAAACTGATTCTTGCACCAATTCCGACAGTCCATCCGGCGTACCAGTATCTATACTGAGGCTTAATTCTGATAGTTCTTTTTGAATTGCACGCGCTTGCGCCAGCAGTCCTACCTGAATTTTGCTAATGGTGACAATGTTATTGTCTAGTTCTTTGTTGCCAGTGGAAAAATCATTGGTAGTTTGAGCAGAATTCCTCCTGCTGTTCTGAATGGCGTAAATAATGAACAACACCATCATTAACATCATTACCCCAAACAAAGATGGAAAAACAAATCCCCATCCCGGATAGAAATAAACTCCACCTGACCTGTAACCACCACCATAGACAGGAGTGGAATTGTAATAACTACCGCCAGACGAACCACCATTATTGTTACTTCTGGAGGGAGAAGAAGAACCGCTATTCGATCTAGAAGGGCGACTGAAAGAACCGCCGCCACTGCGTCCGCCACTTTTTTTGGCGTAAGCTTCTTGCTGAATATTTAGATTCGCGATCGACTGACGATCGGACTGGGGAATTTCTACAACGGTGTTTAATAAAAGAAACGCAGTTGCTGTAGTCCAGAGTAAGCGAGATTTAAGAAGCCGCATGATTTGTCTACCTTTCTGGAAAGTCTGCCCCAGTTATTTGTGCGATCGATCTTCAGTCTGCTGCTGATTAATATTAGATGATTGTTCTTTGAGGCCAAAACTGGTAATCTCAGTTTCATAACCTTTACTTTTTGACCACCTGGCAAATAAATCGGGACGTCGATCGCGCGTTCTGACGATCTGCTGCTCTTGACGCCACTTTTCAATCTTACCATGATCCCCAGATAGCAAGACTTCTGGGACTTTCAGCCCCCGAAAGTCAGCTGGACGAGTCCACTGGGGATAGTCTAACAACCCAGCCTCAAAACTCTCTGCTTTCAAAGACTCTTCCTTACCAACTGTTCCCGGTAACAACCGCACTGTACCATTAATAAGGGCTAGTGCGGGAATTTCTCCGCAAGTCAGCACAAAATCTCCCAAGGATACCTCGCGGGTAACCAAATGCAGCACCCGTTCATCGACGCCCTCGTAATGACCGCAGATAATCACCAGTTGGTCGTAATTGGTAGCCAATTCTCGCAATAGCGGCTGATTCAAGGTTTGACCTTGGGGTGTCATTAAAATCACATCCCGTCTCGGTAAAACTGGCAGGGACTCCACAGCGACAAAGATCGGTTCTGGCTTGATCAGCATCCCGACGCCGCCGCCGTAAGTTTCATCATCCACCCGCCGATGCTTATCGGTAGCAAAATCTCTGGGATTTACCAGATGGACTTGGGCAATTTGTTTGGCGAGGGCTTTACCCAGCAGCCCCGACATCAGCGGGGAAGTGAAAAAATCTGGAAACAGGGTAACAATGTCAAATCGCACTTTGATTCGCTCAACAAGCAGGTCATATACCATAGTAGGTACAGTGACTCACAACATCCCGGCTACTTAGAGAGTATTCTGTATAAAGGCGGTCAAATTTCTCAATTATTGTTTAATAATCTGTTTAGTAATCTGGCATTATGCGTTAATGGTTAAGCTCCAGAGCCAGAACCAGAGGAGTCCTGAGCAATGACTTACAGGGGTAACTGGAGTAAAAGTAGGGCGTAGTTTCGACGCCCGCCCCACCGCACGAGAAGAGTAACACGATGCTGCAATTAGAATATCAAACCTTGGAACCCAGGAAACCCCAACTGACTAAAAGCGCAATCATGGTGATTGGCGGCGCAGAAGACAAAGTTCACGGACGCGAGATCCTACAGACTTTTTTTAGTCGTGCTGGGTCAGAAAACGCCCAAATCGCCATAGTACCCTCTGCTTCGAGAGAACCAGCGATCATCGGCGAACGATATCGCGCTATCTTCACGGAAATGGGTGCCAAGAGGATTGAGTTGCTAGACATTCGCGATCGCCAGCAGTGTGAAGACCCCGCCATCAACGAGTATCTGGAAGTCTGTACGGGCGTATTTCTGACGGGTGGCGACCAATTGCGGCTGTGTGGGTTGCTAGCCGATACAGCTTTGATGGAAAAATTACGCCTAGCCGCGTGGCAGGGTAAGATCACGCTAGCTGGCACCAGTGCTGGGGCGGCAGTGATGGGTCATCACATGATTGCCGGTGGCGGTAGCGGCGAATGTCCCAATCGTTCTTTAGTGGATATGGCGACAGGGCTGGCTATTATACCAGAGGTGATCGTAGATCAACACTTTCACAACCGCAATCGCATGGCTCGCCTGATGAGTGCGATCGCAGCTCATCCAGACCGGCTGGGCATCGGAATTGATGAAGATACCTGCGCCCTCTTTGAAAGAGATGGTATCATCCAGGTGTTGGGTAAAGGCACCGTTACGATTATCGATCCAGGAGAGGTTACCTATACCAACCATAGCCAAGTGGGAGCCACCGACCCGATCGGTATTTGCAATATGCGCCTTCACATTCTCAGCTACGGCGATCGCTATGATATGCGCCAGCGGAAAAACATTCCAGTTACCATCAATGGTTAGTCATCTTGGGGAGCAGGGGAAATTTTAGATTTTAGATTTTAAATTTTAGATTTCAAATTGAAATACCTCTTCAACTAGCACAGCAGGAGTCCCCCGCTCTAGTTGTACCCAGGTGAGCGGCGGGAGGAATGCGAGTGAGTGAAGAG
>NZ_JAIQZN010000046.1 GCF_023333585.1 Argonema antarcticum A004/B2
TTCCCTCTTCCCTCTTCCCTCTTCCCTCTTCCCTCTTCCCTCTTCCCTCTTCCCTCTTCCCTCTTCCCTCTTCCCTAGTCCCTAGCCCCTAGCCCCTAGTCCCTAGCTATACCAATCACGGGGGAGCATATTTACCCATGTTCAAACACAAAAATAAATTCGCTATAGTTACCTTTAGCCATTTAATATTGTTGTCCGCCGCGTCACCTTTACTGGCAAATGACATCCCAAGCCTTTTTCATATATCGAAGAATGATAATGGCAATCAAGTGCATTATGGGATACGACTAAACCAAAACTGTTTGCCAATGGGAACTAAGCCAGTATATGTATATTGGCATAAGGAAAATGGAACAACTGGGGAACTTATGCAACTAGAAGAACCAGGTTACGGAATCTTCAGCCAGTCTGTTTCTGGGCAAAGGGTAGACATCATTCTAAATGCTTTTCAAACTAGAGGTATTCAAAAATTAATCACAGTCAGATCTGTAAAGTTGAATAATGGAAGTTGCCAAGCTTCAGCGTTTACTAGAATTAATGGCAAGTCAATGCAACTATCCAGGTTGCAGATTCTTCTAAGTAATATTATCAGAAACCCGTTTACTGGCGGTACGATAGGGGGGAGGTTAGTTAATCTTACACTCATCAGTTCGACTACAGATCAAGAGGTAATTTCATGTACTTCGGATTGTCGCTTTGGTCTTTAAGTACCGATTTTATTTTTTTAGTTATAGCTAGGGGCGAGCGTTGAGGGAAGAGGGAAAATGGTTACGGAGTAAGGGATGGAAGGACTAGAGGTAAGAGTTGGAGTTGTCCTAACCGACTTTCATCGGTTGCTATATATAGCAACCGCCTTGGCGGTTAAGACATTCTGAATTCCTGAAACGTTGGCGGATTCTAAACCCTTCTGACCCTAGTCCCTAGCAAGAAAGCCCCTAGTCCCTAGCTATATATAGTATTGACATCACTTGAGAATGGCTACGCTCAACCAGAATTTTCTGAGCTGATAAAATTGAATTAAATCTCCATAGCTGGTATACAAGCCTTGTCCCATGCCGTCTTTAGAGCTACTCATTTCCTACTCATCCTTTGTTACTGGTGTTTTTGTGAGTAGGTCGCTTGCACGTAGCAATCAGGGTTTCAGTCCACACTTAGGGTTCAAGTCCAGTATCGCCCATATCAAAAAATTAGATAAAGCAAGGATTACAGCGATCGATCGGAGATTATTGTACTCTGGGATTGAATTTTTTTTGTAGCGACCTGCAATTGAAAAAGGACTTAATTTTGAAGTTAAGTCGAGGAAGCGATCGCACTTGAAGTAGTATAAAAATGCGATCGCCCTCCCAACTCACTTATTGAGAGATCTCATCGGGGTTAATCCCCTGAGAACGTAAGTATTGGGCCAATCTATCAGCGCGTTGGCGTTCTTGTTCAGCGCGTTGGCGTTCTTGTTCAGCGCGTTGGCGTTCTTGCTCCAATCGCTCTACGCCCCACAAAAGCAGATTTCCTCCCTCATCCCACCAACGTAACCAATAGCCCGTGCGTTCTTCCTTCTCTCCCCGCCAGACTCCCAAAAATAACCCCATGTCTGCCATCCAGTGGCGTCCTTCAGGATCGGGCAATTCTAGTTCATACCGTCCTGCTTTTAGCCGATAAACCTCCAGCAATCCGCTGTCAGGGTCAAATATAACGTAGGCTGGGACTTGCAGAATGTGTTCGTAAAAAAACCACTTCCCAGGGGGGTAGGTACGTTTGACCGAATATTCTCCGCCGTCAGTTTCCGACAGGAATTCCATGACAACGCTGGGGATCTCTCCTTCTAGCTGAGGAGTATAACTTTTGCGATCGCCTGCCGGTTCTAACGGCAACACAGAGGGGACGTAAACCCAATCTGGTGCTTTAATCACCAAATCACCGTTAACCGTTGCACAGAGTCCAAAGTTAGAGGCAATCAGCATTTCTGGTTTAATGTACCCCATCAGTTCCAGAATTTCTCTCAACGCCCCAGCGATCAGTGGTTGACCAGTATTCTCCACAGGTTTTTCTTCTAATTGAAAGTCGTCAGGCAACTTCTCCCAGGTAACGGTCAGCGTTGCCATTTTTGGGACTGGATGATCCTGAGTTGCGACCATGACCTTACTATCTGAAAATTTAATCATTTAATTTTAACGCTGCTGGATGGCTGGTACTGGCAAGGAAACGAGCTTCGGCTGTTCAATGTGAGCTAATTCGCTGTTAGACTTTGAATTTGTTAATGTGCTAGAGCAAGCGCAGTAAGATTATCCCTATTGGAGAAACAAACATGGGTACAGCGACCTTCATTCAAGACGAAACTGAATTTGATACCCTCCTAGCAAACGAATCAGTGCTTGTGGTGGATTGCACAGCGAGTTGGTGCGGGCCTTGTAAACTGGTCGCGCCCCTGATGGATCGATTAGCTGACGAATATAGCGATCGGGCCAAGGTCTTCAAACTAGACCTTGATTCTAACAAGGCTCTAGCCAAACGATTTGAGATCAAAAGCATTCCGGCAGTCATGCTCTTTAAGCAAGGTGAACGGGTCGAAACAATTATCGGAGTCAAACCCTACGAAGATTTTAGCAGCGCAGTGGCGCGACAACTAGAGTAAAAAAGGGATTAGGCAAGCGGATTTGGTATAACATATCTGACTGTGGCTATATCATATCCGGTTGCATCGTTAGTATAAAAGCGATCTCGTCAAATTGTCTGTTGTCATCGGTGGTTAAATTTTTACCGCAGATAAAGAGGGATAAACGCAGATAAACGCAGATAATAGGGGGAATTTTTTAGGCATTCGATGCGAACGGACACGAGCTGATATCTTGTTTGATAAAATATTTTAAATTCTATCCAGATAGGCTTTCATTTACCGATATTAAACTGTTGTTTTCTAAACCAACAATTAATCGCTTTTCTGCCAGAATGTTGAAATCGAGATAATTCTCAAATATCCAACAATGATGTGCTGGCGACGATACAGGTGCTTTTCAAAGTCAAGATGAGAGCAAATGTAATATTTGCCTATAAAAGCTGTAACTATTGGCAGTAGAATAGAAGGATGGATCGCGATCGTTCAGGGAGTTATTACTGCATCATACGCTTCAGACTCATGTTTAAAAGCTTGCCCTTATGAAAAAGGCTCCCCGAAAATTCCGCCTCCGCACCACCCTGGTGGTTCCGTTTGTGCTGCAAATCGTTGCGGCTGTGGGACTGGTAGGGTGGTTTTCCTTTCGCAACGGACAGCGAGCGATCGACGATCTGGCCACGCAGTTGAATAGCGAAATTAGTGTCCGTATCAAGCAGCACGTTTCCGATTATCTCAATAAATCCTATAACGTCCTGCTACTTACCTACGCAAGTGTCGAGAGCGGCAATTTACAGCTTGATAACTTTCAAGGATTGGGGCGCTATTTCTGGCGGGTGGTACAGAAGGAAGAACTGGAGAGTTATATCTATTTTGGGAACGATCAAGGCGCGTTTGTTGGTGTTGAACGCATGGAAGACGGCACCTATCAGCTCAGAATTCGGAGGAGGGCCACTGAACCTATTCGCAACGTTTACTTGCTAGACGAGTTTGGTGCGAGACAAAAGCTATTGAAGTCTGCCGAGTACGATCCCCGCACCCGCCCCTGGTATGAAGCTGCAAAGCTTGCTGGCAAAGCCACTTGGAGTCCGATATCATCTTCTTTTTCCCGCGAGAATACCTCTCTGGTGGTTTCTTCCGTCCGACCTGTTTACGACTCAAAGGATATGCTGGTGGGGGTTTTGAGTGTAGATATCTCTTTGACGCAAATTACAGAGTTTCTCAAAAGTCTAGAGATCAGTCCTCACGGGCAGAGTTTTATCATTGAGCGATCGGGCGATTTAGTTGCTAGCTCAACTATTACCCAGCCATTCACTATTAAAGCTGAGGGGAAAGACCGCCAGATCGATCGCATCCCGGCAGTTGACAGTCAGAATGAGACAGTAAGTTCTACAGCTCGCTATTTAAAAGCGCATTTCGGCAACTTCGGTGCGATCGATCGCAGTCAACACCTCAAGTTTAAAATCCAAAACTCATGGTACTACGTTGAAGTCTTGCCAATTCAGGATGGACGAGGCATTGATTGGCTAGCCGTGGTGGTTATCCCCGAATCAGACTTCATGATACAAATTTATGCCAATAACCGACACACGCTCCTGTTATGCAGCCTAGCATTGTTATCGGCAATTATCGTTGGTATTCTCACCGCACGCTGGATTACGCGCCCCATTTTGCAAGTCTCTCAAGCCTCTGAAGAAATTGCGGCAAGAAAGTTAGCTCAGCATATTGAACCTAGCAACATCATCGAAATCGAAAAACTCACTAATTCATTCAATAGCATGGCAATGCAACTCAAAGACTCTTTTACCACCCTAGAGAAGCAAAACGAAGACTTAAAAGACCTCGACCAACTCAAAAACGAATTCCTTGCCAACACATCCCACGAACTCCGCACACCCCTCAACGGTATTATCGGTATCGCCGAATCTCTCATTGATGGCGCAACTGGTGAGTTATCTCAAGCGACGCAAACTAACCTCACCTTGATTGTTTCCAGCGGTCGTCGTCTAGCTAACTTGGTTAACGATATTCTCGACTTCTCCAAACTCAGACACAAGAATTTGGAACTGCAACTCAAACCTGTAGATTTGCGATCGGTTACCAATGTGGTTATTACCCTGCTCCATCCCTTAACTGCCCACAAAACTTTGCAACTGATCAACTCTATTCCGGCTGATTTGTCCCCGGCTGAAGCTGATGAAGATCGCCTGCAACAAATTTTGTATAACCTGGTCGGCAATGCCATTAAATTCACCCCTTCTGGCACAGTGGAAGTGTCAGCCGAAGTCTTACCAACTGAAGAATCTGACAATCCCAAATCCCAAATAGCTATCACCATCTCTGACACAGGTATCGGTATTCCCGAAGATAAGTTCGATCGCATATTTGAATCCTTTGAACAAGCTGAAGGCTCTACCGCCAGAGACTATGGCGGCACCGGACTGGGACTGGCCGTGACGAAAAAACTGGTTCAATTGCATGGGGGCGAAGTTATTGTTAAATCTAAAGTGGGAGAAGGTTCGCAATTTACATTTACTTTACCAATTTCGATCGCAAAAGTAGAAGTTTTGCCACAAGTTGTTGTTACTCAAAGAATCCGTAATCTAGATTTAGATAACTCTATAACAAGCAACAAATTAGACCAAAAAATAAATAAGGAAACCCAATTCAAAGTTTTGATAGTTGATGATGAACCGATTAATCGTCAGGTACTCATCAACAATCTTTCCCTGTACAATTACGCGATTACCGAAGCGAGTAACGGACAAGAAGCTTTGGCCGTTATGGAACAGGGTTTCATCCCTGATTTGATCTTACTCGACGTGATGATGCCGCGCATGACGGGTTATGAAGTGGCTGAAAAAATACGCGATCGCTTTCCCGCTTACGAACTTCCGATTGTCATGCTCACAGCCAAAAATCAAGTGTCAGATATCGTCGAGGGATTTGAATCAGGAGCTAATGATTATCTCTCTAAGCCGATTCAAAAACAAGAAATGCTAGCTCGCATCAAAACCCATATTTCTCTCGCCAAACTGACTTCAGCTTACGGGCGATTTGTGCCGCGTAACTTTCTAAAATTTTTAGAAAAAGAAAGCATTATTGATGTTAAATTAGGCGATCAAGTACAACAAGAAATGACAGTAATGTTTTCTGATATTCGCTCATTTACCACTTTATCTGAAGCGATGACACCTCAAGAAACTTTTAATTTTATTAACTCCTATCTCAGTCAAGTCAGTCCAGTTATTCGTCAGCATAATGGCTTTATTGATAAATATATTGGCGATGCGATTATGGCCTTGTTTCCTGAGTCGGCAAATGATGCGGTACAAGCTGCAATCGCTATGCAAAAAGAAGTTGCGAAGTACAACCAACTTCGGCAAAAGCAAGGTTATGTGCCAATTGCGATCGGCATTGGTTTGCACACAGGCAATTTAATGCTGGGAACGATTGGCGAATCAGAACGAATGGAAACAACAGTGATTGCTGATGCAGTTAATTTAGCCTCTCGTTTGGAAGGATTAACCAAGCTATATGGAGCGGGAATTTTAATTAGCCATAAAACTCTTTGTTGTCTCGACTATACTCAAGAACAACACTTCCGATTTTTGGATAGAGTGACAGTGAAAGGCAAAAAAATAGCGGTCGCAGTCTTTGAAGTTTATGATGGCGACGATCCAGAACAAAAGCGATTAAAAAGCAAAACTCAGGCTCGTTTTGAAGTAGCCGTCTTTCTCTACTATCAGCAACAATTTGAGGAGGCACAACAAATATTTCAGGATGTTTTACAAATCAATCCGCAAGATAAGGCAGCAATTTTGTATGTGAAACGCTGTCAGCAATATCAACAATATGGCGTACCAGAGGGATGGGATGGTGTAGCGGATTTGGATTTCAAATAGCGCCTTACTCTAGAAGGGCGTGGGAACTTCCACTGAAAGCGTTTCTATTCCTTATATCGATCTGAGAGAAAGAATAGAACATGACGATGCTAGCGCTACGCAACCTTCCCCAGTTACTCCACCGAGCAATGGCGGAAATTTAAGGGAGTTGTAAATGATTGCTTGTGACAAATATAAAGTAGCACCAATAATTAGCAATTCAGAATAAGCAGATCCGCTGATTCTCAGAAGTGCTGCTAAACCAACAGCGGCGGCGGCTAAACTAACTGTAGTATTCATAATTTTTGCTCCTTTTAGTTGTGTGTCGTTGTTTTTCGTTCTGTTCGCTTATCTGGAGAGGAGCAAAAAATTATGCAGTTGGTGTGAGAGGGAATTGGGAAAATTGGTAGATTAGACTTCTGAGAGAAATACCAGAAGCGGGCGTCTCGCCCGCTCCACAAGAGTTTTCCTTCAGCCTGGTCACGAGTTAAGCGAGGCTCTGCCTCGGCTTAACAAGCGTGCTATTGAGCTATTAGCTTACCAAATTGATGCAATTCGGGTTGTCGTCAGCCAGAAACCCGGTTTTTTTGGAAAACCGGGTTTCTTCAACTTTGCGATCGAGCTTGAAACCCGGTTTTTTGGGCCTCGCTTTTCCCTAACTTTCCCGTACCATCCAAACCAAAATTCCCAAAATTTGCTCCACTGGCGGTAGCGGGTAAATATTCAGGTCGATCGTCACTTCGGTTCCAGTAAGTTTGAGGAATTGCCATTGGAGACCGTTGCTAACAGAACCATAGAGGTTAGATAATGGTTTTTGCTTGGCTTCATTAAATTTTTGTGCTGCAACCATTTCTGCAACACATTGACCGATTCCTGTTTTCAAATCTGCCTGTTTTGCCTCTACGATCGCCACCGCCGGGGCTTCAATTGCCAACTGTTCGGTGGAACGACTGATGAGAAAGTCGCAGCGTCCATTAAGTCCAAGGGATTCATCCACATTGAAATCTTCCCCGGAAAACAAACTAATTTGACGATTGAGAATGCGCCTAACTTCGACAAGAACTGGGCTAATAATTAGCTCGGATCTAGCTTTTTCACTCCCTGTAGCCACAGCAAGCGGTAGAGTTTCTTCAAGAATTGCAGAAAGAGTGATACTGGGTTGGATGGGGGCAATTTCAGGTAAAAATCTGATTCCTTCCACTGTGGTTAAATTGAAGGCTTCTTTAACTTTGGTGATGGTAGTGAATTGACTGTAGGGCATAAGTAGGCAAGGTCGATCGGCTCCAACGCAACTTGGCTTATTGTAGCGGCTTTGACCGTAGATGTCATGCGCTGACTAGCTCTCCACTTATAATATTCACAACTGTTCTTGTTCTAGGTTTTGTTGTCTCTTCTCACTCCTAAGATCAATTTGTTCCATTACCTGCTGATACTGTCTTCGACGTTTGGAAATTTGCTGGTCGATTTGTGGAGCGCGAATAGTGCGAAACTGTGATGCTGTTGGCAAATTGATGATAGTTTGATTGTATACAAAGCCACTGGCTTCGCTGTTAGCCCGCCAGCGATTCAAATCGCTGGCTAATAGCTGAAGTCCACTCAAGTGGACTGAATTCTTCTCTTTCAGTCCATTAAAATGGACTTGAGCTATTAGCCTCAGACTTGAGTCTGAGGCGGGTGTGGGCGACACCACCGAATCTAAAAACCGATCCCAGGAATAGGAATTCGGCGCTGAATCTCATTTTGAAGCCGCTGTTTAGGAATATCAACAAAAGCATTAGCCGCAGCTTTAGCAAATCCAGCTTCTCCCGTACTTCCCACATCAAAAATACAACCTTCTAATAGATCCGCTTGTACTCCGGCTTGGCGACATACATTTTCTGCTTGTCGTAACTGTGCTGGTAAAAGCGATCCTAGCGTATGATTTGGGAAAACTGCGATTGGTAAAAGTTTCTGTTGTTTGACCGGGCGGGTAATCAAACAATGATTCGGCTTGACTGATTCGCCAACTGTTGCCGAACTCTTTATAAAGCTGGTCAAAAAACGCTGTTTCGACTTGACTTAGTGGTATTGGAGTAGGTAATTTTTCCAAATTTACCTTGTTTGAGTTCTGCCTCTAGTTGCGGGAGGCGATACTTTTGGATCAACCTGGTGAGAGATTTACCAGCTTTTTCTGATATCTCTTGCAATTTTATTTTCTCTTCTGGTTTTAAACTGCTAGAATTATTGGCAGTTGGCCATTCTTGCCGTTCTCGGTGATCGTCGCAAAGGGTATAAAGTTCTTCAAATTGATCGATTACCAGAAGCAATTTCCTATTACCGGAATTCTTTCTCAATATTCGTTCTATTACTTCCGGTAATGCTAAATCTTTCGCGACTAAAGCGGCGGCGAGTTTGTTACCTTCTACCAATTGGTCTGTCTCGCTCAATTGCGGTTCGAGTTGCGGTATAATGGCATTTTGGCTTTTCCAGACGCAAACGCAACCCCAAATTGCGATAACTCGATCGCCATTCGTCGTACTGTTCTGGTATTTTAATGGCAGGCGGTAACTTACCGGAGATTTCGGTAGAAGGACGCGCACCTTCTACCCCGATTTGGAGAATCGCGGGAAAACCTTGCTCGAAGCTACCTTCCCCCACTCTGAGAACTGCTAACTTGGTCATGGGAGTGCGATCGACAAACCCGTTAACAAGAGTATACTGCTCTTGGTAACGGGTGATGTATAAAATATAGCAATCTCACTTAACTTGTAATTTTTTTTAACTAACAAATTGCGATCGGGTAGGGTGTCGCAGGATTCCAACACCACTAATTCCAAATTAGGCGGTAAATGCACCCGATTTTTCATCGGATACACTCGCAGCAACACAGCTACTTTCCCTTGTCTTTTCTCCAAAATCGCCACCATCAGCGCTACCGAATGTCCCGCCAACTGCAAACCCAAATCTGTCATCCTTAGACTCAAACATGATTTTCTCCGTATATATCTGTCAAAGGTTTGACTTGTTTCTACGGATTTATTGGAATCGGATTTGAGGCAATATGCGGGTGCGGTAATTTTGGGGAGCAAATTTGTCTGCAAATTGCTTGAAAAGCTTGCCAATAGGCACTTTTAGCCGATGTGCGCCCTCCTAACCCGCATAATTCCCCTCTTGCAACACCAATAAGATTAGTGGGACACTTCAGAAAACAGTATTTAGCTCGGATATCAAGCCAAAATGTCTAACTTTTTCATCAAAGACAGCATCCCCAGGTTGCCAGAACGATCGAATAATATCGATCGATTTTCCATGTATCTCATGCTCGATGACTGCAATGAACGGATGGTAATTCAGTGGAAATGTCGTCTGCATTTGAAACGTAATTTGGAGTTATATGAAGCGGAAGATCCACAGTTTGCTAAGTTATGCCGCCAGCAAGATAAAGGTAGAGGTATCGCAGAGTATTGGGTGAAGGTAGTGCAGTCTGCAATAGGGGAAGTAAAGAGTAGAAAATTAGCTTTAGAACACTTGGCTGCCTATTTTGAATCAACCTGCTATCAAGCGGCTAAAAAAGTGCGATCGCAATCTAGCGATCGCACTTGGGACGAATACCTCTATATTGCTAGAAAAATGGTTTACAATTTGGATAATTTTGCTAAAGCTTTAGAAAAATACGATAAATCCCAAGGAGCGAATCTAGATACTTATATCCAAGATATTTTAGAAAAAACTATTAAATCTGAAGTAACTGTGGGAAAATTCTCTCGTTGGCGTCTCTTGTATAAAAAACCTGACAAAGATCTCAAGTCAGCTCTAGAAATAACAAAACATGGACAATTGCAGGTTTCTCAATATCTATTTGCTCGAAAATATTTCAAACAAGTTTATTTAATTAATAAAGTTCAAAATCCTGACCGACAAGCTGGACAAAAATGGCCTTTACCCGATCTAGCAGATTTCAACGAAGCTGCTAAATACTACAATGCTGAAAAATCCTTCCCTTCCGCACCCCATGAAGTATCTGCTAGTTCGGGAATGGTAACTGGAGAAAAAATTAAACAATGGATGGAAAATTGTATAGAAGCATTGCAAAAGTATTCTGTTAATTCAATTAATGCTGTTTCTATTGAATTCGTCAAGGAATCTGATATTGAAATAAAAGCTGAAGAATCTAACGAAATAGATTCGTATAGTTTCTGGGATGCGGTTGAGTGCGAAGATTTGATTAATCGAACGGATGTTGCTTTTCGGTCAGAAATCGAAAATATTAAAGCTAAAGTCGATCTGCGAATTCAGCAAAGAAAGCTGCAAATTCACCATAAGAAAATACCCAATCTTTATTATGGTGTAGGACTAACCCAAACGCAAATAGCCAATATATTGGGCATCAATCAAGGTAATATTGGTCGTCATCTTGACAGTTACTATGAAGTTCCTCTTCTAGAAAAGTTAGCTGCTATTTCTCAAGCAAACGAATGGGTAAAACCATCAGTATCCCGCTGGTTAGTGAAAGATTACGCATCTCCTTTGCACTCGGATTTGATTCAAGCGGCTTTAGTTGAAGCTATCAACAAGCTTACACCAGAATATCGAGAAGTATTACAATTGCGTTATGGGCATAATTTAACTGAAAACCAAATTTCTGCGCGGTACTGCATAATGGAGAGAGAAGTTAACCAAAGAATAAATGAAGCTCAGATTTGTTTGGAGTCCGCGCTATTAAAGGTAATCGAGGAATGGTTGGATAAATATGTAAAATCCTGGCTTTACAGGTTTTACAAGCTCAGCATTTACTCTGCTTTGAATTCCGCTCTCGCTAATCTTTCCACCGATTGCAAAGAGGTTGTGAATTATCGATATTACCTGCGACGAACTGAAGAACAAACGGCGGTGCAACTGAATTTAAACGGGAATCAGGTTAATGAAAGAATCTACTTAGCTAAAATCCAATTACGAGATAGTCTTTTAAAGTGGATTGTCGAAAATCTGGATGTCTCGCTAGAGAAAGAATCCGAATTAGCTAAAGTTAATATTCTCGTGCAAGAATGGTTGCAAAATTTGTACAAATCCAACTAAAAAAGGAGAAGTGATGTTTAGTTTAAATCAAGAAAAAACAGCTAATTTTGAGTTACTCTGTTTGCAGATTTCCCTAGCATATCAACAAGAAGCATGGCAGGAATCTGAGAAACAATCGAATGCGATCGCGCGTCACAATGCCTATCTCAATTACGTTTGCTTAAAGACTTTCCTCACTTGGTTATCAGAAGAATCTGAAGTTCAACCATCCGTATGGCCTAGTCAAAATAGCTTACCCGCTATTTGGGAAGTTGTCAACGGGACGGCAATTCAATTAGGCGAAACGCGACTGGTGTTAATTCCCTGCGATGATGCTGATAGATCGGAGTTTTCCGTACCGCAAGAGTGGGTCGATATTCCTAATTGGGTGGCAGATTATTATATTGCTGTCGAGGTAATTCTGGATGGAGATGAGGATGATTGTTTCCTCAGAGTTGGGGGTTTTACTACTCATCGCCAGTTGAAAAATAAAGGCAGATATAATGAGAGCGATCGCACTTATTCTTTGCCAACAGAATCATTGACCAAAAACCTCACCGTCATGCAAGCAACAATTGGACTTTTTTCGCCAGAAAAAGTTCCACCATTGCCAACTTTGTCTATCGCCAAGATAATGAATTTATTGAAGATTTTGAGTGATTCATCTCTCTATTCGCCGCGTCTGCGAGTCGATATTCCTTTTGAAGAGTGGGCTGCATTGTTAGCAGATGAAAAGTCGAGACAGCAACTATACAATCGGCGCATGGGTTTATTAATCCCAGACTTTATGCCAAATCAACAGCCGATCATCTTGAAGGGATGGTTACAGGATATAGTAGAAAAAGGTCGAAATGCAGTTGACGATATTTGGCAGACATTTGAAACCTTATTTGCTCAACCAGAAGCCGTTCGGAGTCGGGTCAAGTCCCAAACTAGCTCTCCAGATGCGATCGGTCCCGTCATCAGTCTCTTACAACCTCATCAGTCCGATCGCATTCGCCGTCAAGCTGCTGGGGTGATCGGAGAAATTGGTACTGGCAATCGAGATGCGATCGAAGCTTTAATTCAATTATTAAAAACAACTCAGGATGAAGAAACTCGTTGGCAAGCAAGTCTAAGCTTGGGAAAAATTGACCCCGGTAACCCCTTGGCGGGTGTAAAAAAAGCGAGACTAATTGACATGGGAATGCAGTTAGGAGGTCACAGATTAGGTTTAATAGTTGCGATTAGACCTAAACTAGAAGAAAGAATTGGAGTATCTTTGCAAGTGCAACCGCTAGACAATTCAACTAAACTACCTCCAAATCTTAAACTGAGCGTGCTTTCAGAGTCAGGAGAAACTATTTCCGGCTTAGAAACGGAAGCTAGAAGTGATGATGAAGGTAGGGGTAAAGATGAATTCCTTGAATTACGCTTTAGTCCACCGCCGCGAAAACTGTTTCGGGTTCGTCTTTCTGTTGATAATTTGAATATAACTGAGGATTTTATAGCTTAAATAAAGTGGGAAAAGCAGGAACTCAATTATGGGGAAAGTAGCCGTTATCAAAATTAGGTCTGACGACTCGAAACAGGGATTTTTAGTTTCGTTACAAATCTGCCAAGACGATGGACTTCCCCTGTCCGAAATTGAAGGTGCCAGACTGCCAACTCACCCAGATATTGAGAGTTGCTATTTGATGTGGCAGACATTCTTTCGGGGACTGAAAGTGCGGGGTAATGATGATTGGGAAATTGAGCCAACTTTTACTCAACGTTCTACAATTGAAGGCGTAGATGCTTGTCGGGAATGGGTGAAATCATTAGAAACCAATATGCAAGATTGGCTGCAAAAGTCATCCGATCGCAAGTGGCAACAAATCCGAGAAAAATTAGTAGGAGAGTTAGCTAAGAATTCTCAAGACGTTCGGGTGATGATTAAAGCTCATCCTAGCTTGTGGAAACTTCCTTGGCATAGCTGGGATTTGTTGAAGTCTTACCCCGATCTGGGAATTAGTTTTAGTCCTGAAGACTACAATCGAGAAGAAATTAGTAGAAGCAAAGGTAGTGATAATCAAGTTAATATTTTAGCAATTTTGGGAGACGATAGTAATATCGATTTGCAACCCGATCGGCAGGTAATTGCTAATCTAAAAGGTGCGGAAACAGAAGTTTTAAATAAACCAACAGCATCAGACTTTATTAAAAAGGTGCGCCAAGAGTCAGGGTGGGATATTTTGTTTTTTGCAGGTCATAGCGAAACTAAAGATAATGTGGGTAGAATTTATATTAGTAAAGATGAAAGTTTGGAAATAGAACAATTTAAGAATGCGTTAAAATCTGCAATTAATCGCGGATTGAAGATTGCTATATTTAATTCTTGTGAGGGATTAGGATTAGCGGAACAGATTGCTAAATTACAAATTCCAGTAGCAGTTTTCATGCAGGAAAAAGTACCCGATCGAGTAGCGCAATCTTTCTTAAAAGAGTTTTTAACCGAATATGCGAACGGACAACCTTTGCATACGGCATTTCGACGCGCTCAAAGTAGGTTGGAAGAATTTACAACTTTACCAGGTGCAACTTGGTTGCCAAAGCTGTATCAAAATTTAGGGGAAACGCCGCCGACGTGGGAAGAGTTGCGAGATAAAAAGAAACCAGATCCTCTACCAATTCCCCCACCTTCTCGTCCGTCAAAACCCAAGCTGCAAACGGTTTTTATTGCGAGTTTTATAGTAACTAGCTTGGTGATGGGAGTGCGATCGATCGGATGGTTGCAATCCTGGGAGTTGCAGGCGTATGATGCGATAATGAGAATGCGATCGATCCAAGATCCAGATGAGCGACTTTTAGTTGTCAGAATAACTCAAGAGGATATGGAACAACTGGGTGAAAAAACATTGAGCGATCGCACAGTAGCTCAGTTATTGGCTAAACTACAACAGTATAAACCGCAATTAATCGGTTTGGATATTTATCGAGATAAACCAGTGGGAAAAGGACTGGCTGATTTGAAAACACAACTCCAACAGGGACAAAAAATAATTACTGTCTGTAAAAGTCCAAGTGATGTAGAAACTAACAAAGTAGGCTATCAACCACCGCCTGGAGTACCAGAAGAACGTATAGGTTTTAGCGATTTTGTGGAAGATAAAGACGGCATTATACGTCGCCATTTATTCCATCTGAATCCAGAACCTTCATCTCCTTGTAAATCATTAGAAGCTTTGAGTACCAAACTAGCACTCAATTACTTGAAGTCCAAGGGTATTGTACCTGACGCCGGAGACTTTTTAAAGTTTCGTAATGTCGTTTTTCAGCCATTGGAAAAGAATACTGGCGGCTATCAGCAATCGGATAAATATACAGATCTGTACGGACACCAAGTGATGCTCAATTATCGCCCATATCACCGTTTTGAAGATATTGCCCAGTCAGTTACTATTATGGATGTTTTGAATGGTGATGTGAAACCGGGTTTTGTAAAAGATCGGATTGTCCTTATTGGTTATGATGACGATGCTTTTTCCACACCTTACCCTGCTAGTCAACTACCAAATCAAAAAACCCCAGGAGTCTTTATTCACGCGCAAATGGTGAGTCAAATTATCGATGCAGCTTTGGAGAAACGCTCTTTAATTGGTTTTTTCCCTCCGTGGGGAGACACCCTTTTTGTTTGGAGTTGGTCGATAGTGGGAGGTACGATCGTTTGGAGTTTCCGAAAACTAATAATTATAGGAATAACTAAAGCGATCGCACTTGGTTTATTATATGCAGTTTGCTGGGGAATATTGTTAATTCAAAGCCGCTGGATGCCATTTATACCCTCTGCCTTTGCTTTAGTGTTGACAGGTGGAATTGCGATTGTTTTTACAGAATTAAAAGCCAATAAATTGCGAGGCGAAAAATGATTTACACAAAGTTATTTTTCCGCAGGATAGTACTTAGCTTTATTATTAGTTTATTGATTTTCGGCTTCGGAAATTTCGCCGGATTGGTACAAGCACAAATTAGCGAAAATGGCAATTCAACTAACAAAGAACGCCTTATATTTGTTGAGCCACAATTGACCAATCGAGGTGCGCCCGGTCGTCGGACAGGTGGCGGAAAACGCGGGGATAGCGCAGCAAACCAGTGTCCGTCTCTGGATGAAAATGAGGCGGTAATAACTGCCTTAGTGCCTGCTGTTAAGCAAACAAATACATCGATCGTAAATCCCTTGGATTTAGTCAGAGGGGTAACAATTAAAGATCGTCCGACTTTTTGGTTTTATGTTTCCTATCCTTCTCGTCTAAATGCTGAGTTTGTGGTGCAAGAAAAGGAGGGTAGAGAAACCAAAAATATCTACAAAAAACTTTTGCAACTACCTGGTAAAAAAAGTTTTGTTAGCATAAGTATACCATCCGATCCGCAAATAAAGCCTTTAGAAATAGGTAAAGACTATCGCTGGAATTTTTCTATTATTTGCAATCCAAATGAGCGATCGGAAGATATTTTTGTTAACGGTGGCGTGCAAAGAGTGTCAAGTCCTACTGTTAGCGATCGCTTGGATACAACTAACCCGCGATCGCTGATTGTCTTTTATGCTAAAAATGGTATCTGGTACGAAGCTATAACTCTTTTGGGAAATTCGTATTTTAAAAATCCCTCAGATCGGCAAACTGCTACTGATTGGGCTGATTTATTGGGGTCTGTTGGCTTGGATAATATTGCCCAAGAAGGCGTTGTCGATCGCTATTCTCCTGAAAACTAAACAACTACAACCAATTACCCACTAAAATGTATGCCGCCCAATGTGCTGGTGCTTCAGATCCGTAGTCAGGATTGGTCAAAAGTTCCATTTGTGCAAGACGCAAAGCTTCTGCTTTGTTAGGCACTTTCGGATCTTTTAAATAGTTATAGAATCGTTCCATTAAGTATGCGCTAGACCGATCGTTTAAAAACCATAGAGATGCGATCGTGCTACGCGCCCCAGAACGCACTGCTACTCCCGCTAATCCTAAAGCAGACCTTTCATCTTCCGTCGCTGTTTGACAAGCACTCAAAACCAGTAATTCGATCGGTTCAGTTCTGTTTCGACTTTGTGCGATGAATATATCGCTCAACTCTCTGACGTTGATAGCCGTATCATACGCACGAATAAAAGTTTCTTCTGGTTGGGAACTGAATTTGCCGTGAGTTGCTAAGTGAACTACCGAAAAAGGGCGCGAGTTGAGCAAGTTTTTAAAGTCATCTCTTTTAAACTTTTCATCCCGCATTTCCCTGGTAGAAACTAAATTTTTGATCGCATTCAATTCAAATCCAACATATTCCAATTTATCCAATCCAGGCAATTTTTTAGTAATTCCGGCACTTAAAACTTCTAGACGTTCCTGGCTGGTAATATTTTGAGAACTTTTCAATTCTAACCCCAAATTCAATGCTACAGCATATTTTTCAATCAAATATTGGTTGCTCTCTCTGTCATAAAGAACTGCCATCGGTATCTGCCGCAATCTACCATCTTGCACGAAAACCAACGTTTTTGGTTTATTTGAATCCAAGGCTATTCTTAACTCTTTTTCAGCAGGTTTAATTAACCAATTGTATAAATCTTTGGCTAAAGGTAGATATTCTTGCATTGCAGGATAAGGCTTTTGGATTTCTCGTCTTAGTTCGTCTATCGTTGCTTCGACTTTGGTTTCGTTTACATTTTGTTCATAATATAGCAATTCTTTTCCTGGCAATTTGACAATAACTGCTAATCGCTTCGGTAAAATAATTGGATAAATAATTGCTGCATTATTGTCTTGTGCAACTTTGTCCAATTCTACTGATGTTGGATTTTGTAATGTACACCCCAGGAAACTTTCCAATTCAGCTACTTGTAGATTCGCCACCAACTGACGAGCTTTATTGAGATTTTCTTGAATAGGTTGAGTTCCTGATGATGGCAACAATAACTCAACTAATTGCCGATAGAGTGGTTCGACACTTTTGCGAAACGAAAATTCAATATCTGTATTGATAGCTGATAAATCCTGACGAACAAGTTTTAGATACTCGATCGCTGCATTATAATCCGCGATCGCAAACTTTACATCCTTTTGCGTCTTGATATTTAGTCTTCCCAATTGCCATTTTAAGCGATAAGTAATATCATTCAATCCCTGAGTTCGACCAATAACAAGTCCTTTTTCTGTAAGTTCTATAGCATAAGGTAACTGCTGGGTAATTTCGTAAAGTTCGCCTAAATTTCCCAGCGCATAAGATTGCGATCGCACATCTTTTAATCTTTCGCCTTGTTGCGCCGCCATCGCCAATAACTGTCCGATATATTCCCACTCCGGTGACTTATTTGCTAATGTCTTTGTCTCTGCCTCATTTACGCAAAGATTGACGATCGGAGGTAGCGGAAACAAAAGCCGCGATCGCTCTTCTTTCCCCATTTTTTGCAATTTCAGGCAAGTTAAACTCTCAGCCAAATATATACGAGCGTAAACCGTCTCCAAATTAGCAGGTAATTTTTCAACTTGCTCCTTAATTTCTAGCCACAAATCATCTAGATTAGACACCGGATAATTTTCGATCGCAAGGCTGAACTTATTCAGCTTTGCTCGCAGATCGATCGAATCCGAACTAGATGTAGCAATTGCCAAATCGTAATGTTCTAAAGCTTCTTTATAGTAATTGCCAATCTTTTCGGTTTCCTGAAAATTTTGCGCTCTTTTTCCCAAAGCGCGTTTAGTATTGCCCAAACTAAAATGAGACGCACCGATTTCTTGATTAAGCGATAAAGAATTAGAGATTTCCAAACTTTGCTCCAGCACCTTCTCCGAAGTTTTGAGAGCGCCTACCATTCGCAGTATATCGCCCAAATTCCTCAATCCGATCGCCCTGTGTGGAGTAGCTGGTAAAATAGGGAAAATTTCTTTCACCCGCTCGGACATTCCATCGCGAATTAAATTTTTACATTCGATATCGGAACGTTCCAAAGCTTGCAACAACGAAGTGCAAGCGCGGCGATAAAAACCGTCTGCTTGCAAATCTCTGGCTTCTTCGATCGAATTGCGGCTAATCTTTTCTCGATGGTTTAATTGATTAATATAAGGTACTTTTGCAAAAATAGGCTCCGCGACGATACACAACAATGCTGTCACCAAAACCAGCAAAATCCTTTGAATAGTTTTCTGTAGAAATATTCCCAACTTCATCGCACACCTGCACCACAAACTGCTGAATGAAAAACCCTGTTACCCATAATAAAAGGTACTTTATCTGTGAGAATAATCTCGCCATTCTCGCCAACAATCCACCCTTGAGCTTCTACAATCTGTTGAGGTGCAGAATTATCTGAAGTTGTGCGATCGCTCGCCACACCGAGATTAAGCGCTTCTCTAGGATTCGGCGGTAAACCACCCCGTCCGACATTAGTAAATTCCAAGTTTTCTCCAACTAAAGAACAAAGGTTAGCTGTAGCTTGCGGGGGAGCAAAATTTTGTGCCAGTTCGACGAGTCCTCGAGCGGGGTCAACATCTGGTGTTTGAATATTAACAACGCCGCTGAGGGAAGGATCGCGACGCGAAATGGCAGTGATATCGTTAGTAGATAATTCGTTAGGATCGAAATCTCTAATATTGCGATCGCCCAAAATATTTGCTAGTTCTTCTCTTGTTGAAGCGACTAACCCAAATATTCCTTGAGTTTGAATATCGATAACGCCGCCGCTATCAAAACCATCAGCAGAAATATCGCTATTTTCTAACCCGACAATTGTATCTGTTCTAATCGTAATATTACCGCCATCTCCCTGCAAATCTCCCTCTCCAGCACTGGTAGATATGCGGCTATTTCGCAATTGGATATCTTCAGAAATTAAGCGGATATTTCCACCTTGACCTAATTCTGTTGCAGCTGCGATCGCGCTATCATTAAAAAGAACAATTCGATCGGCTTGCACATTCAAATTACCCGCCGAACCTCCACCTGATTTGGCATTTAGTGCTACCGTTGCACCATCGCTTACCGTTAATTCTCCTGCATTAATCGTCACGCTTCCCGCATTTCCCGTTCCTTGCGTTATCGCAGTAATCCGACTGGGTAATCGCCTATCCTCTCTAACCGCAGGTGAAGAGTTGGCATCTTCAGCAGCGATTGTAGTAGATGAAAGTCCGATTAATTCAACAGCATCTCCTGTATTTATCGTAATAGAACCCCCTTTTCCGTCCAGTTGAGTATCTGCTGATATCGCTCCTCCTTCTCGAATAGTTAACCGTCCTGTCGAAACTATTAAATCACCAGCATCTCCCGAACTTTGAGACTGAGTAAACAAGCCACTAGGATCGCTATTTCTAGTACCAATTATTTCTATAAATTCTCTGGCATTTATAGTTAAAGTTCCTCCTTTTCCTTCACCAACTGTCAAAGCTGTGATTTGTCCGCCGTTTTTCAGGGTAATGCGATCGACATTAGCAATTACATTTCCACCAGGCTCTTTGCTACCAGTAGAAGCTGATATTCGTCCCCCATCTCGCACAGCCAAATTTCCTGTTTCTACAGTTAAAATTGATTCGGCTCCTGTGGCTTCTCCCTCCACTTGAGAAACTATAGAACTGGGAGAAAATTTAGGCGGAAAATTTGGAAAAATGTAATCTATTCCTCCACTCACTTCTACCGATTCAGAAGCTCTAACAGTTAAATTACCTGCTTTTCCACCAGAGAAAGCACCAGCAGAAACCTCTGCGCCATCGCGAATAATTAACTGCTTAGTAGTAATATTTAAATCGCCAGCATCTCCCAAACTATCTGATTGACTAAACAAACCACTAGCAAACTGTCCATCGCTTGTTCTACCACTTAACGTGACTGAATCGGAAGCGGTTACTGTCAAAGTTCCACCCTTTCCGGTGGGAAAAAACCAAGTTCCATCCTGTTTAGGGTAAGAAAACGTACCAGTTGATACTTGAGAGCCATTTTCGATTGTTAACTCTCTAGTTGTAATTGTTAAATTTCCAGCCGCACCAGCATCTATTGTTTGGGTAAATAATCCACCAACCAGAACAAAGTCAGGAGAATCGATTAAAGCCCCACTTACTTTGATGGTATCGGCAGTTATGGTTAAAGTACCCCCCGTTTCAATTCCTGCATTACCCGTTGTAATTCCCGAATTATTGAGGATTAAGCTACGGCTTCGTATCTGGATATCGCCACTTTTCCCCTCGTTAACAGGACGAAATTCAGGAGGAGATTCGGACGTTGGAGGAAATAAAATATAGCCGCTTGCATCCACTACGGCTTGTTCGGACATATAAATGTCCTGAAAGTTTTGGACACCTTCGTATCCCACTATCCAACCATTATCGATCGCACTTAGGCTGACCGTACTTAAACCAGCCACACTTCCCAGTTCAATTCTTCCTCCCAAAGCAGTCAAATTTCCCCCCTCAAGAAGAATATCACCGCCAATAAGTGCCAAACTTTTACCATCTGGGACTTGCAAACCAGTAATAAAAGCACTGATGCTGTTAGGCAATCCATTTACATTCGCTTGAGATTTGTTAACAATTTGGCCTGGGTTTCCATTAAATTGCAAACCAATGGGTACATTAATGTTTAGTAAAGGTGGTGCTTGGGGATTGATAGCGCTGAACTGACTGCCATCTTTAAAAATGATGCTATTTGCTGTACTCGCTAAAAACGATCCACCAATATTGAGTGACGCATTCCGACCGAAAATAATTCCGTTAGGATTGATTAGAAATAAATTGGCAGTACCGTTAGCCTTTATTAATCCATCAATGTCGGATAGAGAACCACCCGTAACTCGATTGAAAATATTTTGAATTGTTGTGGCATTGTCGAAGTGGGCTGTCGTATTAGTTGGTAAAGAAAATTCTTGAAAACTGTGGAATAAATTGCTGCCTATTTGGGTTCCTTTGTCGATAACAAAGGTGTTTCCTTGAATGTTGACCGTGGAATTAACAGGCAAAGTGGCATCGGGAACGATTTGCGCCGCTGCTAAAGAAGGGAACCCGAAAAGGTAAAGTAGTATACAGATATTTTTACCTTTTTTGCTTTGCTTGCTCTCAGTCATGATACAACAGAAAATAAATGGACTGCACTTTCAACCAGTTTTGTAGGGACACGGCATAAATAACCATTAGACTTCTCCAGAAATTAAAGGTGCGTCGCCTAGAACCCTTGTAGAGACGTTTCATGAAACGTCTCTACAATGTTTTTTGGAGAGGTCTATTAGACTTCTCCATAAATTAAAGGTGCGTTACCTGGAACCATTGTAGAGACGTTGCATGCAACGTCTCTACATTCTTTTTTGGAGAAGTCTAATGGAATGATACCACGTTCTACATACCTAATTCGATCGCTAGCTATTTGACTAAGCTCGATCGATTTCCTGTTGAAACACTTTCAGACCTTCCAGTTTAGAAGCCATCATTACGCAACGAGTCAGCAGGTTGATATCCAAATCTGGCAAAATTTCCGATCGCTCTATCCGATCGTATCCTGATTCCCGCAAACGGTAGAGCCTGAATAAACCATCTTCCCAAAACCAGACTTCAGGGACACCTAAAACTTTATAGCGCTCAAGAAAGCGATCGCTACCACTGGTAAAGATCACTTCCACAACGAGGTCAGGTTTAGTCGCTGTCGAGCTACCAATGGCAAAGGATTCGTCAACTTGGGCCGAAACTTCCTGTTCTTTCTCTTGGGTAAAGCTACCTAATGGGTTGAATTCAATGTTTTTGTTTAGAAAGTATTGACAGAGTAAAAATGCAATCATCCTGCTGATTGATTCGTGGTCAGGGGAAAGTGTCAAGATTTCAACCTGTCCTTTGTAATAAGCGAGTCGGATTCCTGGTGAGTCGGCAAAGCTCTCCTGAAGTAACTTGAACTGTTGCCAACTCATGCCAGAGTGGACTAGCCGTTGGTTTTTTGTCTTATCTAGCGCTACTGTCATAACGAAAGCGCTCAACATTTTCTGTTCAATTATTAGGATCTATCCCCAATTCCCGTAGTCGCGCTTCTAGTATTTGTAGTCGCGCTTCCGCTTGTTGAGCGCGAAGGCGTTCCTGTTCTTTCTGTTGAGCCAATTCGACAGAAGTGGTGAACCGTTCACCTGATGGTGAAAAAATCTGGAGTTCATCTGCGATTTCAAACCTTATCCCCAGTCTGGGACTCACCCACCCCTCCATAACATCAATCACTTCTAATCCTGCATCAGAACGCAACCATCCTGTCAAGTCTACTGTGTCTGGATTGTAAATGTAATATTCTTCAACGCCATAGCGGTTATAGAACTGGAGTTTTTTTGCCATCTCCTTGAGGGTATTTCCCGGAGAAAGAATCTCAAACACAACTTGGGGAGGGATGTTGTCTTCTTTCCACTGTTGGTAGGAACCGCGATCGCCTTTCGGTCTACCAAAGACTACCATCGCATCCGGTGCTTGACGAGTTTTGTTGTCTCTGTGGACTGGATACCACAGTAAGTCGCCAGCGACAAACACATTTGGGTCGTTGGCAAATAAGATTTCTAAGTTTTCCTTAATCACAACGATCCATTTAAACTGTTTGGTGTTGTCTGACATGGGTTGACCGTCGCTTTCGGGATAGATGATATCTGGTTGGGTGGGAGTTGCGAGTTGTTCCAGCATAAGGAAAACTGACCCTTGAGGATTGGCTAGTTTTATTTTAGTTTAGCGATCGCACTTCGTAGGGGCGGTTTTAGCGATTATCCCTGTCTTGTTACCGACAAATTATCTGCCAAACCCGCCCCTACAGCTTATGTATTTGGGGTAAAATGCGATCGCGCCTCTTTTACTTGCTAATTTTTTCCATCCATACGTCGTCGGAGCGATCGCAAATAATTAAAGTTACGTACAATTTTTAAGCATCAGGATCGATCCCCAATTCCCTCAGTCGCGCTTCTAGTATTTGTAGTCGCGCTTCTGCTTGTTCAGCACGAAGGCGTTCAGTTTCAGCACGAAGGCGTTCAGTTTCAGCACGTTGACGTTCTTGCTCTTTCAATTGAGCCAATTCTACAGAAGTCATAAACCGTTCACCTGATGGTGAAAAAATCTGGAGTTCATCTGCGATTTCAAACCTTATCCCCAGTCTGGGACTCACCCACCCTTCCATAACATCAATCACTTCTAATCCTGCATCAGAACGCAACCATCCTGTCAAGTCTACTGTGTCTGGATTGTAAATGTAATATTCTTCAACGCCATAGCGGTTATAGAACTGGAGTTTTTTTGCCATCTCCTTGAGGGTATTTCCCGGAGAAAGAATCTCAAACACAACTTGCGGAGGGATGTTATCTTCTTTCCATTGTTGATAGGAACCCCGATCGCCTTTCGGTCTACCAAATGCAACCATAGCATCAGGAGCTTGACGAGTTTTGTTGTCTCTCTGGACTGGATACCACAGGAGGTCGCCAGCGACAAATACATTCGGGTCGTTGGCAAATAAGATTTCTAAGTTTTCCTTAATCACAACGATCCATTTAAACTGTTTGGTGTTGTCTGACATGGGTTGACCGTCGCTTTCGGGATAGATAATATCCGGTTGGGTGGGAGTTGCGAGTTGTTCCAGCATAAGGAAAACTGACCCTTGAGGATTGGCTAGTTTTATTTTAGTTTAGCGATCGCGCTTCGTAGGGGCGGTTTTAGCGATTATCCCTGTCTTGTTACCGACAAATTATCTGCCAAACCCGCCCCTACAGCTTATGTATTTGGGGCAAGGTGCGATCGCTCTCATAAACCCGGTCTACTGAGTCTCCAAGCCCAGATTTAACAAGAGTTAGGAACTTACGCCAGGGGTTCAAGAAACCCGGTTTTTCTAAAAAACCGGGTTTCTGGTCTAGTGAGTGTGGCACAGAGAAACCCGGTTTCTTAAAGAAACCGGGTTTCTGGCCTCAGAGAGTCTAAATCCTGCTAGTATTCAGTCCATTTTAATGGACTTTCGCTATTAGCCTGGGGTTTGAACCCCAGGCGGGCTAACAACACAAATGCAAGATCTCAGTCAACGCAACAAAACTAATTTCCTAAATATCTGCATATTGTTTTTGACCAACAATTGCACCAGAAATCCACTGATTTGTACCAGCTATCCGATACCATTGATTACTTATTGTTCCTAACTCTGCCGTATAATCTACCCATTCTCCTGTCGTCCATTTGTCAAAAGTTACGGTTTTGGATGTTCCATCATACGGAATCGTGCCAACTAGAGAATAACTGGTGCCAGGGCCAGAGCGAATATTCGTAGTAGTAGTTGCTAGCAATCTTCCAGTAAAGGGTACGACTTCCCAAGATAAATCTAAGCCAGCATCTCCACGTTCTTCATAGTAGTGGAAGTGCATATCATACATACCATCTCGGCTGACTTCAAAATCAACATTTTTAGGCCCAAAAGCTTCCTGCCATTGATCTTTAGGATCTTTAGGATCTTTAGGTGTGATGTAAACCCATTCGTTAGTATTTGCAAGTTTAGCAAGTAACTGGAATCCGTCATCAGCACGTACTTTCGCCCGATATTTAACGCCAGCTTCCAGATTGGTTTGGGTATAGCTACGGATGGCATAGTTATTGTCAGGCAAACGTTCATCGTTATTTAGAGACTGAAAATCAGGGAAACTAAATTCGATACCTTTTTTGCCATCACTGCGGCGGATATTTGGGCCTTGATCGACTACACCAATAATATTGCTTTGGTTGGTGTAGAAATCTCCTGGAGGAAAGTTTCCTAACTTTCTATCCCACCAGAAAACAGTCGATCGCCACCGTTGAGATTCATTAACTGAATCTTGGAAAACTTTAGCTTCTTCTATGTTGATATCAACGGTAGAATCGCTAGTTTTTTCGTAGTATTGGACGTAAAAATCATATTCTCCAGATTCAGGAACTTTGAAAAAGATAGTTTTGGCAGGTGCAGCAGTACCTCGATCGCGCCAATCAGCCCCATCACCAGCTAATACCACGCTATCGCCAGTCCATTGACCAGTTTGGACATTTTTAAGTCTGAACCAAGTACCATCATCAGAATCAGTGGTAATCTTGTAAAGTTTGCCAGCTTCAAAATTATTGCGAGTCCAAGCTTCCATTGCAAAATTATCGGTTTGAACGCCGCTTGTAGGACTTCCACTACCCCAATTTCGATATAGACGCAAGCCACTATCGGCGCGTCCTTGATGTTGGTCGCCAAGGTCGAGAACGGCTGCTGGATTGCTGAAATCGTAGGTGTTGCGATCGGCTATATTTGCAGAAGTGCGATTGATAAACCTTGCATTCCACTGATTTGTAGGTATTTGAACCGGAATTTCTACAATACCTTGACGAATCCGATTTTGTTGACTCGGCATATCATTCCATAATCCACTTCCAAGAAATTCACTAAAATCTTCACCTTCAAGTGTATGGAGACTGTTACTTGGTTCCAGAGGATACCAATTAATATAGTTAATTGGTTCTCCACTCACCCACTTATAATTACCTTCAGTTGCATTGTAAATGGGGCTATCTGTTAAACCCATCCACTTAGAAACTCCGCCAAAGGTGTTAACTAACCAAGCATTCTCCGCTGTATCATTACTTGCGACTAGGTTGCCACCTGCTGCTTTTGCCTGTTCTTGTGCGCCTAACCAAGTATCAGCTGTAGTTAGGAAATATTGATGCCCAGTTGCAGGATTACTATAGATGATAGGGTTGATAGGTGAAGTATTGCTATTAGCGATCGTCACTGTTGCTGTTTCAGATGGAGCAACATTGTAAGCAGCATTCGCCAAAAGTTTTACCGCAACAGTTTCATCCCCCTCTACCTCGTTGTCAAAAATTGGAATAATCGGAATTGATGCAACTGATGCGCCAGCAGAAATAGTAATATTACCCGTCAAATTCTTGTAGTCCGTGCCATTAATTGCATTACCGAAAACTGAATAATTTACTGTTAGCGGATCTGTTGTATTGCCGATGCGAGTAACAATGAGTTGCCCTGCATTACCATCTTCTCCAGCTTTGGCATCGGTAGCTCGAATTGTAACTATAGGTTTAGTGAGAGTTGCAGGGTCAATTTCGATAATACCGTAGGTAAGGAAATAGTCATGTTTTAGATCGTTCCATGTTCCACCAACTCCTTGATTGATATGAACAAAGTCTTCTCCTTCAGGAGTAAAATTAATATTATCAGGATTTGCTCCATCCCAATTAGTATAAGTTACAATTTCTTCACTTACCCATTTGAAATTACCTTCAGTTGTTCCATATATAGAACTATCTGTCAATCCAATCCAAAAAGGTCTTTTACCAAAGGTATTAACTAACCAATTATTTTCAGCAGCATCGTTGATTGTAACGAGGTTTCCGCCTAATGTCTTCGCCTGTTCTTGAGCGCCTAACCAAGTATCAGGCTGACTCACAATATATAAATGACCATTAGCAGGATTGGTATAAACAAAGGGGTCATATTGAGAAATATCAGTTCTGTTTTCAATAGTTACCGTTCCGCTCTTACCAGTACCTAAATTATAGTCAGCATTATCAATTAAACCGATCTCTACTGTCTCATTTCCTTCCACCTCGGCATCAGCAAGCGGAATAATTGGAATTGTTGCCATTGTTGCACCAACCGGAATCTTTACGCTACCAGTAAGAGTTTTGTAATCTATGCTATTAATAGCATTCCCGGTAATAGAATAATTCACAGTTAATGGTTTGTCTGTTTTGCCTGTGCGAGTGACAACAAATTGTCCGGCATTGCCATCTTCTATGGCAGTGGAATCTTTAGGCGTAATTGTGACAGTAGGTTGAGTCCCATAAATATTCAACTTCCAACTATTCCATTCCCCCTGAAACTGATTGTCCTTTTCATCAAAAACTTGCAACTTCCATTCCCCTTTGGAAGATTCACCCCAATGACGCACTGATGTAAAATCCCAATTTTTAATTGTAAAAATACCTTCTTGAGGTTGAAATTGAATGGTATCTCCTGAAATCGGTTGAGCCAAAACAGATTGAGTGCCATCAGGAGAAGTGAGGACTACTCTCAAATCAGCCCAGTTTTCATGTTCTACATTCAAGACTACTTCAACTTTTTCAATAGTAATATCTTCGCTAATGTAAACGCTGGAAGCTTCGAGCAGCCCATTTCCATTAGGAATTTCTTCATTGACGTTTTGAACAGTCCATTCAAAGCCATTGGTGGTTTTTACTTCGGTGTCTACAGGTGTCCAACTCGCAGCCATTTCTACTGCTTTATCTACATCTATTACTCCAAAACCATACTTGTGATTAAACCAGTATCCAGCTTGATTTTGCGTCCAACCGTTGCCTGCTTGAATCTTACCTGAAGCATCGCGAACTACATCAGTAGGTTGAGCGGTTTTGACCAAAATATGCTGTACATCGCGAGAGGTTAAATTAGGATTGGCTTCTAACATTAAAGCGATCGCACCCGATACTAAAGGTGCAGCGGCTGAAGTCCCGGTAAAATCGTTCGTGTGTCCGTACCCTTTGGTGGTGATTGAGGTTGTATAAACGCCAGTACCAACCGATCCGTCATGCGGTTTAATGTGTCCCAAAGGGGCTGAAACTAAAATTGAAGCTCCAGGGGTACTGTAGGGTGCGTGAACGCCAGTGTTGTCGAGCGCAGCAACTGCGATCGCATGACGAGAATTAGCAAAAGAATTGTAGTTGACATTTCCACCCCACATTCCTTCATTTCCAGCCGCAAAAATATAGCTATTTCCCAATCCGCCTCGACCAATTATTTTCCCCAATCCCATCGCACCTAAAACGAGAGGTTGTCGGCGCATATATCTGGGAGCCCAACTATTATTGAAAATGTCGATACCCTGATTGCGATTCCAATTAAACAATGCGTTGGCAATTAATTGACCGTCGGATTTATAAGTGCCAGTAAATGGATCGATATTACCCAGCAACCGCAGTCCGGCTAATTGAGCTTCGGGAGCCACACCGACAATTCCGCTAGCATTTTCACTGGCAACTGCCACCCCCGCTACTGCCGTTCCGTGAGGATTCAGAGTTTGTAATTGAAGCGACCAACTGTTGAAAATTTCTTTGCTAAGTCGCTCCATCTGCTCGAATTCGTAAATATCAGAATCTGGATTCTCGATTACTAACTTCCAATCCCCTCCTGCATAAGAACCAGTCAATTTGTCTCTGTTGAATGCCACCGTTCCATCTTCTTGGATTTTCAGTTCAACTTTTTGTTCAAATAGCAAATCCTCTTTTCCAGGCCACCAAGAGGGAGACTTACTGTTAAACCAACTTCCGGGATCGAAAGCAGATTCTTTAGGACTGTACAAAAATATTTTTAAGTCAGTGAGACTAGGTAGATCGGGAGACAAGAATTCCTTCAGGTTAAAGCTAACATTTACATCCGTTACCATCCCTGTTAAATTAACAGGCTGTTTAAATGTAATATCTATAGTGTCAACCAACGGCTCTGAAACTTCTCCGCCATTTGTAACACCTTGATTCGTTTGGGTAAAAGTCTTATTCGAGCTTGGTGACGGATCGGCATCCCCATCGCTAAAATCCCAACTGAGCAAGGGATTGTAACGAGCTTGTAATTCTTTGTGTCGGTATTCTATCCCGTCATCAACAACAGCAATGGTTGTGTTCCTTCCCCGCACTGAATTCCAAGCATCAGGAACTTTTGTCTGTGGCAAATTCCACTGTTTGGAAAAGAGAGGATCTAGGGGTTGATACAGCAATTTTAATTCGACTGGAACTTGCGGATAAGCTAATTCTACTCCGTTGGTTTCCCCTAATTTTGTGAACGCATCTCTCCATTCGCTTCCTTCGGGGAATTTCCAAATATAAGTGTTGGGAATATGTCCGGTAGCTCCCAAGTCTTCCGCTCCCGCACTCGCCGCTAATTCAGCAGAAGAATTACCTGGAGTTAGCCAAACTACCCATTCTCGCGTTGCAGCTAATTCCTCTGGCGTATAATTTCCCAAATCCGCTGCTTCTGCTATGGCTAACCGCACGTCATCCGATAATCCATCTTCTCCCGGATCGCTAATTAAGGCAAAATTTTCGTAAGCTTCGTTACTCAAATTTCCCTCTTTATCTTTAGCAATTCCCCACAATTGATATTGACCTGGTGCTAATCCAGTCAAATCGTAATTATAATCAAATCTCGCCCGACCTTTACTATCAGTTGTAAATTGCGTAACGTCGGGAATATCGAAGAATATACCGTCAGAACGTTTCAACTGAAAATCTATTTTTTCTAAGTCGTTTATTCCGTCAGCATCGAAAACTCTAGCACCGCTGAAACTAATTGTCTCTTGATTAGTATAGAGAGGCAAAATACTAAATCGCAGATCTTCAGGTGCTTGATTCAGCAGAGGAATGACCTTAAACTCAGCAGTGTCTTCATCTGTTGCGCCGAAGTCATCGTATGCTTTGGCTTCAATTCGATAATTTCCAATCTCTAACCGAGCGAAAGAAATATTAAAAGTTCCCCAGTTGTCTGCAAGCATACCATCATCCACGAGTCCGACAGTATAATTGCCCAATTTAACGTTATCTTTGTACAAGTCTAAACTTATTTTGTCCAGGTCAATCTCACCATTTTCATCGTATACTTTGGCATTCGTAAAAGTGACTGTTTGATCGACTGTATAAGATGGCAATAAATTCAATTGCAATTGTTTCGGTGGTAAATTGGTTATTGGTGGTGGTGTGGTGGGTTGACCGACGACGGAAAAGATTCGGCTCGTTTCATCTTTTGCGCCGAATTTATCATAAGCGATCGCCTCTAACCGATAATTCCCTTCTAGTAAATTACTCCAAGAATAATTAAAAGTTCTCCAACCGTCTCCACCTTTACTATCATCCACAATATTGACAGTAATTTCCTGTGGAACGTTATCGTTATCTTTGTACAAATTTAACTTCACATTTTTCAGGTCACTCTCGCCATTTTGATCGTAAACTTTAGCATCGTTAATGCTGACTGTTTGACCCATCGTGTAAGATGGTAATAAGTTAAATTGCAATTGTTCTGGCGGTGAGTTTGGTGCTGGCTCGACAGTTTTACTTTGAACGGTAATGTTATGAATCACCACATTACTAAGGTCATAAGCTTTGTCATAAGCTACGCCTTTGATTTGGTAATTTCCCGCATCGGTAACTGTTAAATCTTTGCTGAAATTAGCCAAGTTATTATCTCCACCGCCAGCGGTGAAACTGGTGACATCATCTGTGATATCTTGCCAATCATTATTATCTTTTTTCAAAAACAGATTTACTTTAGCTAAGTCATCAATTCCATCGCCATCGTAAACTTGACCACCCGTAATACTTATTGTTTCGCCAACATTGTAAGTATCTTTTAAAAGGCTAAATTGCAAGTCTTTGGGAGCGGCATTAATCCGAAAATCCCGAACTATTTCTTCACTTTGATGCTCGAATTTATCAAATGCGATCGCCTTAATTTGATAAGCACCAGCCAGCAAATTATCTATGGAGTAATTAAAGCTAGCCAAATTCTCATTAAAGGTAAAAGTTTCGGCATCTTTTATATCAAACCATTCAACTTCATTCTGCTTTTTCACCCAGAAATCTATTTTCATTAGATCTCCGTTTTCGTCGTAAACTGTAGCATCGGTAAGGTTGACTATTTCACCTGCTTTATAAAGGGATTTTGTCGTGAATTGCAAAGACTTAGGGGCTGTGTTAATGTAATCCCGTAATTCGTCGCCAATTTTTTCCGATCGCCAATCCTTACCTGGGTCAATTACCTCATCCAAATTAACTGCTTTTCCCGTCGCACCAGTTACCCGAAAAACTAAATCGTTATAATCTTTATCTGACCCAGCATCAACCCTCTTATCCTCCATCACGAAAGTTTTGCCATCACCAATTACATCGGCAATTTGACCGACATGGAACGCCTCATTCGGGTTAGCAGTTACCAAAGAAAATAACGGACGTTTTGCTCCACCAATATTGGGATTATTAAATACTTCTTGTACTTTTCCATTAGGAACAAGCATGAAACCAAATTTATCCCCAGGTTTCATCGCAAATGTCTTAATATTTTTATATTCACCACTGTTTTGGTTATCGCCCCAAGGAAAAGTGGGGCTGAACTTGGCTCCTTCCGTAGAATCTGTTATTGCGACATAACCTTCTGTCGAGTTACTTAATACCCGCCGAGAAGTTTCTTTGATAAATGCTGACGAACCGGGTGCAAATCCCTCTATTCCCGTCAAACTGAAAATCCCCAATTCACCTTGGTATCCGCCACCGTCAATTAAATAATCAACCCCCACTTGTCCGGTTTGTCCTACGGTAAAAAATCCCGATTCTACATCCAAGCGGGTGAGGGGGTCAACGTTCAGGGTATAGTTGGTATCGCCACCCGCTTGCGAAAGCTCAAAAGAATACCCGCCTACTGCCAAATCCGACAGGTTAATCGCTTCTAAATTGGCGGGGTTAACTGAGCCACCGCGCAGCGTCGTTCCCTCACCGTTTTTGAGTTGCCAATCTACATTCGTGCTGATGCCAGTGAGCGATAACTTTAAACTGTTACTATCGCCGATTGTAAAGTTATACCTGTCAGATGGATAGGCAACGCTAAGAGTATCTGTTGTGTTGTAAGAGGTATTCAGTAAACCGAGATCGAAAGTGGACATTTGCTGCCTCCAAAAGGTTGTTCAACCGATTTTGTTTTAGTCAGATGTGCGACACTCATGGGAGTCTCTTCATACCAAATCCGGGTTATAACGAACCGCAGAGGCGCAGAGGGCGCAGAGAACAGGAAGAAGATAAAGGGGGTAGTCAACCCGGATTTGGTATCAGCTGCCGTTTCTGCCGTCAGGGCATTTACACACTGATACTATTAGGACATCCTGACTATATATATGCGCTAGGGTCTTCTGATTTTGCTCCAACTTTGCGAGCTAGATAAGCAACAACCCCACACAACAAGGTTTTTAAGCTATTGAACCAGTTTATAGATGCCCTTAACCCTGACAGTGAAATGCCAATCAGAGACTCGCTATCGTCTTCTTATACCTAGATTTAAGTAATAGGCACAAAAAGATTATCTTAATATAGGAAACGATACAGCCGTGAATATACGTAGTTACTACTAGCTTCAAATAATCTTTAAAAAAACCGCCTTTAATATAAAGTTATGATGAAGTGTCCAGCCCCTACGGATCTTTCTAAAGCGCCGGTCAAGTAATAAGCTGTTCCGCATCTAAATTGTATTTTTTGGGCGGGCGGGACGCCTTGCCCCTTGCCCCTTGCCCACAATAATTTCATCAAACTTGACTTAAAAATTTAAATGCGCCTCAGCTTATCATGTTCTTACGCATCGATTGCCTAAAAAAATCGCTTTCTTATCTGCGTTTATCTGCGTTTATCTGCCTTCATCTGCGGTAAATATTTAACCTCCGATGACAACAGACAATTTCCCGTATCACTCTTACACTACCGATGCAACCGGACACGATATAATGCCAGAAACCGGGTTTCTTACCACCCACAAAGAATACTTGACCAGCGCTCTAGAGTGGGTATTTTGTCTAAACTATAAAATACTACTATTAATTGCCATTTCCACGCAAAAAATAATTTATTTGCCACTCTCCATTAGAGCGAATAAAACTGACTCGATAATCTCTTGGTTCATGGTAAACAAAGCGGTTTTGAACCCATCCTTTTTTCCCATTTTTCAGCAGAACAGGCGTCCAACCATTAGGAGAATTGACCTCTTCTTGCAAACGCTGTGGCAGTTTATTGAAAGTTTCGGCATCGAACTTTACGAGTTCTTTAGAAAGCACGGTCACTATAGAAGCACCAGTGCCGGGTTCAGAACGAACATTAACACTTTCTCCTAAAATTCCCATTTGTTGTTGCCAACCAAAATCATAAATTGGTTTGCCGAAAGTAATTGGACAAACCCATATATCCGAACCAAGTTCTTGTTCGGGGACTTGTGTATCTGGTTCGATTGTACAGCCTGTGCTAATTGCTTTTTCCATGTATTGCCAGAAAAGAGATTGGGTGTCGTCGATATTATAAGCATTCAGATTAATTGAGCCGTCAAAGCTAAGTTTAGTTCTGGTAGTGACAATGTTGCGAATAAAATTAGCATCGCGTCGTTTAGTTGCATCCAAAAGACGTAATCGGAATTGGGAAAAGGCATTCGGATTAGGTTGAGAAGATGAATTTTGGTCTGTGGGGGTATTTAATTCCAAATCGGAAGTAGAATTTGGTGGTAAATAATTAGCAGTCGATTCGGGTAAGGAACTTCGATCATTAGGTACAGATTCTTTGTGGTTGAGATAAGAAATAGCTGCTAAAGTCGAACCAGTTATTGCACCCAAGGCTATCAATATAATTATAAAAAACTGTTGGGATTTCATCGCAGTGCCTCTTTTACTGGACTGGCGCTCTAAGAGGATGTTTTAAAAGTTGCTGGCGATACACTAACCCTTTGGAGATCCCCCTAAATCCCCCTTAAAAAAGGGGACTTTGAGGCTCTTGTACCCCCTTTTTCAAGGGGGGCTAGGGGGGATCGTCTGATACTTCTCAAACATCCTCTAATACAACTTATCAAAAAAGCTGAAAACCCGCTCTCTTTAGGAAAACTGGTTGTTAGGCAGTAAGCTGGGTTGAGGTACAATATCTAGATTGGTTGGTTACCGGGTTTCCATTTGATATTGCAGCCGATGCTGGGTTTTTGGTCTTGGGTAATGGGTTGATCGGCTAAAGTTGTATCTAGGGCTCTTCGCAAATCTTTCCCTGTAACCGCAATTCCGTTACTTGGGCGACTCTCATCCAACTGACCCCGGTAAACTAATTGCCTGTTAGCATCGAAGAGAAAAAAGTCTGGTGTGCAAGCAGCTGTGTATGCTTTGGCAGCCTCCTGGCTCTCATCGTAGCAGAAGGGAAAGGTGAAACCCAACTCAACAGCCATTTCCTTGAGCTTTTCGGGTGCATCGTTCGGGTAATTTACGATATCGTTGGCGCTGATAGCAACTATTCCGACGCTTTGTGCTTGGTAATCTTTTCCCAGTTGCGCTAATTCTGCCTGAATATGCTTGACAAATGGACAGTGCTGGCAGATAAACATTACCAGCAGCGCTTTCTGATCGCCAAAGGTGGCAAGTGATATCATTTCACCAGAAACTGCATCTGGTAGCTGGAAATCGGGTGCTTTTGTTCCCAATGCCAACATGGTGGAAGCGGTTAACGCCATTGCAACAACTGCCTTTTGGAGAGGATTTTCTTTTCACTAGGACTTAGTTTTTGCCCCCTAACCCCCCAAGTTTGGGGGGAGAAAAGTCCTGTTATATCATGTCCGGTTGCATCGGTTGCCTAAAAAAATCGCTTTCTTATCTGTGTTCATCTGTGTTCATCTGTCTTCATCTGTGGTAAAAATCTAACACCTGATGAGAACAGACAATTTCCCGTATCACTCTTACACTACCGATGCAACCGGACATGATATTATCCCCAAACTTGGTAACAGAAAAGTCCTGTTACCAAGTTTGGGGGGTTAGGGGGCATTGCGTAAGTCCTAATCACGATATCAGGGGGAGGGTGGCGGTGCAATCGGAAACGATCGCATTCCCACTTCAACAGCCAGCGTCTGGGTAGGTTAACCTGGAGCAGGTGGCACCAGGATTATCAATCCAAAAACTGATATTGATATGACGTCTGTTTATTGCAGTAAGGGACACGAAAACACTGGCAGCAATCTGTTTTGTCAACAGTGCGGCGAAAAGCTGAATCAATCTGCCGCTAAGGGTATTTATGGAGGAGTGCTGTTAGGCGATCGCTATCGTATTGTACGCGAACTCGGACATGGTGGTTTCGGACGCACCTATCTGGCGAAAGATAGCAACCGCTTTGAGGAAATTTGCGTCCTCAAGGAATTTGCCCCCCAGGTTCGCGGTACTTACGCATTGCAAAAAGCTTCAGAACTGTTTGAACGGGAAGCTGGCGTCCTCTACAAGCTGCAACATCCGCAAATCCCACGTTTTCGAGAACTGTTCCGCGTCAAGGTAAATGAGGAAGGACACCTGTTTTTGGTGCAAGACTACGTTGAAGGGGAAACCTATCGCGCTTTGTTAGATGCCCGAAAACGTCAAGGAATGCGATTTAATGAGGCAGAAGTCACTCAGCTAATGGTGGAAATTCTGCCTGTGTTGGAGTATATCCATTCAATAGGCGTAATTCACCGCGATATTTCCCCAGATAATCTGATGCTGCGGAATTCTGACTTGCTACCGATACTGATTGACTTTGGCGGCGTTAAGCAAGTGGCAGCTAATGCAGAATCTGAATTTACTCAGGCGGCATCTGGTGGTACTCCTTCTTTTGCGACTCGGTTAGGCAAAATTGGATATGCGCCAAATGAACAAATGCAAGTTGGGGTGGTTTATCCCCACAGCGATTTGTACGCTTTGGCAGCAACGGTTTTGGTGTTGTTGACTGGTAAGGAACCGCAACAATTAATCGATGCCCACAATATGACTTGGAACTGGCGACAGGAAGTTAATCTCAGTTCCAGTTTCGGTGCAATTTTAGATAAAATGTTGGCTAATCGACCGGGCGATCGCTACCAATCCGCCCGCGAAGTGCTGCAAGTTCTCTCTCCAGCAACGCCCAACTTCCCTCCCACTCAGCCTTTGGCGGGCGGGACGCCCACCCCACAAACTCCACAAGTGGCAAGTACAGAAGCTACTGTAGCAGTCACACCGCGCCAACCTGCTGCAACTCCACCAGCTAACCCAGTGACAAGTCCAGTTTCTGGATCGGATGGTCTTTTGGGCAAAGTTGTGCTTATATGTGTGTTGGTTGGGATTGCAGGTGCGATCGGCTGGGTATTCGGTAATAAGATATTACCGACAATAGGGAAAAAACCTTCGCCTAATCCAATCGAGAAACCCACTGTTTCTCCGACGAAAGATCCAGAACCACCGCCACCGCCACAGTTTTCTAAAGAAGAAAGCGATCGCAAGGAAGAACTTCGTCAGCGTCGCCAGTCTCTTGGCATTGACTACAATTTCTACGTTAACCTGGTAAATCAGTCATTCTGGGACAAAAATCCCAGTCAGCGGGGAAAAAGCCTCAGCAACGATCCAAAAGACGAACAGTTGCGGACACAGTGGGACAAAATAGGTGATGAATGGTTGGGTAAGCTGACATTTTTGAGTGCGGAGTCTCGCAGTGGTTTGGGAAGTTACACTGGAAGCGATCGCAATCGTTGGAAGGCAGAAGTAAATGACCGAAACCTCAGCAGTCGCGCACTTTACGATTTAGTTGATGGGGAATTCTTTTATCGCTTTCCCGAACAAGACGGTAAGAAATTTATCGATCGGCCCATCGGTCAAGTTTGGAGTGCGATCGCATCTGATAAAGTTAATGCTGTCATAAACGGCAGTGCTTTACAAAGAATTGTATTTCCTAAAGGAGCAATTAGCGATCGTGTCAGCGGTACACTTAAACCAGGAGAAGGTAAAGCCTACATCGCCGGACTTGCAGCAGGTCAACAGATGAAAGTAAATCTGCTTGCAGACTCGCGAATCCTCTTCTCAGTTTATCCTCCCACCAGCAATCAAAACGCGATACTTGAAGATTCTACCAAGCGAAATTGGTCGGGAACGCTTCCTTCCAAAGGTTTCTACGAATTTGTTATTGTCTCCAAAGCATCAAAGCCAGTTGATTATCAACTTAACCTCACAGCTGAAAATCCCGCGCCTCCTCCCGAACCTGAACCACCTGCATCACCACCTCCTACGCCTTCTCCTTCACTGACTCCCGAACCTACTCCCGAACCCACTCCCGAACCTACTCCCGAACCCACGACCGAACCGACCGCGCCTACTCCCGAACCCACTCCCGAACCGATCGCGCCTACTCCCGAACCCACTCCCGAACCGACCGCGCCTTCTTCGGGAATTTGACCGAATTAGGGTAGTTGCCTTGGGAATTGCGATCGCAACTTTATAGACCATTCTATGATGAATTACATACTTTAATTTATGCTGATGACACAAGTTTAGGGTTATGGAAAACAAAGTTGAAAGAGTGGGAACGAGAATTTTATAATTCTCCGATATTTAATAACCAACTTTATCTACAATGGCATAATCTGGAAGATAAAATAAACAGTACAAATCCAGATTTATGGAGTTTTAATCAAGAAGTATCTGCGTATATTATAGATAAAAAACGCCCTTTTTCGATTTTTAATAGTTCTGGTTATGTTTCTTTGTTTCAGGATGATTTGCTATGTGATTTAGTTTTTATCGATTTCTGTATTAATACTCTGAAATTAAACTATCCAAAGCCAGAATGGGAAGCATTAAGCTCTTTACTGACAAATTCTAGTTGTCTACTAATGTTGAAAAAAATTTGCGTAGTTAGCGATCGCCCGTATCTGATATCGCACGATATCTCTTCTGAGTTTAACAATTCTCTGCTTATTAAATTTACTAATGATTTGTAAGCTTTGAGAACCAAGTAGTAGGGTGCAGCTTAATGAGGGAAAAATCAGCGAATCGGTGATTCGTTCGCCATTGAATAAGCCATAAAAAGAATATTTTGGCGTTCTTCGGCTAAAAAACTAACTGTGTAAATCATCCCATCCTGTTGCCACATTACCGATGAAAAGGTATTGGGCGGACTTTGCTTTTGTCCCTCCAGCAGATATCCTTTAATTCCTCTTGCCAACGTGATTACTTGCGCTGCGGCTTGGTGTTGTATAAATTCTCGCTGCGCGTTGGCGGAACTTTGGCTAGCTACCGAAAAGCTGCCTACCAAACAGGGAAAGCCGCCAGAGTCGCAACTAAACAAGCCAACAGTTAAACCCGCTGGAGTTGTGGAGGGAAAAACGCGCACAGTCAGTTCGCTGATGAAATCTTCGTCAGCCGGACCACCGAGAAGAATTCGAGATGGCAAACGCATTTTCCAACCCGGTGGGACGCTATTGCCGATCGCATTTAAGTAAGGGGTAAAAATTTCGGCTGGAACGGCGGAAGCTTTAACTGGAATGCCGATCGCAGCTAGGATGATTGGTAATGCTAAGAATTTGCGCCAGAACATTTGATATAAAAAACTTGTTATTCTATATAATATCAATCATTACCGCTTAAACGTTTATTTCTATAGAGGTAATCGTATTTAGATAATTTCTCAACGCAGTCATATAAATTTGATATGTACGCTTCTATTTCTTCTAGGGCTTGGTCATCCAAGCACTCTATTAATATATAATTGGGTTGATATTTGTTGAAATCCAAACCTTTTAATACATTTAGTTCAAAACCTTCCACATCTAGAGAAAAGAAATCTATCTCTGTAACTTTTACTTCATCTAGTAGATCTGTCAGCGTTCTAGCTGGCACTTCAACTACATAAGGTGTGATATCATAATATTTTTTCGCAATTTCTAAATGACCCGCTTCTGACTGGGAAGATTTAAAAGACCCTTTGACTAAAGACATGAGGTTTCCGTAGTTCATTTCCACGGTAGCCGATGAATAGTCAGAAGACACCAAAGCACAATTAAAAACTTTTGATTTGGGACGTTCTTTTACGCACTCTCGATAAAGTTCGGGAATGGGTTCAATTAAAATTCCCGTCCAATTCTTAAAGCGTTCCAAATAATAAGTGTTGCTTTCCGAAAAACCATCGTTAGCCCCAACTTCGATAAAAAAACCTTGAGTTGGGAGATATTTGGCTAATTTTAGATCGAGTCCCTCTTTACCAGGTTTGGAATAGCGATCGCTTCCCCAAAACTCAAACCAACGACGACGCGATCGTTTCAGCGATTTCTTTAATTTTGACGGTAGTAACATAGTTTCTAATCTCACACAAAGTTGATAATTCTTCTTAGTCCATCCCGAAAAACTTGAAAACTTCTAGATTGGTTGTTTTCCACATCCATGTGAGGAGTAACCCTCTGGGCAAATTCACTTTTTTGTAAACCAGTTTCATAGCCATATTTTTTTAAAATTCGATCTAATTGTTCCCATGTTCCACCTTTTATCGCATCTGGATTCCGAAACTTCGCTTGCTGCGATAAAGAATCGGGAATCTTTTCATATTCAGCGCGGATTGCTGGGACATCACCTAGAAACCATGACTCCAACTCTTCCACAACAATTCGATGGAGAACTATATTTCCTTTCTTTTTAGTGACTACACTGCTAGCCTCGCACAGTCTTTTCTTTAATTCTATACAATCTTCTCTATCTTCGTCAACTAAGACTACAATTCGGCAATCATCTGTAACAAAATTAGCATAAGCTTGCATCCTTTGGGGGAGCCTTTGTAGAAGTCTATCTTTATTTTGAAAATTATGAATTTTCAAAATATGCTCGCTGCCTATGATTTTAGGAACAATAATACTCAAAGTTACTTCGGTTGAATATTCTTCTACCAGAAACTCTATGTACATGATTGCTCTCATTAGTAAGGTAATCCTCTAAGATATCCTTCAGACCAAAGATCGCCTAAGCCTGCCTTTGATTCTATAAAATTCTTTGCATCTGGTATTTGATCTGCCCTTGTAACAGTTGCATAGCCATCATCCTCTCTTTGAAAAATCCAAAGGGTTTTAGCATCTTTGATGGTATTTACAAAAAATGGGGAATGAGTTGATATAAAAACTTGTGCGCGTTGAGAATAAGCCAGTAACTCTTCGCTAAGTTGTTCAAGCAGTCGATGGTGCAGCCCATTTTCAGGTTCTTCAATGCAAAGTAATTGAGGTGGATTTGGATCGTTTAATAATATCAAATAAGCCAGTAACTTAAGTGTTCCATCCGATGCAAATCTTGCTAAAAATGGTTTACTAAACGGTGCATCTTTGAACAATAGAGCCAGTCTACCATCAATCGTTTGCTCGGAATCAACTCGCTCTAATTTGGGAACACGCTGAGCCAGTCGCTTAAGAATTATGGATAAAACTTCTGGATGTTCATCGGCAAGGTATTGGACTACATTAGCGATATTATCACCTTCACGAGAAAGATGTTCCATTGCACCGACAACTGCTAGCTGACGGGCTTGATCTGGGATAAAATAGGAGAGAAACCATCCCTCAATAAAACGTCGCAGGCTAGCCACACGCGGATTATCTGATAATTGACCAATTGTTTTAATAGCAAGAGAACTTGCGTCATCCATTTTGTAGTAGATTCGGCGGTCATTGAGTTCAGGATTTTCACCGCTAATCACATCGCCTTCGCCATTCTCAAACTTAAGAAAGTCAAACGGTTTGCCATGAGAGCCTCGTTTCCATTGCAGAGTTTCTCTGGAAACAATTGGTGAGCCATTTTGTAGACCGATGGCAACAGTGTAAGTTATGAGTGGAGTTGGTTTATCTTCACGGTATTTAATGACTATTTCAATTTCTTTACTTTTGCAGTCACGAGAGATGACTTCTTGAAATCGTCCCCGCTTTTCTAGAGCTTTGCGAACATTAGTAGTTAAGCAATCTGATAAAAAACCTATCACATCAAAAAAGGTTGTCTTGCCACTACCATTAGGGCCAAGAAAAAGGGAAAAAGGTTTGATATCTTTCAGTGTGACATTTTGCAGCACGCGATAGTTTTTAACCGAAATTTGTTCAATCCTTGCCATTACGCCTTCACTTCCACAAGTTTGGTGGTGCGGTTGCCAGAGATGTCTAATAAACATACTAAGGGTACGGCCTACCGTACCCTTGCTAAAGTTGTCAGAAATTAGTGGATTTTTACAGTAGCTTAAGAGGTAATTTTCTTAAGCTTCATCTAGGGCTGCAATACCCGGTAACACCTTACCTTCGAGCAATTCCAGACTAGCACCGCCGCCGGTTGAAATGTGGCTCATTTGTTCAGCCACACCCACTTTTTCCACAGCAGCAACAGAGTCGCCGCCGCCGATGATGGTATCAGTGCCGTTCTTGGTAAGATCGGCAAGAGTGCGTGCGATCGCTTCCGTACCAGCCGCAAACTTATCAAACTCAAACACACCCATTGGCCCATTCCACAGAACCGATTTGCAATCAGCCAGCGCTGACTGGAAAGTTTTCACCGAATCCGGGCCAATATCCAAACCCATCCAACCATCGGGGATATTCTCAACGCTGACAATTTGGGAATCAGCATCAGCAGCGAACTTATCGGCCACCACTACATCCGTAGGTAATAGCAACTGCACGCCCCGTTCCTTAGCCTTAGCTTCCAGAGTCTTCGCCAGTTCCAGTTTATCTTCTTCCACGAGCGACTTACCGACGTTGAGGCCGCGAGCCTTGTAGAACGTGAAGATCATACCGCCACCGATGATCAACTTATCGCACTTATCCAACAGGGTTTCGATCACACCAATCTTACTGGAAACCTTAGAGCCACCGATAATTGCAGCTAGAGGACGCTTGGGATTTTCGATCGCATTTTGCAGATATTGCAATTCCTTCTCAATCAAATACCCAGCCACAGAAGGACTGAGATACTTAGTCACACCTTCGGTAGAAGCATGAGCGCGGTGAGCAGTCCCAAAAGCATCATTAACATACAAATCTGCATTTGCAGCCAATTTTTTGGCGAATTCCGGGTCGTTCTTCTCCTCTTCCGGGTGGAAGCGGACATTTTCCAGCAACAGCACTTGACCGTTTTGCATCGCCCCTACTTTAGCAGCAGCCTCATCGCCGATGCAGTCATCAGTTTTGACAACTTCCTGACCCAGCAACTCCGAGAGGCGTTTGGCAACAGGCGTCAGGCGATATTTCTCATCCACACCCTTGGGACGCCCGAAGTGGCTGCACAGAATTACTTTAGCTCCCTTACCAGTCAAATCATTAATTGTGGGCAAAGCAGCCCGAATGCGGGTATCATCCGTAATGTTGCCAGCGTCATCCAGCGGTACGTTAAAGTCGGCCCGAACCAAGACCCGTTTGCCAGCTAAGTCTGACGACGACAAATTTGCTACAGTTTTTTTGGACACCGAAAAAACCTCCTAATCACTTTGTTTCACCGAATCTGCGTGGCATCGGTCGTCCGTTCTGTCTACGCAGTCCACATTTTACCGGAGTCAGGGATCACCAGGTACGTGCAATGTTCAAGACAGTTTTATTTCCAGTCGATCAAAGTCGAGAAGCCCGCGAAGCGGCAGATGTGGTTGTTGAGGTCGTCAAAAAGTACGGCAGTCGCCTGATCTTGCTATCTGTTGTAGAGCCCCCGCCCTCAGAGGGGGAGTCTGCCAACCCGGATGCGATGACTTCGCCAGAGGCAGTGGCACAACTGCTCAAAACGGCCCAGTCGCTGTTTGCCGAGCAAGGAATTCAAGCCGAAATCCTCGAACGTGAAGGCAATCCTGCTTTCACTATCTGCGATGTAGCAGACGAAATAGAAGCGGATTTAATCGTGATGGGTTGCCGAGGACTGGGTTTGACCGAAGATGGAGTTGCCGAAAGCGTAACTAATCGCGTAATTAACCTGTCTCCATGCCCAGTGTTGATTGTGCCTTAGTTTATCTTTGATACTGAGGGGAATATAAAACGACATGGTACGTCTGAGTTTTAACTCTGTTATCCCTTCAGCATTCGAGGCAGGTTAACAGGGCCAAACGGCACAACCTTACAAGTTAAAACTGTTTAGATAGTCACCTCCTTGGACACCAAGTTTGTCACCTTAGTACCCGATTAGCAAGAGGTAAAAAACTATCAAATTCGATCTATTCACACAGGTAGTATTGCGCGAAGACATCCCTAAGTACGGTCTGAAAAAAGGTGAGATGGCGACTATTGTTGAGCATTACCCCATGTCAGAAAGTCAAGAAGACGGTTATAGTTTGGAAGGCTTTAACGTCGAAACAATCACTGTTGAAGTTGCAGAATCCCAGATTGAAAGAGTAAAGGCTTCTGTCTCCCAGTTTGTGGTTTGACAAGCTTTTTCTAAACTTAAACTAAAATCCTATGACTTCTCCTCCAATTCAATGGTATCCCGGACATATTGCCAAAGCTGAAAAGGCACTAAAAGAACAGCTGAAATTGGTGGATGTGGTGCTGGAAGTGCGGGATGCCCGCATTCCCCTGGTAACCCAGCATCCCCTAGTTTCCCAGTGGACTGGTAGCAAGATGAGGGTATTGGTTCTCAACCGCGTGGATATGATTCCTCCTCAAGTGCGGCAATTGTGGATTGATTGGTTTAGAAGGGAAGGGGAAACGCCATATTTCACGGATGCACAACACGGTAAGGGGACGGCATCTGTGACGCTGGCAGCCCAGGCGGCTGGGGTAGGGGTGAATCAAAGAAGGTCCGATCGCGGTATGCTTCCCCGTCCAGTCCGTGCTGTTGTCATCGGCTTTCCCAATGTGGGCAAGTCAGCCCTGATTAATCGCTTGTTGGGGAAAAGGGTGGTGGAAAGTGCCCGTCGTGCGGGTGTGACTAAGCAATTGCGTTGGGTCAGAATTTCTGAAGAGATTGAGTTATTGGATGCACCTGGGGTTATTCCCGCTAAGTTGGACGATCGGGAAGCGGCGATTAAGTTAGCTATTTGCGATGATATCGGTGAGGCTTCTTACAACAATCAGCAAATAGGGGCTGAGTTTGTCGATTTGCTGACATATTTGGAAGCTACAGCCGGGAATTTGTTACCGAAATCTCCTTTGCGATCGCGTTACGGATTAGACGCTACAAATGTAACTGGTGAGGATTATTTGTTAAGTTTAGCTAACGAAAAACATCAAGGTGATACGGAACGTGCTGCACGGCAACTGTTGAATGATTTTCGCAAAGGTTTGTTGGGTGCTATTCCGTTAGAGTTGCCGCCAAACTAAATAGTCTATATCGGGTGAGTTAGGATTTTTACTTGCAGGTGTTGGATGATATCGGCGATTAAAAATCTCTACTTCTTTCAGGCTGAGTTAGATGTAAAATTGGCTCTTCCGTACAGTGGGTTCTGCTATAGCCACCCCGCGCCAGCAATAGGCTGGGGATGATTAGGGATGGGGACACAATACAGCCTGACAAGTTGAGGCACTCGGTTGATACTGGTATCATAAATAACAAGCTTTATTTTAGGTTAGCGATCGCACCTATTCCTGAATTACGATGAAAGCAGGTTTGCGCCTGTTTCTGCTTTGTCACCCGGTTTTGGGTACCAATTTTAGGATCGCTGTGGTTATGGTGGTACTAAGTAGACGCGATCGCACGTTTTAGTGGCGATCGCCTACCACGGGCCAATTGATTAAAGATCGTCAGGGCTTCTATTCAAAATATTTTGACCATCAAGACAATTAGGGTGGAATTAATGGTTGAACTTAAACTGCACCTATACATTGAACAACATATAGAAAAAACAGTTACAGTTAATCGGGATACCTTTACTCTAGGTCGTTCCCTAGACTGCGATTGGCACTTGCCTTACTTTGGCATTTCTCGATACCACGCCCGCCTTTTTAAATCATCTGACGGAGTGTGGTTCGTGGAAGATATGGGTAGCAAAAACGGTACGGTAGTGAATGGAAAATTTGCTACATCTCCTCAAATATTGAATCACGGCGACGTAATTCAGCTAGGAAGTATTTATCTGAGCGCACTCTTTGGTGACGACGCCATTCAAACAAACAATAATGGGGATATGGAAACCCAAGTTGTAGGAATGACCATTTTTCGTAATGTTCAAGATCTACAACAACACTGGATACAAGCTGATGATGAAGATGACGAATTTAGCCGTCCAGTCATAGCCATTTCTCGTCTCAAAGACCTCTTAGATATAGCCAAGGGTCTGAATTCTGCTGAATCTATAGAGGCGATTTTCAAAGCTGCACAGACAGTCGTTTTTCGTTACCTTAAAGGAATTGAGCGTTTAGCTTTGTTAATAGATATTAATGGTTCGGGACAGCTAGAATTGCTCAATGGTGCCGCCAGAGACATTTACGAACATCAAAATTTAATGGCTGATGGAAATTGGATTAGCCGTAGTGTTTGTCAAAAAGTATTTGACGAGAAGGTGGCGATTCAAACAGCTGATGCCCAGCAAGACGAACGATTTGATAGCGAACAGAGTATCATAGACAAAGGCATTCATAGCATCATGGCTGTTCCTCTCTGGGATGAAAATAAGGTTGTGGGCGTTCTTTATGCGGATGGTCACATTTCTTTTGGCGATTCTTTTAAAGATTCGATTCAAGAAAGTGAAGAAGATATCAGCTTTTTTTCGACGTTAGCAAACCTACTGGCTTCCAGCGTGCAACGTTGGCTCCTCACACGCAAACTCAGAAACGAAGAAAAAATCCGGCACAGACTAGAACGCTATCACTCTCCTGCTGTAGTGCAACAGATGATGATGGGAGGAACTTTGGCAGATGGTCGTCTATCTCCTAAAGAAAGTGAAATCAGTATTCTATTTGCTGATATTGTTGGCTTCACTGCTCTTTCAGAACGTTTAAGTCCCGGCCAAATTGCGGAATTACTTAATAGTTTTTTCGAGGAGATGTTGCAGGAAATTTTTGCCGCAGGTGGAACGCTAGATAAGTTTATTGGAGATTGTATAATGGCTTTTTTTGGGGCACCAGAAACTCAGTTAGATCATGCAGAGCGAGCTTTTGTTGCTGCCAAAGGAATGCTCGATCGTCTAGATAATCTCAATGTTAATAAACTATTGCGCGAACCGCTGCAATTGCGGATTGCTATCAACAGCGGTAAAGCTGTGGTTGGAGATGTAGGCAGTTCTCAAAGAGTTGATTATACGGTATTAGGCCCAACTATTAATTTGGCATCCCGGATGGAAGCAATTTGTCCAGTCGGTAAATGTGTGGTGAGCGAAACAACCTATAATTTACTGCGCCCGTCCCAACGCATCGGTTTAGATGATATGGGAGAATACCGTTTTAAAGGTATTGAGCGACCAATACGGGTTTATTACACCCATAGAGCCAGCATTTTCAACATTCACGAATGATATAGCTAGGGACTAGGGGCTTTCTTGCTCTTGCGAGCGTTGAGGGAAGAGGGAAAAGGTTACTCCGTAAGGGATTTGGGTAACAAGTTAGAGTTAGAGTTACCCTAACCGACGAAAGCGGTTGCTATATCATGGTGAAAAATTGAGAGAGAATTACCGTTAACGATCGCTCTGTGCCGATAATAATCATTCTCATCGGCGGTCAGCTAGTGGTAGCTCAAATGGCAAGTCAGCGGACGGTCAGGGGTCAAGGATTTTGATGCTGTGGTCGAACTAGACCTGCGCTACCAGGCTATGTGGACTCCTTGGTATGACCTAGCCATTATTTTCAAAACAATTTATGTGATTCTCGGTCGTGCTGGCGCTTATTAAGTTGCACCACAAAGCCTGCTAATTCTGGGAATTGGTGAAATAGAACACTAGCGAAAACCCGCTGCGTGGGCTTGGGCCGATCGTCGCGGGTTTTGGCGCGATCGCATAAATCACTCAGGCACGATACCTTTAGGGCATACTAATCTCAAGTACTCAGGGTGATTAGCCATGCTCGAACGCTTGACTGACAAAATTGCCAAGGTCAAACTCTCTTTGACAATCTGCGCTCTTCATAGACGCAGATTCTTCAGAGTTTTCAATCTATTTACTCTAAATATCCCGGTTTCAGGCATGGCGTTAAATTTCGGGTTCCTAGACTCAACCCACCAGGGATTGATAACTTCATAGGCGTAACTTTCCCGCAGCCAGCAGGTAGGGTCAATTCATTAGACCTATTTGATTCTACCATCACATTAACTGCGAATAAATTTGCTCGTGTCGCCTTTCCGACTCGCTTCAAAAAGACGAAGCTCCCAGGCTGCCGGACTATTTTAAGTGGAAATTATGTAAAGTCTGATTGGAGAGCCGGAAGGAGTAGCGCAATGAGTTCTCTAAACTTCAGAGTTGCTCAAATACCAATTTTCACTCAAGTCATGGATTATCAACCACAAGATCGGCCCGGAACAATAAACATTCAAGCAATTTGCCTGGACGACTGTAGTGTCAGTGCTGACCGCATCCAGTGCATTGTCCGCGTTCAGCTGGAAGACTATGAAGCAGCATTGGCAGATTCCCACCGGGCCATTGAACTCGACCCGAACAATACAGGTGCCTACCACAACCGAGGTGCTGCCAACATGGCATTGGGAAACTATGAGGCAGCACTAGCAGATTACAACCGGGCAATTCAGCTCGATCCGAATAATGCTGGTGCTTATCACAACCGAGGTGCTGCCTACATGAGGTTGCAACAGTATGAGGCAGCACTAGCAGATTACAACCGAGCAATTCAGCTAGACCCCAATAATGCCATAGCTTACAACAGCAGGGGGGCTGTCCTATATTACTTAGGCGAAAACCAAGGCAATTTCGCCAAGAGTGCCCAAGATGCTCGAGCAGATTACAATGAGGCGATTCGGATCGATCCCAAGTATGCCCCCGCCTATAACAATCGTGGCAATGTTCTAGCTCAACTCGGAGACTGTGAAGGTGCGATCGCAGATTACAACCAAGTCATAGAAATCAATCCCAACGATACCCAAGCCTACTACAACCGAGGTACTATACGCTATCGACTGGGAGAGCAAGCAGGTGCTAGAGCAGATTTTGACCAAGCGATTGAAATCAATCCCTACTATGCCGAAGCCTACAACAACCGAGGTATTCTTTGGGCTGAAATGACAGATTGCCAGCAAGCGATCGCAGATTATAACAAAGCAATTGCAATCAATCCATACTATGCCGATGCCTACTATAACAGGGCTTTATGCCGCTGCGCCTTTGAAGATTATCCGGCCATCATTAAGGATTTTCAGAAGGCGGCGCAACTCTATGAAGAACAAGGAATAACTGATGATTACCAAATGGCACTCGATAACATCAGCAAATTGCAGCACCTAAAATGACACCCATAGCAGGAGTAAATATTGTTGGCAATCAAGACAATACCGCACCTAATCTGAGGATTAGGGTGCGGTGAAAGCTCAATTGACCGAACCAATTCTAGATTAAAGAATGCCGATTTTAGATTTTTATGATTTGTGGATCGTCCTTTGTGACTGACATAAATCTAAAATCGGTTGATTATTTCATCTCGACGGGAACCTTGAGGTCTGACGACAGTTTACCGTCTGGTTTAATTTGTTCGCCTTCAATGAACGAACGCAACATCCAAGCGATTTGCTCGTGCTGCTCCATCAGTCCAGTCAGGAAATCGGCAGTACCTTGATCGTGGAAATCTTCAGAGCATCGATCGATATGATCGCGCATATTGCGGATAACTAGCTCGTGATCTGCCACTAGGTTTTCTACCATGCCGTAAGCATTGGGGAGAGATCCAGCATCTTCTTTGATCGTGGCATACTTCAGGAAGCCTTCAGCAGTACCGATGGGGTAGCCACCCAAGGTGCGAACCCTCTCTGCCATCGCATCAATGTTTTCCGTCAAAGCATTATAATGTTCTTCCCACATTTGGTGCAGGGAACGGAACTGCGGCCCCACTACATCCCAGTGGTACTTCTTGGTTTTGATTAACAGCAGATAGGCATCCGACAAGTCGCGATTCAATAAATCGATGACACCTTGACGTTGCTCTTGGGATAAACCTATATTTAACGGTCGCATCCTTTAAGACTCCTTAGTTTTACACTTTTCCAGTAAACCAATTTTATATACACTCCTTCATCAGCCAAATGAGAGAATTCAAATATATCTCTAGTCAATCCTTAGAAAATGTCAGCTAAGCGATTCGGAACTTTTAGTCGGTTATACAGATGTCTGTTATAGTTAATAAATCTGCTGGAAGGCATCCAACTAAAGACAGAGTTATGTAAAACATTTACCTTTAGGAATAGCGTCCGCTCACCTACTTGGGTTTTGGCTCTAGAATTTATGAGTAGCGATCGCACAATTAAATCAATGACAGAAACTCAATTTGCCATCGAAGGAGAGAATGGAGCTAAAGGTTCTCTTTACTCTAGCGACCAGTATCTGTGGCTGGAGGATACGCTGGCGCGACTTAAGGCGCGAGATTTTAATGGATTGGATGTCCAACATTTGATTGAGGAGATCAAAATCTTGGCGGGCAGAGATAGAGCAGAGATCGAAAGTCGGCTAGGCATATTATTGGCGCATCTGCTCAAACGGCTTTATGCCAACAGTACCTATGACAATCGGGGATGGGAAGTCACGATTCGAGAACAACGCCGCCAGTTAAGAATTGCACTCAAACAATCTCCCAGTTTGAAACGGTATTTCGCAGAAGTGTTCGATGAAGCATGGCAGGATGCTCTAGCTGAAGTCCGCGAAGATTATCCTAATGTCCAGTTTCCCGATTCGTGGCAGCTTAGCCGCGATAACGATGTCTTGCTAACTGAGAAATTTTGGGAGTAGCTGATTATTTGCTGGCTAATTTCTGGACAAATGCGGTGTGTTCGGGAGATTTTAGCCCCGCTTGTAAAACTGCCAATACGCCCTGCATATTCCCAGCTAATAACTCTGTAACCGCTAACCACAACCCCGGAAAGACTCGACTCCGCACAATCCCATCGGGATCGGCGAGTAAATCCAGATATTCACCCTTTTCTAGATACAGCCAGCTAATTTTGCGATCGAGGACTTGCCAAACAATATATTCCTTGACACCATTACGGCGATAAGCTTGCTTTTTGGCATGAAGATCGATCGCGACGCTGCTAGCCGCAATTTCAACGATTAACTCTGGTGCGCCTTCGACATAATCATCGTCACTCAGTTGCGCTTGACCGCCTGCTTCTGGAAGTATGAGCAGAACAACATCCGGTTGAGGTTCATTGTCGATATCGAGCCTTACAGTTGGAGCATCTCCTACAGCAACGCCGGGTGTCATAGCTTCGTATGTTCCTAGCCATGCGATGATCGCCCAACTGTGGGGTTGACTGTGGCTCTTAAAGCGCAGTGCAGCGGGCATATAGACAATCCCTTCGATCAGTTCGGCTTTTTTCAGGTTTGGTATAGCGTTGTAGCGTAGCTCAAATTCGTAACGGTTCAAGCGATCGCCATTTTCCAGGAAGGGAATTGTCAAACCTGGGGAAGGTGTTTTAACCATATAGCTAGGGGCTAGGGGCTAGGGGCTAGGGGCTAGGGGAAGAAGGGTTTAGAATCCGCCAACGTTTCAGGGATTAAGAACGTCCTAACTGATTTTCATCGGTTGCTATAGCTGCTGTAGTTAGGGTAAACATAAGCTCATCCTACCGAATCGGGTCGGGCTTGGTGCATTTGGGCGATCGTATCGCCATAATTTCTGGGCGTACCGATATCCAAAAAATCGCCCTCCACTTCATAAGCAAGACCTCCATCTGTGCTTATCCAGCGGCGCAGAGAAGCTGATAAATCCAGTTCCCCCTGATGCTGTTCCTTAACAGTTTGAAGGTATTCCATAAAATGACCTGGAAGCAAGTAGATACCGAAGATGCAGAAGTATTCGCTCATGTGACTTCCGGTGATGCGGAGAGTCGCTTGCGCCAAGCTTGGCGAAGGTTTCTCGCGCATATCGGTCAACTCAAAAACAGAAGATCGATCGGGTAGAAGACGGACTCCCACCACACCTAGTTGGCCGATCTCGCTTTCGTCGCGCCTACTGACACCCAACACACCTTTGCCGAATTGGGCTCCAATATCGAGTACCTGACGCACGCAAGGAACAGTGGAACTAGACTTGTAAAGATGATCGCCCAAAAGTAATACAAAAGGCTCGTCACCCACAACTTCGCGACATTGAAGCACCGCATCGCCAAAACCCCCAGGCTCTAGCTGATAGACATAGCGCAAGTGTTCCGAAAGCGGTTTAAGCACGTTCCAAGCATCAAAAATCCGTTGGCCAGAAACGCCTTCCAGAATACCTGCTGGCGGTTCGTCGAAGTATCTGCGAATTAATTCACCGTCGCGGGGAGATACGATTAGCACTACTTCATCTACACCTCCAGCTAAAGCTTCCCGCACAATCCAATCTACCGCCGGACGCAGGGAACCATCTTGTCCCGGAACTGGCAATAATGCCTTGGGGATAACTTTTGTGGCAGGGTAGAGGCGAGAAGCAAGACCAGCTAACGGTATAACAGCGCGTGTTGGTTTCATTTTTTGTTATTGGTCAGTGGTCAGTGGTCAGTGGTCAGTGGTCAGTGGTCAGTTGTCAGTGGTCAGTGGTCAGTGGTCAGTGGTCAGTGGTCAGTGGTCAGTTGTCAGTGGTCAGTTGTCAGTGGTCAGTGGTCAGTGGTCAGTTGTCAGTTGTCAGTTGTCAGTGGTCAGTTGTCAGTTGTCAGTGGTCAGTGGTCAGTGGTCAGTGGTCAGTTGTCAGTGGTCAGTGGTCAGTTGTCAGTGGTCATTAATCATTTTTTGACTTTTGACTTTTGACTTTTGACTTTTGACTTTTGACTTTTGACTTTTGACTTTTGACTTTTGACTTTTGACTTTTGGCTTCCGCGTAGTGGCACTAGGACGGTTTGAGCGTTAAACTCAAGCACGGCAAACCCAAATCGTTTTCGACGATCGCTTTAGCAAGCAGCCGTTCTTCTGGGCCACGAGTGAGCAGTTGTGCGGTGCCGTCCCCTTGGGAACCGACGCCTTTGCCACCCCAGATTAACTCTTCTAAGGGAGAGTACTCCAGCAGGTGATGCAGCTTGGGTGCGCCTAATTGGGAGGGACAAGCGGGTGCGACGAGGCTAGAGAATATCTCCTGCGCTTCCACCATTAACTCACCGACTCGGCGTACATCTCCAGAAATTAACGCTTCACGAGCTTGGTAAACTATTTGTTGGTTTAAAGGGCCAAGGGCGCGACGAATTCCTGCGGCGATCGCACCTTCTGTGTTAGTAAATTGGTTATTCAAATCGCGCAAGATAGTAACGGTGTCTTTGTTTCCGTGTAAATCCACAATTAAATAGTAAAACGCGCCACCCAAAGGAATCGTTTCTATTGCCAAATCTTCACCATCGAAGGTGAGAAAAGTTGGCACTTGACCGTAGGCACAAATTTGATCCATGCGACCGCAGCGCGAAGGGGTAAGAGTTTCGCCACGGTAAGCTAATTCCATTTCGTCGCGTTTGTCAAGACCCAAGTTATATAACTCATTGCACGCTCTAGCAACTAAAACGCAAACTGCTGCTGAAGAGGATAAGCCCTTTTTAAGTGGCAAATTCATTCGATCGCACTTTATTTCTAATCCTGGAATTTGGTAGCCTTGCAAAACTTCGTGCAAAGTACCCGCAACATAGCTCCAAAAACCGTCAGTTTGTGCTAACGAAAGCAGTTCTGCGGAGTCTGGGGAAATACAAAGCGGTTCTACATTGAGAAGATGAGAGCGAACTATTATAATTCCATCTCGTTTGCGGACGCGGGCGTAAATTCCCTGATTTGTACCAACAGCAATGCAGTAGCCCGGTGTAGCTGCAAAGCGACTAATTGAGCCAGCCCAGTCGGAATGTTCGCCAAACAAGCAAAGTCTACCGGGAACAAATAAATTTAGCCATTCAGAGTTATTAATCATTTGTCGATCTGATACCAAGTTTCGTTCTAATGATGTCATGGGAGAACGGTAGCTTTGGCGAAGCTTGTGCGTAAGCGCTTATAATTTACACCAGATGCTTCGCTTCACTATGCCACAATAAAAATATAAACTTAGAGGTCGCACCATGACAGTAACAATGCCAAAAATCTTGCCTCTGGAAAATGGCGATTGTCTCACTCGCGCTGAATTTGAGCAACGCTACGAAGCAATGCCTCATCTGAAAAAAGCTGAATTAATCGAAGGAGTTGTTTATATGGGATCGCCAGTCCGAGTTATTCACGGCAGACCTCACGCTAGAATTATGGCATGGTTATCTCCATACTGGATTGCCACACCAGGTGTGGATTTGATGGACAATACCACAGTACGCCTCGATCCAGATAACGAACCACAACCCGATGCACTGTTGCGAATTGAAGTTGGCGGACAGTCAACGATTAGCGAAGATGGTTATGTTGAAGGTGCTACTGAATTCATTGCCGAAATAGCAGCAAGTAGTGCTTCTTATGACTTGCGAGATAAATTAAGAGCTTACCGACGCAACCAAGTACAAGAATATTTAGTTTGACAAGTTTACGATCGAAAACTTGATTGGTTTCGCTTCAGAGAAGGACAATATATTGCTTTGGTAGCAGATGAAGCGGGAATAATTAGAAGTGAAGTTTTTCCTGGTTTATGGTTGTCTGTTCCGGCTTTATTAGCTGGGAATTTGGCTGAGGTTCAATCTACCTTACAGATAGGGTTAACTACACCAGAACATCAAGGTTTTATCGAAGAATTGAAGAATCGGGGATAATGGCTATATGATAACAGGACTTACGCAGGGACGCTAAATATGGTGGATGGTGCGTTACGCTATCGCTAACACACCCTACAGATAGAGG
>NZ_JAIQZN010000047.1:0-9726 GCF_023333585.1 Argonema antarcticum A004/B2
GACAAGGGGGACAAGGAGGACAAGGAGGACAAGGGGGACAAGGGGGACAAGGGGGACAAGGGGGACAAGGAGGACAAGGAGGACAAGGAGGACAAGGAGGACAAGGGGGACAAGGAGGACAAGGAGGACAAGGAGGACAAGGGGGACAAGGGGGACAAGGAGGACAAGGAGGACAAGGAGGACAAGGGGGACAAGGAATACTCTTTCTACCAACCAACTACTTATGACCGCACCCAATACACATTACAAACCTGTGCTGGGCAATAAGCGGTGAACTGTAAATATACTATGCTTTATGCCCCAGATGCCATGTCGATAAGCAGTTACCAATTACTGTCAGGATTCAGGTCTGGGAGCGATCGCACAAGCACTGACGACCTACCTTTGCCTTTTTAGCATTGTTGTTTGCGAACAAGCAATGCTCTTAGAGCCTACCCGAAGAGCTTTATACTCATTTAAATTCGCAAGTCACACTTACAAACGTTTCTTAATTTTTTCGCAAGTCCGATCGATATTAGTAGTAATGAATAAGGTCAACAAAAGCATCTCATGGTTTTTAGGAGCTTTGCTATTAACGGTGACTCCCCCTGGAATTACTGCTGTATCTACTACAGCTACCCTTAACGTTGCCGACTATATACCAGCGTTCGTCGATTACACCCTATCTAACGGTTTGAGAGTGGTTTTGGCCAAAGACGATTCAGCTCCCGTAGTCGCGGTAAATCTCTGGTATCGGGTTGGTGCAGCGAATGACCCCCCAAAGCGTTCTGGCTTTGCCCATTTGTTTGAACATATAATGTTTGGCGGGTCAGCGAATGTCGGTAAGGGGGAATTTGATGCCTATCTTCAAGCAATTGGTGGAGACAGCAATGCCTCTACTAACCCTGACTACACCGACTATTGGCAAATTTTACCGGCGAATCAGCTACCCTTGGCTCTGTGGTTGGAGAGCGATCGCATGGCATCTCTTAATATTACCCAAGAAGCATTTGACACCGAACGACAAGTAGTCATTCAAGAATTTAACGAACGAGTCTTGAATCCACCCTACGGTCGCACCAACAACCTTTACCTCACCACTACACCTTTGCGGGGATATTTACCCTACGAACGTCCTATGATCGGTAGCATTGAGGATCTAAATGCTGCCACACTAGAGGAAGCCAAAGCCTTTCACCGCAAATATTACATTCCCAACAATGCCACGTTGGTAATTGCTGGCGATATCGATTTTGAACAAACCAAAGCCCTAGTACAAGCATATTTTGGTGATATCCCCCCAGGTGAGCCAGCAGTCCCCATCTTAAAGCAATACCCTCTGCCAGCTCAGTTTCCCGTCACCAAAACCGATCGCAAAACCGGCTGCAAAATTGGTTATCAAGATACGATCGTCGATCCGGCGATCGAGCTGCCCCAAGTAAACTACAGCGTAGTGGTTCCCCCGCGAGGCGATCGCGATTTTTATGCCCTCACACTCTTAGCAAATATTTTGGGCAGTGGTGAAAGCAGTCGTTTTGAACAAAAGGTCATTCGCAAAGGATTGGCATCGAGTGCATCAGCAGAAGTCTTGGAAAATATGGGCGCGTCCCTATTTGTAATTTCCGGCACTCCTAATGAGGGTGAATCTCTTGAATCGGTGCAATCCCTACTCCAAGATCAACTGAGAAAGGTAATCGCAAAAGGGGTCACAGAAGCAGAATTGGCTCGTGCCAAAAAGATGATCGAAATTGACACAATTAGCGAATTACGAGGCTCAGTCTGGAATACCACAGATGTTTTTCAGCGATTTATCTATCAGTTTGGCTCACCGCAAGCGCTAGTTAAAGATATGGAAAACTTAAATGCAGTCACCAGCGCAGATATCCAAAAGATTGCCAAGACTTACTTATGCGAAAAACCGATGAACATCCTCATCACCCTCAAAACTGGTCAAGAAGTATTGGCAACCTATCCAGGTAAACTTGTCGAACCTATTGATGTGCCAATCGGTGTTCAATCGCTCAAACCCCGCAGCGCTACTCCAGAAGAACTCGCAAAGCTACCAGATGGGGCGGTCAGTCGCACTCAGCCTCCCAAACCTCTTCCGGCTAAAGAAACCAAGCTACCTCCCTATCAAACCTTCAGCTTAAATAATGGTTTGAAAGCAATTTTCATCCAGGATCGCGAAATCCCGAAACTGCAAATATCACTATTCATAAGAGGTTCGGATGTCGCTGTTCCAGCCAACAAACAAGGTTTGCCACAGTTACTAGCAGATGTAATTACCCAAGGGACGATAAATGCCTCCAGCACAGAGATTGCCGAACGAGTTGAATCAGTAGGTGGAGCTATGGAAGCAGATGCTGGTTTGGAATGGATGACGGTTAGTGCTGATTTCCCTTCTCCAGATTCCCAAGTTGCCTTCAACTCTCTGGCAGATGTGGTACTCAAACCCACATTTCCACAATCAGCGTTTGATGTGGCTAAATCCCAGATGTTAACCAATCTGAGCGAATCAGAAACCAATCCCGCGTGGCTGGCAAGTCGTCAGTTCACCCGCATAGCTTATCCCCAGCATCCTTACGGATTTATCACATCAACCGAAACGCTGAACAATCTTACTCGTAACGATTTAATCAAGTTTCACAATACCTTTTTTAAACCTAACAATAGCCTGTTAGTAATTGTGGGTGACATTACTCTAGCCCAAGCAAAGGTAGAAACGGAGCGAGTGTTTGGCAACTGGCAATCGGGTAAGGTGCCAAACTTTTTGACCTATCCTCCCAATCGGATGGGCGATACCTCCTCAATCTACCTGATCGATCGCCCAGGCGCGGAACAGGCAACTATTCTGATTGGCAATTTAGGCTTAGATGCCCGCAATCCAGAAAGTTATCCCCTCTTGGTGGCGAATACCGTCTTGGGGGAGGGACCTTCGGGTCGTTTGTTCAAGAATTTGCGCGTAGACAAGGGTTATACCTATAGCGCTGTCAGCGAATTGAATGATGGCAGTAATGATGTTGGTACGTTTTTTGTCACAACCGATGTTGGCAAACAATACACAGGCGATGCGGTGCTAGAAATTATTAAAGAACTGAAAACTATCCGCAGCCAGCCAATTCCAGAGAAAGAACTGGCTGCCAGCAAGGGTCTGCTTTTGGGTCACTTTGCTTTGGGTCTGGAAACTCCCGCGAATGTAGCCTATGCACTGGCAAGTTATCAACTGATCGGACTTCCCTTGGAGGATTATCAAAACTACCCCCAAAAGATCGCGCAGGTTTCACAAGAGGATGTGCTAAAAGCAGCCGCTACGTACATTTCATCCGAACCGATTATCATTGTTGTCGGTGATGCTTCTCTAGTGAAATCCCAGTTAGAAAAATTGGGTAAGGTTGTTGTTGTGCCCGCACTTCTTCCTTAATCGGGAACGGGCTAAGAAAGTCAAAAGTCAAAATCGGTATGGGGCATGGGGAGGGGGCTAGAGGGAGAAGGGAGAATTGTTCTCTACAATTCTTTAATTTTTAATCCAAAATTTCCCCTTTTTCCCAAAAAACCTGGCTTTTACACAACAAGTGTTCTATAGCCATCTAATTTCTATAAATTTTCCCATGAAAAAACCCGGTGTTACCGGGCCTTAGAACCGTTCAAAACAACGGCTAGCTATGGGCCTTTAGACAGAGGGTTTGATAGTGATATCGCAGGTTAAAGGGCAGGCTGCATACACAGAATTATGACGCGGATTTTCATCTCCACGGAGCCAATTTAACCATGTGACATCATGAGGATGAACGCCCTTGAGCGACAGCATAGCAGCGCCAGCCATAACTGCTAGAACATTCGCACCAATTAAACCACCTGCTACTAGCAACACGGCACTGAATGGCATTACCGATTGCAGAGCGATCGATAACAGAGAGCCGATCGCAACCATCACCATAACTAATGGAAAACCCACTACCAGTAAGCAGACTGACAGGGTAAACGTCCAGATTAAAAAGCTTTTGATCATCGCAAAGCTATATGCCGTGACTAAATTCTGGCTTTTTGTTAACGCCATAATTGTCCCTCCTGGGGTTAAGGAAAAAATTGGATTTAGGTAAAATTCTGTTTATTGTTTCCGGGCTGATCGCTCGGTGGTTCTTCGTAGTATATAAAGTTTCGATTAAGATGAACAATATTTTAAATAAACTTAACATTTGACGATATTCTTTTATGTTTCAGCAAGACTCGCTAGCTTTTAAGGCTGGCCCTCTACCTAAAGAAGTAAGGCTTAAGCATAAAATATTTAATAATCTATGCCTTTGGATATAGTTCTCCCGATCGCCTAAAAAAATTTAATTGGTCAAGATGCTAGCAAATTCCTTAACATTTCTTATAACTTCGGCTGTGCTTCTCATAATTTTGTAGCTACTTTTACAGTAAAGGAAACAACAGTTGGAATATCAAACGAAAACTAAGGAAATAGCTGATTAATTTTCGGGCTGGGCTTACAGAATCGAGATCGGCAGAGGGGAGGGGGTAAGAGGGGAAAAAGAATTATAGGTAATATTCTGGCGGGAAGGGAGTAGGAGGGATAAGCTGCTACGCATTTAATTTGTATGTTTAGCGGGAGTGGGAGAGTGGGGGAGTGGGGGAGTGGGAGAGGAATTGAAGGTTTGATTGCCGGATTAGAAATATCCGAATTAGATGCGTGTTAGCTTAAGAAGAAAATCGTAAAAAAACTTAACTAATCAGGCTGTTAAGCCTATAGCTATAGCAAAGTGCTTCTTGAGTGCAGAGTGCAGAGTGGGGAGTACTGAGTGGGGAGTGCTGAGTGCAGAGTGCTGAGTGCAGAGTGGGGAGTACTGAGTGGGGAGTACTGAGTGTAAACACAGTTGCTTCATTGCGTTGATAGCTCTATACTTTCCTAACATATCTGACTGTGGCTATACTTTACACAAAACTTATTTCAGTGATTTGACCGGATATTTCTATTAGACCTCTCCAAAAAACATTGTAGAGACGTTGCATGCAACGTCTCTACAAGGGTTCCAGGTAACGCACCTTTAATTTATGGAGATGTCTATTAAACTGATGATCCTCAAAGCAAAAATATGAGAAATGACGATCCTCAAAGCAAAAATATGGGAAAACTTAAAAAAGATAGAAGTCTGTTCGCATCTATCGCCAAAAACCGACAATCTCACAGTGTGGTGAAGCACTAGACCTATGACAGAATCACAGCGCCCACCTATGCCACCCCCGCCCGGTTCCCGTGGTATGCCACCAGGGCCACCACCGGCTGCTAGAAGAACGCCTGGGCCTGAAACATCTACGGGAGGAACTCAGCGACCTACAGACGAAACTGTGGCGATGCCTAACACGGTTCGCAATCCAGGTATGCCGCCTACTACTTCTCGTCCACCAGGGGCCCCACCCCCGCCACCACCTTTTCCAACAGCAGGATCTGCACCTACAGCACCTCACCCAGGTTCTACAGCACCTGGGGGGCCACCGCCACGATCGCAGCCCCCAGCGCCGCCACCGGCACCGGCGACAAATGTTTCAGCGCGGACACCGGGTGGTAGTAGAGGTCGTTCACCAGGACAGCCCACATTAGCGGAAATTGTCAAGAACGCTTTTGACAACGGGATTTCTGACATTCACGCCGGTGTGGGAGAAGCGCCGCGTTTCCGCAAGCGCGGCGACATCATCCCTACCGAGTACTCCGAAACGGATTACCCCACCTTCATGAGTTGGTTGCAGGAGGTGATGAGCGATGAAGAGATTGAAAAGTTTGAAGAGTCCCTAGATTTTGACGGAGTGACGCAGTACGAATTCTCGCGGGCGCGGATCAATGTTTTCGGGTCGATGAGAGGCCCCTCGTTGGTAATGCGCTTGATTCCGAACAATATCTTAACGATGGAGCAGCTGAACTTACCGGCAGTCTTCAAGGATATTTGTCATTACCATAAGGGTTTGATCTTGGTAACCGGACCGACGGGTTCTGGTAAGTCTACGACGATGGCAGCCATGATTGATTACATCAATAAGAATATGGCGAAGCACATCATCACGATCGAAGACCCGATCGAATTTGTCCATACGAGTCGCAAATCTCTGATTAAGCACCGAGAAGTGGGACAGCATACCCGGAAATTTGACAATGCTTTGAAAGCAGCTTTGCGGGAAGACCCAGATTTGATTCTGGTGGGGGAAATGCGGGACAAAGAAACTGTCAACACCGCTCTCAAAGCAGCGCAAACGGGACACTTGGTAGCGGGTACGCTGCACACGAATAGTGCTGTTAAGACGATCGAGCGGATTCTCAACTTATACTCGGCAGAAGAGCAGGAGTCGATGAAAGTAGCGATCGCAGAATCCTTGATCGCAGTAATCGCTCAGGGTCTGTGCAAAACTACTGATGGTAAGCGTGCAGCTTACCACGATGTTCTGATCAACTCAGATGCCATCAAAGAGTACATTGTCCAGGGCAAATACGACGAAATTACAGGAGTCATGCTCAAGTCTAAGTTTGACGGGATGCAGACTATGAACCAAGCTCTCTTGGCTCTCTACCAGGAAGGTAGAATTACTGAAGAGGAAGCTTTGGAAAAATCTCCCACTCCTAACGAAATGGCTCAGTTCCTGCGAGGCAGGGTCTAAGTTGTCGTTTGTCTCGTTCCCAGGGATATTATACCTGGGAACCTCGCTGTCCTTTATTTGTTAGAAATCACTAATGACCAAGAAATTTTAGATTTTAGATTTAAATTAAATCCGCAATCTGCAATCTTCCGTTTCCTAGTGACCAATGACTAATGACCAATGACCAATGAAAAAGGACAACTTTTTAAAGGTATTGCGCTTTTTACACCAGCGGGAGATTTAATTTATTGCATCGATCCAAATAAGCAGAATCGATGGCACCTGAATTTATGTACTGGATTACAGGAAATTTTGGGACTATCAGAACCGCCTCATTTCTTAGTACCGTGCTACACGGCGACTATCGACAGGTGGTTAGAGTCTCGCTCTGGACAAGTGCGAATTTCTGCTGAAGCTTATCCCCCCGTGCTGCGGTATCAAACACTTCTAAATGCGGTCTTTGAAACCGACGACCTGGTTTGGCAAGCGGCTCCTTGGCCTGAAGAATTGTGCGATCCAATGGTATTGGCAACTTATCGCGATCAATTTCCTCAGCTGTGGGAAGAACATGATTTAGTGGTACGGTTTGAAAATAGCGTTCTTCATCCGAGTTTCCAGCCAGAACTATTCTCGCCGTTGCCGAAGTTGCCAGAAGCTCAAGGATATGTACTGCGTTTGTTTGTTTCTGGGCATAATACTTCTACAGAGCGAATTCTCCAAACTTTATATCAACTTTTAGAACAATCCCTCTATCAGCCGTACACATTAAAAGTAATTGATGTTTTTAAGCATCCAGAGCAAGCAGAGGCAGATCAAATTTCTGCTACACCCACTCTGGTTAAGGTATGGCCTCGACCTGTACGACGGCTTGTGGGTGAGATAGAGGATGTAGATAAAATTTTGTGGCTGTTAGTTTCTCCAAATAGTTCATAATGCCATCTCTCTTGGCTATGCTTGCATATCAAAAATAGAGGAATTTAAAATTTTAGATTTTAGATTTATAGCAACCGCCAGGGCGATTAAGGCAAATCCAACTGTTACCTTTAGTCCATAATCCCTTACTTCGTCAAGCTTTTTCCTCTTCCCTCTTCCCTAGTCCCTAGCTATAAAATTTGTTTCGGCTTTTGGCAACAGGGAACAGAAAATAAAACTTGCCTGTATCTCCATATATAGCAACAGCCAGGGAGGTTAAGACATTCTTAATTCCACCAAACCGTTCGGCTGAGCGCTCAGGGCTTTGCCCTTGATTCTCAACCCTTCTTCCCCTAGCCTCTAATCCCTAGCTATAATTTCCCATTCCCCTTAAAAATTTCCCACCTTTGACGTGATTATTAAATCAGTATTTTGCCACCCTTCAGAATTAGATTGTGATGACAAATATTTTTGATGTCCTAACCTCAGTTTATCCTCTAAATCATAAACCAAGTTTGGCTGATTTTCACAAATTGAAAAATAAAAACTCAAAGCTAACTCTAAAGCAATCCAAAGGGCGAAAACTAAGTCTACATTATTTCCATCTCTCAAGTCTCCTAAAAAACTTTTTATTCTTGTGCCAATTCTGGCAAACTCTTGTTCAGCCTTGTAATTAGCTGACCCAATTTCGCAAACTATATCATAGTGTAAATCAGAATATTGTTTTTTCCCTTTCATCAAAAATTTATGAAAAAGTCGATCGCCATCAAGCTTTTCCCTTGAATCTTCTCTATTGTTGACGATGTTGCCAATAGAGGTTACGGTATCTTCAAAAACAAAATATAGGGTGTAAATTTTGGCTTTATTGTCCATAGCTAATAATTCGAGTTTGCTCAAGATCGGTATTCATGTTTTTACCTCAAAACCTAACTTCAACATACCCCTCTTCTGTCACTCTGAGGAGATAATATTCTGAAACTCCTGTATCGTATAGATTCTGCCATTCCTGGAAGGAATGACAGAATCTATCAGAAATTCAAGGCTGAAATGTTGGTGGTACTACTTTCACATCAATGAACAAATTTTACTTCTCTGAGAGTGACAAAAGAGGGATATAACGAAAGTGTGACGCCCCCTAAAAGTTGATTTAAGTGTGATACGCAGCTTTAGTCCTGACGGATTTTTTTTGGGGTTCTAGCAACGAAATATTGACATTGACAACCACATAAACTCGGTTTCTGTTATTACTGAATTGGTGTTCTAGGCTCTCGCAAACGCTGGAATAATTGGTTAATTTTGCTTATTCCTGAACTATTAGGCGATGCTTGTGCAGTTTCAACTGATTTATTAGGTTTGGGTTCAGGAGTTTTGGTTACTTCAGCCTTGGGTTCAGTTTGAGACGCTGGAGGATCGATCTGTGGAAGAGATTTTGGTCTTACTGAGATCTCTTCGGGGGTTGGTGTATCTATTATCTCTGGCAGTGTAGACGACAACGTGGGGGGAGATTCGACTTCAATGATTGTGGGAATGGACGCAGAATTATCTAATTCTGCTGATTTTGCTTCTTGTGGAGTTTCAGTTTGCTCAGCTTTGGGTTCGATCGGCGTTTCCGGTGGAGATGCGGGTGTGGAGGGAGCGATCGATTCGGGGGTTGGTGTTTCTATTATTTCTGGCAGTGTAGGCGGCAAACTGGGGGAGGGCTGTAGTTCAACTGCGCTGGGATTTTTGAGGCGATCGAACGATTCACCCTGGGATGATTCTTTTTCTTCTAATTTAGTCGGTTCCAATGAGGGTGTTTCGGGTGTCAAAGCCTTCGGTTCGGGTGAAATTTCAGGCTTCTGAACTGCTGGTGAAGGAGTCAATGGGGGGGTTGGTTTTGCGATCGCATTTGGCGCAGTTGGCGTAGGTGAAGGTTGTGCCTTATCTGAACGACGGAACCGATTGAAAAATCCCCCAAATCTCGGTTTTTCTGACGCTTTTGGTGCTGTTGGGGCTACTGTTTTAGGCGTTGGTGTTGTGGTTGGTGTTGGTTTCGCTTCTACAACTGGCTCAGGCGTTGGTGTTGGTTTCGCTTCTACAACTGGCTCAGGTGTTGGTGTTGGTGTTGGTTCTACAACTGGCTCAGGTGTTGGTGTTGGTTTCGCTTCTACAACTGGCTCAGGTGTTGGTGTTGGTGTTGGTTCTACAACTGGCTCAGGTGTTGGTGTTGGT
>NZ_JAIQZN010000047.1:9826-53836 GCF_023333585.1 Argonema antarcticum A004/B2
TTCTACAACTGGCTCAGGTGTTGGTGTTGGTGTTGGTTCTACAACTGGCTCAGGTGTTGGTGTTGGTGTTGGTTCTACAACTGGCTCAGGTGTTGCGGTGGGTGTTGGTTCTACAACTGGCTCAGGTGTTGGTGTTGGTTTCGCTTCTACAACTGGCTCAGGTGTTGCGGTGGGTGTTGGTTCTACAGCTGGCTCAGGCGTTGCGGTGGGTGTTGGTTCTGGTGTCTTGGGGGTGTAGTTAGGATCGACAATTCCGCCTGCATTGGCGGCTGAAAGTTCGCCCCGAACTAGCTGGGAAAGAGTGTCTGTTCCGTTTGGTTCGTAGGTAATGAGCCTAACTGTGTTGTTAAAGGCGTTATTAACGGGATTGCCCAGTTCATCAAGTAATTCTAGCTGTACCCAGTTTTTACCTGGTTTGACGCCTGTGAGATAAATTGGTTGCCAGCTAGAGATGATGAAGCTTTCGCCGTTAATGGTGCAACGAATCCGCCAATCTGCAATGTCGTCTTCAGGATTCTCTTGGGCTAGAAGGTGCGGGGGAGCGTTGGTGAGATAGAAGTCAAGCACGATCGGCTCTGCCCCGTAGCTACCTTGAGGACTGCTGTAAGTTAACAGTGGTTTGTCGGCGTTGGGGCTGTTGTCATCTGTCTTAGTAAATATGTGGAATGTAGTTTGGGCATAAGCTCCCTCATTTTTGAAGCTCTCATCCCAGGGGCGCTCGGCGAAAACCCTGAGTGTGTGAGTTCCGGGGGCTAAATCCTGATAGATTAAAGGCCCTTTTGGGTCATAAACTGCCTGGTAAGGTTGGTTGTCCAGGAAGACGTGGAGATGAGGGCCAAGACCTAGTTGCGGATCTTTAAAGATGGGTAAGTCTCGAACCTGCAATTGCACTGTGACGGTGTTATCCTTTAGAACCTCGTTAGGTTGAGGACTGAGTATTGCCACTTGAGGCTGGTAAGTTTCCAATGCCTGACCCAGCTCTTGAATGACTTGGGGAGGTGAAACTTCCGCAATTTTGACTGCATTTTCACCTGATGCCAGTTTCAAGTTCCCAGGTGTCCCAGATGTGGAGGTGCGATCGCCACAAGCTGCCAAACTCAAAATTAGTACTGCTGCTATTACGGATGTAATTAGATCTCTCGCAGTCCTCTTGCACCAGTTTGTATCAAACACTTAACACTCCTAAACAACCAAATTCTAAGCAAAGCGGGTTTATTTACCCGATGGTTACCTTCATTCACGGCCAAAGAGCCCCTATAAGCCATCCATACGAGACTATAGGCCAAAAGGCTCAACCCCTTCTAACTATTACCTTTAAGCTCTACTAACTCTACTAAGTTGAAGGTTAACTTAACCAATTATTTAGTTTTATGAATCAAATGGAAATACCCCTTGACTTTTTGACAAGTTGTTACAGGTTAAAAGCTAATGTATGTCTTCGCTCTAGCCAATTTGAATTATTGTTAACTGCTGATAGATAGGTTGCGAGGCTAGTCCTATAATTCATCAGAAGGAACACCCTCCAAGCAACGAGGTCGCCCACAGCACTTTAATAGTTCGGTCGGCGTCTATTGTGGCCCAAGTGGTTGAGGGCTTCAGTTCAAAATCCTCAAAAGTGAGTTCAGACGAGTTAATCCTCGTGCCTTAGTAAAAAGAGAGGAGAGTCTTCATGACGATAAGTCCTCCGGAGCGTGAGGCAAAGGTAAGGGTTGTAGTAGATAAAGATCCGGTTCCCACTTCATTTGAAAAGTGGAGTCAACCCGGTCACTTTGACCGCACCCTCGCCAGAGGGCCCAAAACCACAACGTGGATTTGGAACCTACACGCCAACGCCCATGATTTCGATACCCATACCAGTGACCTAGAAGATATATCGCGCAAGATCTTCAGCGCTCACTTCGGTCACTTGGCTGTCATTTTTGTCTGGTTGAGCGGCATGTATTTTCATGGCGCTAAGTTTTCCAACTACGAAGCTTGGCTAACCAATCCGACTGGCATCAAACCCAGTGCCCAGGTTGTTTGGCCAATAGTAGGCCAACAAATTCTCAATGCTGATGTAGGTGGTGGCTTCCACGGAATTCAGATCACTTCCGGTCTGTTCTATATGTGGCGTGCCAACGGCATTACCAATTCGTTCCAGCTGTATTGCACGGCGATCGGAGCATTGGTGATGGCAGCGTTGATGCTGTTCGCTGGCTGGTTCCACTATCACAAGCGGGCTCCGAAGCTGGAATGGTTCCAGAATGTGGAGTCGATGATGAACCACCACCTAGCTGGGTTGTTGGGTTGTGGATGCTTGGGTTACGCGGGACAGCAGATTCACGTTTCTCTGCCGATCGATGCCTGCTTGAATGCGATCGATGCGGGAACACCGCTAACGATCGGCGGCAAGGTGATCGCCAAGGTGTCAGATATTCCGCTACCTCATGAGTGGATTTTGACTCCGGGTTTGATGGCCGATCTTTACCCCAGCTTCGCGAAGGGTTTGACGCCTTTCTTCACATTGAACTGGGGAGCGTATTCGGACTTCTTAACCTTCAAGGGAGGTCTGAATCCGGTAACAGGTAGCTTGTGGTTGTCGGATACGGCTCACCACCACTTGGCTCTAGCGGTGCTGTTCATCATCGCAGGTCACTTCTACCGGACAAACTGGGGCATCGGTCACAGCTTTAAGGAAGTTCTGGAAGCTCACAAGGGTCCCTTCACTGGCGAAGGCCACAAGGGGATGTATGAGGTCTTCACGACTTCTTGGCACGCTCAATTGTCTTGGAACCTCCAGTGGATGGGTTCTCTGTCGATTATTGTGGCACACCACATGTATTCGATGCCGCCCTATCCCTACCAAGCGATTGACTATGCTACCCAGCTGTCGCTGTTCACTCACCATATGTGGATTGGGGGCTTCCTGATTGTGGGAGCCGCTGCTCACGCTGCGATCTTTATGGTGCGGGACTACGATCCGGCAGTTCACCAAAACAATCTGCTCGATCGCGTTCTCCGTCACCGGGACGCTATCATTTCTCACCTGAACTGGGTGTGTATGTTCTTGGGCTTCCACAGCTTCGGCTTGTATCTCCATAACGATACGATGCGGGCGTTTGGTCGTCCCCAAGATATGTTCTCGGATACGGCGATTCAGCTGCAACCTGTGTTTGCACAGTGGGTTCAAAATATCCACACTCTAGCTCCGGGCTCTACGGCTCCAAATGTGTTGCAGCCTGTTAGCTATGCCTTCGGCGGCGGCATCGTTGCTGTAGGCGGTAAAGTGGCAATGATGCCGATCGCTCTTGGTACGGCGGACTTTTTGGTTCACCACATCCATGCGTTCACCATTCACGTCACTGTCCTGATCCTGCTCAAAGGTGTTCTATTTGCTCGTAGCTCTCGTCTGATTCCAGATAAAGCTAATTTGGGCTTCCGGTTCCCCTGCGATGGGCCGGGTCGTGGCGGCACCTGCCAAGTATCTGGTTGGGACCATGTATTCCTGGGTCTGTTCTGGATGTATAACTCTATCTCCGTTGTGTTGTTCCACTTCAGTTGGAAGATGCAGTCGGATGTATGGGGGACTATAGATGCAGATGGTACGGTGTCTCACATTACGGGCGGTAACTTTGCCCAAAGTGCGATTACTATCAACGGTTGGTTGCGTGACTTCTTGTGGGCGCAAGCTTCGCAGGTGATTCAGTCCTACGGAACGGCCTTGTCTGCCTATGGTTTGATCTTCTTAGGCGCTCACTTTGTGTGGGCATTTAGCCTGATGTTCTTGTTCAGCGGTCGCGGCTACTGGCAAGAATTGATCGAATCTATTGTTTGGGCTCACAATAAGCTAAAGGTGGCTCCAGCGATTCAGCCTCGCGCTCTGAGCATTATTCAGGGTCGGGCTGTGGGGGTTGCTCATTACCTCCTGGGAGGGATTGCTACTACATGGGCATTCTTCCTGGCTCGAACAATTTCATTAGGATAAGGGCGAGGAGGATTTTGTAAGATATGGCAACAAAATTTCCCAAGTTTAGCCAAGACTTAGCTCAAGACCCGACTACTCGTCGGATTTGGTACGGGATTGCTACGGCGCACGACTTTGAGAGCCATGACGGGATGACTGAGGAGAATCTTTACCAAAAGATTTTCGCTTCTCATTTCGGTCATATTGCGATCATCTTCCTGTGGACTTCCGGCAATCTGTTCCACGTAGCTTGGCAAGGCAATTTTGAACAGTGGATCAAAGACCCGCTAAATGTGCGTCCGATCGCTCACGCGATTTGGGACCCTCAGTTTGGGGCACCAGCAGTAGATGCTTTCACCCAAGCTGGCGCTAACTATCCGGTAAACATTTCCTACTCCGGTTTGTATCAGTGGTGGTACACGATCGGTGTGCGGACGAACAATGACCTGTATCAAGGTGCGTTGTTCCTCCTGGTGCTGTCAGCGATCTTCCTGTTCGCAGGCTGGCTGCACTTGCAACCGAAGTTCCGTCCTAGCTTGTCTTGGTTCAAGAGCGCTGAATCTCGCCTCAACCACCACCTGGCTGGTTTGTTCGGTGTCAGCTCTCTGGCTTGGACAGGTCACTTGGTTCACGTTGCTATCCCCGAATCTCGCGGACAGCACGTGGGTTGGGATAACTTCCTGTCCACCCTGCCGCATCCGGCTGGTTTGGCTCCGTTCTTTACGGGTAACTGGGGAGTATATGCCCAAAACCCGGATACGGCAGAACAGTTATTCGGTACGGCTCAAGGTTCGGGAACGGCTATCCTGACGTTCTTGGGTGGTTTCCATCCCCAAACGCAGTCTCTGTGGTTGACGGATATTGCTCATCACCATTTGGGGATCGCAGTTCTGTTTATCGTCGCCGGTCATATGTACCGGACGAATTTCGGGATTGGCCACAGCATCAAGGAAATGATGAATGCCAAGGATTTCTTTGGCGTGAAAGTTGAAGGGCCGTTTAATCTGCCTCACCAAGGCATTTACGACACCTACAACAATTCCTTGCACTTCCAATTAGGTTGGCACCTAGCTTGTTTGGGTGTGATCACCTCCTTGGTGGCTCAACATATGTACTCGATGCCTCCCTACGCTTTCTTGGCGCAGGACTACACAACAGTGGCAGCGTTGTACACTCACCACCAGTACATCGCCGGTTTCATCATGGTCGGTGCTTTCGCCCACGGAGCTATCTTCTTGGTGCGGGACTACGACCCTGAGCAAAACAAAGGCAACGTGCTGGAGCGCGTTCTACAGCACAAAGAAGCGATTATCTCTCACCTGAGCTGGGTGTCGCTGTTCTTGGGCTTCCACACCCTGGGCTTATATGTCCACAATGATGTAGTGGTTGCTTTTGGAACGCCGGAGAAGCAAATCTTGATTGAGCCGGTATTTGCCCAGTTCGTTCAGGCTGCTAACGGTAAGGTGTTGTACGGTTTTGATACTTTGCTGTCCAACCCGGACAGTATTGCGGCGACGGCTTGGCCTAACCACGCCAACGTCTGGTTACCGGGCTGGCTGGATGCAATCAATGCTGGTACTAACTCTCTCTTCCTGACGATCGGCCCTGGCGATTTCTTGGTTCACCATGCGATCGCTCTCGGTCTGCATACCACCACTCTGATCTTGGTCAAGGGTGCGTTGGATGCTCGCGGTTCTAAGCTGATGCCCGACAAGAAAGACTTCGGCTATGCCTTCCCTTGCGATGGCCCTGGCCGTGGCGGTACTTGCGACATCTCTGCTTGGGATTCGTTCTACCTGTCGATGTTCTGGATGCTCAACACGATTGGTTGGGTAACCTTCTACTTCCACTGGAAGCATCTGGGCATTTGGCAAGGCAACGTAGCTCAGTTCAATGAGTCTTCTACATACATCATGGGCTGGCTGCGCGACTACCTCTGGCTGTACTCGTCTCAGCTGATTAATGGGTACAACCCATACGGGATGAACAACTTGGCGGTCTGGTCTTGGATGTTCCTCTTCGGACACCTAGTTTGGGCTACCGGCTTCATGTTCCTGATTAGCTGGCGCGGTTACTGGCAAGAGTTGATCGAAACTCTGGTGTGGGCTCACGAGCGCACTCCTCTGGCGAACCTGGTTCGCTGGAAAGACAAGCCAGTTGCTATGTCTATAGTTCAAGGTCGTCTGGTTGGTCTAGCTCACTTCACAGTTGGCTACATCTTGACCTTCGCGGCATTTCTGATTGCCTCGACTGCTGGGAAGTTCGGTTGATCCGCAACCTAGCATTGTAGGTAATTAAACTAAGTCCCCTGCCTATGCGCGGAGTTTACGCTTCGCGAACCGGCAGGGGATTTTTTATAAATAGCAGTTAATTAAGAGGAGTGGAGTAAGTTTGGATGGCTAGATTTCCAGAAGAAACTATAGCAACCGCCAGGGCGATTAAGCCAACTCCAACTGTTACATGAAGTCCATAATCCCTTACGGAGTAACCTCTTCCCTCTTCCCTCTTCCCTAGCCCCTAGCCCCTAGCCCCTAGTCCCTAGCTATATATAGCAAAAGTCGAAAATACCGAGCAAAAAAATCTATCTTTATGTAGATGAAAAATTTCTTTATTTATTGTAATTGTGAAATAGCATAAAGTTTTCTCCCCCAGTTTGACTGCTGGGGTTTTTTTAGTTAGTCGATCTATTCGACGCCGCCGCTGAAACGAAAAAAATCCCTTACCCGCAGGTAAGAGATTTTGGGAATTTAGCGGTGAACTTTAGCCTACTTAGATAGGCTTTAAAACAAAACTGCTATTAAGCAGCATCGCTTTCGATGTAGATAAATAACAGACCCATAACTATCGCAGGCAACAGCCAGGTAATTACGGGTATCAGAATCCAGGGCAAGAAAGAAGCTGCGTATGAACCTGTCATGTCAAAATCTCCAAAAAGGGTAAACTACAGGGGCTATTTTAAGAGATGTGCTGCCTTGAAGTATCCACCACTAATCGTAGTAACGATATAGTGGGGGATCTTAGTTAAAAAGGGTTTAGTGATGAACTACACCACGGAAAATCGCATCCACGACATTGAAATTTTCTAGTAGGAAGTAGGCAACGAAAGCGCCTCCCATTGCACCTACAAAGAAACCAGCTGTCACTTGGCTCCAGCCGTCAGCGGTTTTCCATTGATCGGGAGCTTGAGGATTCAAGCTGGGTATACTCTTTCCGTCTTGGAAAGAGGCGATGCCGTAAACGGACATAGAGGCGGTTGCGATTAGAATCAAAGCTAGACCGCAAATCAATCCGCCTAGATTGGCAGCCGCTCCATAATCGCGTAATGCACCGAACTTAACCCAGGGGCCAATTATAAAATAGCCGTGAGCCATGCCAATTTCCAATCCGCGCAGGATGGGGGATAGTCCTTTGCGGTAAGCTGGCAGATTACCGATGAAAGCCCTGGTAAAATCAGAATCGCTAATTGGGGTGGAAAGATGACCGACAAACGGGTCACCGTTATAGGGTTTGATAAGCTCTGTATCTCTGGGATCGGCCATATCTATTATTCCTGTTTGTTTGAGAATCTACAGAAGAACTTGAAGTACCCACCGCTAAGACTACCGGGAGATTTCTCAACGGTTCAGTTAAGCTCATATTCTAAGCAACGAGGGGTAGCCTAATCGCAGAATGAGTTCTGACATTTACAAAAGTTCATCGGAGCAAGAAGACAAACTATTCTTTATGCCTTTTTTGTAAGGGATAACAACATTAAGTGATATCTGTCAAGGACTGAAAGTGCGATCGCGTAGCGTGCCGATGGCATATCGCAGCGCCGCTTTTCCTAGCCATTCCGATCAAAACCGCTGACCAGTAGTGATTTCCAATCGGGCCTCGCCGCGATCGCTCAACCCAAAGTCGGCCCGAATTAGCCCCAAGGGCGATCGCACTCGCAATCCCAGTCCATAACCAAAACCGCTTCCTGGTTTATCCCGTATTACACCGGGTTCCCCAACCACCGTATCGCCAGATCCCAAATCCGAGGCGAAATCAGCAAAGACAACTCCTCCCACCCGCCAAACGATCGGAAAACGATATTCTACAGAACCCAACACATAACTGCGACCGCTACCGACTCCACCCCCTCCGTATCCGCGTACAGAATTGAAACCGCCCAGATTAAAGGCTTCAGCGGGTGGAAATTCGCCAAATATCGTGCCAGCTTGTAAATTAAAAGCCAACATTTCTGTTAATTCGGGATTTTGTGCAGGTCTACCTCTGCCGATTAAGTCGATCGGCACATACTGGATATAGTTGGCCCGCAGTCGGTTGATTAAAACATTGCCTAATCCAATCGGAATCGACTGTTCGGTGCTAAAAGTCAGGATAGAACCTTGAGTCGGATAGGAACGGCTAGAGCGTCTATCTCTACTCACCGCAAAAGATACCGTCACCAAATCATCAATCCCCTTACCGCTAAGAGATAAAGGATTGCCAAATTCATCCACTGGCGAAACCCGCCAATTGGCATCGCGAATACTAATCCGGGTGTAATTCAAACCCAGCGCCCCATCCCAGTCATCAAAAGACCGCAAAAGCGCCACTGAACCGCCAAATCTTCCCTCGCGTGGATCGTCGTCGTTGAGCAAATCGATCTCATCGCCAAAGGTGCGGGAAAAATTGCGACGGCGAAAAGCGCGAACGCTATATCCTAAGCGGTTTGATTCGCTGGCGCGATAAGGGTCGGTGAACTCTACATCAAATTGGGCATCTTGGCGGCTAATCTGTAACTTGCCACCCAGTTGTTGGTTGATCCCGCCTATATTGGCGTCTCGATAGCCTACAGTACCGTAGACCCCTATATCATCGTTATAGCCAGCGCCGTAATTTACAGAAGGGTAGCGACGCTCCTTGATGTCGTAGATGATGGTAACGCCATCACTGTCTGATTGTAGAGAAACATCAACTTTGTCAATGAATTCCGATCGCCTCAGTCGTCGCAAGTCTGACTCAAGTACGCCTTCTCGGAACACCTGACCCGGTTTGAGTCGTAATTCGCCTAAAAGATAATCTTTGCGGGTACGACCCTCGATCGGCTCACCTTTGCGATCGACAAAGCGAATCTCGATATCTCTGATAACTGGGGATTGGGGATTGGGGACTGGGAAAGAATCATTTTTTTGTGCGATCGGCAATTCGTCATACTCATTGGCGATCGGCAATAAATCGTTGGCATTTGTGGAAGTACTGCCTTCAGGTGCTATTGCTTCCAGAGGCATTGGTGCTAAAACATGGGTAGCCAACTGCGGGGTAGGAGATGGGGAACTGGCGATCTGGGTAAGACCCAGATCTGTTCCACAGATCGCATCCTGAGTTTCCCAAATAGCCAGAGACGCCAAAGTTAAAATTGCAACAGTGTGAACACGCATAATAGATGATTCGCAGTTCCTGAAAAACAATAGACAAGATTGCCAAAGTCAATATACTTCATCCGATTCATCTGCGTTTATCCGCCTTTATCTACTGTCATCTGCGGTAAAAAAATCAGAGACTCGTATTTTGGCAATAAATCTAATTTCTACCACGAATCATATCGTGTCCAGTGGGATCGTGTTTCTAAAATATTACCAATATTATCTGTGTTCATCTGTGTTTATCTGTCTTCATCTGTGGTAAAAATTTAACCACCAATGACAACAAACAATTTGAGTATATCAATCTTAAACTAACGATGCTACAGAACATGATATCACACACCATAAAACAAACTATAAATATTAGATGGATTACCTAAATTTTTGCTACAGATGTAGAGTCAATTCATGAATTGACTCTACACCAGAGAGTGTTATTAGGCAGCAAAAATAAATCCAAACGATATTACAGATTGAGTTTCGCGATCGTTTCGCGCAGAACTTGGCTAGAGTGTAACAGCTGCTGTTCTTCCTTGGGGGTAAGAGAGAGATTCAAAACCCTGGTAACTCCCTGACGATTCACCACCGCAGGTAGACTGAGGCAGACATCGTGAATGCCGTGCAAGCCATTAATTAGGCTGCTGACAGTCAAAACCCGGTTTTGATTGCGTAGGATAGCTTGTACGATTTGGGTGACGCCAAGACCGATCGCATAACTGGTGGCACCTTTGCGCTGGATAATCTCGTAAGCTGCATTTTTTACTTGTGTAAAAACTTCTTCCAGTTGCTTATTATCATCAGATGTGCTATTATCCAAACTTCCATCAAATAACTGCATTCCCGCCACATTCACCTTACTCCACACCGCCACCTCGCTGTCCCCGTGTTCGCCGATGATGTAGGCGTGCAGACTGCGGGGGTCAATCTGTAACTTTTCTGCCAAAAGATAGCGGAAACGAGCCGTATCCAGCACCGTACCAGAACCAATTACACTGGAACTGGGCAATCCAGATAGCCGCAAAGTCACATAAGTCATGATGTCCACCGGATTGGTGACAATCAGCAAAATGGCGCTGGGACAACACCTGACTACTTCCGAAATCAAACCTTTAAACAGTTCTACATTGCGCTGTACCAAATCCAAACGGGTTTCACCCGGTCTTTGTTTTGCGCCAGCAGTGATAATGACGATATCGGCATCGTAGCCATCTGCCAAAGTACCCGATCGCACTATGCTAGGTTCAACAAAGGGTAGACCGTGAACTAAGTCCATCACCTCCCCTTCCAGCTTGTCGCGATTGACATCGACGATGATCGTTTCATCCAAGGTGTGTTGGATCAGCATCGAGTAAGCGCAAGCCATACCTACTTGACCCGCGCCAATAATTACACCTTTGCGAGGACGGCGAATCGTAGTTGAGTCTTGATTTAGCTGAGGTGAGGCTGTAAATAACTGCTCAAACATATTGGCGATCGCCTCTCAAACATGATAAGGCATTATAACCTATGATAGGGAAAGGGCTGCTAATCAAGCAGTTTTTGTGTGATCCATCAAATCTAAGAAAAAGAATAAATTAAAATTTATGCTTTCTCCATTTCCTGGCATGAATCCTTATTTAGAAAATCCCCGATTGTGGGTAGAAGTCCATAATCGGTTAATTGTTAATTTAGCCGATGCTTTAGCCCCTTTTATTCCAGAACAATATCGAGTTGCGATCGAACAGCGAACTTATTTAAGCGATGAGTCAGATTCAATCTTGGTGGGAATTCCCGATGTTGCAGTATTTTCTCAAAAAACAACCGCTAATACAACTTCATCAACAACGGCTGTAGCTACAACTGAAGCTATAACGGTCACAATGCCAGTGCCAGAAAATGTGAGAGAAAGTTATTTAGAAATTAGAGAAATGGCAACGAATTTTGTCATTACAGTCATTGAAATTCTATCTCCCAAGAACAAACGTGCAGGCGAAGGAAGAGAGACTTACTACAAAAAGCGCCAACAAGTACTGGCAAGTCTAACCCATCTGGTAGAAATTGATTTACTTAGAGGTGGGAAATCCATGCCGTTTTTAGGTGAAGTGCCAACGACGAATTATCGAATTGTCGTAAGTCGAGGTAATCGCCGTCCCCAAGCTCAATTATATGCTTTTAATTTACAACAAACGATTCCCTCGTTTCCATTACCTTTAAATGTAGGAGATATAGAACCCATTGTTGACTTACAAAGTTTACTCAATGGAGTGTACGATCGCGCTAAATACCACTTAGCGATCGATTATAGTCAAGACCCAGTACCCCCGCTCAAGGAAGAAGATGCAAATTGGGTAGATGCTCTGTTGCGAGAAAAAGGACTGCGAAATCAATAACTTTCTATTCTTTTGATTCTTGGCTACGAAGCAACAGGGAAAACAGTTTTAGAGCCAACCCCCTGTCATAGTAACTGCCCTTTTGCAGCTGCTAATTGAATTTCCAACATTTCAATTCGCTCCCTTAATCGACCTGGCGAATCGGTACGGCAATCGGCAAAGGTTGTGCTGTCTACATCAAGAAATGATACGATCGCCATTTCAATTATGAATTCTATAGGCATTCCAGTATCCGCAGCGTAAGCCGCCAACGCCTCTCTAATATTTGCTGGTAGGTGGTTGAGAATGCCTCGTAAGGCGGTTATGTCTCCTGTCTGCATAGAATTTATTCCTCTGCACGGATTTTACTGTTATAGCGTGGTTTGAGGGTCTGAATCATCACGGTTTCCAAATCCAGTTGAAGCCGTCTCCACTCGTAAGATAAAGCCACAGTTACAATCCTAACATCATCGGGATCTAAGCGTTCTATATATGCCCAAACTAACGCTTTGTGTCCACCTAAGAAACGACTCCTAACATTGCCAGCTTTACCAATATATAAAATTCCCTCATTTTTATGCCTGACCGCATAAATAGAAAGTCGGTTTGGCAGGTCATAAAAGTATTTTGTCAACGGATAACACTCAGAAAATGGAGTATCGGTTAGAATCCGAAGAATTCGGAATGCTTCAGTTTTAATTTCATCATCGGTCATTGATTCATTTTCTGCTCTCCGGTTGACATATCCAGGACTTACGGACACATTTTTGGCGTAGGGGCGGGTTTAGCCGATAAATTAAGCATTTCACAGATATCCCTAGTACAAAACCCGCCCCGACAATGCTTGATTTTTCGTGATTTTGCGTAAGTCCTGTCCTTTTTTTTTGCGCTTGTGGTCGCGGGGCAAACGATTTAAAATTGGCACGTACCATTTAATTAAATCGTAGGTTTTTTGGATAATCGCTAGTTCGTTCATTTTGTAAAAAAAAATTGATCGCCGTAGGCGAGGGGTTATAATAAAAGAGAGTGAAAAGAGAAAGAGGGTAGAGGGTAAAAGGATAAGAGTATAAAGGGTTACAGAGTCCACGCAGCAAGACAAACCACACGAAAACCGAGGTAGTCGCCCCTGTCGCCCGCATCGCGGTTGCTGCGAAAAGCGGCACGGCAATACCTGGGGTTGAGGCCCCACGAACCACCGCGCAGCAGCCGGTTAGAGATTTCATCGCTAGATAGCCATATAGTTTCATCGTTAGGTGCTAATTCATAATTGGAGTACCAATGGTCAGCGCACCATTCCCAGACGTTTCCGTGCATATCGTAAAGTCCAAAAGCATTCGCGACTTTAAAACTGCCTACGGGGGTAGTTTTCTGACGATAAATTCCTTTCGGGCCTTGACCATAAGTATTGTTGCCGTCATAATTAGCTAAATCAGTTGTAATCGTTTCTCCAAAATGAAATGGGGTAATTGTTGCTGCGCGACAGGCGTATTCCCATTCGGCTTCGCTGGGTAGGCGGTAGGTTTTGTGAGAGTATTGGGATAAGCGATGGCAAAATTCCACTGCATCATCCCAGGATACCATTTCTACAGGGCGATCATCACCTTTAAATTTAGATGGATCGGGATCAAGTTCTCGATTAATTTGAGGTAAGGCTGCTACCGCTTTCCATTGCGCTTGAGTGACGGGGTATTTACCCATCAGAAAGGGTTTGATTGTGACTGGATGTTGGGGTTTTTCATCGTCGTAACTATCTTTTTCCGTTTCCGGGGAACCCATTGTGAAGCTGCCACCGGGGATGTAGACCATTTCTAGGGTAGTTTTACCTATGTTTTCGGTAAGGTATCGCGCTTGTTTGGTTTCGCGGTGGATGATTTCGCCTTTAGGGTTGACGGTGACGGTTTCAAAGGGGAAAGTTTCGAGAGGTATTCCCCGTTTTCCAGGAACTTTTAACTTCACCCCTTCAATATTTAATTCGACTGGTAATTGTTCAAAAATCTCTTGCGCCCCCTCCTCATAACCCCGTCCCTGACGCGCTAAACCTCGCGCTAACTTTAGTAATGGTTGAAATTCCAACTCTGCTAATGGTTCAGCAAAAGTTGCGACTAGGGAAGCCGTTTTAATTTTATTTTCATTCTTACTCGTCAAAGACTTTTCCAACTTTTGGGCTAATTGTTTAGCAAGTTCAGTAGGTTTCGTGTAACCCAAAGCAATCCAGTCAGGATTTTCACCTAATTCTTCTGCATCTGCTATACTCTCTTCTAATCCCTGCTGCAAGTAAACAAGCAAAGCCTCCGATAATTCATTAAGTCGGTCATTTCCAAAGCGAATTTTTAATGCCTTAAGCAACAAATGGCGAACGCCGCTATCCATTTGGTATAGCTTTCCTCCTATAGACTCAAATAATCTAGAAAGTAATAAATCAGGGACAGCAATCCAAGGCAAATCTGCTACGAAATTCTCTCGCAAGTAATAAAGTAAATCGGGAGTAATTGCCAAGGGGAAAGCACCATGAAAAGCTAAATTCAAATAGGCTGGAAAATCATCAGCAAAGTCATACAAAATTTCGATAGCTTCTTCATGTCGGTTGTTTTCACTCTCCCGTTCTAATACGTCCTCTAAAGCATTGCTAGATTCATCATCAACAATTATTTCTGGGCGAGCCATTGTCGCAGATTGGAATGTTCCCGATGTTTTTCCCTTAAGCATTTGCAAAATTTCTTGCCATCCCAAAACACTAAAAGGAAACATGGGAACGAGAGAGGAAATTTTTTCTGCACTTGTACCAAACCAATCTTTTTCTGGCAATGGATTCAGCCAAACAATTTGCTGAACTGTCGATTCTAATGATACAACAAACTTCTGGATTAATTCAACTCTGACTTCACTAGGAATTATTTCCGTAGCCCCGCCATCGCTAAAGATTAAAACTTGCGTTTTTGTAGAATGTAGCTTAATTAAAATTTTATCTAAAGACTCTTTCTCTAACAATTCTGGATCGTGAAATAGAGCATTTCTAGGACTATTGCGAAAGTAAAATACTTGGCAAGATTTAAAAATCCCCTCAGCAGTTTTAACCAGGCGTTCAGCAATCGTATAAAAAGGAATCATCGAATCACTTTGGTCAATTAGTAACAGTAATTCGGCTTGATTTTCTCGACTAGGATAGTAAACTAATTCGACAATATTTTCTTGACAAATCCGCTTAACCGTGCCTGGAATATCCACTTCATCTTCTTTTCCCCTTCGTAAAGATTTCCGTAGAGAACGCCAACCTTGTACCAATTGTACTCTACTTAAGGGAAAATATTCATCATTGAGGATATATTTTTGCTGAGGTTTCTTGGGTTGCGGTATCGCCGTAACAACTTTAGTATCTATATCTATATTTTCCTGTATAAATCCATTCTGCTTGCTAATATTTTGTGGCTGAGTTTCCGTAGGTAAATCTGTCTGGGAAGACTGAGAAAAATTTGAGGGATTCGACGATTGCTTTTCGGTAATAGCTGTTTGAATTTCTCTCTCAAATATCGGCTTGATATCTTTATCAAAAGCCTCACCTATCTTTTTTTGATCTTTTTGGGTTTTCCCCCAAAGCTGCTGACAGCGGGTTTTAAGTTCGTCATAATTTTGCGGTCGCAGAGATTCTATACCCCACACTTTTTGCAATAGTTTATAGTCCTCAATCTGTAAAGGTAAGCCTAATTCATTCTTTAAATGTAAAAAGAATTGAATTAAATGCGGTTCATCGAGAATCATCTTTTTTGCCCTCCAGAGATTTTTTATGTCTGGTTAGTTCATCACGAGTTTTCAATAATACTCCCAAGTTTTGCTGCATTAATTTAAGTATATCTTGAACGGGAGTATTTAAAATACCTTGAGCGACTTTGATAAAATCTAAAAGTTCCCCCGGACTGGCTTTTTTGCCTCCTGCTTTGGCTGTGTTGGCAAGCAATTCTCGGTAAGCGGCAATAATTTCTGTGATATTTGGTAAATCTTCACCAAAATGTAGTTTAATTATCTTCTTTAATTCCTTGTCTGAGGGCGTGTCTAAGTAGTGAAACAAACACCGTCTTAAGAAAGCATTGGGTAAAGTTCTCTCTTCGTTACTTGTGACAATAATTAACGGAGAGACAATCTTTTTGACCTCTCGATCTGTCTCTTCAATAAAGAACCGCTTTTCATCGAGTTCTAAAAGCAGATCGTTAGGAAAATCAATATCAGCTTTGTCAATTTCATCAATTAAAACAATAGCTGGAATCGGCGTTTGAAATGCTTTCCCCAAAGCCCCAAATTTAATATAGCCGCCTTGGGTTTCATCTTCTAGGCGTTGAATAGTTTTCTGCTGAATACTCTTTGCAAGATATTCGCTTTTCACCAGTTGTGTATCGCGCAAACGCCCCACTGCATCGTAGGTATAAAGGCCATCTTTAGCGCGACTGGTAGATTTTATATACCAGGGATAGAGAGGCCATTTGTTTTCTTTAATCCAATCTTGCGCCCAGTCTTTTTCTTTGACTAATTCTTGTGCTTGCTGGATCTCCTTTTGATATTTCTGAGTAAATTCGTAGGCGATCGCGCTAGCGAGTTGAGTTTTTCCCACGCCGGGATCGCCCATGAGGAGGAGGGGACGTTCGAGTGCGATCGCCAGTTTTACCATCTGTTTAAGTTCGTCGCTGGGAGAATAGGGAGAGCGATCGGGTGTTCCCGGTTCCGGGTTAATATTTCCCGTGTATTCTAAGTTGACTTCAATAGGTAGGTTTGTCATAATTTATACTCTAATGCTGCTTCAAACTGTGACCATGATAATTTACCTTTAGATACTATTTGACAAATTTGATGAAAGGTATCTTCGGGCACTCCTTGACTATTATCCCATATTTGTTTTGCAACATCTTTCACTCGTGTGGATGAATTTTCAGGACAGCCTAGTAGATTGCGATGAAGTGTACACCAAGATAATATTTCCTTATAATTGTTCCCAAAATTGTCGATTTTTGGTAAAGAAATCAATTTTTGGGGATGCCAATTATTCGGGTTATCTGAGTCAACTATCTCAAGTTCCCACTGAGTAGCGCAATTGTTACTATCAATTAAAAACACCAAAAGGTAATACTCGATTTCCTCATCTGTATAGCTGTCAACTTTTTTTTCAAGTGGAATCCAAAAATCATTAATCAATTTAGGAATTTCTTTGTAAATATTGTCGGCATAAAATGTGACAATCAAACTTCCACTTTGCCATCGACGAAAAGCTGCATCTACGCATTTTTCCGACGTTGCTTTTTTCAATCCTAGTTTTTCTCCTAGCTGTTTCCAAACCTCATCTATATGAAAGTCTTTTTCCTTAGTATGATGTGGCAGAATTGGAATCATATTATCAGTCTTGTAAACATAAGGAAAGTTCTGCTTTACCAAGCGATTAACTAACCACCTTTGTCCTTTTTTTGCTTCACCTTGAATTAAAAATGCTCCTCTTGAACAGTTATTTTCTCTCTCTCTAAAATCTTCTAAAAGTTTACATTGTTTTTTGTAATTAAGCTGAAGCAAGCTATCTCTTAGTTCCTCTAATTTTGGATCACTTTTTGTTTTATTGTTATTAGGAGTTTGAGTTGTATTATTAGGACTTTTAACATCCAGATATTCTAAATCTATATCTAAATAGCTAAACAAGTTATCTATCTTTTGAAACAAAACTCCCAACTTACGCTCTAATATTCTAGTGAAGGTTGTGCGATGGATATTAGCTTCTGCTGCTATTTGTTGTATAACGTAGCCTTGAGGAAACTTTTTGTTCAAGGCTGTTATGAGTTTTTGATAGCCTGGATCGGTAAGAACAACAGACTTATGATTTATATCTTCAGGTTTAGAATTTGTCACAGGTAACGCTTTACAACTCATAAACGGTAATTAGAAGCCATTTTACATAATTTCCCAATATTTTACAAAGCTAGACTTTTCACGAAGTCGATCGATTACCAAAAAGTTGTCGATCATCGACAGTCGATCATCGACAGAAGCGGTTTTTTGGGCTGGTAGCTTTAAGCAAGGAAGTCAAATTTGGCTTCCCCGAACCTTGACAACCGCGTAGGAACAAAGGCTTGACCTCAAAAGAGTAAAGCCGCTGAACGGGTTGTCGAAGCGATCAACCTCGATCAACGACGGAAAAACACTATGACGATTCTACCATCTAAAGCCTCTTTCCCCAAGAGCAATTCGTTAGCAACAGAGGAAGTCCTCAAACCCGATCTCTGTCAAGTTATTCAAGGGTTGCGATCGCAACCTTTGACCTGGCCCTTAATCATCCTGCTGTCGCTGCTACCCAAAAATCCTACTCAGCTAGAAAAGCAACTTCAGTATTCAGAAAAAGGCCGATATTTCTGGATGCCTTTGTTCTCCAACCCTTTTGGCGAAGTATTACTCTGCTTCTGGTCAGTTAATTCAGATTCGCGTTCTCACGATCACTTTCAGAGTCTAGCATTTGTGATTGTTCTGATCGGTAAAATTTCCCAAAAACTGCTTCACGTTAGCGCTAATAAACTCTTCATTTTTGAACAACAAGAACTCAAGGAATTATCTGTAGGGGTGATTCCTGCGTATCAAGCCCATCGCATTCAGAACTTTTCACAAGATTGGGCCATCTCAGTTCATCTGTACTTCCCTCGGCGGAAATCAATTGAATTAGCGATCGACGAGGATTAATCAACATTGGGTTTAGCAGATAAATTAAGCATTTCACAGATAGACCAGGGCGGGTTTTGTTGAGAGACTATTGATTTGAAACAGAGGTGATCTGCTAAACCCGCCCCTACGAACCCGCCCCTACCATCCTTTTTGAATTAACCGATGTAATCAGGAGTTGATAGTTATGTCTAACCAATGCCCTCGCAATGCTTTGGGTGAACCAGCTTGCCATATTACGGCTCATCCTGAGCGTCCAGAATCAAAATTTTGTGCAAGTTGCAACCAAGTTTTTGAGGAAAAATTAACAGGTTCGGGAGTAATTACGTTCTTAGGAATTATCTTCTTAATCCTGGGAATAATAATTACAATCCAACCTCAACAACACCCATCTCCAATCCTCGACAGTGGAGACAATTATTCTGAAGATTCCCATTAACTTATTGAGCATGAGAAACCCGGTTTCTTTAAGAAACCGGGTTTCTACAATAACTAGCAACTTGCGTTAATCTATTCAACACCTTCCACTTCTGCTATCATCAATAGCGTTTTCAAAACTGAATCAGGATTCAGACTCATGGAGTCTATCCCCTGTTCCACTAAGAAACGAGCAAATTCGGGATAATCGCTAGGCCCTTGACCGCAGATACCGATTTTGCGATGATTACTTTTAGCAGATGCGATCGCCATTTTCACCATCCGCTTCACCGCTGGGTTGCGTTCGTCAAAAATATGGGCCACCAAACCCGAATCTCGGTCTAAACCCAAGGTAAGCTGAGTTAAGTCATTAGAACCGATGGAAAATCCATCAAATACCTCGCTAAACTCATCTGCCATAATTACGTTACTTGGTAATTCGCACATTACATAAACTTGCAACCCATTCTTACCTCTTTCTAAACCGTGTTTTGCCATTTCAGCTAACACTTTTTGACCTTCTTCTGGCGTGCGACAAAAAGGAATCATGGGAATTAAATTAGTTAAACCCATTTCATCCCGCACCCGCTTCAATGCGTGACATTCCAAAGCAAATGCGTCCCGGTATTTCTCATCATAATAACGAGACGCGCCGCGCCAACCAAGCATTGGGTTTTCTTCCTTCGGTTCAAATTGCCGACCGCCCAAAAGATTGGCATATTCATTACTTTTGAAATCGCTCATCCGCACTATCACTGGTTTAGGATAAAATGCCGCAGCAATTCTTGCTACTCCTTGGGCTAATTTATCCACAAAATACTGCGGTTTATCTTCATAAAGTGCGGTCATTTGGGCAACCTTTACTTGGGCAGATTCATCTTGCAATTTGTCGAAGTGAATCAAAGCTAAAGGATGCACTTTGATGTGATTGGCAATAATAAATTCTAACCGCGCTAAACCGACACCATCGCAGGGAAGATGGGAAAGACCAAACGCTTCTTCTGGATTCCCCACATTCATCATGATTTTAGTGCGGGTGCGAGGCAAGTTTTCTAGCGCTACTTCTTTGACATCAAAAGGTAGCAAACCAGCATAAACTCGACCTTCTTCTCCTTCTGCACAAGAAACTGTTACTTCTTGACCTGTTTTCAAGATATCTGTAGCATCGCCGCTGCCGACAATTGCGGGAATACCCATTTCGCGAGCTATAATTGCGGCATGACAGTTACAAACAATAACAGGCGTGTATTTGCGAGTGAATACGACATAATTATGATGATCCGCAACGGTAATATTGAAGACATCACCATAACTTTCTTCCCCAGTCGATACGACGCGCTGCATCCGAATGTCTCCCGCCAGGAGTTCGTCAAACTTGCCAGACGATCGAATTTCTCGCTCTGAGATGAGGAAATTATTATCTTTTCTCATCTTAATTTGCCCTAAAGCATCTTCGCCAAAGAGTTGGTTAGTAGCAAAGAAGCGTGTTTGTACGGTTCTTGGAACAACATTTCCTTTGACTCGTTTGGTATGAAGGAAAATTTCGTTCAGCTTCTCTACGATTTGGACATTATAGATGTTTCGGTTTCTTGTTACTTGGGGAACGGTATTTATCTTCAAACAAGCGACAATAATCGCTTGTAGCAGAAGTTCTTCACTGACGTAGATATTGATGCGATTGTTGAAGTAACTCCCATCCCCGTCGATGACTCCCGCTAGGAACTGATAGCAGACTTCGGGACTGCTGTTGAGCAGAGTACTAACGATGTTTTGCTCTCGCTGATGTAATTCGTAAGCGATCGCTTTAGAGTAGAGTCTGTAAGCGGTTGCTTGTCCTACAACCTGTTTTCCCCGAATATAACCGACGGATTCTTTTTTGAGGGAAGGGGTAAAAGACTTACCATAAAGAGTGCTGATGCTCTCATTCATGGCAGCGATAAATGCCTGTTTTTCGGGTATATCTTTCTGAATGAATTGTACTTCCCCATGAGTGCGGCTTCGATAAATAGAACCGTCTGTAAGCAGTCCGCCTAATAGGTAAGCCATGTTTTGTTGTTCATTGCTGCTGTGATTCAATTCGGGAATGTGTTGGCCGATCGCAACCATTTCCTTTTGAGCTAGCATTTCTTGGATTTCAGTTTTGACATATTGACCCCCACGGATGTTGATCATTTTATGATCGGGAGTGAGGCGAAGGGTGTTGTCAGTAACTCTTCCTGTCTGAGACACACTGACATCAATCATTTTTGAGTGCCTTTTCATCGAGTCAATAATAGGTTTCCACTCGATTTTGTGTGTCTGGGTATTTAAGGCGAGGGTTAATAATCCTTCATAACCTTGCTCGTAAATTTGTTGCAAGGTCATGAAGCCTTTGTTGGTTAAAATTCTAGTGTCGCCGTCAAAGCACGTTCGGCCCCCTTTGTTAGTAATAATGGCGCTGGCTTTTTTCATGATCGGTTCCCAGTCGGGGTCGGTTTTATCTGTTACTAAAACTTCCCCAGGTTGGAACAAATCGATTTTGCGAACATCCAGCATGAGGCGAACTTTCCCCTGACCGATCGCTTCCCCAACACTGCGACCAGTAACTAGCACATTGCTGCGTTCTTGTAAATGATAACTCCGCAGAATGTTTTGCGATTTTTGGGATTGTACTGTTTCGGGACGCGCTTGGACGATAAACATTTCGTTGGTAATCCCGTCTTTCGCCCACTCGATATCCATCGGGGTGTAAATACCGCGCACATCGCTGTAGTGGTCTTCAATTATGCAAGCCCAACGCGCCAGTTGTAATATTTCATCATCTTCAAGTGCAAATTGCTTCTGTTCGTTGAGAGGAACTCGCTCATTTTTCATTTGTTTGCAACCGCCAACATCGCAAACCAATCTATATTCTTTGCTACCTAACCGTTTATCGAGAATTGGGCGATAGCCATCTTTTAATGTGGGTTTGAAAACTAAATATTCGTCTGGATTAACTGCCCCTTGAACTACATTTTCTCCTAATCCGAACGCTGCTGTAATTAAAGCAGCATTTTTAAATCCTGTTTCGGTGTCAATGGTGAACATCACACCAGAGGAAGCTAGATCCGATCGCACCATTTTTTGAATGCCGACGGAGAGTGCGACGCTAAAATGGTCGAATCCCCTGGCATGACGATAGGAAATGGCCCGATCGGTAAATAGTGATGCAAAGCATTTGTGACACGCACCAATGACGCTTTCCACAGCTTGGATGTTGAGATAAGTTTCCTGCTGTCCGGCGAAACTCGCATCTGGCAAGTCTTCTGCGGTGGCGGAGGAACGGACTGCGACTTCTGTTTCTGCGCCGTAGCGATCGCACATTTTCTGGTAACCTAGTGCGATCGCACTCCGCAATTCTTTGGGAAAAGGCGTGTGCAAAAGCAACGACCTCGCCTTTTTTCCCCGTTCCCGCAAGTTATTAACATCTTCCACATCCAAGTCGGCAAACAGTTCGCGCAGCTTTTCTTCTAAACCTGCTGCTTGGATGAAATAACGATAGGCATAAGCTGTAGTCGCAAACCCGTTGGGAACATTGACTCCTTTGTGAGTCAACTGCTGAATCATTTCCCCCAAGGAGGCATTCTTTCCACCAACTAACGGGATGTCGCCGATCCCAACCTCATCGAACCAGAGAACCAGAGATTTCTCTTTGGAGAACTGGGAAGACTTCTCTTGAGTGGCTATAACCATAGGTATTTCCTGCTATCTAGCCTCAGTCTAGCGATCGCCCGCAGAGGAATGGGTAAATTTCATCACTTCGTAATTTTATTTATAATTTCTTTGGGATCGCCTTTAGGGGCGCATTTATTGGTATAATGGTATACAAAATGCTAATTTTGGAGCAGTAACATGGAAAACGGCTCTTTCGGAGTTGCTATGCTTTTGTTCACGTAAGAACATTTTTATTTCTTTTCTCCTCTCCCACTCTGCCACTCTCCCCCTCTCCCACTCCCCCACTCTCCCACTCTGCCACTCTCCCCCTCTACTCAAATAGCATAGTAAGTACGGAAGAGCCGACTTTAGTAGTTGGGCTGATTCTTCTTAAACTGATGAAGTATCACAAAATTAGTAATTTGTCAATATAATATTTATGGCTTCAGTTTTGACAGGACAGGTTAAACTACCTAGAGAACTATAGCGATAACTTTTCCGTCATAATTATTGTCTCCCATACAGATAAACCTTCCTAAGCTTGCACGATCGATGATGAGAGCCGCTCGATTACCTGATTTCTGGCAGCGTCGGCTGGGGTTAGCCTTGATGTTACCGGCTGCTTTGATAAGTGCGATCGCGCTTTTGCCACCAACCCAAAGCGCCAAAGCGCAAAACGCCGGTGAAGGTCGCGCCCTTAACATCCGCTCCGATATTCAAGAAGCCGATCAAAAAACTGGCGTGATCACAGCACGAGGCAACGTCCAACTATTTTATCCATCCCGCCAAATTCAAGCCACAGCCGCCCAAGCCCAATACTTCAGCAAAGAACGCCGCATCGTTCTCACCGGCAATGTTTACATATTGCAGCAAGGCAACAGCATTCGCGGCGAACAAGTCACCTATCTGATCGATGAAGGGCGATTTGTTGCCGTACCTCAACCCAACCGCCAGGTAGAATCCATTTATATCGTTACCGATACTAATGCCCCAACCCAACCAGCACCACCACCTAGAGTTCCTGGCGTGAGAACAGCCCCGCGCTAAAAAAGGGGCATTCGATTTTGGATGAAAGGATTTTGGATTGACTTCACGGATAAATCCGAGAGGCGACCAAAGCAACAATTTCAAAGGTCAGGAGCAAAGGTTAAAGGGAAAGGGAAGCGCTGTTGAATCCCTTCCCCAAAAGACGGTCGGGGAAAAGTGTTGTGAAAATTGTCTTAGAAAACATACACAAATCTTATGGGAAGCGCGTCATCGTCAATCGCGTCAACCTCTCTGTAGCCCAAGGAGAAATAGTCGGGTTGCTTGGGCCTAACGGTGCCGGGAAAACAACAACGTTTTACATCGCCACAGGTCTAGAGAAGCCGAATCAAGGTAAAGTTTGGCTCAATGAACTCGACATTACTGAAGCGCCAATGCACCAAAGGGCAAAACTGGGCATTGGATATCTAGCCCAAGAACCAAGTATTTTTCGCAACTTAACAGTGCGGGATAATATTCTGTTAGTGATGGAACAAACCCAAGTACCCCAAAGAAAACGCACAGAGCGTTTAGAGAAATTATTGCAGGAGTTTCGCTTGCAAAAAGTGGCCTACACCAAAGGAATACAAGTTTCTGGTGGAGAAAGGCGGCGAACGGAATTGGCAAGAGCTTTGGCATCTGGACAAGAAGGCCCGAAATTTTTGTTTTTGGATGAACCGTTTGCCGGTGTTGACCCCATTGCTGTAGCAGAAATACAGGAGATGGTGGGGCAATTGCGCGATCGCCAAATGGGTATCTTAATCACAGATCACAATGTCCGCGAAACCTTGGCAATCACAGACCGAGCCTACATTATGAGAGATGGACAAATCCTAGCCTCTGGCAGTGCAGACGAACTTTACAACAATCCCCTTGTGCGGCAGTACTATCTGGGAGATAACTTTCAAGTGTAGCTTAGTTCGTCAATCGATTTTAGATGAAACGATGAGAGGATTTTGGATTGATATCGTGAATTATGAAAATCGTCACCCAGTATAACCCACTCAGATTCCTAACTTTCGGTGTCTCGATCATGGATCGCTACCTGGTAGCCGAACTGCTAGCACCATTTCTGTTTGGGGTGTCACTTTTCTCTTCCATTGGGGTGGCGATCGGATCTCTCGAACTGATCCGAAAAATCACAGATGCAGGGCTACCTCTGTCAACTGCGATGAAAGTTTTTCTGTTAAAAATGCCCTTTTTCATCGCATTTGCCTTGCCAGCTTCGATGTTGCTGGCAACCTTAATTACTTACATTCGCCTCTCTAGCGACAGCGAACTGATAGCCCTACGCAGCTGTGGCGTTAGTATCTATCGGCTGATTTTGCCTGCGATCGTGATGAGTTTGATTGTAACTGTCATCACTTTTGCTTTTAACGAATTCGTCGTACCTGCGGCTAATTATGAGGCGAGCGTTATTCTAGACAGCGCGTTGAATGCAGATAGGAAAGATTTTCAGGAAAATAACATCATTTATCCAGAATTTGGCGAAGTAGACCAACCAAATGGCGAAAAGAAGGAAATTTTGAAGCGCTTGTTCTACGCCGAAGAATTTAATGGCGAACTGATGAAGAACTTGACTATAGTCGATCGATCCAAAACCGGAGTCAATCAAATAGTAGTCTCAGAATCAGCCCGTTGGAATATCGCCGAAAACACCTGGGACTTCTTCAACGGCACTATCTATGTAATATCTGCCGATAGTTCATATCGCAACATTTTGCGGTTTGAACACCACCAATTGCAACTATCCCGCGCTCCGTTAGATTTTGCCCGCAAAGGGCGGAAAGCTGACGATATGAACATTGCACAAGTGCAAGAGCAGCTAAAATTAATCATGCCAAGCAATGACTACAAAGAGATTCGCAAGCTGAAAGTCCGTATGCAACAAAAAATAGCCCTACCTTTTGCTTGTCTTGTCTTTGGTTTAGTAGGCGCAGTTTTGGGAACCAAGCCGCAACGAACCAGTAAAGCAACAGGATTTGGTATCAGCGTCTTAATTATTTTTGCTTACTACTTGCTGAGGACGATCGGCGATGCTTTGGGTTTGAGCGGCTTCCTGACTGATTGGATGGCGGCTTGGTTGCCAAACTTGTTCGGCTTGGGAACGGGAATCTGGCTATTGTTCAGAATCTCTCGCTAGGGGCTAGAGGGAAGAGGGAAGAGGGAAGAGGGAAAATTTAATTTAAAGTCTAAAATCTAAAATGGCAAAGAGGGGGCGATCGAAGCTATCATAAATATAGACAAATTCACTCTTGTCGTGCTAACTGTAACCTGCACTCCTGCCATGTCACATCCTAATCGGCCTCCTGCCCCCCTCCGCTACTTCAAAGCTCGGCTACGGCCTTTATTTTGGCCTATGGTTTGGGGAACAGCAACGATTATATCCCTAGTAGGTTTCTCTACTTGGGCCTACTTCACCCACCCAGAGTGGCTGGTTTTCAGCGATAATCAAGAGACTACCAGTCCCATCAATACATCTGTCGAGCCAACAGTTTCTGATGAAGACAAGGCGATCGGGGCTGACATAGATACCTTGTCGGTACTGGAAAAAGATTTGGCTAATTCAGAACCCTTCCAAGTTGTCCCAGCAGAAACCGAAAAACAGCAGGGTTTATTTGATGATTTCATCAAACAGAAGGAAGCTGCTGATGCCCAAAAATCATCAGGCTCATCGGGAACGGAGAAATTAGCAGGACAATCAAGCATTACCAATCCATTTGCGATCAAGTCACAAGATCCCCTCAATAACAGCGGGACGCTACCTTCAGGAAACTCCGTTACCCCACCATCTTCTAACTTAGGCGCTGGTAGTGCAGCTAATCCTGCCGTTAGCCCTAATTCAGCACCGTTAAGCCCATTGCAATCAGCACTAGACCGCATAGACGCTGGCAAACAACCAACCCTTCAAAATCCCACTACAGCACCAGCAAACCCCTTGCAGTCCGCATTAGACCGCTTAAATACTGGCAATACGATCGCCACACCAGATCCTACAGACAAATTGGGGCAAAACAGCGGCAGCAACCAAACGCCTACACAATCCACTTCAGGTATACCAGGACAAGTTACTGCACCAGCCCAGCAATACCCCGGTACGGCGGGTTACTCATCTATCCCCGGACAGAGTTATGGGTCAGCATCTCCAGTTCCAGGTGCAACAGGCTATAACGTACCGCCGACTAGCAGTAGCAATCCTCCCAATTCTTACACTTACTTAAATCAACCCCAAGCAGTACCCGGCTTACCACCAGCGGCACAGGTGAGTCCTTCACTGACACCTAGCAACTTGGGTCAATCTCCTTTTCAGAATGCCACTCCGGGCAATGGATTCTCGAACCCAGGATACAATTCTAATTTCGGCAATCCAGCAGCCCAGCCTTCTCAAGTGCAATCCCCGCCTAATTTCTCGGTTCCCCGTGCTATTCCGGGGCAAAACATCGGTGGAGGACAGATCAATACGTTCTCAAATCCCTAATTTAAGCCCGAACAGTACTAACTGTTAAAAAGCTCGATCTCACGCTTTTTCTGGCAATTCAAGAGCGAGTATTTATAGTAACTACTCTTGTCGGTTTAGGACAATAACTCAAAATTTGCTCAAGATTGTGGAGCGATCAATTCTCCAGTTCTATTCGCCATTGAACAAACGTTATGATTTTCATTAACCCTAAAACTGATTACGCCTTCAAGAAAATCTTTGGTTCATCTGAAAGCAAAGACATTCTCATTAGCTTTCTCAACGCGATGATTTATGATGGCGTTTCTATCATTGAAGATTTGGAAATTATTAACCCTAACCTACCACCAAGAATCCAAGGTTTGAAAGATACTTACCTGGATGTGCAAGCCAAACTCAAAGATGGTACACTGGTGATTATTGAAATGCAGGTATTAAATGTAGAGTCTTTTGGCAAACGTGTTTTGTACAACGCGGCGAAAACTTACGCCTTTCAATTAGAGGCGGGAGGAGGCTATCGAATGCTCAAACCAGTGATAGCTTTAACTATTACGGATTTTGAGATGTTTAAAAACAGCGATCTCATGATTTCTCGCTTTGTCTATAAAGAAGAAAGTACTAATTTGAAATATACTGACAATAACATCCAGTTAGTGTTCATTGAGTTACCGAAGTTTACCAAAGAACAGGAGGAACTAGAAACCTTAACAGATAAATGGATTTATTTCATGAAATATGCCAGAACGCTAACTGATGTTCCCGAAACAATAGACAGCATTCCCGAAATTCATAAAGCTTTTGGAATTGCCAATCAAGTCAATTTAAGCCGGGAAGAACTAGAAGACTTGGAACGAAGGGAAATGTTTGTGTACGATCAACAAGGGGCTATCTCTCTTGGACGCAAAGAAGGACGCGAAGAAGGACGCGAAGAAGGACGCGAAGAAGGACGCGAAGAAGGACGCGAAGAAGGACGCGAAGAAGGAATGCGAGAAAAAGCGATCGCGATCGCACGACAATTATTAGATAGACTCGATGATGAAACCATCAGTCAAAGCACGGGACTTAGCCTTGAGGAGGTACAGAATTTGCGATCGCTAAATTCCTAAGCAGAATTTTAGATTTCAGATTTATTCAATCCAAAATCCAAAATCCTTTCATCCAAAATCAATCTTCCCTAGTGGTAGTGCTTAATTACCGCTTCGGCAAATTCAGAACACTTGAGGGGCGGATCGACTGGAGGCTCCATCAACCGAGCTAAATCATAAGTTACCTCACGGTTGACGATCGCATCCCCAATACCCTTCTTAATTAAATCAGCCGCCTCTTGCCAGCCCATGAACTCCAGCATCATCACGCCAGACAGAATCACCGAACCGGGGTTAATTCGATCCAAACCGGCGTGCTTGGGTGCCGTGCCGTGGGTTGCCTCAAAAATAGCGCAGGTATCGCCAATATTAGCTCCTGGCCCCATGCCCAGCCCACCGACAATTGCAGCAGCGGCATCGGAGAGATAATCTCCATTTAAGTTCATCGTAGCCAGGATAGAGTACTCATCCGGTCGCGTCTGGATTTGTTGGAAAATGCTATCGGCGATGCGATCGTTCACCATCACCTTATTTTTCCACTGTCCGTTCCCGTGAGTTTCCCAGATGGCATTCAGGACATTTTCGATTTCGCCGCAGATAGCAGCTTGCTTTTGGGCTGTCAGAGAGTCATAACCGGGCTCGATTTGACGCGCATTTTCTTCTAGGGTGATATCTGCGTTTTTCTCCTTGTTAGTGAGAATCCAGGATTCCCGTTCGGTTACGCACTGGGCCCGAAATTCAGTAGTAGCTAGTTCGTAACCCCAATCTCGGAAAGCGCCTTCCGTATATTTCATAATATTGCCCTTATGCACCAAGGTTACCTGCTGCTTATTTTTGGGCAAACGCAAGGCGTGCTGCATAGCACGGCGGACAAGGCGCTGGGAACCAGTTTTGCTGATCGGTTTGATGCCGATACCAGAGTCGAGGGGAATCTGTTTTTTGCCGTGTTCGGGAGTAGCTGGGATCAATTCGTTATTCAGAAACGCAATCAATTTATCGGCAATCTCGCTACCTTGTCGCCACTCAATTCCCAAGTAAATATCTTCTGTATTTTCTCGATAGACAATAACATCCAGTTTTTCGGGAGTTTTGTGAGGCGAGGGCGTACCTGTATAGTACCGACAGGGACGGATACAGGCGTAGAGGTCAAAGATTTGCCGCAGCGCCACATTTAAAGAACGGATGCCACCGCCAATCGGCGTTGTCAGCGGCCCTTTGATGGCAATACCGTATTCTTTAATCGCATCAAGGGTATCTTGAGGTAAATACTGGTAAGTGCCGTACTTTTCGCAAGCTTCGTCACCAGCGTAGACTTTAAACCAGCTGATTTGCCGTTTGCCATTATAGGCAGATTGGACGGCAGCATCGATCGTCTTTTGGGCGGCAGGCCAAATGTCCACGCCAGTACCATCTCCGCGAATGAAGGGAATGATGGGATTGTCTGGAACGATTGGTTCGCCGTTACTGAAGGTGATGCGAGAACCTGTATCGGGAGGAGTTATTTTTTCATACATACTGGTAGCGTCTCCTAATAACTAGGCAGCGGCGATCGGAATGGTAAAAACTTCATCTTGCCGCTGAGCCTTAATAAGCTACCAGATATTTTGGTTAATAGCAGCTCGGTATAAACTTTTTGCACTAAACGTTCCACCCATGAAATTCCATAAATCGTCCGTGAGGTTTTAGATGAAACGCATTTTGGTAGTTGATGACGATCGAATCTCACTCACCGTATTGACTGGCTATCTGGAAAAACAAGAATACGTTGTAGAAAATGCGGATTCCGGTGAGAAAGGCTTGGCAGCTTTTGCCAATAATCGCCCAGATTTGGTCATTTCTGAGGTGATGATGCCGGGAATGGACGGATTTGAATTTTGCTGTAGACTGCGAGCCACCCGTGAGGGCCAATTGGTGCCGTTTATCTTTTTGTCAGCACTGGGTGAATTAGACGATCGCATTGAGCGGTATAAGGAGTAGTATATGATTCCCAATCTTTACAGCTTAGCGGAACTACAGGAGACGATCGCGCAAGATCCCCAGCTATGGCGACCCTTGGTATTTACCAATGGCTGCTTTGACTTGCTCCATGTGGGACATCTCCGTTATTTACAAGTAGCAAAATCCTTGGGGCGATCGCTGATTGTAGGGTTAAATAGCGATCGGTCTGTACAAACCATCAAACCCCATACCCCTGGACACCCACAGCGACCTCTAGTGCCAGACATCCAGCGGGCCGAATTACTGGCCGCCCTCAAGCCAGTAGATGGAGTAGTAATTTTTGACCAGACCACAGCCACTCAACTCATAGAAACACTCAAACCCGATCTTTATGTCAAAGGAGGCGACTACCGCATAGAAACACTACCAGAAGCACCGATTGTTCAAGCCTACGGAGGCAGAATCGAGTTAATCAAAATAGAAATACCAACCTCTACAACTGGTATAATTAATCGCATTTTGCAGGCTGTTAAGTGAAGAGTTTGCCAAACTAGGGGTAGAGTATTTGAGCAGAGGAGCAGAGAGGAGGGAGTAAGAGGGGCAGAGGAGCAGAGGCATAAAAATGTTATTTATTTATTGAACAAAAGCATAAAAACTCTCAAAGAGCCAAATTCTTTTGTCTAATGGGGAAAAACAATCTAACAGCGCCCATAACCAATCAAACTTGACAAATAACCGATGAGCGATGACCAATTAGCAATGAACACCAGTATCGTACCGTTGAATTCAGAACGCAACATTGATTACAGGCCACTGCAACAGCTGCTAGCCCAGCAGGACTTTCAAGCAGCCGATCGAATGACCCTGCAATTGCTGTGCGAACTTGCTGGTGAGGCAGCGGTGCAAAGAAAATGGTTGTATTTTACCGAGATAGAGAACTTCTCCACCGAAGATCTGCAAACCATCAACAACCTCTGGCTGACATACTCCGAAGGCAAGTTTGGCTTTTCGGTACAGCGAGAAATTTGGCTCTCCCTGGGCAAAAACTGGGACAAATTATGGCCCAAAATCGGCTGGAAAACTGGCAATAACTGGACGCGATATCCCCATGAATTTACCTGGGATCTCAGCGCCCCCAGAGGTCATTTACCCCTCTCCAATCAGCTACGAGGAGTGCGGACGATCGCTTCCCTCCTATCTCACCCAGCCTGGTCTAGTCCACCCATTTCAGGCTAATGCAAGCAAATTTCCAGCAGGGTTTGCTCAGATTCACGCTCTCTTCTAGGAATATTTCCCCAAAACCTGTTCGTTACGAATCCACTTGGGGAATTTTAAGGATAGCTCTTTGTCTGCGGTAGCAGCCAAACCAAATGAAAAAATCAGCAACTATAGGGGTAGCGGTTAGCATGGTAAACCCTGAAAACAGTCTCTTTAGCAGTTTGAATGGTTTGACACCTCAAACACGAGAACAACAACGCCTCCTAGCCTTGGCAGAGTCAGGATTGCTGGAAGCAGAAACGATACCAATTTTCGATGAAGCGACTCAGACAGCCGCCCATTTTTTGGATGCACCCATTTGCATTTTGGGCATCATGGACAAAGACCGTCAATGGTTTAAGTCGGCTGTCGGGTTATCCAGGTTAGGGTTGATGAATCAGCTGGCAGCATCGCGTCAATTGTTGCGCCAAGAATCTTTTTGCACTTATGTGGTAGACAGTCATAAGGTGTTGGCGATTACCGATGCGATCGCCCTGCCACTTTTTGCTAAGAGTTTATTAGTTCAGCATTATGGTATCCGCGCCTACTTGGGAGTGCCTTTATTAACATCTACCGGACATTGCCTGGGTACACTTGCGGTGATGGAACGGATGCCGCGTTCCTTTACCGACAAGGAAGTTGAGTTTTTGGAACTCATGGCCCGCTGGATTATGAGTGAATTTGAGCGCAATCGTCTCCTGAAAGATACTACTCCAGGGGTAATGGTCAATCTCAGCACGCAAATGACCTCTACAACTTTACCAAGGGAGCAGCTTGACACCAATCAAATACAAGTTAAATTGCTGGGGCAGCTGACCCAGGAACTGCGGACACCGCTGACCTCAGTTATGGGGATGGCTAGTGTTCTAGGCCGGGAGATTTATGGGCCGCTGACAACCAAACAGAAAGAATATGTGGAGATTATTCAGCATAGCGGTCAGTATTTACTGTCCCTGGTAAACGAAATATTGGCACTCGGATCGCTGGACTCCGGTAATACAAAACTGAATGTTACTGCTGTTGATATAGAAATGCTGTGCCAGCAGGCGATCGCTACTCTAGAAGAAAGTGCCCATCGCCGAGGGCAACAGATTCGTCTTTCCGTAGAACCTGGAAATCGCATCTGGCAACTGGATAAGGACAAAGTTCGACAAATGCTTTATCACTTGGTATCAAGCGTGTTGCAAACGGTTGATTCTGGTAGTATTGTTCGCATTCATATCTCTCGCAAGCTTTCAGGATTAAACATTGCTATTTGGGTTTCTCACCCCTGGCTGGGAGAGGGTCTCCCCAATCTAGACCCCTACTTTTACAAATCATCGTTTGCATCTGTGACAAGTTACTCGGAAGACTTACCATTTGAGAACGATGCTGAGTATAAGAAGCCAGAATCGTTGCTGCCTTTTGAAACAACTGATCGAACTGACTGGACTAAATCCGATCAAAAAGCTCTGATTGCTGCTGAGGAGCTAGAACCTGTCCAGAATAATATATTCAATCAATCTTCTGAAAACTTGGGGCTACTGCTCAGCTGTCACTTGGCTCAAATACATGGTGGACAAATCTCTATTCAAGGCTCACCAGAGTCTGGATTTAGATATGTTGCCATCTTGCCAATGCTAACAGAAGCAGATCAAAATATCTAAGTATAGGAAAGTGCTGAGTGCTGAGTGCTAAGTGCTAAGTGTTGAGTGCTGAGTGTTGAGTACAAACACAGTCGCTTTCTTGCTTTGAGATCTCAATACAATGAATACATGAACGCTGTTTGGCAACAATTTACTCTGTCTAATCTGCGGCTGTATCGGTGGCGCAGTGCTAGTTATTTGTACCGTTTGGTAGGTCTGCTGCAAGCTTGGCGACAAGGTAGCTGGTTAATGCAGTGGGGAGAGACTTTAGGCGCGTTATTGATAAGCCTGGTGTTTGCGCTGGCTCCCTTTGTGTCTAACGATTTGATCGGAGTGTTGTTGATTGCCATAGCGGTCTTTTGGGTCCTGCTGACCCTATCAGATGAAGTTGGGGCCGTCTCGACAGAAGAATTAGCAATTCCCAATTCCCAATTCTCGATTCCCAAATTTACGCCGATTCATTTGCTGGTATTGCTTTATTGGAGCATTTCTGTGGTGGCGACGGCTTTGTCGCCAGTGAAGGTAGCGGCGTTGACGGGATTGGTGAAGCTAACGCTTTATCTGCTGCTGTTTGCGGTGATGGCAAGGGTTTTGCGATCGCCTCGCGTTCGTTCTTGGTTAATTGCTCTGTACTTACATATAGCGCTAATTGTCAGCGTTTACGGTCTGCGACAGTGGTTTTTTGGGGCAACGGCGCTGGCAACTTGGGTCGATCCAGAATCTCCTTTAGCTAAAACTACGCGAGTTTATAGTTATTTGGGAAATCCGAATTTACTTGCTGCTTATCTGCTGCCTGCGATCGCTTTAAGTCTAGCAGCTGTTTTTGCTTGGCGTGGCTTTGTTCCCAAAGCTTTGGCCGTAACGATGTTTGTCGTAAATTCAGCTTGTTTGATTCTAACTTTCAGTCGCGGCGGTTGGATTGGGTTTGTAGTTCTGCTCTTCGCCTTTTTGATATTGTTGATTTATTGGTTGAGTATCCATTTACCTCGTTTTTGGAGAGTATGGTCGCTGCCGGTACTACTCGGAAGTTTGGCTGGGATATTGGTTTTGGGAATTGTGTTTGTAGACCCGTTGCGCGATCGCGTTTTTAGTATGTTTGCGGGTCGTGGGGATAGCAGCAATAACTTCCGCATCAATGTTTGGGCTGCTGTGAAAGATATGATTAGCGATCGGCCCATACTCGGCATTGGCCCCGGCAACAACGCCTTTAACAAAATTTATCCGCTATATATGCGTCCCCGTTTCAGCGCTTTGAGTGCTTATTCCATTTGGCTGGAAGTTCCGGTGGAAACGGGGCTCATTGGATTATGTTGTTTCCTCTGGCTATTAGTGGTGACATTTAACCAAGGTTGGCTGCAACTGCGGCGTCTGCGAGAATTGGGTAGCAGAGAGGTATTTTGGTTGATGGGTGCGATCGCATCTCTTTCAGCTCTGCTAGCTCACGGTACAGTAGATACAGTTCTGTATCGTCCCGAAGTCAATACCCTCTGGTGGATGATGATAGCCATAATTGCCAGTTATTACACTATTTATCAACCTTTTCCGACTGAAAATTTGCCTCCACAAGACCAACTTCAGGAATAAGGTAAGTAGTTGGGCTTTAGCCCTAAAGCCCAATTACTTACCCTTATTTTTAATTATCGTGCGCGTCAGGGATTTGTTTGAAGAGGGGGGATATGCGCTGGCTAACAGCAGTTTTGTTAAGCTATGCAGTTTTAGGATTCTTCTCAGCACTTTGGGCTTGGGCTTTGGCTTTGGCTTCGACTTTGGCTTTGGCTTTGGCTTTGAGTTCGGCTTTGGGTGAGGCTTCGGCTTCGGCTTTCGTTCAGTCTTGGGCTAGGGGTTTGGGTGGGGCTTTGGGTGAGGCTTTGGTTTGGGCTTTGCTTTGGGCTTTGCTTTGGGCTTTGGCTTGGGCTGGGGCTGGAGCTTTGGCTTTGGCTTTGAGTTCGACTTTTAGTTGGGCTTTTAGTTGGGCTTATGCTTGGGCTTATGCTTGGACTATTGCTGGGAGTTTTGCTGGGATTTTGGCTTTATCTTGGGCTGAGGAAGAGTTACTCAACTCATTGAGCAAGTTTCACACATTTCTAATTTTGCTTGGAACTTCTTGGTTAGGACTAGGGTTAGGATGGTTGGTATATCAGATATTTCCGCTATTTCGGTAAGATTACACTACCCTTCATTGAGGTTAGCAATAGGCCGATATTTTGTCAGATTCTATTATAGAGATGTACCATAATCAAGATTTATAAAATTTAAGGAGAACCAAAAATTAATAATTTTTCCGAAAATGTCAGCCAAAGAAACCTAAAGCACATCACCAAGCATCTCCCAGACTTCCAAAAGTATGACCCTAATCTCACCCTAGATGATATCGTGAAACTAGGGCTAGAAATTGCCAGTCGTCCTGAAAGCTTAATTGCTACTCCCGGAGGTAGGCAGGTTTTTGAGCAGAATGTGATGATAGGTAATCAACAAGTCAAAGTTATAGCAGTTTTAAATCAAATAGGCAATCTTCGTTCAGTACACATTAAAAACCCGTAAAAATCATGCTAATTGCAATAACTTTTGACGAATCAGAAAAAATCGACCCCATCGATCCAATTGGCGATATCACCATAACCGATGATACAACAACCATTACGGAAAAATCAACTTATTTAGATTCCTGGTTTGATGCCTCAATCACCGGACTGAAAACAGTAAAAGAGGGTAAAAAAATATCGGTTGAAATTGTGGAAGAACCAGAACCAATTGTGTTTGAACCTTGGCAAGAAGGAGTGCGAATATCTTATCGCGATCGCACCCTTTTTATTCCTCAAATTTCTGAATTCACCACTGCCTTAAAACTAGCAGCAAATGACTTTTTAAACAAGCTCGATCGAGAAACAGAATTCGATTCAAATGATTTACTCGAAGTAATTCGCGATTTTGTGGATAACGAATCAGAGGATAGATATTCAACAATTCAAACTCAGAGTAATTCTCATTTAGATTTGGCATCAGCGCATTCACCCGCTAGGGAATAAATTCCTTGGTTAATAGAGTAAAGTGGACTAAAAAAATATCCGAAAAATCATTCCAAAACCATCTTTATCTGCGTAGCAAGAAAGCTAAATCTCCGATCTGCGTACCCTGCGGGAAGGCTGCGCCTACATCTGCGTTCATCCGCATTCATCTGCGGTAAAAAATATCCCAATTTTGCATGAAGTCAGAAACTAATTTATCATCGTCTCCCAGCTTGCCAATCTTCCCCACCTGGAAGCTGAGTCAAATAATTATTAACCACTGAAGATAACTCTTTTGCCGAGTAATCATAAGTGAGAGATAACAAACTTTTACCAGTCGCCATAATCTGTTCTTTATCAACTAAATTCAAAAGCTGATAATGACTATAATATCCATCCCTGACTTCCTCACTAGCTAAAGAAATTGCTTCCTCAAATTCATCGTCAAGCATTGATTCCCACTCATCTATCTTAACGTAGTAAGACGTTTTGTTATCTTGCAAATTCAGCTTTTTAATTTCTCTAACTGAATTGCGAATTGAATTAGCCCAAGAATTTGTTAATCGCTGTTCCACTTGGTTTTTTATCAAGTGAATTAACAAGATTTTCAGATAAGATTGAATATTACGCAGAATCGCCTGTTTGCTCATTCCTTCTAACTCATCCACAATTACCAAAGCATCTGCGTAGCGTCCTTCCAAAATGCTTTTTCTTAAATCGATGAGTTCTTGAGTCATAACTCTTACCTTTACTCTTTTGGTATATTATTTTACCTATTTAATTTCCCATCTTCCCCACCAGGTAACTAAGTAGGGGCACGGCATAATTAACCTTATTTTCTACTGCAAAATATCTCGGACGCCGTGCCCCTACATATTTGTCTCTTAGGAGGACTTTCGCTATTAGCCTGCGAATTGATTCGCAGGCGGGTGTGTTGACAAGTGTAATAACGACTTAAAAATTCTTCATAGCGCGTTCCATCTCGCGCTTATCATCCCGTTTCTTCACATCTTCCCGCTTATCGTGCAACTTCTTACCTTTGCCAAGACCGACAGTAACTTTAACCAAACCCTTCTTCAAATACATTTTCAAAGGCACTAAGGTTAAACCCTTCTGTTCCACCTTGCCAATCAGCTTGCGGATTTCCTCCTTGTGCAGCAGCAGCTTGCGCGTGCGAAGCGGCTCATGGTTAAAATATTGGCTAGTAGTTGAGTGAGGAGAAACGTGGACGTTCAGCAGCCACGCCTCGCCATTCCGAATCAGGACGTATCCATCTCGCAAGTTAGACCTGCCCTCGCGAATGGCCTTGACTTCTGTCCCCTTCAGCTCAACCCCAGCCTCGTAAGTCTCTAGGATTTCGTAGAGATAACGGGCTTGGCGATTATCGCTAACGATTTTGATACCTTCGCTTTTGTCACTCATACAGCCACATTTACATAAGTTAAGAAAGTCTAGAGCTATTCCCCGCAAGGAAGCCACTGTGTTTGTACTAAAGCCGAAGTACTCCCTACTCCCCACTCAGCACTCAGCACTCAGCACTCAGCACTCAGCACTCAGCACTCAGGACTTTGCTATATTTGCCACTTTAGCGCGTGACATCCTCTTACGGCAAATCAATGATTATGCCGTAGGCTTCCAAACCTGACGATGATTTCGCTTAGTCTGGCCTAATTGTAAAGTTTTATGTCGAACTTGACATTCAGCCGATAAACCGTAACAATAGATACAGAAACAAATCGTTCATCTCTTCAAGTAGCTCCGCCAGATAGTTGGTTAGAGACTCGTCGAGACGGAAGTAGGGAATCATCCCGAAGGAACGCGCCTCACTTGAGTACATTTTGATTTTGAGGCGAAAACTATGAACTATATCAACGACGAATCCAATCGCGGTACAGTGGAAACAAAAGCCCGTTCTCTAATGCTGAATCATCAGCGAACCATGAAGAATCGGCAGCAGTCTCTATTGAGTCGTTCGGCGGCGGAAGTCGGGCTGACAGGTAATATTTCCGAATAGCAAGCTACATCAAGGAAATAGGGCTCTTAGCTACAAGGTTTCCTACTTTTAGATAATTCGTAGCAGCACCTCCATTCTCATGGGGGTGTATTTTTTTGATGTTAGTATCACAGAGAAGGCTCATGCAGTTCCAAGGGCAAAAGGGTTATCGCGATCGCAACGGGTAGGAGTCTCTAGAATATAATCTTCTTCAGCACATAGTTGACGCAACTCCACAAAGGCATCTGCTATTGAGTCAGGTTTTTGTTGCTGATGCCAAGCTAGGAACTCTTCAAAGACAGTAGGTTCTACAATAACAGCAACCAATTTGTCTTGCTCAAAGATTAATTGAGGTTCATTAGCGATCGCATCGATTAGCTCTCTTAGTTTTTGTTGCGCTTCGTCAAGCTTCCAGTTCATCTGCTTTTCCTGGCCAATGCTGATTATAGCCTATCGTACCATTAAGCGATCGCATTCCATCTCTTGCTAAAATCAATAGTAATGCCAGGAGGGAGGAAAGTGGCACAGCGCTCGCTGAGCCACTTTCCTCCCTCCTGTTAGGTTAATTTTTTTTTACATATAGCAAGGAATATTTATGACAGCAACATCTTGGGATTTACTTCTTCGCCACTGCCGGTTACTCGACCGCGAAGTTGATATTGCGATTAAAGATGGTAAAATTGCGGCTATTGCGCCTAATTTGGCGGAAATAGCACAGCTAGAACTTGATGTAAAAGGGAAACTGGTTAGTCCGCCTTTTGTGGAGTCGCACATTCATTTAGATACGGCTTTGACTGCGGGTGAACCGCGATGGAATAAAACTGGCACTTTGTTTGAAGGAATTGAAATTTGGAGAGAAAGGAAGCAAAGTCTGACGCTGGAAGATGTGAAAAGACGGGCAATCGAAACTTTAAAGCAGCAAGCATCTCAAGGTGTTTTATTTGTTCGCAGTCATGCGGATGTAAGCGAACCGAGTTTGACGGCTTTGCAAGGTTTGTTAGAAGTGCGAGAGTTCGTGAAAGATTGGATGACTTTGCAAGTGGTGGCTTTTCCTCAAGATGGTGTTTATGGTAATCCTAAAAATGATGAATTATTGGAAGAAGCGCTAAAGTTGGGTGCGGATGCGGTGGGGGGAATTCCTCACTATGAGTTTACCCGCGAAGATGGGGTAAAATCGGTACATCGGATCTTTGAATTAGCGCAAAAATATAATCGCCTAATTGATATCCACTGCGATGAAATTGATGATGAACAATCGCGTTTTTTAGAAGTAGTGGCAGCTTGTGCAATTCGGAGTGGTATGGGGACGCGAGTAACTGCGAGTCATACTACGGCGTTTGGTTCTTATAATAATGCTTATGCTGGAAAGTTAATGGGATTGTTGACGCGATCGCAAATTAATTTCATTGCCAATCCGTTAATTAATATTACTTTGCAAGGACGCACCGATACTTATCCCAAACGCCGAGGTGTGACGCGAGTAAAAGAATTGTGGCAAGCCGGATTGAATGTTAGTTTGGGATATGATTGTGTCCAAGATCCCTGGTATAGTTTGGGGACAGGAAATATGCTGGATGTGGCGCACATGGCGGTTCATGTTTGCCAGATGACGGGGATGGCTGAGATAGATGCTTGTTTCGATATGGTGACAAGTCATGGAGCTAAAACTTTAGATCTGGAAGATAATTATGGTATTAAGGTAGGAAAGCCTGCGAATTTAATTGTGTTGGATGCTGATAGTCGCTATAATGCGATTCGTTGTCGATCGACTGTGTGTTATACGATCGCGCAAGGAAGGTTGTTAGCCCAGACTGAGCCACCCGTCACCCAGTGGAAAGGCGATCGATCGTAAAAGTTTCACAATTCAGGAAAATCTCTCTCCTTATCTCCCCCATTCGGGATATTTTAAGAAAACTACACTTTTGTCAAGTAGGGAAGGGTAAAAGTTGATGAATTGAGCTTGGGTACAGGCTTTCCCAGGACTTTAACTATACCTAAGTATTGATTTTCTTTAGCTGGGGAAATGGTATTAAATTAACCATTGCACGGCAATAACTCTAAAAATAACAGGAATGTACCCATGCGATTTCTCAACCTGTTAAGTATAAAGACAAAATTCATAGTTATGATACTGGTGGTCAGCCTCGGCGCGATGTGGGCCAGCACCTTGATCTGCTCTAGTTCTGGTAAAGCTCTTCTCACCGAAAGAGTTTACAGCCAATTAACCAGCCTTCGCGCTGCTAGAACTTATCAAATCCAAGATTACTTTGAAAGACTCGTCCAGCATACCCAGACGCTTAGCGATGACTATATGTTCATTGCTGCCATGAAAGAGTTTAAGGCAGCCTACGCTGAGCTTACCAAAGCTAACGTGCCAGCCGAGTATAACACCAAGATCGATGCCTACTACACGAAGGAAGTTTTGCCCAGACTGGCGAAAACTACCAAAGGTAAACCTCTAATCGAAGCCTACATACCCAATAAAACTGCTACCCGTTACCTCCAGTACAACTACATCGCAGCTAACTCCAACCCTGTTGGCAAGAAATTTCTCCTTGACGATGCGGGTGACAAAAGCAAGTATAGCAGTGTTCACGCCCGCTACCATCCCCGTTTTCGCAACATAGCTGAACGATTTGGCTACTACGATATGTACCTAATCGACACAACGGGTGACATTGTTTATATGCTTTCCAAAGAAATTGACTTTGGCACAAACCTGATAGACGGACGCTACAGTCAGAGCAACTTAGGCAAGGCTCTAGCTGATTCCCTAAAAGCGAAGAGTACGGAGTTTGTAGAGATTGTCGATTTCGAGCCTTGGCAACCGTCTTACGGAGCGCCAGCCTCATTCGTCGCCTCTCCCATTTTTGAAGGAACGGAATTGATAGGCGTTTTGGCGTTCCAGCTACCCATTGATGCCGTTAACCGCATCATGACAAATGATAATAATTGGCAAAAGATAGGTCTGGGCAAATCAGGAGAAACCTTTCTAGTCGGGAAGGATTATCTAATGCGTTCCGCGTCCCGTTTCCTGATTGAAGACCCAGAAGGTTATGCAAAAGACCTGCAAAACAACGGCGTCGATCAGAAGACCATTAACAAAATAAAAGAGTACAATACTTCAATCCTCCTACAGGAAGTGCGAACAAAATCAGCAGATGCAGGGTTGGCAGGTAAAGAGGGGACGTGGATTATCAACGATTATCGCGGTATTCCAGTTTTGAATTCATACGCGCCATTAGAAATCGATGGATTGAAGTGGGTTATCATCGCCAAGATAGATGTTTCTGAAGCCTATGCCCCGATCGACCACTTTCAAAAAAGAGTTTTGATTTCAGCTACTTTAATCATGCTGATCATCACGCTATTGGGGATGTGGCTTGCCAACATCTTTACCAGACCCATCAAAACTTTAATGGCTGGTGCCCGCCGGGTGGGGGCAGGGGAATTTGATACAGTTGTGACATCGAAATCTAAAGATGAATTTGGAGAGTTAGCTAAGTCATTTAACGAAGCAGTAGGCAGCCTTCGCAATCACGCCAATCTGATCGAACAAAAAAATCGCGAAAATGAGAAATTACTCTTAAGAATACTGCCTGCGCCTATAGCCAAACGCCTCAAAGGTGGAGAGAAAAACATCGCCGAGCAGGTTTCCAATGTCACGGTCTTGTTCTCCGACCTCCATCACTTCACCCAGCTTTATCAATTAATGTCCGCGCAGGAAGTTGTTGCCGTGCTTAATGAAATGGTAACAGCCTTCGATGAAATGGCGGAAAAATACGGTATAGATAAGATTAAAACTATTGGGGATGGTTACATGGCAGCCTGCGGACTGAGTGTGCCGCGTATGGATCATGAAAAACGCATGGTAGAATTTGCTGTGGAAATGCTTGCTTTTGTCCGCCGATATAGTTATGAAAAAGGCTTGCACCTAGACCTAAAAATTGGGATCAATTCAGGAGATGTGGTGGCGGGCATCATGGGCAAAAATAAAATGCTCTACGACGTTTGGGGCGATACTGTCAATACTGCCAACCAGCTGAGGTCAGCTTGCCCGGCGGGAGCTATCCTACTGTCCCAAAACGTATGCGATCGCTTGCAAGACCTCTACGAGTTTGAGCAGGTTGGGGAAATCCAAGAACCTGGAAAACAAAAGCTAGTGGCTTGGCAACTGAAAAGTACCCAACAACCAGTAACTGCTAAAGCAACTAAGGAATGGGAATCGGATAAGTAGTATGAGCGCAAACTCCGAATGGTTGATTTGGGCGATAACAATAGGCTTTGGGTTCCCTCTCCTCGTAATTATGCTGGGAGAGGCTATTCATCATCTAGAAAGGCACGGTAAGCCGATCGCAGCGACATTGGTACTCGTAAGGAACCTCGTCCTACCCGTCTTGGTGTTGATGCTGTTCGTTAATAATGTCGTTAACCTGGACGATCGCGGGAATTTTGTAAAGATTATCGAAACGCTGTTCTGGTTATCCGTTATCCACGCCTCTCTCTCCCTAATTAATGCAGTCTTGTTTGAAGACGCTGAGGCAGATACATGGCGGGCACGAATGCCCAAACTGCTGATCGATCTCGCTAGACTGTTTTTGGTGCTGGCGGGAAGCGCGATCGTGCTGGCGGCAGTGTGGGGTGCCGATCTGGCAGGTCTGGCTACTGCTTTAGGCGTTAGCTCGATTGTGATCGGTTTGGCGCTTCAGGACACATTGGGCAGTATCATGTCTGGCGTTGCGCTTCTGTTCGAGCGCCCCTTCACGGTAGGCGATTGGTTGCGCGTTGGAGATATCGAAGGTCGAGTGATTGACATCAATTGGCGCTCTGTTCGCCTGCTCACATCCCAGCGCCAGGTGGTTGTCGTTCCTCATCAGTTTATTGGCAAAGAAGTAATCTGGAATTACAGCCAACCAGACGGCCTTTACAACCAAACCATCAGTGTTAGCTTCTCCTACGATAGTCCCCCCAACTTGGTCAAGCAGGTGCTAAAAAGTATAGCTTTGGCTACACCAGGAGTATTGGCCGAACCGGAGCCAGAAGTTACAACTAAATCCTACGATCAAACTGCAATTAGCTACGAGGTGGAGTTTTTTGTAGAAAACTTTGAGGATGTGGGACACATACTTGACAGCTTTATGACGCGAGTCTGGTACGCAGCGCAGCGAAACAACCTCTCGCTCCATCAGTATCAATATGAATATTCCACGCAACCGCCGACCAAGACAGATAGCCCTTCAAATATGTGGGCAAAAAACCTGCACTCAATTCCTAGCTTTATGCCCCTAGCTAGAGAACAGGAGAGCTTGGCTGACCTAACTAAGGGAACCGTTGTACAGAAATTTGGTGCCGGAGAGACGGTTATCCGGCAGGGCGATCGCAGTAATGCCTTGTACATTATCATCGCCGGTCAGGCTGTAATCACTATCACGAACGACTTTGACAAGGAGCAGGAGGTCATGGCTCTCTCCCTGGGTGAGTTCTTTGGCGAGATGACACTCTTTAGTGGGGAACCTAGTCCGGTATCGATCGCCGCTATTGACGATTTGCAAGTTATTGTCATCTTTTCTGATGCTGTCAATAAGATGATAGAACGTCAACCCAGCTTTGCCCGCCAGGTCGGTCAAATTATAGAAGCACGAAGGAGTGCGATAAGTGCCGCTCAACAGGAAGATGTTTCGTCCAATGCTGGGGTTGAGTTACCTATAGACGTTTAATAATTTTATTTAAAAAAGATTGATTTCTGGGAATTTTGTATAATAGATGAATACATTGCGATCGCCATACCCTTGAGGCTTTCACTATCATTAAAAATGAAAAAGGGCTAAGTCCTAGTATTTGCCGAAAAAAAACTTTGCATACAACCAATTAATTGTCGCAAACATTGGCTTGGCCGCTACATATAGCAACCGATGAAAGTCGGTTAGGACATTCTGAATTTCACCAAACCGTTCGGCTGAGTTTCGACAAAGCTCAACTTCCGCTATCACGGCGAAGCCCTTGATTCTAAACCATTCTGACCCTAGTCCCTAGTGCAGGATGGCGGAAATAACTCACCACTAAAAATTGCCAATGATTGCTCTGGAAATATTGATTTTTACCACTGACAACTGACAACTGACAACTGACAACTGACAACTGACAACTGACAACTGACAACTGACAACTGACAACTG
>NZ_JAIQZN010000048.1:0-21009 GCF_023333585.1 Argonema antarcticum A004/B2
GGGGACAAGGAGGACAAGGGGGACAAGGGGGACAAGGAGGACAAGGGGGACAAGGGGGACAAGGAGGACAAGGAGGACAAGGGGGACAAGGAGGACAAGGCCCAGAAGAAAAGCTTTTCGTTTCAATCAACTACTTATGACCAAACACCCCAAACTGATTCAAAAACTGAATCAATTACAGCAGACGACGCAGCAGGAAAGGTTACCTATTATAGCACGACCGTCAGAAATGCTACGTCCCTCCTCAGTACACCGTCTCGTCTACCTAGTAACAGTACGCAGACCTTTGTTTGACAAAAATGAACATCTGTGCTAATAGGGAGAAAAAACGACCAAATCGACAGTATATAGCAACTTTAGGGCGATTAGGGCAACTCCAACTGTTACCTTTACTCCATAATCCCTTACGGAGTAAGCTTTTTCCTCTTCCCTCTTCCCTCTTCCCTAGCCCCTAGCCCCTCTTCCCTAGCCCCTAGCCCCTAGCCCCTAGCCCCTAGCCCCTAGCCCCTCTTCCCTAGCTATAGTTCAGAACCCAGAGGTTATCATGAAAAAAATCTTAGTGATTGAAGACACCGCTGAAATTCGTAACAACATTCAAGAGTTTCTGGAAATTCAAGATTTCGAGGTGATGGAAGCTCAAAATGGACGAATTGGTTTAGATCTGGCTCGCAAAAATAAGTTCGATTTAATTCTTTGCGACATCATGATGCCAGAGATGGATGGTTATAGTGTAATTTCAGCGCTACGTGAAGACCCAGCCACGGCTGATATTCCTTTCATTTTCCTAACGGCTAAATGCGATCGCGTTGATTTGCGACAAGGGATGAACTTAGGTGCGGATGATTATATCACTAAACCGTTTACTCCCTATGAACTACTAGAAGCCGTTACTGCTCGACTGAATCGAGTGGCACAACAAAATGAAAAGCTTAAGCAAGTTTCCGAGCGTGTAGAACATTTAGAAAACTTCGATGCTTTAACTGGCTTGCCGAACCAATCAGCTTTACAGGGAGACTCTGGATATTTCAATGAGGTAATTAGCAAAGCTGACAGAAACAGGAGTTTGGTTCCTTTCCTGCTCTTAGGTCTAGACCGATTTGGCCGCATTAACGATACTGTCGGTTATTCTAACGGCAATCTAATTTTACAAAAACTGGCACAGCGATTAATTTCTTTTACCGAACGGACTGCGGGAGCGGCTGTAGCTAGAGTGAGCGGCGATGAGTTTGCTCTAGTCTTGCCACCCGTTATCGACCAAGAGTCGGCAGTTGCTAAAGCTCAAGACATCCTGAAACTAATTGCTCAACCTTTAGACCTTAACGGTAAATCAATTCCGCTCACAGGTAGTATCGGCATCGCCTTTTACCCAACTGCATGGAACGTAGAAGAGCTTCAAAAACAGGCCAGTATAGCAATGAGTTCGGCTAAAAGCGAGGGAGGCAATCGCTGTTCAGTTTATACCCGGCCAATTTTTGGGCACGAATTCTCCAGGGATTTGCAACTAACCGCTGATTTCCAACAAGCTTGGGAAAGAAAAGAACTCCAAGTTTTCTATCAGCCTAGAATTGACCTTCGCAATCAAAAAATCGTTGCTTTAGGAGCAGTTGTACATTGGCAACACCCAAGTCGAGGTTTAATTTCACTTGAAAAAACCTTATCAGTTGCCGAAGAAGCTGGGTTGACCGTTCCCTTGAATGAATGGATACTGCGTATAGCTTGTCAACAAGCAAAAGTCTGGCGACAGTCTCGTGTTTTTGCCAGAGTAGCCGTTAGTCTTCCAACACAACTGTTTATAGACAATAATGTAGAATCAAAAATTGTCAGTGCCTACGAAGATGCCGGACTCGATCCTCAGTTTTTAGAACTAGAAATAGCGGCTGATACCATCGCTAGTATCGCCAATGTTAACGCAACTGCAAGAAAGTTGATGACATGGCGTGATGTAGGGATTCAAACTACTATAAGTAGTTTTGGACTCAAACACGCTTCCTTAGACTATCTAGAAAGTTTAGTATTAAATAACTTGAAGATGGAACCAATTTCTGCTACAAAAGTTTTACAGAATGCCCCGATTCTCAATGCCATAATTCAAATGGCACATCGGCTAAAGCTTAGGGTGGTCGCCGAGGGCGTCCAGACAGAAGCAGAAGCTGTCTTGCTGAAAAAACAAAAATGCGATGAAATTCAATGGAAAGAGTCGTTACCAGCTAAACAACTTCAAAATTTAGCTAAAGGAATCAAGGGAATCAGAATTTCCAATTGAGTATAGCAAAGTGCAACGGAAGCCGTACAAACACAGTCCCCTCCTTGCGAAGAAGCGTTTAATACTGTCCTAATGTATGCGCGTAGCGCTGTACCCTGATTCACTACGCAACGAATCGCACTTTTTCGTCCGATGTTGAATGCTCCGTTCACATCGGCATTAATTTTTGGCTCTTTCGGAGTTATGATGCTTTTGTTCAAAAAATCACATTTTTATGCTTCTGCTCCTCTGCTCAAGATCGCAAGCGCTCAAATAGCATAGTAAATACAGAAGAGCCGTTTTTTCTTTTTTGTTGGGTGTATAAACTTAGTGAAGTTTTACAATACCTTCGGGTTTTACTGAGAGTTCCTATGCGAGGACTTGCTTGTCACCACGGATGACGCTTAGCAGGCTAGTACTGTTTAGTTAGAGTATGGCTTTGAGGACTGCGATTCTAGTATCAACGGAGTGGCGATCGCAGCCATTAAAGCCCAGGAACCGCTGTATCCCTAGCAACCCATGCCATTTCTTAATAACTCACCCCTCAGTTTACCCGCTCTGGAGCGGGCAATAGACCGTCACCCCATCACCGTAGCACCAGATATGTTGGTAGCAGACGTTCTATTGCTGATGGGGCGAAATAATAGCAGAAGCGATGCGTTCGCTCAGCGTTTTCCCTCATTACGTATTGCTGATATCTCCCCACAAGAGGAAACTATCCTCGACACTGATGGCGAGTGGGATGCAGGGGAAGTGTTCCTAGATAAGGGAAAGGACTGCACCGTTATCCTACGCAACTACCGCAAGGATGGCACTTTGTTCTGGAACGAATTGAGCATTGCACCCATTTACGATCGCCAAGGGAATCTCACCCATTTCATTGGCGTTCAAACCGATATCAGCGATCGCAAGCAAGCAGAAGCTTCCCTGCAACAGGCGAAAGATCAACTGCGAGCCGTTTTGGATGCCGTACCCGGATTTGTTTCTTGGGTTAGTTCCGACTTGCGATACTTGGGTGTTAACCAACATCTTGCCAATGCCCATAACTTGCCACCAGATAGTTTCGTCGGTCAAGATGTAGGCTTTATGGAAAATAGCCCGCATTTTTCTGAATTTATGCGCCAGTTTATGGCTGGTTCAGGTCAAGCAGCCAGCCTTATCGTTGATGTAAAAATCAATCAGTCTACCCGAAACTACCTGATTGCAACTCAAAAATATCACCAAGGCAATGCCGCTGTTTCTGTCGTCAAGTCAATGCCGCTCATTCACGAAAAGTTATACCAGTCTGAAGGCTTAGCAGAAATTGATGCTTCTGACTATATTAGCAATCTCGCCCAAAACTTATTTTCATCTTATAATGTTTCTGCTCATTCGATAGAATTACACTTAGAGGTAGAGCGAATTATTTTAGATATTGATACGTCTGTTCCTTGCGGACTCATTATCAACGAATTAATGTCAAATGCGCTGAAATACGCATTTACTCAAAATAGAAAAGGGAAATTAAGTATCGGCTTTACCGCTAACAACCAAAATGAAATTATTTTGACAGTTAGCGATGACGGCGTTGGCTTACCTCCTGGATTCGATATTGAATTAAGCGAGTCTTTAGGTTTGCAGTTAGTCTACAATTTAACCGAACAACTGGGCGGCAAGATCGAGATTGACTGTAGCAACGGGGCATCTTTTAAAATTACATTTTCACGCTAGCTTAGGGCAATAAAATGACAGTCAATATCATGGTCGTTGAAGATGAAATTATCATTGCAATGGATATCAAGGAGCGGCTTAAAAAGTTAGGATATACGGTTCCTGCTATTGTTGCTTCTGGAGAAAAAGCAATTCAAAAAGCAGAAGAAATTCAGCCAGATTTAGTGTTGATGGACATCATGTTAAAGGGAGCTATGGACGGAGTGGAAGCCGCAGACATTATTTGGAATCGTTTGAGGTTTCCCGTGGTATTTCTGACGGCTAATACTGATATAAAAACTATAGAACGAGCTAAGAAAACTCAGCCTTTTGGTTATCTAGTTAAACCATTTGAAGAAAAAGAATTATACACAACGATTGAAATTGCTTTGGCTCGACATCAAGCCGAAATTGAGATTCGCAAAGCACTGGAAAAAGAAAAGGAACTAGGGGAATTAAAGTCTCGCTTTGTAACGATGGTTTCTCATGAATTCCGCACACCGATGGCGACTATTTTATTTTCGGCTGGTTTATTAGAAAAATACCAGTCTATATGGCATGAAGAAAAAAAAATGACTCATATTCATCGCATTCAAACCGCGATTGAACACATGACAGATCTGTTAAATGACGTGCTAGTAGTTGGAAAAGCCGAAGCCGGAAAACTAGAGTTTAGGCCAGCACCGATGGATTTAGAAGGTTTCTGTCATCAACTACTGGAAGATATAAAACACGCCGACAAAGAATGTCATCCCCTCGAACTGACTATTCAAAGTGCTGTCTCTAATGCTTGTATGGATGAAAACTTGCTGCGTCACATTTTAACTAATTTACTTTCCAATGCTATTAAGTACTCACCCCAAAACTCTCCCGTTCAGTTTCAACTTTTATGCCAAGACGGGCAAGCCGTTTTTCAGATTCGAGATGCAGGGATTGGAATTAATCCCGAAGACGAAAAACAACTTTTTGAAATGTTTCATCGAGGCACGAATGTCGGTAACATTTCTGGCACGGGATTAGGGTTAACTATTGTTAAAAAGTCTGTAGATTTGCATCAAGGACAAATCGCTGTGGAAAGCGAACCTGGGGTGGGAACAACGTTTACAGTAACGTTACCATTGAATTTGGATAGTCAAATATCATGATCGGCGAACGCCTACGGCACGGGGTGTGGTCAAAACCCGTTGGTGATGTAGGGGACAAGGGGGACAAGGGGGACAAGGGGGACAAGGCCCAGAAGAAAAGCTTTTCGTTTCAACCAACTACTTATGACCACACCCAATCACAACTGACCACTGACAACTGACCACTGACCACTGACCACTGACAACTGACCACTGACCACTGACAACTGACCACTGACCACTGACCACTGACCACTGACCACTGACCACTGACAACTGACAACTGACCACTGACCACTGACCACTGACCACTGACCACTGACCACTGACCAACGCGCAGATTAATCTTATTTTAAGTATTGTTACTTCAACATGGTATGATTGCTTTTGGCACAAAAGAGCCAAGTCAATTCGCCGGACTGATTTGCAAGTCTCATAACCTTGTCAAACTCATCTCATCAACCCACCAGCGTAACTGGGGAGGTTTCGCAACCCGATACCCTGGCACCAACACCCAGCAAATCCATGCAGGAATACCATAACCTGCAAAAAGGTTTGCTGATCGCCACCCTAGCCTGTACAGGGATTATTTTTATCTCTGTCTGGATTTCTTACAACCTTAACATTGCCCTAAATTATTTGATTGGGGCGTGTACAGGTGTGGTTTACTTGAGAATGTTGGCTAAAGATGTTGAGCAACTTGGCACGGAAAAACAGCGTCTGAGCAAAACTCGGTTCGCCCTGTTTATTGGGTTGATTATAGTAGCAACTCAATGGCGTCAGCTACAGATTGTCCCAATATTTTTGGGATTTCTGACTTACAAAGCCGCGCTCATCATCTATATGATGGGAACGGTCATGCCTTCTGACCCTAAATAGGTTAGATACGCTTGGAATCCTCCCCTAGATCGATTTGTGGGAAAACTTCCTGAATGGAAAAATGCTCAGTGTCTTAAATGGCTTGAATTCTTTGACTCTAGCCTCATTGGAAGTAGGACATCACTTCTACTGGCAATTAGGCAATCTGAAAGTACATGGGCAAGTTTTTCTCACCTCCTGGTTTGTGATTGGTCTTTTAGTAGTAGCTTCACTCTTGGCTACTCGCAACATCCAGAGAATTCCCAGCGGCATACAAAATTTTATGGAATACGCCCTGGAATTTATTCGAGATCTGGCAAAAAACCAGTTGGGTGAGAAAGACTACCGTCCCTGGGTGCCGTTTATTGGCACGTTGTTTTTGTTTATCTTCGTATCGAATTGGTCGGGAGCGTTGATTCCCTGGAAGCTTCTCCGGCTACCAGAAGGAGAGCTAGCCGCCCCCACTAATGACATCAATACGACAGTAGCTTTGGCATTACTAACTTCCTTGGCGTACTTTTACGCTGGTTTTAGTAAGCGCGGTTTAGGGTACTTTAAGAAGTATATCGAGCCGACGCCGATTCTATTGCCGATCGCGATTCTAGAAGATTTCACCAAGCCCCTTTCCCTTAGCTTCCGTTTGTTTGGAAACATTCTGGCGGATGAGCTGGTGGTAGCAGTACTGGTACTGCTAGTTCCTCTGTTCGTGCCGCTGCCAGTAATGGCGTTAGGTCTATTTACTAGCGCCATTCAAGCTCTAGTATTTGCCACCTTAGCAGCCGCCTACATTCACGAGGCGATGGAAGGGCATGGTGGTGAAGAACATGAGGATCATTCTCATTAGGCAAGGATGAAGGATGAATAAAATCATTCTGTCTTACGCCTTCTGAAAGTCCTCATTTGATGTAAATTTAGGTTTGGATTAGGTTTTTAACCGAAAATCCTAGAATCCAAAATCAAAAATCGGTTGTTCTGTCGTTAAGCTAAGTAAAACATCATGGATCCATTGGTTTCTGCTGCTTCAGTTATAGCTGCTGCTCTGGCAATTGGTTTGGCTGCAATTGGCCCTGGTATTGGTCAAGGTAACGCCGCAGGTCAAGCTGTAGAAGGTATTGCCCGTCAGCCCGAAGCTGAAGGCAAAATTCGCGGTACTCTCCTGTTAACTTTGGCATTCATGGAATCCCTGACCATCTACGGTTTGGTAATTGCCCTGGTGCTGCTGTTTGCTAACCCGTTCGCTTAAATAAAGTTTTGAGTTAGGTAATAGGGAATTTTAGATTTTAGATTGTAGATTTGGGATTTAATTTAAATCTGCCATCTACAATCTAAAAGTTGAAATTCCCCAATTACCCAATTACCAACTTAAGTTCAGTAGTTGTTAAATCAGTAAAAAATGTTTGACTTCGACGCCACGTTGCCTTTGATGGCAGTGCAGTTTCTACTGTTGGCAGTGCTGTTGAACGCGATTTTCTACAAGCCGCTGACCAAGGTGCTAGACGATCGCGATAATTACATCCGCACCAATGAGGCCCAAGCCCGCGAACGCTTGTCTAAAGCTGAGATGTTGGCGAAACAATATGAGGAACAGCTGGCTAATGCCCGCAGGCAATCTCAAAATTTGATCGCAATAGCTCAGGATGATGCCAGGAAAATCGGCGCTACGAAAATTGCTGAAGCTCAAAAAGAAGCTCAAGCTCAAAGAGAACAAGCTCAGTCAGAAATAGACCGGCAAAAGCAAGAAGCGATGCAAAGGCTTGAAGAACAAGTAGATTCTTTGAGTCGCCAGATTTTAGAAAAACTCTTGGGGCCAGAGCTTGTCAATAGATAGAGATAAGTGCTGAGTACTTCGGCTTTAGTGCTGAGTATGACCCTACGGATGAATCAGTACTGCTAAAAGAAGCCCTGTCCGATCGACATGGCTTAGTCAAGATCTGTTGGGATTTTTAGGAACGGTATCATGGGGACTTTCTTATTACTGGCCGCAGAGGCTCACGAGGCAGCTGGAGAAGGTGGTTTCGGCATAAACTTCGACATTTTTGAAGCAAACCTGATCAACCTTGCCATTCTGATTGGCGTGTTAGTTTACTTTGGGCGTAAAGTCTTGACCAAAACATTGGGAGATAGACGCGCCAGGATAGCAGAGGCAATTAAAGAGGCAGAACAACGCCAACGTCAAGCAGCCGAAGCGCTGGCAGATCAACAGCGTAAGTTGGCTCAAGCGCAAGCCGAAGCAGAACAAATTAAAAAAGCAGCAGCAGAAAACGCTCAAAAAGCTAAAGAAAATCTCTTGGCTCAAGCAGCGCAAGATGTGGAAAATTTGAAGAAAACAGCTGCTCAAGATTTGAATACAGAAATAGAGCGGGCGAATGCCGAACTGCGCCAGCGTGTCGCGGCATTGGCTATGCAGCGAGTAGAATCGCAGCTGAAATCCGTCTTAGATGAATCCGCTCAACAACAATTAATCGATCGCAGCATCGCCAGTGTAGGAGGTGGGTCTTGAGAGGCAGTTTAGTAAGCGCTGAAGTACTGGAGCCTTATGCTGAGGCATTGATGTCTATCGCTCAATCCCAAAACCTGACAGACAGGATTGGCGAAGATGTAAATTATTTGTCCGATCTGCTCAAAAGCTCAGAAGAACTGCGGCTGTTTCTGAGTAATCCAATAGTGGAATCGCAAGCTAAAAAAGCTGTGTTGCAGCAATTGGCAGGCGAACAAGTCCACCCCTACACAATGAATATTTTGAAGCTGCTGGTAGACCGGCGACGCATCCTCTTTTTAGAAGGAATTTGCGAACACTTCAAAACTCTCCTGCGGCAGATAAAGCAAACAGCTTTAGCTGAAGTAATTTCAGCTGTAGAACTCACCGAAGCTCAGCAGCAAGCTATTACTGAAAAGGTAAAAGCGCTCTCCGGTGCCCATCAAGTTGAACTGAAGACAAAAATTGACCAGGATTTAATTGGTGGCGTCATCATCAAAGTAGGTTCTCAGGTGCTTGATGCCAGTTTGCGAGGACAGCTTCGCCGGATCGGAATGCGCTTGAGTGCGGGATAAGTCATTAGTCATTAGTAAAAGACAACTGACAACTGACAACTGACAACTGACAACTAACAACTGACAACTAATCATGATTAGCATCAGACCAGACGAAATTAGCAGCATTATTCGCCAACAAATTGAAGAATACGGTACAGAAGTTACTGTTTCTAACGTTGGGACTGTATTGCAAGTGGGCGACGGGATTGCCCGGATTTATGGCCTCGACAAGGTAATGGCGGGCGAACTGCTGGAATTTGAAGATGGCACGATCGGCATCGCTCTAAACTTGGAAGAAGATAACGTCGGCGCAGTGCTGATGGGCGAAGGACGCAGCCTTCAAGAAGGCAGCTCCGTGAAAGCTACCGGCAAAATCGCTCAGGTGCCAGTGGGAGACGCCATGATCGGTCGCGTGGTAGACGCCCTGGGTCGCCCGCTTGATGGTAAGGGAGATATTCATACAACCGAAACCCGTCTGATTGAATCAGTAGCACCTGGAATTATTCAACGGCGATCGGTTTACGAACCTCTGCAAACTGGTATTACGGCTATTGACGCGATGATTCCAGTCGGTCGGGGTCAGCGGGAACTGATTATCGGCGATCGTCAAACTGGAAAAACTTCGATCGCAGTTGACACGATCATCAACCAGAAGGGCGAGAATGTCATCTGCGTCTATGTTGCGATCGGTCAAAAAGCTTCCACAGTCGCCAACGTGGTGAACGTCCTCCAAGAAAAGGGGGCAATGGAATATTCGATCGTAGTCGCAGCTAATGCCAATGACCCGGCAACCCTACAATTCTTGGCTCCCTACAGTGGTGCCAGTATTGCTGAGTACTTCATGTACAAGGGCAAGCACACCCTGATCATCTACGATGACTTGTCCAAGCAAGCGCAAGCTTATCGCCAAATGTCCTTGCTGCTGCGTCGTCCTCCCGGACGGGAAGCTTATCCCGGAGATGTGTTCTACTTACACTCTCGCTTGTTGGAACGCGCTGCTAAGTTGAGTAACGAACTCGGCGAAGGCAGCATGACCGCCCTGCCAATTATCGAAACGCAAGCGGGTGACGTTTCTGCTTACATCCCCACAAACGTGATTTCGATTACCGACGGTCAGATCTTCTTGACTTCAGATTTATTCAACTCCGGCTTGCGTCCGGCAGTCAACCCCGGTATCTCCGTGTCGCGGGTAGGTTCAGCCGCTCAAACCAAGGCCATGAAACAGGTGGCTGGTAAACTGAAGTTGGAACTGGCACAGTTTGACGACTTGGCCGCTTTTGCACAGTTTGCCTCGGATTTGGATAAGGCAACTCAAGACCAGTTGGCGCGGGGTCAGCGCTTGCGGGAACTCTTGAAACAGCCCCAAAATTCGCCCCTCTCAGTTGCTGAGCAAGTGGCAGTTGTGTACGCTGGTCTGAATGGATATTTGGATGACCTGCCTGTAGAAAAGGTCGCTCCTTTCGCCAGGTCGCTGCGGGATTATTTGAAAACCAGCAAGCCGAAGTATATCGAGCTGATCCGCAATGAGAAGAAATTGGGTGATGAAGCTGAAGCTTTGCTGAAGGAAGGAATCATTGAATCTAAGAAAACTTTCCTAGCAACAGCCAAGTAATTTGTTCTTAGTATTCGGTCATTAGTCATTAGCGAAAACTAATGACTAATGACCGAATACTAATGACTACTGACTACTGACTACTGACTAATGACACAACTATGGCAAATCTAAAAGTAATTCGCGATCGCATTAAGTCGGTCAAAAACACCAAAAAAATCACAGAGGCGATGCGCTTGGTGGCAGCTGCCAAGGTGCGCCGCGCCCAAGAACAAGTAACCGCCACGCGCCCCTTTGCTGACGCTCTGGCTCAGGTTCTCCACGGTTTGCAGTCCCGCTTAAAATTTGAAGAGGCAAATCTTCCCCTACTCAAGGCTAGGGAAGTTAAATCGGTGGGGTTGTTGGTAATTACAGGCGATCGCGGTTTGTGTGGCGCTTACAATACTAACGTCATCCGTCGTGCTGAAATCCGCTCCAAAGAACTGAAGTCAGAAGGTCGCGACTACAAGTTTATCCTCGTAGGACGCAAAGCGATCCAGTATTTCCAACGTCGCAACCAACCAATTAATGCGACATACACTGGATTGGAACAAATTCCCACAGCAGCGGAAGCTTCATCGATAGCTGACCAAATACTGTCTTTGTTCCTGTCAGAGGGAGTAGACCGGGTTGAGTTGATTTACACTAAGTTTGTCTCGTTAATCAGCTCTAGACCAGTGATTCAAACATTGCTCCCCCTCGATACGCAAGGTTTGGAAACCCCAGATGATGAAATTTTCCGTCTCACCACTAAAGGCGGTCAATTTCAGGTAGAACGCAGCAAAGTTAGTTCAGAAGTTCAGAGCTTCCCTCAAGATATGATTTTTGAGCAAGATCCAGTGCAAATTCTGGATGCTCTGTTGCCATTGTACCTGAATAACCAATTGCTGCGATCGCTGCAAGAGTCAGCGGCTAGCGAACTGGCAGCGCGGATGACGGCGATGAACAATGCCAGCGACAACGCTAGCGAATTGATTGACAAGCTCTCTCTTTCCTACAATAAAGCACGTCAGGCATCAATTACCCAAGAACTGTTAGAAGTTGTGGCTGGTTCCGAAGCTCAGGGTTAGGAGCATTTTCAGCTTTTCACCCCCAGCTTTATAGCGTCTGGAATTCCAGGCGCTTTTTTTATTTCTGCTACGCATTGACCTAATCCAGCCCACATTCCGCACCCCCTAGATGTAGTGTGTCACACACTCTATTTTTTACACATTTAGTGTAGTACTAATGAGCTAAACCCTATATGTAACAAGCAAAAACTCTAAATTAGAGGTAAAATTAGATTTGGTTCTTAGTGGAGTAGGAGGTGACAAATGAATATAAAAATATCTAAAATATATTGCCAAATTTTAGTACTCATGCTAATAATCCTCGGCAGTGGGATGATCCGATCGCAAACTGCTTCTTCTGAAAGTGTCTCCATCACAGAGCTGGAAAACCCCTCACCCACTCCAACCGCTCTAGAACAACCCTTAACCAATCTTAGTGTCACCCCAGGGAAAACCGCCTCAATGGCGAGAGTGACCTCAGTATCCAGTCTCACAGACGTACAGCCGACAGATTGGGCTTTTAGTGCGTTGCAATCTCTAGTGGAAAGATACGGTTGTATCGAAGGATATCCGGATAGCACCTATCGCGGCAATCGGGCTATGACTCGCTACGAATTTGCAGCTGGATTAAACCAATGCTTAAATCGAATCAACGAACTAATCGCCGCACAAACCTCTGGCGTTAGTAAAGAAGACTTAGCCACACTAGAAAGGCTGGTTGCAGAATTCTCTAACGAACTAACTTCTTTGAGAGGTCGCCTATCTTCATTAGAAGCGCGTGCAACAACAATAGAGAAACAGCAGTTTTCCGCCACCACCAAGTTAAGAGGTGAGATAATAACCTATTTGGGAGATGCCTTTGGCGAAAATGCCTCCGATGCCAATAACACGACATTTGGCTATCGCGCTCGCCTCTCTTTCGTTAGCAGCTTCACAGGTAAAGACACCTTGCTAGTCAGATTGCAAGCCACCAATTTAAGAAGATTTGACAGTGCAACTGAATTTCCAGTAGGTGCTTTGAGCGGTGCTACAAATGAAACCCGCTTTGTGGCATCTACATTATCTGGAAATGGGGAAGTAAGACTCAACTTATTGGCATACAGTTTCCCATTGACGGACAACCTCTCAGTGCGTTTGGGTGCGTTCGGCAGCGATCGTATTTTATCAGAACCGATCAGTCAGTTAAACAATTCGCGGCTCGGCCCAATATCGAACTACGGTCAAGTCAATCCTCTGATTTACCCAGTCAATCAGCAGACAGGAATTCTTTTGCAATGGCAGACTGCACGCTGGCTTAATATCGACTTTTCCTTGAGTAGCGAAGGGCCATCAAATAACCCCAGTGTGGGAGTGTTTAACGGCGGTTACTCTGCTTCTGTGCGTCCGGTGATAAATTTGGGTAGATTTAGGTTTACTGGGTTTTACGTTTACAGTTACTCGCCTGAGTTCGGTATCGATACTTTGGCTGGTAGTAATGCGGCTAAAGTAATCGGGGCAGGGCCAGTGGCTGCTAATACTTATATTGGCGCAGCTTTCTATCGAATATTGCCTTCTGTGGATTTGGGCGGTTCGGTTGCTTATTCTAATGCACGGGCGTTGGGGGAGGGTACTAAGGGCGATGCACAGGTATGGGATTATGATGTGAATTTGACTTTTTATGATTTGGGGAAGAAGGGAAATATAGGTGGTTTAATTGTTGGAGTACAACCCAGGTTGGCGGGTACTAGCAATGGGGCGCTCTCAGAAGCGATTGGTTTACCACCCGGTCAGAGGAGCGATCGCGATGTGGGGTATCATATAGAAGCATTTTACACTTATCGGATAAATAATAATATTGCTGTTACCCCCGGTCTGATTTGGTTGACTGCTCCCAATCAGGACGAACGCAACCCGGATATGATTATTGGGGTAGTTCGGACTAGCTTTACTTTTTAGGGCAAGGCTAAGGTTTCAATTCATAGACCCAGCAGCAGATTCCCGCGTAATTCTCGCTTAAACTCTTACCACGATCGATTGTTGCTCAAATAGGGTAGCATTACCTCCAGGCGATCGTCGGTTAAATCTAATCCTCTAAGTATAGCAACCGCCAGGGCGATTAAGTAGGGGCGGGGTAACCCCGCCCCTACTCCAACTGTTACCTTTAGTCCATAATCCCTTACTTCGTCAAGCTTTTTCCTCTTCCCTCTTCCCTAGTCCCTAGCAAGAAAGCCCCTAGTCCCTAGCTATACATCAATCAGAACTAAACTTGCTTTAGAATTAAGAAAGTTTCACGAATACTTGATGAATAGCTGTTCTGGAGAACGAGTGATAAGCTAAGACGCATCTAATTTTTCAAGTCGAACACCGCACAGTAAGGTTTTCAGGCTCCAAAAAGTACAATTTAGATGCGTAGCAGCTTAATAAAGTCACAAGTTCCATTCAATCCTTGGGTAGCTTCAAAGGTGAAATCTACGCCTCCTCAATTGAGAATTCGCAAACCCAGGCGAATGATACTATTAATAGATGAGGGAGCTTGCCAAGAAACGATCGATCGCCTAATCGCATCAACAACATTTTGCTCTTTCACCCTCGAAAATATATCGTCCAATAAAAGAGACTGAAAGATTATTAAATGCGATCGAAACCAGATTTCTTAAAATAATTGCATCATTTCAGCGTGAGAATATGAGAAAATTAATCTCGATCCATCCGCGACAACCTTTCCATGCGGCGAGACTCAATATTTTACAAAATCTTCCAACAGTCCCCCACCCTGCTGTTCAACTTACTCGCAACTCCCCCTGCAAATGCCAGCGCCTACCGCTTTGACTCAGTAGCAGTCAAAGAACCGAAATTTGAGATTGATGGCGTATTTCTGCCGCCAGATACCGGAAATGCAGGCATCATCTACTTCTGCGAGGTACAATTTCAGAAGGATGAACGGTTATACGAACGCTTGTTCGGTGAAGCATTTCTATATTTTTACCGCCATCGAGAGCGTTATTCTGATTGGCAAGCTGTAGTCATTTATCCGACACGCAGTATCGAACAGAGTGATGCTCATCCCTACCGATCGCTGCTAAACTGTGACCAAGTGCATCGGGTGTACCTGAACGAACTGGGAGAGATTCGACAGTTACCGTTAGGGATAGCCTTGATGGTGCTGACAATCCTAGAAGAAGAACAAGCACCAGAGGAAGCACGATATTTATTAGCACGGGCACAACAAGAAGTCAGCGACCCAGAAGCAAGTCGGGCCATAATAGATACGATCGCGACGATTTTGGTCTACAAGTTTACTAATTTAAGTCGGCGGGAGGTAGAAGCAATGCTGGGAATGCGATTAGAAGAAACCAGAGTTTATCGGGAAGCTAAAGAAGAAGGTCGTCAAGAAGGTCGTCAAGAAGGTCGCCAAGAAGGTCGCCAAGAAGGTCGCCAAGAAGGTCGCCAAGAAGGACAACAGCAGGAAGCTGCTAATCTAGTTCTCCGTCTTTTGTCGCGCCGCTTTGGAGAGTTATCCCAGGAGATCGGAAAGCGCATTTCCAACCTACCGCTATCTGTGCTGGAAGATTTAAGTGAGGCGTTATTGGATTTTAGCAGTCTGGATGATTTGTCAGCTTGGTTAGAGGCACATTAGACTGCTAGCAAAAGTTCCACATTTGGGATTTTTTACGGCAGATGAATTTGAGGCAGAAACCCGGTTTCTTCAAGAAACCGGGTTTCCGATCCCTGTAACTTCCTCAATTGAGAATTCGCAAACGCAGGCGAATGATACTATTAATAGATGAGGGAGCTTGCCAAGTTAAGATCGATCGCTTAATCTCATCAATCACATTTTGCTCCTTCACTGTAGAAGCTTTGTCATCCAACACAATCCGCTGGATGCGACCATTTTTGATCGATAATTCCAAGACAACTTCGCCGCTGATGTTGTTTGGAATATTGACATTTTGTAGCTTTTGTGTAATGGATGCGATCGCATTTCCATCCAGTCCATCAGCGCTAATCACCTCAATCCGAGAAGTCCTTTGTGCCAGGTCGCCAGTCTCTTGAATTCGCGCAGGACGTGGCGCAGGTGGTGGTGCGGATAAAAAAGGTGCAACACTTTGCGGGCGATTTATGCCGCCAACTCTACCCGTAGGTGCGGCATTTAGCACGTTAGCAGAAGCATCAGCACGTTCTTCTCCAAAAATTCCCTGATAGCTGACGCCTTGGGGCAATTCTACCGGCACTTGCACGCGCTGACGAGTACCATCGGGATTAACGCGCACTTCTTCGCTGACGGCGACAAATGCCGTGTATTGCGACAACAAGCGATAAGTTAAAGCAGTTTCAGTTACTGCATCGACGCCAGATTTTGTTTCGCCGCCAAACATTTGATTCATCAAATCCTTAATTCTGGCGCGTCCCCAAAGTTGTGCGATCGCAGAATTTCCACTACTATTAAAATTAACTGGCAGCATTTTTTCATAGCGTTTGCCACCAGCAGCAATACCAGTAATCCGAAGATTTCCACTAATGCGGTCTTTGTTTTTTCCAAACAAGACTAACGGTTGATTGGCAAATAAGTCAGGCGTAGCGAGTGGATAGATAGTCGGTGCTTCCCCAGAACCTTGCCAAGAAACTTGAATATTTGTCAGGACAGGATTATTGATTTGACGGAAGAACTTTTCGGCAACTTCCTGAGTCGGTTCATCCTGACGAATCACTTGCGAACTACCTCTTCCTACTTCTGCCAAACGATTAATCAAAAACCGATTGATCGAACTGCCAACGCCAAAACCATAAAGACGATTTCCCGGTTTTAAATTTCGCTGAACTTCGGCAATTACCTCATTTTCATTGCCGATATAACCATCAGTTAGGAGTACAATACTCCGCAGGCGTCCTGATTGGGAAGGTGGAAAATTGAGAACGGCGCGAATACCGTTGAGTAATTCAGTTCCGCCTCTAGCATCAAGTCGATCGACATACCCCATTGCTTTAGCGCGATTTTCCGGCGTATTCGCTAAAGGCGTTGGCGATAATTGTTGAGTGGTATTGGCAAAGTCAATAATAGTGAAAGTGTCGTTAGGATTTAACCCATTGATAAAGCGGCGCATTAATTCTTTTGATTTTGCCAAAGGGTCGCCTTGTTGGGAACCTGAAGTATCCATCAAAAAGACAACATCTTTGGGGACAATTTCGTTGGATCGATATTCCAAAGCGGGGATTAAATAAGCGGCGAAGTGCCCGCCTTTATCGTCGGATTGAGTTAAAATTGTGGCTTGGGTGTTATTTCCAGCCACGCGATATCGCAGAATTAAATCTTTGTTGGGAATGGTATCTTCGCTAGCTAATTGGACTTTGAAGATATTGCTTTGGCGAGAAGTAGTGATTTTATGAGAAGTTGAACGAACATCAGCAATTGGCACACCTGCATCTACTTCTACTGTGACGCCAATATCGTGTCCCGAACGAGTTCCGGGGCGCAATACGGGTGGAGTGATGCGAGAGGCGTCACTCACTCTGTCTGTATCGCCTCCCGACGAGGGAATGGGATTGCCTGGAATGTATCTTGGCCCTACTACCATTGGAAAGACAAATTCGTAGTTACCGCCTTCAAATTTGAGACTATCTGTGTAGCGAATCGTGACATTAATTTGTTCGCCCGGTTTGATATTGGCGAGAGATTGAGTAAAGATATTATCGCGTTCTTGTTCTAGGAGTCCGGCGGTGCGTCCTTCCCGTCTGGCCCGATCGTATATTTCCTGCGCTTCTTCCCGTTTTTTGATATTGCCTTTGATAATGCGATCGCCTATCTTAATCTCCATATCATCCACCGCCGCTTCATCGGGTAGTGGAAATACATAAACCGCTTCCAAAGGTTCAGTATAGGGATTTTCAAAAGTTTGCGTCACCTCTACCCGCGACAAATTACCGCTGACTTTGGCTTTAACTTCCGTATGTTTGAGGGGAAACACTTGCTGGCGTCCGTCTTTGGATTGGACGAACAAGCCGCCAGTCGATCGATCTCGTTCGGTTTGGGGTGTGGAAGGTTCCATTCTAGTCCTTTGCGCTACAACCTGGGGAGATTGCGGGGATACGGCGACTGTCCCCATTGTGCCAGAGAGAAGCAAAGTTGCGGGTAAAACATAAACAAGCTTCATAGGTTGCCAAATTAGGAGAATTTACAGGCTTTGGTTTCTAAGATCGCATTTTTGTCGTGCGATCGCGTCCTGGTTGCAGTTTTTGTAACAACATATATTTGGCTTATCATCGAAAAACTTGATTGCAATTCCTACTTATGACAGAACTACACACGAAATCTCAAGTTTGGGGAACGCCGCTACAGAAGGGCGTTCAACGCCTGCTACTGCTTGGTTCGGGAGAACTAGGTAAAGAACTTGCGATCGAAGCGATCTAATTGTGCCAGAAATTGAAGCGATCGCCACGAAGGAATAGAAACCGGGTTTCTTGGAGAAACCCGGTTTCTGAGGCGAAAGAATAGAAACCCGGTTTCTATTTCTTCAGTCCACTTAAGTGGACTTTCGCTATCAGCCTGGGGTTTGAACCCCAGGCGGGCTATGTGATAATTGACTACCGGGCTATGTGATAATCGACTACCGGGCTATGTGATAATCGACTACCGGGCTATGTGATAATCAACTACCGGGCTATGTGATAAGCTAACACGCATCTAATTCGGATATTTCTAATCCGGCAATCAAACCTTCAATTCCTCTCCCACTCCCCCACTCCCCCACTCTCCCACTCCCGCTAAACATACAAATTAAATGCGTAGCAGCTTAATTGACTACCGGGCTATGTTAAAATCGACTACCGGGCTATGTTAAAATCGACTACCGGGCTATGTTAAAATCGACTTAGTTTACAATTGCTCTCACCCAATTTTTAAATGCTTTCATCGTGGCATTTCTCCCCACAACTTTACTCTCTTCGACATACCGATGAATCACTTCGCGTAACTGCGAAAATTGGGAAAATATCCGGCTATTTTCCGATTCGATATATTTCCCATCTTGCAGTACATTAATTTGCAACCTTTGCCCATTGTATCGCCACAATTCTGTCACACCCAAAGCTTCGTAATTGTTCAATGCAGTGCGCGATGTAATATCAATTTCAATCGCTAAATCTGGTGGCGGGTCTACAGTTAAGTCTATTTTTTTCTTACCTCGGATAGCTGCTTCATTCTGAATGTAGAAACAGGTGTCTGCTTCTACGCCTTGAGACATATTTTTCTTTTTGAAAGTGGTAGAACCGAGATCTCTAAATTCAATATCCATTTGTTCAAGGATTGCCTTAACAAAGTCGCCAATGATTGCTTTATCATCCTCATGTTCTGGTAATGGTGCCATAATTTCCAAAAACTCTTTGCTGTAAGAAACTCTCGCCGCCCGACTTTCTCCCAATTCGTCTAAAATTTGCTCGAACATCTGCCAACTGATGTCTTTCAGTTGCAGAACATTGCCAGGGGGTATAATCAATTGTTTCAGTTCTAGTTGCATAGTTTGAAAACCTCTTCTGAGATTAGACTTGGAAAAATATTCAGTCCACTTAAGTGGACTTTCGCTATGAGCCTGGGGTTTGAACCCCAGGCGGGCTACTTCCCATCGCAATAACTATTGATCTCTTTAACTAACGCCGTATCTTTCATTCTAGCTTGGCTCAAAAATATCAGAGCAAACTTTATACCCTGAGCATCTTGTCTTTGGATAGAAACAGCCATGTTTCGGAATGATTTGCTGATATCTCCATACATGATCGTAAAGCTCGATCGCAAACTTTGCAGCTTCTTATCCTCAACTTCAACATCTTTCAGTATTTTTGCCACTTTATCAAGTTGAACTGCTGCCTTAATGAGCGCTGACGGTTTACCCGTCTTAGCACTTTTAGTAACAGCGTCAGCTTGATTAATTATCTGGTTGATCTTATTACACTGGGTAACTTTGCTCTCGCCGCAACTGACAACCAGACAGCCGATCGCTACAGCCGACAGAATAATGACAGGATAGCGAAAAAAGCCTATCCTTGTCCTGTTTATGCCCTTCTTCTCTGCGATCCGGAAATTCATATATAAAGGTTGCAGGTTTATGAAGTACACCCGGTAAAACTTGGTTTCTTGAGCAATATCTTCGCCATTTCTTTGTAGGTTGGGTTGAGTGAAGCGAAACCCAACGCATTTGCCATCAACCGAACCTACAAAGCGCGTCCTTTTTCCGGATTGGCGAAGGTATTGCTCAAGAAACCGCCTTTTTCTATACCTCATTTGCCTGAAAGTGTTAAGGTTGCGTAAATTTTATGCTAAAGCCTACACAAACTGCTAAATATAGTGCAATACTTTTAAAAGCACAGGTCGCTTTATGTCTTTAGATATATCAAAAAAAGTTAAAAACATTTAAGGTCTGCCGATCGCACTTCTTAAGTAGTCTGTAGCCGATCGCACCACGTTATTTCACGATCGACAAATCCGGTCAAACAACATTCAGCATCTCACGAGTTCAAGCGTAGCATCACCATTCCTCCAATCCCAGCAAACACCCTATCTGTGAAAAACCATGCCAGTCCAAAACTCAGCCGTTGAAAATCTCAATCCTCAAGCAGCGCAAGGAAATGCGATCGCATTTATCGACACTTCAGTTCAAGATTGGCAAACCCTCGCCGCAGGAGTCACGCCGGGAACCGAAGTTATCTTACTGGATGGAACGCGAGATGGCGTCGCCCAAATTACCCAAATTCTGCAAACGCGCTCCAATATCGCCGCCCTACATATTATCTCTCACGGCAGCCCCGGAGAAGTGCAACTCGGCAACGGAACCCTCAATTCCGGCAATCTCGACAATTATACAAATTCACTAAAGCAGTGGCGCAACGCCCTAACCGAAAATGCCGATATTTTAATTTACGGTTGTAACGTAGCGGGAGATCCCCCCCAACCCCCCTTCTTAAGGGGGGGGCTAAGAGACGACTCAGAACCCCCCTTCTTAAGGGGGGGGCTAAGAGACGACTCAGAACCCCCCTTCTTAAGAGGGGGGCTAAGAGACGACTCAGAGCCCCCCTTCTTAAGGGGGGCAGGGGGGATCTCTTTCCTCCACCGTCTCCACCACCTCACCAAAGCCAACATTGCCGCCTCCAAAACTCCCACGGGGAACGCTGCATTAGGCGGAGACTGGGAATTGGAAGTTAAAATCGGCCACCTTACTGCCCCCATCGCCATTACAAAAAGCGCCCGAATTGCCTACAAAGGCATACTGCCTGGAGATTTGATTTGGGCTAAGGGTATCGGCGGCAGTGGTGACGAGATTGGCTATAGCATCGCCGTCGATAGTAGCGGCAACACCTACACCACAGGCTATTTCTCTGGCACGGCAGATTTCGACCCCGGTGCGGGAACGGCTAACCTGACTCCTGCTGGGGGCGCTGACATCTTCATCACCAAAT
>NZ_JAIQZN010000048.1:21109-24944 GCF_023333585.1 Argonema antarcticum A004/B2
GCACGGCAGATTTCGACCCCGGTGCGGGAACGGCTAACCTGACTTCTGCTGGCAGCAATGACATCTTCATCACCAAATTCGACTTGGATGGCAACTACGTCTGGGCTTATAACCTGGGCGGCAGTAGTAACGACTTTGGCACTAGCATCGCCCTCGATAGTATCGGCAACACCTACACCACAGGCTATTTCCAAGGCACGGCAGATTTCGACCCCGGTGCGGGAACGGCTAACCTGACTCCTGCTGGCAGCAATGACATTTTCGTCGTCAAGCTAGGCGATGCCCTCCCCACCGTCAGTCTCACCGCCCCCGACACCACCGCCGCCGAAGGCAACATCGACACCGGAACATTCCGCCTCACCCGCAGCAGCAGCAGCGGCACATTAGCCGTCCAACTTTCTCCAGCTTCAGGAATTGGCACTGACTACAACCTCAGCGTCGCAGCTGGCGGCACAATAAATGCAGGCGGCACTACTTTTACCTTCAATGCTGGTGTCAGTATGGCAGATATTACCTTTACCGCCATTGACGATATCCCCGCCGAAGCAAACGAAACCTTTGCCTTATCTTTAGTTAACGACCCAGCTTATACAGTCGATGCGACTAATAAGAGTGGCAGCGTTACCATTGCACAAAACGATTTCGCCGTCACCAACACCAACGATAGCGGCGAAGGTTCATTGCGCCAAGCAATCACTAACGCCAATGCCATTGCTGGAACGGATACGATTACTTTTAATATTAGTGGAGCGGGGCCGCATACAATTAGCCCGACTTCTGCTTTACCCACTATTACCCAAGCAGTTATTATCGACGGTTACAGTCAACCCGGTGCGAGTAAAAACACCCTCGCTGCTGGGAACGATGCTGTCTTAAACATAGTGCTTGATGGCACGAATGCAGGTAACGTTAACGGTATAAACCTGAATGCAAGTTCTAGCACGATTCAAGGTTTGGCGATTAATGCTTTCCAGGGTGAAGGTATCGGAATTCAAAGTAGCAATAATTTTATTGTCGGGAACTTTATCGGGACGGATAATACCGGAACTATTGACCGAGGTAATGGTTTAAGCGGCGTCACGATCGGCACTGGCACCAATAATACGATCGGTGGAACAAATCCAGGCGATCGCAACCTCATTTCCGGCAACCAATTTCAGGGAATTACTATATTGAATGGTAGCAATACTGTTACCGGAAACTATATCGGTACTGATGCCAGCGGGACTAAAGATTTAGGCAATACTGTTGATGGGCTACAAATTCACAGCGGTAGCAACACTTTTACTAATAATCTGATTTCGAGTAACGATCGATATGGCATATATATCCTTGACACCGCCACCAATAATCAAGTGCAAGGAAACTACATCGGGACGGATGTCACCGGAACGAAAGACTTGGGCAATACTAGGGAAGGGGTGTTCATTACAGGTTCTAATAACATTATTGGTGGCAGTAATGCGAGCGAGCGTAACATTATTTCAGGGAACGATAGCTCGGCAATATTTCTCTCTAGCACCAATAATAAAGTGCAAGGAAACTACATCGGGACGGATGCCACCGGAACCCTAGACTTGGGCAATACTAGCTATGGGATGTACATTACAGGTTCTGACAACATTATTGGCGGAAGTAATGCGGGCGAGCGCAACATTATTTCAGGGAACGATCTCTCTGCCTTATTTATCTCTAACACCAATAATCAAGTGCAAGGAAACTACATCGGGACGGATGTCACCGGAACGAAAGACTTGGGCAATACTATCGATGCGGTGAACATTGCAGGTTCTAATAACATTATTGGCGGAAGTAATGCGGGCGAGCGAAACATTATTTCAGGGAACGATCGATATGGCATATATATCCTTGACACCGCCACCAATAATCAAGTGCAAGGAAACTACATCGGGACGGATGTCACCGGAACGAAAGACTTGGGCAATACTAACGAAGGGGTGTTCATTACAGGTTCTAATAACATTATTGGTGGCAGTAATGCGAGCGAGCGTAACATTATTTCAGGCAACGATAGCTCGGCAATATTTCTCTCTAGCACCAATAATAAAGTGCAAGGAAACTACATCGGTACGGATGTCACCGGAACGAAAGACTTGGGCAATGCTAACGAAGGGGTGTACATTACAGGTTCTAATAACATTATTGGTGGCAGTAATGTGGGCGAGCGCAACATTATTTCAGGGAACGATCGATTTGGCATAGTTATCTTTGACACCGCCACCAATAATAAAGTTCAAGGAAACTACATCGGGACGGATGTCACCGGAACCCTAGACTTGGGCAATACTGGGGATGGGGTGCTACTTAGTGGTTCTAATAACGTTATTGGTGGGAGTAATGCGAACGATCGTAACATTATTTCAGGGAACGATGGCTCTGGCATAGGAATCGTCAGTGCGAATAACCAAGTACGGGGAAACTACATCGGAACGAAAATTGACGGCGTAAGCGCTCTAGGCAACTTATTCGGGATATATATAAGTGGTAACCAAAATGCGATCGGTGGAACGAATACAGGTGAAGGAAATATAATCTCCAGTAACGCTGTCGAAGGCATATTAATTGTTAGCGGTACTGGTAATCCCATCCAGGGTAACTCCATCTTCTCTAACAGCAGATTAGGCATCGATTTAGGAAATGCTTTTCCCGGTAACGGCATCACCGCCAATGACACAGGCGACGCCGATACAGATGCCAACAACCTGCAAAATTTCCCCGTCCTCACATACGCAGAAATTGCAGGTAGCAACACCACTTGCGTCGGTACATTCAACAGCACAGCTAACACCAACTTCCGCCTAGAATTCTTCGGCAACGACGTATTAGATGCCTCTGGAAACGGCGAAGGAAAAACCTATCTCGGTTTCTCTAACATTACCACCGATGCTTCCGGCAACGCCAACTTTACTGTCACTAATCTAGCAGCAGCATCCCTGGGTAATTACGTCACCGCCACCGCCACAAACCTCACCACCAACGACACTTCCGAATTCTCCAACGGCGTCATCATCGACGCACCAATTGTCAGTCTCACACCCACTTCCATCACCCAAACTGAAGGAAATAGCGGTACAACAGACTACACCTTTACCGCCACCCTTTCTCGCGCCACCACCCAAAACGTCACCGTCAACTACACCACCAACGACGGAACTGCAACACTTGCAGATAACGACTATATCGACAACGACAATAGCATCACCTTTACCCCAGGCGGTTCCCTCACCGAAACCATCACCGTTAAATCGAAAGGCGACGAAATTGCCGAAAGCGACGAAACTTTTACCATCAAATTAGATAGCGCCACCAACGCTCAAATTGACACCACCGCCAAACAGGGAACTGCGACAATTACCAACGACGACAACGGGGGAATCATCGTTACCCAAAACCCCGGATTAACTACAACCGAAGCAGGCGGAACCACTACCTTTACCGTCAAATTAATCAGTCAACCCACCGCTGACGTTACGATTAATTTAAATAGTGACAATACTAAAGAAGGTAAACCCGATAAATCTTCTCTCACCTTCACATCAGCAAATTGGAATGTAGACCAAACCGTTACAATTATCGGTCAAGACGACTTCATCGTTGATGGCAATATCGCCTACAACATTATTACCGCCAAATCGACTAGCGCCGACACCAATTACAACAATTTAGATGTTGCAGATGTTCCCGTCACCAACACCGACAACGATACAGCGGTAATCACCGTTACCCAATCTGGTGGAAGCACAAATATCACCGAAGGCGGCGCGACAGATACCTACGAAATTGTCCTCACTTCCCAACCGACTTCCGATGTCAC
>NZ_JAIQZN010000048.1:25044-53695 GCF_023333585.1 Argonema antarcticum A004/B2
AGTAGCGACAGCAATTATAACGCAATTGCGATTTCAGATATCACCGCCAATATCAGCGACAACGACAACACCGGAGTCATCATTACCCAATCTGGCGGTAGCACAAATATCACCGAAGGCGGCGCGACAGATACCTACGAAATTGTCCTCACTTCCCAACCGACTTCCGATGTAACAATTGCCATCAACAACGGTACGCAAACCGGAACTTCTCCAACTCCTGTCACCTTCACATCAGCGAACTGGAATATCGCGCAAACCATCACCGTTACCGCCACAAACGATAGCGTTGCAGAAGGAAATCACAGCGGTACGATTTCCCATACAGCTACCAGCAGCGACAGCAATTATAACAGCATTGCAATTTCAGATATCACCGCCAATATCACCGATAACGATAGTCCCGGATTTACCATTACTCCCACCAACTTAACAACGGGAGAAAACGGAACAAATGCTAACTTTACCGTCAAACTGAATAGTCAACCAACTGGGGATGTTACTCTGGGATTAACTAGCAGCAATACGGTGGAAGGAACAATCGATAAATCATCCCTTACCTTCACTGCTGGAAATTGGAATACCGCACAAACTGTCACGATTACCGGAATTGACGAGAATATAGTTGATGGCGATAAAGCTTATCAAATTATTACCGCCGCCGCTACCAGTACCGACAATAATTACAACAACATCAATCCCGTCGATATCAATGTTACAAATACCGATAACGATCGCACTAACGTTAGCATAAGTCCCATCACGATCGCACAAACTGAAGGAAACAGCGGTATAATTCCTTACACCTTCACCGTCAACCTTTCCAATCCCAGCATCGTTCCCGTCACCGTCGCCTACACCACCGACAACGGTACGGCTACTGCTGGTAGCGATTATATTGATAATGACGGTGCGATCGCATTTAATCCCGGCGACACCAGCAAATCCATCACCGTTAACGTTATTAGCGATATCATCCCAGAGATAGATGAAACTTTTACCGTTAACTTGATAAGTGCAACCAATGCCACCCTCAACTTAAATGCCAAACAAAGCACTGGTATTATTAGCAACGACGATACAGAAGAAGAAGAAGATTGCTTCTGCGAACAAATCGTTTATCCGAATCTAGATACGCTGACGGGTGAAGGAGGGCCGAATCGATCGCAAGTCTTACCCAATACAGTCAGCAGCACTAGCAATGGCACTGTAAATAACGATACCCTAACTGGCAGCAATATCAGCGAAGCACTAAATGGATTTGAGGGCGATGACTTGTTATTGGGTGAAGCAGGTAATGATAATCTCTACGGTCATGCCGGTAATGATACCGCATTTGGTGGGAGCGGACGCGATTGGATTTCCAGTAACGAAGGCGACGACGTTCTCAACGGTAACTTAGGCGATGACGTTCTCAACGGTAATACAGGTAATGATACAGTTCGAGGCGGTCAAGGTAACGATTTGGCCCGTGGCGGTGGTGAAAATGACCTAATCTGGGGCGATTTTGGCGACGATACCCTTGCTGGAGATAAAGGAAACGATACTCTATTTGGCGGCAATTCCGAAAGCGACAGCGGCGATGTCAACGGACACGATTTACTATACGGCGGTACTGGCGATGATGTGCTGAATGGGAACGCCGGTAACGATACGCTATTCGGCGATGACGGTAACGATACTGTGCGCGGCGGTAGGGATAACGATATTGTTGTCGGTAATGTTGGCGACGATATGCTGTTCGGCGATAAAGGCAACGATAGTATCTGCGGGGGAGAAGGGAACGATACTATTTACGGGGGTAATGGTAGCACAGATCCGAATGGCGATCGCGATTGCATCTGTGGCGGTGAAGGGAATGACTTGCTGTTTGGCAACGAAAATCGGGATAAAATTTGGGGTGATGAGGGAGACGATACCCTCGTCGGCGGTAAAGACGACGATACGCTGCTAGGTGGCGCTGGGAATGATTTTCTGATTGGGGATTTGGGTAACGATGTGCTGAGGGGCGGTAGCGGAAGCGATTTGTTCGCCCTCCAAAATGTTTTGGGAGTGGATACAGTTATTGATTTTGAAGATATGAAAGATTTACTTGGTTTGGCGAGTGGCTTGACTTTTGAGCAATTAAGTATTAATCAAATTAACAATGCCACTTTAATTAGTGTCAAAAGCAGCGGTCAACAGTTGGTAACTTTGTCTGGAGTACAGGCTAACCTAATCACACAGTCAGATTTCGTTCTGCTTCCAGTTTTAACTTAATTGCGATCGGGCCAAAAAGCTCAGAAAAATGTATCTGGTGATACCTAATTTTATACGTCTCTCAGCACTCAAGAAGCACTCTGTCGGTAAATGTACCCAGGTAATTTACCTCCCTCCCTACGTAGAGTTCCATATTTTCAGCAAAAACTTCACCGTAACTTTACATAACCTATCGGAATCGGCCTAATCGATGAAGATTTAGCAAATTAAGCCTCACAAGAGTACCACTTCTGGAACCATGACTATATGATTTGAATCAAATCTAAGTAGTTTTACGGTTGCGTTATTTAGGTATCCGTTATGATGACCCATCCAGCACTATCGCCAATAGTTGTTCCTTCAGTAAGATCCAGGTCTCGATCCTTTTCGGTGCATCACCCTTCGACTAGCTCAACTCTTAAGCGTTTGCTGGACATAGTGGGCAGTATAGTAGGGTTACTGATTCTGGCAGTGGCTTTTGTACCAATCGCGATCGCAATCAAACTTGATAATCCTGGCCCGATACTTTACAGCCAAGAGCGCTGCGGACTCCAGGGCCAACGCTTTAAAATTCGCAAGTTTCGATCGATGGTCACAAATGCCGACGCCCTCAAATCCCAAATTAAGAACGAAGCTAAAGGACTAATCTTTAAGAACGAAAACGATCCGCGTGTCACTAGAGTCGGGCGTTTCTTACGCAAAACGAGCCTAGATGAACTGCCCCAATTTTGGAACGTTTTGGTAGGGGAGATGAGCTTGGTTGGGACTAGACCACCCACAGTTGATGAAGTCGCTCACTACAACGACCATCATTGGCGCAGATTAAATGTTAAGCCCGGTTTGACAGGTGAATGGCAGGTTAACGGTCGTTCTTCGGTAAAAGATTTTGAAGACATCGTTCTTCTAGACCTGCGCTACCAAAATGTCTGGACTCCTTTGTATGACATCACTTTGATCCTAAAAACGATCCAAGTGGTTCTTGGGAGGACAGGCGCTTGTTAAATCAGGAAAAATCGCTCCCAGGCAGATCCTGGGAGCAGGGCTAATAGTAAACTGATTGCAAATTGCCTTCTTTCAGATTTTAGATTTGGTAATCAACTCGGCACACTAGCGCGTAGCTTGCTTCTGTGAAGGATTACCTCCACAAGGCGCTTAGCATTAACCAAAATCTTCTCCTTTTCCTTCATCTGAAATTTTGCCCCTGTTGCGATCGGACAAAAATATCATCTAGTCGAATCAAATATACTGATATCTGTGAATTTCAGCGAAATTACCTGTCAAATTCGCTGCTGACAATTTCGCCCCACTCAACTTTGCCTCACTGAGATTCGCGCCATCAAGATCGACTCCACTCAGGTCAACACCATTCAGAAACGCTCCAGTAAGGTTGACACCGTGTAAAAAGGCTCCATACAGTGCTGCCCCGCTTAGTCTAGCACCAGACAGTTTCGCCCAGTTGAGGTTGGCTCCCATGAGGTTAGCCCCCCGCAGATTGATATTTTTTAAATTTCCTCCGCAGAGATTAGCCCCTTCTAGGTTAGCTCCTCTGAGATTGACTCCCGTAAGATTAGCCCCACTTAGTTTAGCCCTACTTAGGTTAGACTTCACCATGAAGGCACCGCTCATCTCAGCTTTAGTCAAGTCTGCATCTGCCATATAACCTTCGCTGATTTTAACAAAAGTCAGATTCGCCCAGTTTAGAAAAGCTCCACTCAAGTTTGATTTTGTCAGAAAAGCTCTGCTGAGGTTCGCTCCTGTGAGATTCGCTCCCGATAAGTTTACCTCAATCAAGGTAACACCACTCAGGTCTGCACCCCGCAGATCGACTCCGGTGAAATCTCTTTCTCCCATTTCATAAAGCCTGAGTAAGAAGCTACGTTCCATATTGTGATAACTCCCATTCCTACCGTTCTATAATTAAAAAATTTCCCGCAAGATAGAGACCATAGTTCCTAGAAATAGTTTAAGCCTAGAGCTATTGACATCGGCATTGCAAAGCAATCCACGCATTGACTCTAACAACCCATTAGGATATTACTCTGGCGACGCTTCAGAAAGATTTAAGAAAAAAGTTGATTTGTCAAGTAATCTTAAGAAAGGCTATATATTCCCCCCGTATTTTCACGGAAATAAAATTTTCCAAGTTTCTACTCATTACTTACAGTCAACTTTGTGATTTGTATAATTAGGAGTTACGCGACTGGGGATTGGGAATGCCCCTTTCTTTTGACTTTTGACTTTTGACTTTTGACTTCCTTAGCCCTATGCTGAATAACCTCGATCTAGATCTTTGCCTTGATAAAGCGGCCTACAAATCGCAGATTGAACCCTTGATGCAGACTCTGCGATCGCTCCAAAAAGCTTGCTGGGAAAAAAAATTGCCCGTAATTGTCGTGCTGGAAGGCTGGGCAGCGGCGGGCAAAGGTGCCTTAGTCAAGAAAATGGTGGGATACATGGACCCCCGTGGGTTTGCAGTCCACCCAATTTGGCCGCCCAGCCCGGAAGAACAACAATACCCATTTTTGTGGCGATTTTGGCAGCAACTACCAGCCCGTGGCAGCATCGGGTTTTTCTATCACAGCTGGTATATCCACGTCTTAGAAGACCGCCTGTTTGAACGGGTAAACGAAGCGCAAGTGCCGATGGTGATGCAGCACATCAATGCCTTTGAGCGGCAAATGGTGGATGATGGCGTTGCTGTAGCCAAATTTTGGATTCATCTAAGCGAAAAGGAATTGAAGAAGCGGCTCAAAAAATACGCAGATGACCCCTTAGACTCCTGGCGGGTACGCCCCGAAGATTGGCAGCAACACAAAAATTACGATAAATATGTCGCCCATGCCGAAGAAATGCTCGTTTACACCAGCACCGGGCCTGCCCCCTGGACATTAGTCGAAGGGGACTGTCAGCGGTGGGCGCAAGTCAAAGTCCTCACTCAACTCGCAAGCTCAATTCAAGAAGCACTCGATCGACTTCACTATCGCACACCAGCACCAACTTTACCCCCCCAAGACCACCTCAACCCATCCGAACCGGATTTCTTGGCTCAAGTAGATCTAAATCTGAGCCTATCTCATGAAGAATATAAACAACAATTACGCCACGAACAGATCCGGCTACGCAAACTACAGCTAGGCATCCACAAACATCAAATCCCTGTTCTGATTTTGTTTGAAGGCTGGGATGCCGCCGGTAAAGGTGGGGCAATCAAACGCCTCACCGACATTCTCGACCCCCGCAGTTACAAGGTTAATGCCTTTGCCGCACCTACAGATGAAGAGAAAGCCCACCATTACCTGTGGCGATTCTGGCGAAAATTACCAACTCCGGGCACATTTGGCATTTTCGATCGCAGTTGGTACGGTCGAGTATTGGTCGAACGAGTCGAAGACTTTGCCACAGAAACCGAATGGCGTCGCGCTTATCAGGAAATCAACGAGTTTGAAGCCCAACTGACTGGCGATGGCTACGTTTTGGTCAAGTTTTGGCTCCACATCAGCCCCGAAAAACAGCTAGAACGGTTTCAGGAACGCGAGAATGACCTGTTTAAGGGATATAAACTCACAGCCGAAGATTGGCGCAATCGAGAAAAGTGGCCTTTATATGAAGTGGCGGTAAATCAAACAATTGGCCGTACCAGCACCCCCACCGCTCCTTGGACTGCGATCGCCGCTAATGATAAGTACTATGCCCGTGTTAAGGTGATTCAAACAGTTACTGACGCCATTCGACGCCAGCTGAAAAATCGATAACTCAGTCATCAGTCATGAGTCATTAGTCATTTGCTAACGATCTATGACTAATGACTGATGACGAATGACAATTACCTATTTGTGAGGAAGTGCGGTCATGTTTTCAACGCTAACGCAGATTATGCTGATAGTGCTGATCGGCGTTATTGTTTGGCAGGCACTGGTGAAAGGGACTGGGAATGATGCCAAACCCAGAGACTATCTTGCCTGGTTTGGGTTAATCCTCATTCTCTTATTCCTAATTCTGTCGTTTATAACGCCACATACTCCGGCTGTGACAACATTTGGCAGCATTCTCACCTTCCCGCTTAAGCCGTTGGGGTTGGCGATTTTGTTGTTGTTTTTTGGATTAGGAGAAATTAAGAAAAGAGAAAAAGAAAGAATTATCAGCCCCAAGGGAATTAACCAAATTTGGGCAGCATTTCTGATTTTGACAATCTTCAGTCTACCGCTGGTGGCTAACTTACTGGCGCAGCGGACGCAACAAGAGGCGATCGCAGCATATCAAGCAGCTTTGGGACGTCACGAAACTGTAGGAGCGATCGTATTATTAGCGCATTCAGCCACTCAGCTGAGTCTGTTGGCTCCCAATCAGTTGCAGCTCAACGATCCGAGCGATCGCATCCTCCAAACCGTCCGAGAATACGAACGGCAGTTATATTTAGATCGGGAAGATTCTCCCAAGATAATTGTAAGTGCTGGCCCTAAAGTGGGTTTCGAGTCTTACAGCAAATCCAATCCCCCCGAAGCAGACAAAATTGCCGCCACCCTAGAAAGTTTAGATATCCCCTCAGAAGACATCCTGCGCGAACGCACTGGCGTGGATATCCGCAGCAGTGCAGAAGCCATCAAAAAACAATATAAAATCAGCAAGCGCGTTATCCTTGTCACCTCCGCCTTGAATATGCAACGCGCCAGACAGACATTTGCCCAGTTAGGAATTGAGACTATTCCCAGTCCCGCCGGTTTCTACAGTTTACAGGCTGATTCAACTCCTAAAGTTCAAGTCAGAACCTCCCAAAAAGGCGCTTGCGACACCTTGAGCATTTCCGTCCGTAACGCCCGCAAAACTAGAATTTCAGACCTTATACCCAGTGCTGAAGCGCTCCTGATCAGCACCCGCGTCATCAACGAATTTTGGACATCCGTTTACTACTTCTTGCGCGGCTGGCTGGCTCCCACTGTCCAACCTGTCCCCCAACTCAAGGATGTAGGATGTTAAATAGACCTCTCCAGAAATTAAAGATGCGTTACCTGTAACCCTCGTATTTCGTTGCATACAACGTCTCCACATTCTTTTTTGGAGATGTCTAATGACAACTGACAACTGACAACTGACCACTGACCACTGACAACTGACAACTGACAACTGACAACTGACCACTGACAACTGACAACTGACCACTGACAACTGACCACTGACCACTGACCACTGACCACTGACCACTGACAACTGACAACTGACAACTGACCACTGACAACTGACAACTGACCACTGACAACTGACCACTGACCACTGACTAATTTTCTTTTGACTTACTATCCACATGGCTCAATCACGACTGCGAAAATTAGTTGCATACTTGCGTCCCCACTGGAAACAAGTAAGCTTGGGCGTTCTAGCTCTACTTGTTGTCAACGCAGTGGGAGTTTATATCCCGCTGCTGATTCGCGATACTATTGACAAACTCAACATTACATTCAGCTTCGATGAGATTTTGCACTTTGTAGTGCTGATCCTGGTGCTGGCTACTGTGATGTGGGTGATTCGCGTGGTATCGCGCATTTTGCTATTTGGCGTCGGTCGTCAAGTAGAGTTTGACCTCAAACAAAAGATTTTTCAACATCTACTGAAGGTGGAACCTTCTTATTTTTCCACCAACACATCGGGAGATTTAATTAACCGCGCTACCAGCGATGTGGAAAATATTCGACGGCTGCTGGGATTCGCTGTATTGAGTTTGGCAAATACGGTATTTGCTTATGCACTCACTTTGCCGGTGATGCTATCGATTAATGTGCCGCTGAGTTTACAAGCGCTTGCAGTCTACCCATTCATGTTGCTGCTGGTGCAACTTTTTAGCGATAAGTTACGCACGCAACAGATGGCTGTGCAGGAGGAGTTATCTAACATCAGCGATTTGATTCAAGAAGATATGAGCGGGATTTCGTTAATCAAAATATACGCTCAGGAAGAAAACGAACGTCGTGCTTTTCGTCAGTTAAACGATCGACTTTTGCAGGCAAATCTCCAGCTGGCTAAAACGCGGACAACCTTGTTTCCACTTGTGGAAGGGATGTCTTATATTAGTTTGCTGGTGCTGCTGTGGCTTGGGGTTGGAGAGATTGCCAAAGGTAATCTCTCGGTTGGTAATTTTATGGCTTTAATCCTTTATGTGGAACGCTTGGTTTTTCCAACTGCACTATTGGGTTTTACTATTACTACTTATCAACGGGGAGAAGTTAGTATCGATCGCGTTGAATCAATTCTCACAGTTGAAGCGAAAATTAAAGACCAAACCAATGCGATCGCTTTACCAGAAAAACAGGTAAAAGGTAAGGTTCAAGCTCGCGGTTTGAGTTACACTTATCCTGGTGCCAATACTCCGGCTTTAAAGGATGTTAGTTTTACTATTGAGCCTGGGGAAACTGTGGCGGTTGTGGGGCCGATCGGTTCTGGAAAATCAACGCTTGCTAATGCTTTACCTCGTCTTTTAGATATTTCTGCCGATACTTTGTTTCTGGATGGCAATGATATCACTAAGTTGCAATTGGCTGATTTGCGGGGTGCGATCGCTTATGTCCCCCAAGAAAGTTTTCTCTTCAGCACCACTATCCAAAATAACATCCGCTACGGCGATCCGGCAGCCGAACAACCACAGGTAGAATACGCCGCTAAACAAGCGCAAATTCATCCAGAAATTCTCAATTTTCCCCAACAATACCAAACAATTGTCGGAGAACGCGGCATTACTCTTTCTGGCGGACAGCGACAGCGTACAGCGCTTTCCCGTGCCTTGCTTGTGGATGCGCCAGTATTGATTTTAGATGATGCTCTTTCCAGCGTCGATAATCAAACGGCTACTGCTATTTTGGAAAATTTGTCAACTGGTGAGCGAAAAACAGTTGTTTTCATCTCTCACCAGATGTCTGCTGCTGCAAGTTGCGATCGCATCTTAGTCATGGATAAAGGTGCGATCGTCCAAACTGGTACTCACGCCGAATTGGTGCAACAACCGGGTTTATACCAGACACTTTGGAATCTACAAAAGTTAGAAGAATTGTTGCGCTAAAGAAACCGGGTTTCTTCGAGAAACCCGGTTTCTGTTTTATTAACCTATTTTTTATAGCTAGGGACTAGGGGCTAGGGGCTAGGGGCTAGGGAAGAGGGAAGAGGGAAGAGGGAAGAGGTTACTCCGTAAGGGATTATGGACTTCATGTAACAGTTGGAGTTGGCTTAATCGCCCTGGCGGTTGCTATAACAAAGCATCACTAAATTTTAAGCACCATGTTGCTTTTGTCAACAGCGATTAATGGACTGGCGCTCTATTTATAAAATTCCATTCTGGGCAAGAATATTGATGAAAATCCCTAAAATTTTGGCTACATTACTAATATAATATTCAACAACATCAACAGAAATAATCTTTCCCTCTAGTTTCAAAAATCTCCAGGCAGTTCCTGATGTTACAACTCCATAAATTGTTTGAACTTGATTTCCCTCCAGTTCGTTAAATAACTGTGCTGCTACCATTTCTGCCACGCACTGTCCCAAACCGCTGATAATGTCTTCTTTTTTAGCTTCTACAATAGCTACGACTGGAGCTATTATCACAAGTTGGGATTCGGAAATACCGATCAGAAAATCGCACGTTCCATTCAATCCCTGTGCGAGATCTACATTAAAATCTCTGCCTGAAAATAAACTAATGCGATCGTTTAATTGTCGCCTTAACTCCAGTAAAATTGGCACAATAATCATTTCTGAGCGTGCTTTTTCTGTATTAATCTCGCCAGCTAATGGAAGATTGTATTTCAGGGTAAATTCTAAATATTCGCTGGGGTTGACTTCGCCCACATCAACAAACAAATCATTTTTGTCTTTCAGAGTTAGGCTAAATTGTTTGATAACAGAACTTAGAGTAAAGTTGCTGTAAGACATTAATTCTCTCCTGCTTTGATTAAAGACTTTATCGTTGGCTTAACGAAGCAAAGCTGTAATTCGTTCTACCCATTGTTCGCTATTATCAATTGTGATGATAATTCTTTTGAACGGTTCATCTTTTACTTCGAGAGTCAAATAATCTCGGTCTTTTGTGACATACCAAAATTCTTTACCCCTTTGGGTGTAGTAAGTTCCGGCTTTAATCACTCCGGGCAGAAAAGTTCCGGGTGCGCGAATTTCTGCCCAATTACTTTGCGGTTCTTCGGATGTGGCTCGTTCGATGCGATCGATCGCAATTTCAAAGGTTTTGTTCAGCGTAAATGCCCACAGTTGTTCGTACCATTCCAACTCAAGAATCAACTTATCGCCAATAATACTAATATTCATCGTCTTCTGTACTCTGCGAACCCTGGTGGTAAAAAAATATCTCTACTCTATTAAAGAGTATCAAAAAAAGTTGCTCCAGGCAGAGATAAATTCCCAAGCTGCCGATTAATTTGTTCAGCAGCAGCTAATCCAGAATTTAAAGCACTTTCTACCAAGTTTCCGCCGCACCAATCGCCACAACAGATTAAAGGTAAACTTGTCAGGGCATCAAGAAAAGCTGACTGTAAAAAATAACTGGGAAACGCATAGCGCCACCTGTGAATCTGATACCATTCTGGCGCATCAAACCAAGATAGGTTTAATTCTGTCGCCGCCGTCGCTAATAGATGTTGTGCAGCGGGGTTTAAATCTTCTGTATCTAGATAATTTTTGGCAAATTCGGCACTGCTGTGGATCGCAAAAACCGGAAATTCGGGATTTGGGCGCTTGCTGCTATCCAAACCGATCCAAGCTAGATCGGAATTATCCGAAAAAACAACAGAATTCCAATCTAAATTTAGCTCTGCTTGGGCGGGATAACCGGCCATTACCGCCAAACAGGGGTCAAATTCGACCGATCGCAATTTATCCACAAACTCCGCTGGTAAAATACTCTCAGCTAATGGCTCCAGTAACATTAAAGCTTGGGGCGCGGGAATTGCCACCACTACTGCTTTGGCGGTTATATTTTCAGCAGCCTCAAAACCCAGATGCCAAATTTTATCATCCGTGACGGTAATTGCTTGTACTCGCTGATTTAGCTTAATCTCTAAACCAGTAGCAAGGAATTTCGCGATCGCACTCATCCCCTCTGACGCCACATAACGGGGAATTTTGGATGGTGAGGAGTAATCTATATCAGTCCATAATTGGAGAATATGGCGATCGCATAACACCTTCACCAGCTGCTCGGACATCTCCCCATTCGGTTCTAGATAGCGCAACCCATGATCTGCACGAGTACCCTGTAACCGCCTTGTCGCCGCACGTCCTCCCACACCACGGGATTTATCCACCACCACCACAGTGTATCCAGCTTGCTGCAACTGTTGAGCCACAGTCAATCCAGCTACGCCAGCACCAATAACGGCAACATCAAACACGACTTTACCTCCCGCATTGAGACAATAGAAGTAGAATAATGGACAGCAACGAATCTGGGGTCTGGGAGGGTTCCACTTTGGATGAGCTGAGATCGGCGCTAGAATTGGCAACAGAAGAAGAATTGCAACAACTAACGGCAATTCTGTTCTGTCGTAGGTTTAATCCCCTAGACTATGTTGGCACACTCGATCCTATAGAGGTACAAAGCCACGATCGCGAAGCTTGGCTGGATATCCTAGAGGATAGATTTCGCTTCTTGGCGGCGGATGGCTTGACGGTATTGCGGGGACGCACCCAGGAAGTGAGTTACCGCCAAACTTTGATTCAGGTTTGTCGTTATCTCAAAATTCGCTTCTCAAACAAGCTTTCCACTACAGATATAGAAGCAGAGATATTTCTCCATCTGCTGAAGCGGGCGTGGAAACAATTACCAACCGCAGATCGAGATGCTTTGACTATACGAGTGCAGGAGTCGCTTGCTGAAACTAAGCTTTCTGAACCTCTTCCACTTTCCGTACAGCGCGATCCTTTGGGTTGGCTTGTCAAGGGTGGAAGCGCTTTTGCAGTCAGTTCTATTGTAAAACCGATGGTACTCCAACAAATCGCCCATCAGTTTGCGCTTCATTTTGCCAGATATCAAATTGCCAGGGAAGCGGCGGTTTCTGGGGGTTTAGCGGCTGTGACGAAGTTCCAAAGCTATGCAATGCTTCAGACTGCCGAACGCGGGATGGCTTTGAGTGCTGCGCGTTATAGCGCTGTTCGCGGTGTGTTTGCTTTTTTAGGCCCAGCGCTGTGGACTTGGTTTTTTGCGGATCTGGGTTGGAGAGCGATCGCAACCAACTACGCCCGCATCATTCCTACTATATTCGCTCTTGCACAAATTCGTCTCACTCGCACAGAATGTTGGCAAATAGCATAAAAATTTTAGATTTGAGATTGAAGAATTGAAGATGAAACCAAAATTCAAAATCGAAAATCTAAAATCTATTCTCGATCCTAGTTTGGAGTTATGCTGGAATTTCGCCCAGCTAGGATTGCTGATTTTTCCCTTATTTCCAGCTTTGGGCGCAGTACCTCTAGCTTTGGCAATATTGGGAACCGGAAAGCAAAAGTTCAACACGATTATCAAACGCCCACTTAACTGGGGAATGGCTGTTTTAAGCGTTTTGCTCGTCTTTTCAGCTAGCTTAGCCTTTAATCGCCCTGAAGCTTTCTTGGGTTTGGCTAATTTTTTACCGTTTTTTCTGCTGTTTGTATCGTTGAGCGAATTAATACAGACACCGACTCAACTGCGGCGGATAGCTTGGATTTTGGTTTTACCTTCTCTGCCAATAGTAATTCTGGGCTATTGGCAGTTATTTTTAGGTTGGGGTAGTCCAAGTTTATTAGAAAATATTGTAGGTTATGCGATCGCACCCACTGGCAATCCCCCAGGTAGAATGGCGTCAGTCTTCATGTACGCCAATATCCTCGCCGCTTATCTCACGATCGTTTTTATTCTAGCCCTGGGATTGTTGATTGAAGAAGTAAAAAGGCAAAAGGTAAAAGGCAAAAGTAAATATTTGTTTCCTTTTCCGCTTAACTCGCGAATAGGGTTTTTGAGCGTTGTGACGATCGGGAATGCGATCGCACTCATCCTCACCAATTCTCGCAATGCTTGGGCTCTAGCACCCCTCGCCTGTCTTGCTTTTGCAGTATACCTTGGCTGGCGTTGGCTGGTAGCCGCCGTTGCAGGAATAGCTGGTATTGTTCTCACCGCCGCTTATGCCCCATCACCAATAAATCAATTACTGCGAAAAATAGTCCCCGCTTTCTTTTGGGCGCGACTCACAGATCAAAACTTTCCCGATCGACCTTTACCTTATCTGCGAACAACCCAGTGGAACTTCGCTTTGTGGATGACCGAACAGCGCCCTTGGACAGGTTGGGGATTACGCAATTTCACCCCCCTTTATATAGCTAAATATTCTACACCAGAAACGCCCGTCTGGTTAGGTCATCCCCATAGTTTGTTCTTGATGCTAACAGCCGAAATCGGCATTCCTATAGCAATGCTGTTTTTTAGTTTAGTCGGTTGGGTAATTGCACAAAGCATTTTGTTACTGCGCGATTGGCCTGGAAATAGTCAAGATAGATTAATATTATTTAGTTTTATAGTTGCCTTTTTAGGTTGTACTTTATTTAACACTGTAGATGTAACGCTATTTGATTTACGGATCAATACATTCGGATGGTTGCTATTAGCATCGATTTGTGGAGTCGTTGAGCGCAGCAGAGTAAAATGATGGCAAATTTCTTTTATTATAGCAACCGCTCTCGTCGGTTAGGGCAACTCCAACTCTTACCTCTGGTTCATAATCCCTGATAGTCGTAAGCTTTTCCCTCTTCCCTAGCCCCTAGCCCCTAGCCCCTAGTCCCTAGCTATATGATTTTAGATTTGCCATCACTTTAACCAAGTCTCAACTGACTTTGCTCTATCTGTTGGCAGGTAACGCGATCGCAAATTCAGTTCCTTGTCCGAGTACGGAATTTACCTCAATTGTCCCACCATGTTTTTCTACTACAATTTGACGCGCGATCGCTAATCCCAATCCCGTCCCTTTCCCCACAGCTTTCGTAGTAAATAAATGGTCAAATATCTTTTGTTTGACTGATTCAGTCATCCCCATACCATTATCAGCAATGGTAATTTTCACGCTGCGATCTTCGACCGAAGTGGTAATTTTAATGCAGTTAGGATTCGCCTTAATTTCTGCAAAGCTGCGATTTGTATTTGATTCTTCCAGTGCATCGATCGCATTAGCCAGAATATTCATAAACACCTGGTTAAGCTGTCCGGGGAAACATTCGATCGCTGGAATATTTCCGTAGTCTTTGACTACTTCAATGGCGGGTCGTTCATCCGAAACTTTCAATCGATATTTGAGAATTAAGATCGTGCTATCTATCCCCTCGTGGATGTTGAAGGGTACTTTGTAGTCTTTGTCAGCGCGAGAAAAGGTGCGGAGTGAAGTGCTGATACTTTTGATGCGATCGCATCCCAATTGCATCGAGTCAATCATTTTGGGCAAATCTTCGATGATATAGTCGAGATCGATATCTTCGGCATGGTCGGCAATATTGGCAGCAGGTGCTTGAGTGCGATACAAATCTAGATGTTCCGTTAAGTCTTGAACCGTGCGTTTGGCTTCATTCAAATTGCCAGCAATAAAGCCTACGGGGTTATTAATTTCATGAGCAACACCAGCAACTAAGTTTCCCAAAGCCGACATCTTTTCGCTTTGAATCATTTGCAATTGGGTTTGCTGTAAATCATGCAATGCTTGCTCTAGCTGCTGAGAATATGTTTGCGACTGCTCATAAAGTCGAGCATTTTCTAGGGAAATAGCAGCTTGAGCGCAAAGTAAGTTGAGCAGTTCGACGCGATCGCTTGTAAATGCCCCCGTTGCTAAATTATTTTCTAGATATAAAATGCCCATCAATTTCCCTTGATGCAAAATCGGGCTACATAAAATACTTTTAGGCTGCTGGCGTATGATATACGGGTCATTGGCTAAAGTTAGATCGGCACTGGCATCAACTATTACAGCAGTTTGCCTGTTGTGCTTGACTTTGTAAATCAGCTTCAGGGGAATGTCCTGACTCTCCTCAACTCGAAGGCGTTGCAACACAACTGCCTCCGTTCCCACGCTAATTGACCCTTTAATGAACAAGCGTTCACCTTTCGTGTCGCGTAGCGAATCGTCTCGCAACAGCATTAACACGCATTTATCGGCTCCTGCATTTTCGATGATGATGGAAAGCAACGCTGAAAGTAGTTTTTCGAGTTCGATTTCGCTGGAGATAGCTTGGGAAGCTTTCAAAATCGCTTTTAAATCTAGGGTGTCTGAAACACTGGTACTAGAAGTAGCCGAACTGATGGATGTGACAGTTGCTAATGTGAAGATGGTTTCCTGGGTGGAAAGGGGAGAACGGGTTTGCTGTAATATGGGGGCAAGTAATTGGGGATAGCGTTTTTCCAAGTCTGCGACTTTGGCTTTTGCACCCCAACGAGCGTAGCAGTAGTAAGCATTTGTGATGTGAACTTGAGCAAATTGCTCTTTACCCCAGTGGAGATAAAATTTAGCGGCTAGTTCATTGGCAAGTGCTTCTTCTTGGATATATTCATTAGCTTTAGCTCCAGATATTGCCCGATCGTATAGCTCTATAGCTTCGGCTTTTTGTCCTAAGACTCGACATTTTTCTGCTTCCACCAAATCGAACTTATGCTGATGATTCATCGGTGCATAGTGCGCCCAGTGCTGCAACTGAGTTTGGTTTTTTGCCACCCTTTCTAATGCGGTTGATACCTCGCCTGACATTTGACTCAATTGTGTTATGACACTCAAAGAATCGTAGAGATAAAATGCAGGTTCGCCGACTGTTCCCGTAGCTGCCATTAAATAGTTTCTGCCCTCAACTGCATATTTGTTAGCTCGGTCAACTTCCCCAAACAAAAAGCAAAGGGTCAGCTTATACAAATAGAAGATATACAACCCAAACAGATCGTTTGCAGATCGCAACAAGGGTAGAAATTCTGCCTCTTGGAGAGCCCCTCCAGACAAAATGGTGGGATGTTCTGCAAGACCCAGTAAATTCAAAATAGATTGCCAATGTATCCGGCAGTAATTGGCGGTTGTCAATTGGTTAAGTTGCACCAAGCCATTGTAATAGGTGCGCGTATCCTGCTCTAAGGTGATAAGGGGCTGACCGCACCAAAAAGCATTCATACAGAAATTCTGGCCACTATGTCCGACGAATTGCAGGTTGCCGACTTCTAAGGCAGTCGTGTAGCTCTCGCTCAAGATTGGTAACGTTTCTTTGATGTGAGCTTTGCGGTGTAAGATAAACGCTCCCAGTACCACTAACACTTCAGGTTTAGTTGCTTTAGCATCGAGTTTTGAGACGACATTCAATGCCAACTCACTAAACTGTACGGCTAAATCTACATCTTGCAAGAGATTACAGACAATCAAGCTATAGTAAGTATAGTTAGAAGCAAAAATAGCGATGTTTCCATGCCGCAAAGATAATTTGACTGACAAGGAAACCAGTAATGAAAATAAGAGAGAGCCACAGGTGTAAGCTGCTATCAGGATGCTGCTGGCAATCTGGACAATTGCAATGGTGTTGGCATCTGTCATTACAGGAAGGTGAACAAAATCTTCAATTTTCCTGTCGCCAATCAGGTCGCTAATCTCTTGGATTGACTGTTGAATATCGCTTAGTGTTGGTGTTTCTGGAATTGTTACGCCCAACTGTTGCAGGATCTGGGTGCCGGTCGCAATGGCTTCGGTTAATTTACTCTGGGTGGTCTTGGCTTGAATGCTAAATTGGTAAACACTGACCTTTTCGGTTAAAGAGTGTGCCTGGGCAATGACTGTCTCAATCCACTGTTCCATCGCATCAAAGTCACCGCATAGCATTGCTAATTCCGCCGCATCGTTATGGAATGATAGCGTCATTTCATACTTCTGTTGCCAAGCATTTTCTCCCAACATAGACAATCCGACTGCGGCATATTCACGAGCCGCTTGATAGGCGGTGGCACTTTTGGCTTTGCGACAGGCAATCAGATTGAGTCTTGCTAATTCTTCTCGTTCTGTTTGTTCGGTAATTAACGCAGTTCCGTAATTTAATTGATTGACTATTTCAAAAACACGGTCTTCTCTTACTTGTGCGGAAATCTGTTGCAGCAGCAGTTGTCCGATTTGGTAATGAGTCGTTTGTTTTTGGTCGTCAGGAATCAGGGAATAGGCAGCTTGTTGAATGCGATCGTGTAAAAATTTGTATGTAACAATCAGTTGACTTTCCGATATATCTACAAGAGTTTCTTGTCCAACATAAAACTTATAAACATCGCCAATTGGTAAAATCAAGCCTTCTTGTAATGCTTTCCATAAACAAGCTGCTGTTTCAATTTCCGATTGTGACGAAACAATTGCCAAAGTTCCTAAATCAAATTGATTACCGATACAAGCTGCTAACTGCAACACCTGCTGAGTTGATCGTGGTAGTTTTTGCAGTTGTAAACTCATAAAAGCGATCACATCATCTGTTAATGCTAGAGTTCTTATCTGGATAATGTCACACTGCCAACAAGTTAATTCAAAGTCAAATGTGATTAATTTATCTTGATGCAACGCCTTGATAAACTGTGTGGCAAAAAATGGGTTTCCTTGGGTTTTTTGATATACTAATTCTGCTAGAGATGATGCCAAAATATTACTGCATTTGAGTGTATCAGCAATTAACTTATTGACTTGCACCTTACTTAATGGTGCTAAGGTAATCGTGTTAATTGTTGCTTGTGCCTTTTGGATTTCACTCAAGGTCAATAATAATGAATGTCCAGGATTGACTTCGTTATCACGATAGGCACCAATAATGAAAAGATGCCCGGTATCAGCCATTAATAGCTGCATTAACTTTAACGATGCAGAATCAGCCCATTGCAAATCATCGAGAAACATCACTAAGGGATGTTCTTTAGTTGTAAAGACTTGGGTAAATTTTTGAAACAATAAATTAAAACGATTTTGCGCTGCTGTTCCTGATAATTCTGCTGCTGGTGGTTGTGCGCCAATAATTTTCTCTAATTCGGGAATAACATCAATAATTACTTTTCCATTGTCGCCAACAGCCTCTAATATTTTATTTTTCCACTCCTCTAGTTGAACATCACTTTCGCTTAATAATTGCTCCATCAAATCCCGGAAGGCTTGGACAAAGGCTGAGAAAGGAATATTCCGATTAAATTGATCGTATTTTCCTTTAATAAAATAGCCCCGTTGCCGCACAATGGGTTTATGAACTTCATTAACAACTGCGGTTTTTCCAATTCCAGAAAACCCAGCTACCAGCATCATTTCTGTTGCACCAAGGCTAACTCGCTCAAATGCTTGCAGTAGGGTTGATACTTCGGTTTCTCTGCCATAAAGTTTATCAGGGATGATGAAGCGATCGCACACATCCCTAGTAGCAATTTCAAAGCTTTGAATTTCACCAGTTTCTTGAAATTGAATGAAACAATTTTCTAAATCAAACTTCAATCCTAATGCACTCTGATATCTATCTTCAGCATTTTTCATCATCAGTTTACTGACAATTTCTGAGAGAATTGCCGGAATCTGTGGATTAATTTTATGTACTAAAGGTGCTGTTTTCGCAAGATGAGAATGTACCAATTGCATTGGATAATTTGATTGAAATGGTAACTCACCCGTGAGTAATTCATAAAAAGTTACACCCAAGGAATAAAAATCTGTGCGATAATCAATCCCCCGATTCATTCTCCCTGTCTGTTCAGGAGATATATAAGCTAGTGTTCCTTCCAACACATTGGGGTTAACAAGGGTTTGCTTTTCTCGTGGTAGAAGTGATGCAATACTAAAGTCAATTAATTTAACTTGTTTGGTTTCGGGATTAATTAAGATATTACTGGGTTTGATATCTTTATGAATAATCCGCTCCTGATAAAGAATATCTAGGGCATCGCAAAGTGCGATCGCGATTGGCAAAAAATCATCTAGAGAGGCGATATATCGCGTCTGGTCATAGGTCAAATATTCTTTTAGAGAAATCCCTCCAAAGTCTTCCATTACCAACGTATAGCTATTTTGGTAAGGTTCTAGACTATAGGTTTGAACGATCAGGGGTGAGTTGAGATTTTTGGCAATGGTATACTGATTGCGAAACTGTACTAATTCCGAGAAACTGGGATAAAGATTTTTCAGCAGTTTCATCACTACAGGTTTTTGATCAATTTCTCGAACTGCACGATAAACCACAGTGCGAGAACCATTGTATAGTTCTTCACTAACTTTATATCCCGTAATACTGACTAGAGTCATTGTTTTGCCACCAAAATCTTGACAATTCTGGATTTAGTATTCCCAGATCATAAAATGGATTTATTGTTGCGAGGGAACTTATCCTATGGAATACTCCATTCCCCTACCCCTGCTCCCAACGGCGGATGAACTACCCGACTCTGATGATACTCCTGTGGATAACGAACTGCAAAACTTGATTCCTAACTTACTGTTAGCTATTTTATCCGCTATTTGGAGCGATCGCACCGATTGGTTCTTTGGTGTAGACATGGGTATCTACTACCTCCCGACTGCACCGAGAAAACCCATTGTCCCCGATGGCTTTTTAAGCTTGGGTGTCCAACGACGGCGACGACCGCCGAATGGAAGACTCAGTTATGTGCTTTGGGAAGAGAATTGGACTCCACCCATTTTGGTTGTCGAAATCGTCTCTCAAACCTATGGTGGAGAATACGATATTAAAATGGGCAAATATCTGGATTTAGGGGTATTGTATTACGTCATCTACAATCCAGAATATTGGCAACGAGATAATCACGCTCCCTTTGAAGTGTATCGACGGGTTGATGATGAATTTGTGTTGCAGTCGCAAGAGCAGTTTTGGATACCGGAGTTGCAGTTGGGAATTGGGGTAGCTGCGGGGATTCATAAAGGTTGGGAGCGAGACTGGTTATTTTGGTTTGATGTAGCTGGTTCACGCTTCCCCACCCCCGATGAACGCATAGAACAGGCTGAACAAGCCCTACAAGACTTGCGTTATCGTCTTCAACAGCGAGGTATCGATCCAGATAATTTGTAACTATAACAATCCTATTTGATTTGTGAAAATCTGCGGTGTCCAGATCCCCGACTTCTTTAAGAAGTCGGGGATCTTATTTTTCACTTATTTTTCACGAATGATTTACAAAGGTATTTCAATGATAAATTCTGTACCTTCACCCAGAACAGAGTTGCAACTTAATTTACCGCCGTGGGTTGATTCGACGATTTGTCGAGCGATCGCTAATCCCAATCCCGTCCCTTTCCCCACAGCTTTCGTAGTAAATAAATGGTCAAATATCTTTTGTTTGACTTCTGCTGTCATCCCTTTACCATTATCAGCGATCGCAATTTTAACTAGATTATTTTCTACGGAAGTTGTAATTATAATGCAGTTTTCAGCCCTAATGCACTCTGATAACGGTCTTCGGCATTTTTCGCTTAACTTCTATCGGTAGGGTGATGACAAATTCTGCACCTAGTCCTGGTGTGGAATTACAATCAAGTTTACCTTGATGCAGTTCAGTCACAATTTGATAGCTGATAGTTAAACCTAATCCAGCTCCTTTACCCACATCTTTAGTCGTGAAAAAGGGGTCAAATAACCTTGTTATAATTGTGTCTGGAACTCCAAGACCATTATCTGCGATCGCAATCTTGATTTGCTTTTCAGATACCAAGCAAGTATGAATCCAAATTGTGTTGGGATGGGAAGCAATTTCTGTAGGCGGGCGCTGCTGATTTGCATCTTCTAGGGCATCAATGGCATTAGACAGAATATTCATAAATACTTGATTGAGTTGTCCGGGGTAGCAGATCGCTGGAGGCAAATTACCATAGTTTTTGATCACTTCTATGGCTGGACGCTGCGATTGATCTTTCAGACGATGTTGCAAAATTAATAACGCACTATCAATGCCCTCATGAATATCAACCGCCTTAAATTCAGCTTCATCTAAACGGGAGAAATTGCGGAGCGATAGCACAATTTCCCGAATGCGATTGGTGCCAATTTTCATCGAAGACAGCATCTTAGGTAAATCATCTCGAATAAATTCTAGATCCAATTCTTTAGCCTCAGTTTGAATTTCCGAGACTGGATTGGGATAGTGATACTGATACAGTTGAATAAATTCCAACAAATCTTGGACGTAATTTTCTATATGGGTGAGGTTGCCGTGAATGAAGTTGACAGGATTATTAATCTCATGTGCCACACCTGCCACTAATTGCCCCAGGGCTGACATTTTTTCACTCTGGATCATCTGGGCTTGGGTACGACCTAGTTCTTCAAGTGTCTTTTGTAACGTTATTGTCCGTTCCTCAACCCTTAGCTCTAAGGCATTGTTTACCTGTTCTAGTTGGATGAAAGAAGTTTTTAACTGACCTGCCATGCTGTTGAAAGAACTGGCCAGTCCCCCCAGTTCATCTTGTCGCGTGGTATCAAGAGCGATCGCAAAATCACCGTTGGCAAGTTGGTTACTAGCAGCAGTTAATTGCTGGAGGGGTTTAGCGATTTGTTGGCGCAACACCGACAAGAGCAACAACACTTCAACCAGCAGCGCTACCGCACCAGACATTAAGATAAATTGAGCCGTATCCCATGCTGCCCCCGATAGTAGTGATTTGGGATAGACGGTGACAAAATACCAATCTGGGCCTTGTAAGCGAGTCACTGCTAAGTATTCACGGTCTTGGCTATTTTCCAGGACGTGGGTTTTGGGTTTAGCGGTTGTCACTAGCTGAAAAATGCGGTTGAGATGGGGATCGTTAATTGCATCGATTTTGAGTTGACCCTGAGCTTGCTGAATTTCCGCAGTGCGGTGGGGGTGGACAATTAAACGACCGTCTGAGCGAAAAATTAGATTGTAAGTGCCCGGTAATTGATCCTGGATCGTATGCTCCATCAATTGGGTTAAGACCACATCATGCCCGACAACACCCAGGAAGCGATCGCCCTCATAGACTGGTACAACTGCCGAAACCATCCAGACATTTATACTTGGATCGAGATAAACACCTGTCCACCTGGATAATCGAGATGGGTTGTGTTGAGGATCGGCAATATAAAAATATTCTTCTTTCGGATTGAAGATATCAGGCGGTGCCTCTAATGCAATCGGCAGCCCTCTCCAATAATTAACTGCTGCATTTTCTGGTGTAACGAAATAGGTATCAACAAACCGATTAGACCAAGCAGCCCCGTAAGCACTAACCAAGGTGTTAGCTTTTAGCAGACGCTGTTTTAGTTCTTCAGTGATTTGCACATTTCGACCAATGTATAATCCGGCATATCGAGTCGAATCAAAGTCTTTGAACGGTCGATTTTGGGGAAAATTGCGTCGAGTACCATCGTTCCAGGAAAAATACTGTCGCTCAAATTCAGCCTGGAAATCAATATTACTGGGTTGCTTGAATTCCTGCAAAAGCCGATCCCGCAGGAAAAGGAGGTTATCCTGTGCGAGTTGAAAGATGTTGCTTTCTTGCTCTCCCCGTCCTCTGATGTACTTTTCTAGCTGAGTTTGGGTCTCGGCTTCCAAACGGGATATGACATGGACATAGCTCACCCCAGCAGACACGAGTACCACCCCCATTACTCGTAGTGCCATATTAATTAATGTTTTGTGGGTAAGTGAGGTGGGGCGCTTCTTAACGATATGGACAGACTTCAAAGACCACTGTTTCTTAAGAATTTGTCTAAGTTGGGTAAGCATGGAGTAGTAGAGATAAGTATTTAGGCTGAAGATTTTCTGAAAGTTCCTATGGATGTGCAGATGGATGTATGTGCTACAATGGTAGTTTTAGCACAAATTCAGTACCTTTGCCTGGTTTAGAATCTACCTCGATCGCTCCTCCATGTTTTTCTTCAACGATTTGACGAGCGGTTAAGGAATTGGTAATAACTCATCTTGTGCTGGCTAGTTTTTTAAGGGTAGGAAGATCGCAAACTCCGTCCCTTCTCTCAATACAGAATTTACCTCTATTAGACTTCTCCAGAAATTAAAGGTGCTAACCCTAGAACCCTTGTAGAGACGTTGCATGCAACGTCTCTACATTCTTTTTTGGAGAGGTCTATTGTAATTGATTCCTCCGATTTAACGATCGCAGAACATCTAAACTCATCCTTTTACAGGTAACATTCTCACCCAGTTAAAATAGTTGAGATGCTTTCAGAACTAGGGAGAGGGAAGCTGAGGTGACTAGCAACAGGGCAACTCAGAACAATCAAAATCGCCAGTTTTCAACTAGAATACCCCTAAGTTCTAGTTATTACGCCCTGCTGGGGCTGCATCCTTCCGCATCCGCAGTGGAAATCCGCAGATCTTATCGGGAATTGAGCAAGCGCTACCATCCTGACACCGCAGAACTGCCACAAGCGATCGCCACAGCCAAATTCCAACAACTCAACGAAGCCTACGCCACCCTCAGTCAGGCAGAAAGCCGGGTCGCTTACGATCTTAAAATCGGCTATTCCCGCATCACCGTCGTTGGGCTACCCCAAAACCTCGATCGTCCCGTTTCCGATAAAGGGTACGAATCTTCCTCAGCTTACCTCGATCCTACAGAAAGACCCCTCTCCGCCGGGGAAATATTCGCACTGTTTATTCTGCTACTTACCTTTTTGGGATGTCTCCTCATAGCGATCGCGATCGGACTAACCCGTCCAGAAACAGTCTTCCAGCCCTTAGCACTGCAAAATGAAGTTTTACAGCAGCAGGTCACCACAACGGCCAAGACCGAGCCATCAATAGCATCTGTGACCACCGCGACACCCACTTCCAACCCACTTCCCCAAATCGATTTTGGATTTTAGATTTTGGATGAGAGGATTTGCCCCACAGATCGATCGGCTGAGTCCCGAAACCAGGATACTATGCTTAATTTTTTATCCATGAATAAATTCGGGGTTGACTCACAAACCAATAATTTGTTGGTCACAATAATTAATAAGTAACTTAATAGTTTTTAATCCTTAATCCTCGATCATGGCGATACCTCCTGCTGATACCCCTTTGTATAACCACGCCCTCCCACAAATTGAGCAGTGGCTCAAAAACCAGGGATGCGAACAAGACCGCAACGAACTCCATTGCTGGCGAGTCGATCGAGCGACTTGGAAAGCCGAACTGTGGCTAGATATAGATCAAATCACAGTACGTTATGTACAGGCTGGTGAAAACGGTAAAGACATTCAACGCTCCTTCAAATACTCCCTAACTCGCCAGGATATCGAAGAAGCAGTTTTTGCTGGCCCCTAATTCGATTTTGGATTTTGGATTTTGGATTTTGGATTTTCAATCTAAAATCTAAAATCCAAAATTGTTACACTTTTCCAAAACGACGATCGCGTTTCTGATAATCGCACAAAGCCTGATGAAACTCCGCTCGGTCAAAATCAGGCCAGAGAGTTTCAGTAATATAAATTTCTGCATAAGCCATTTGCCAGAGCAGAAAATTGCTAATTCGCATTTCCCCACTCGTGCGGATCAATAAATCTGGGTCGCATAAGCCTGAAGTATAAAGGTGACGTTCAAATAAAGCTTCATCAATTTGTTCCGGTTGCAAAAGACCTTGCTGCACCTGAGATGCGATCGCACGAGCTGCCTGCAAAATTTCTTGGCGTCCCCCGTAGTTCGTCGCTACAGTAAACTTAATCCCCTGATTTTGCTTAGTCTCATCCATCGATCGCGCAATTTCAGCTTGAAGCGATCGCGGCAAAGCATTCAAATTCCCCACAAACCGGATTTGAACATTCTCCTCCATCATCTCCCGCAGTTCCTGCCGCAACACCCTTTCAAACAAAGTCATCAAAAAATCTACCTCCTCCAACGGGCGTCCCCAGTTCTCCGTAGAAAAAGCGTAAGCAGTCAGCGCTTCCACACCCCAATCCCTACAACAGCGCAGAAGATCCTTCAGCGCATCAACACCCCGGCGATGGCCCACAATCCGGGGCAGCCCTTGTCGCTTAGCCCACCGGCCATTTCCATCCATAATCACTGCCACGTGCCTGGGCAGTCGTTCTCGCACTAGATCGGTAGGCAGTTCTTGTAACAGAGTTTGCGCTTGAGTCATTTTTTTTCTCGACAAGCCCATGATGGCAGACGGAGTAAACGCGAGACCAGCTGAGCCCTTGAACCAATCTGGCGGCCTAAACTCCGCAGATTAGGAGCCACAACCCTCTCATCGCTTGATGGCGAGAATCGTGCCTCCAACAGTTCCTTCAGTTTACTGCTGGTCAACGGTCTATTTAGAGTTCCCTTTTCGGCTAGGGAAATAGAGCCCGTTTCCTCAGATACAACAATACACAAACAATTTTCGACTCGCTCAGTAATTCCCATTGCCGCTCGGTGACGAGTACCCAGCTGCCGCGAAGCCGTCCGTTCCGAAAGAGGCAGAATCACTCCAGCCGCCATAATCCGCGAACCACCAATCAAAACCGCCCCATCGTGCAATAGAGTAGTCGTCTGGAAAATCGTCTGCAATAGTTCCTTAGACACTTCCGCATCCAGTTTCACACCCGGTACCGAAAAATCCCGCTCATCGATCGGACTGCTAGTTTCCATCACAATTAAAGCACCAATGCGATTTTGGGAAAGTTCTTTAACCGCATCCACAATCTCATCGATTACGCTGTCTGACTGAGCCGTAGTTCGACGGTCGGCTTGAAACAGCTGCATAAATTCACCCCGCCCCAACTGTTCTAGAAATCGGCGAAATTCCGACTGGAAGATCACCGCCATAGCCACAGCAGAGCCCACCACCAGCTTTTCCAGGACAAAATTCAACAGAACCAGCTTCAGGGTGTTACTCACAGCCGTTGCCAGCATTAAAACAATAAATCCCCTCACTACCCAAAGGGTGCGTCGCTCACCAATGATGACAAGCACCATATAAGTGAGAGCTAGAACCAAACCGACATCAAGCAAGGATTTAGTCCAGCTTAGGTTTGTCACCAGCCGCTCAAGCGCATCTGCTACAGAAAACTTATCCATAGTTGACCACAACTACTTCGTTCGTTTCCTGCTTCGACCAGGGGAGTCGGCTGCTACATAAAACTGACACAAAGCTGGACATAACGGTATAACCCTGAGCAGCTTGAAATTTACTTCCTGTTTCATCGAGGGCATTTCATCATTTCCGACACATTAAAATCTTCTATAACTATTTGGCTGTGGTTTTTAGCCAAATAATAAGTTATCTGATGTAATGTGTTTTGACAGATGTTGAAAACTTTTTGGTGAGCGCAGCGTTGCTTTTGTCTTGATGCAGACCAATTTTTCGATAAATTAACTTTTCGCGATAACTGTCGCTGCAATCTTTTAATTTTTTTGATAGCCCGACGATAGGGTTTGGGATTCTCAAAAATCTTGCCTTCACCCCACAATCTTAGAGTCCAATTGTAGATCGACCGACTGTAGCCTGCGTGTCTGGCCATGACAGTGGCTTGTCGGCGATCCAACTTCAGTTTGGTCTTAAAGGAGCGCAACATTGTCCGTCTTCTGGCGTAATGTCAAATTTTATCCTAAAAAATGGCGATTAGGAATCAGATCCTACAGTCCACAGGCGTCTGATTCAGGATTAGCCATCCCTATCTTATCTGACGGTACGTAACCAGTTCGCTCAAAGGCATGGGTGTGATGTCCCATTAGATCTGGTAATCCTCGATCGTTACTGGGTCGTGGGTCGTGGTAAATTTCAGATTTTAGATTTAAAATTTCAGATTTAAAACAAATTGGAAATCTAAAATCTCAAATCTAAAATTATTGCCCCTGACCTTTTTTTGAGTAGTTATTAAGCCCTACTCAGCTAATGCCCACTACCTACTTATGTTACTTAGTTTGAGTCGTTCTGGAAGGCGATCCTGCCGCACCAAGTCTTGATAAGTTTCTCGCTGCAAGATAACTTTGGCTTCTCCATCTTTAACTAAAACCGCTGCCGGTCGGGGCACCCGATTGTAGTTAGAGGCCATACTGTAATTGTAAGCACCAGTACTCATGACTACTAGGATGTCTCCCGGCTCGGTTTGAGGTAGTTGGATATCTTTAATCAGAATGTCTCCCGATTCACAGTGTAACCCCGCAATTGTGACTGTTTCCGTTAAAGGAGCCGACATCCGATTTGCCACCACAGCTCGATAAACTGATTGGTAGGTAATCGGACGAGGATTGTCAGACATACCACCATCAACCGCCAGGTAAGTCCGTATTTCCGGAACTTCTTTGCGACTGCCCAGAGTGTAAGCTGTGACACAAGTAGGCCCGACTAAAGACCGACCCGGTTCGCACATTAGCGTCGGCAAAGGTACTTGCTGAGCTTGGCAGGCAGCCGCAACGGATTCGCTGACCGTTTTTACCCACTCTTCGATACTCGGTGGATCGTCAGCTTCCGTGTAGCGAATGCCTAAGCCACCACCAATATTTAAGCGGGTCACTGGCAATCCTAAAGAAGCTGCTTTATCCAACCATTGCACCATTACTCCAGCCAAATCGCGATGGGGTTGCAACTCGAAGATTTGAGAGCCAATATGGGCGTGCAGTCCCACACAATGAAGGGAAGTAGTTTGACTGATAAAGGCAAACACTTCCTCCACTTGGTTGGGATCGAACCCGAATTTGCTGTCTAAGTGACCTGTACGAATGTATTCGTGGGTGTGACATTCTATGCCGGGGGTAAGCCGCAGCATGATGGGGATTGGTGACTGAGAATTACTTCCAGATCCCAGCAAAGCCAAAGTTTTTAGCTCTAGCCAGTTATCGACTACGATCGTGCAGCCAGATTCTACGGCAAATTCAAGTTCGGCGCGGGATTTATTGTTGCCGTGAAAATAAAGCAATTCCCGATTGACACCTGCTTGTATGGCAGTGTATAATTCCCCGCCAGATACTACTTCTACGCCCAAGCCTTCACTTGCGGCGATCGCGCAAATAGCAAGGCAATTCCAAGCCTTAGAAGCATAGACCGCCTGAGAAGTGCCGGGATAGTAGCGCTTCAAGGCATCCCGGTACTGCGAGCAAGCTGTCCTGAGCGTTTCTTCATCCAAAATATACAAGGGCGATCCGAATTGCCCAACCAAAGCAGTCACATCGCAACCGCCAATTTCCAAGCCGTCTTGGCTGTTAATCCGGGCTGTGAGCGGTAAAAGTTGCTGGTTAGGCGATCGACTTTCTGATGTATCGGTGGTAGATGGCAAATACTGACGGCCAGAATTGCGAACCCCTACCGAGTGAGTTGATACCATAATGTGGGAACGATCCAAGGTTAAAATGACAGGCGTGAGTGCGTCTCGTTAATCAGTTTACCGAAAATAATGGGTCTAAAGCCGTTCGATTTTTGCTAACATTCATTAACAAAAACTTCCTGTTTCATCTGGGACTGTCGGCAGCACCCCATCC
>NZ_JAIQZN010000049.1 GCF_023333585.1 Argonema antarcticum A004/B2
GTCCCCCTTGTCCCCCTTGTCCCCCTTGTCCCCCCTATCACCAACTGTTTTTCACCACACCTTATTCTCTGTACCTCACTCACCTGACAAAGGCTGTAATCGCGCCGCAAGCCCATCCCCTTTTCGGGGTGGGAGTGTCAATCCGTATTAGAATAGACCAAACAGTTGCTGGATTAGTTGGGGAGGCAACAACAATGAAAGCTTTACCTGTGTTCGATCGCGTTCTTAAAGATTTACAAGACCATGAAAACTCAACGCGCATTAAAAAGCTGATCTTTGGTGCGTGTCAGAATACTTGGGAAAATGACATCAATAAGTTGCAAACTTTTAGTTTCCAAGATTTGTTGCGACAGTTAATGGAATCAAACCCAACTATAGAGCAATTGAAACTAACTTTAAATAAAGTTGTACAAACTCTTAATAAACCAGGAGAATATGGTTTGATAGCCAATGTAATTATTAGTAACGTCAGTAAGCTATACCCAGATGTTCGAGAATCAACACAAGTAGTATCCAGCGGTTCTGCATCGACTCCAACGCCTGTAAAATTAACTACCGAACAGCTACCGATTCCTCAACAAAAATCCCAGGCAAATCCATTAAATCCACCTTACGATCCATTTGCCCTGCGGATGGAAATTATCAAGTATACAAACCCGTTGAGAGCGAAGGTACTTATATTTTCTACGCTTTATCAACAGACGAGTTTCAGCGAACAAGATTTAATCACACTTAGGGCACATGAATTTGACGATTTGCTCCGAAAACTGTATATGTACTGCGATACAGTTATAGAACTTGAGGCTAGGCTAAGTAGTACTGCTAGATGTCTGTTTGAGCAAGAAGAAAATTCTCAAGCTGCAAGTGCAATTATCCAGGCAATGAAACCGTATTATGCAAATCGCCAACCAGGAATGTATAAACGTCAGACATCAGATGGCAATCCGGCAGAACCAACAGAAATGATGATCGAAAGCGATCGCGCGATCGCAGAAAATCCCAATAATTTAAGCGATGGAGATGATAGTACGCACCAAGTACACGGTTTAAAATAGAAAATTAGGATAATTAATCGGTAAACTATATGGATGCTAATGAACTTAAAAAGCGATACGCCGCCGGAGAAACAAATTTTAGCGGTGTAAACTTAACTGGAGTACATCTACTTGGTGCAGATTTAATTGGTATATCTCTACCTAAAGCAGATCTGCATGGTGCAACCCTAATTTTTGCATATTTAAATCGGGCAAACCTGATTAAAGCAAATTTAGTTGGTACAAAGTTGTGCGGTGCTAACTTAAACCAGGCTAACCTCAATTCGGCAAATTTACACAATGCAGACTTGCACGGCGCGACTTTACAAAACGCAGATTTGCGCGGTACAGATCTGACCTTAGCATATCTGCTAGATGCTAATTTAATTAGTGCGGATTTGCGGGGTGCAAATCTGAGTGGTGCTAACCTAACTGGTGCTTGCTTGCGAGGTGCAAATCTGCGTGAAGAAGCGAGAGTTTACACTGCGAGTATGCGGGGTGCAATTCTGCGTAAAGCTGACTTGCGGGGTGCCAATCTCACTGGTGTAGATTTGGCTAAAGTTAACTTGAGTGGTGCTAATTTGAGCGAGACAACTTTGCGGGAAGCAGATTTAAGGGGTGCTGATTTGTCTTATGCCAATCTTAGCGGTGCTTTCCTGAGTGAGGCGAATCTGTGTGAAGCTAATTTGCGCGGTGCTAATATGACTAATGTCAAGTTGGAACGGGCAAAATTAATTGAAGCGGAAATGACAGGTGTAAATTTGCGCGGTTCTTTGTTAGCTGATGCTAAATTGAATAAGGCGCAAATGAGTCGGGCGAATCTTAGTGGATCGAGGTTGGTTAGGGCTGATTTAAGTCGGGCAAATTTGACTGAAGCTAACTTAAGCGATTCGGATTTGATTGAGGCATATTTAGCTAGAACAAATTTTACTAATGCAAATTTGAGTAAGGCAAATTTTACGAGGGCAGAATTGAGTAGTGCATATCTGGCTGGTGCAAATTTGAGCGGTGCAACGATGCCTGATGGAAGTATTTCTAATTAGGAATGGTTGGTATTTGAGCAAAGGGGCAGGAGGGCAGATGAATAAAAATGTTATTTTTTGAATAAAAGCATAACAACTCCGAAAGAGCCGGTAAAGCTGGAGGAGGATAGCGTGCGGTTTTATCCTTTGTCTGGGCATACTTTGGGACAGGTGGAAACTTGGGGCGTTAGGCCGTCTGTGAGTGAGTTGCCGGGGTCGGTGGTGATTTAGTTTGCGAGGCTCAGGGAAAATGGCTGGATTGACGCAGTTTCGTTGCGAGCCTCGCAGCTTTGCTGGGTAACGGTTTGGGCGATTTTCCCACAGCAAGTTTGACTGGTTTTGTGGTAGGATTGACTGAGCTTCGCAAATGCCTTCTGGACATTAGGCCAGGTAAGGGTTTCAGAAGCGGCACTCCCTACTCGCTAGGGAAATTAGTTGAATGGAAACTTAAGGTCTGTTTCTGGGTTGGAGGCATTAAGCAGCGATCTCCCTACTCGCTAGGGAAATTAGTTGAATGGAAACCGGGGTCACCCGATTCGATGCAGCCGGTGAGCTCTCTCCCTACTCGCTAGGGAAATTAGTTGAATGGAAACCTCGATGAAGGATATTCAGAGAATGGCTGATGCGGGCTCCCTACTCGCTAGGGAAATTAGTTGAATGGAAACCTGTAATCCCCTACATTCGCACCATCCTTGGTAAAATAACCCTCCCTACTCGCTAGGGAAATTAGTTGAATGGAAACGTAGTATCTGGCAGCGCACCTCGGCGCTGCGTTGGCTCCCTACTCGCTAGGGAAATTAGTTGAATGGAAACCAATAACACGATGCGCATACATTTAATTGCTATTGGCCTCCCTACTCGCTAGGGAAATTAGTTGAATGGAAACAAGAAAAGTAACTGACAAACACCTTCATTGGCAAAAATACTCCCTACTCGCTAGGGAAATTAGTTGAATGGAAACGTGCCATTCAATTCATCCAGCCATGGCAGTCAGGCACTTAGAACCAAGCTCCCTACTCGCTAGGGAAATTAGTTGAATGGAAACTGCGGGCGTTTGGCCGCAGCGTGGGTCATGCCCACCAGTTCCACTCCCTACTCGCTAGGGAAATTAGTTGAATGGAAACTGATCACTAATCAGAACTTCGTCAGCCATCAGTCGCTCTCTCCCTACTCGCTAGGGAAATTAGTTGAATGGAAACTGGTGCTCGCCTTGGTAGACTTCCACCTGGTTGAACTTTAGATGACCTGGCTCCCTACTCGCTAGGGAAATTAGTTGAATGGAAACGTCAACGTCTACTCTTTTTATCACTTCGCATGAGCGTTGCTCATACGCAACTCCCTACTCGCTAGGGAAATTAGTTGAATGGAAACGGTGAAGACGAATGCGTGGCGGTGACCACATACCCTACTCCCTACTCGCTAGGGAAATTAGTTGAATGGAAACGTGCCAGTGCCATCCAGAAAACAGCTCACCCTATTTTCTCCCTACTCGCTAGGGAAAGTGCGATCGCATTATTATATTGTTGTGCTTCAGCATATTGTTGCGCTTCAGCGATCTTAAAGAGCGCTAAAGCGCAACAACGTACCAAATTTATTATGGCAAAAACACCCTGGGCTGTGGTGCTGTTTCATCCAGACGCAGAGGCACAAAATACCTGCTGAAAACGGTGCTATTGGGTTTCCAACCTGGATGCCAATAGACATCCTGAATCACTGCTTTAGCATCATCATTATTTTCAGGCCATTGGAAACTAACCAAAGCGATGTTGCTGTAACCAACAACTTCCTCACCTTCTTGAATCCATCGATTACGCCACAGTAACGAAACTATTTTTTCCCAAGTACTAAGATGATAATCTTCTGAAGACTCCTGTGCTTTTTGCCAAACAATTTCCTTTGCTTTCTGTCTTTTCATCCATTCTATGCGATATTGCCAATCCGGTAAAGAGTTAGTATCTTTAACAAAGATTTCCCAAGCTATTTTATCGTTCCCACGAGCGTAGTTAATTTGCCGTACAGTTGGCTTTTTAGGTGAAACTTCCACATCCAGCATCTTCACAGTATCATATATAACTTGCATTTCAATTAGTTGGGGTGGATTGTTCCATCCTGCCCAATCTTCTGGTTTTTCCAGTGCAAGGGATTTAGCTTTTGTATGGATAAAATGCGTTGCCATCTCGGCATTTTTGAAGGCGCTTGAAGTTAGCTGTGCCAGTACGTGCGCTGAGGCAGGCGAATTGCGATCGGCTTCTGATTCGCCAAAATGATAATTAGACCAATAGCTGAGGCGAACAGCGCATCCGTAGTGGATATCGCCGGAAAGTACCACTATGCGATCGCGCTGTTTAAACAGTTCCGCCAGCAGCATAGAAAACCCAACCTCGTGAAAATTCCACGAGTCACCCGCATCGCTACCGAAAACATTACCTCGTTCTAAATCCCAACGTTGAATTATATCAATAATCGATAAACTCACCAAATTTGTCGGCACAACAACCAGCGTTATTTCGATATGAGAATTACTCGTTTCTTTGAGCGGTTGCTGAAGCTGTTTTTCAAAAGCTGTGTGACTTAGTAACATTGGCGGTTCAGTTGTTTTTTCTTTTGGATAACCCCGCCAAGTTCGCGTATCTAGCACAATCACTTCGTGCTTAAAGCTTTTGACAGTATAGTGCCAGTCTAAAGCTTTAGTTTCATCGGGATAATCGCGATTTAAAATCAGACTATCTTCGTCTTCTTGTAGCTTAGGTAAATTAGTTTCATAATCTAACTGAGGAATCCCTAAGTATTTGGAAATATTTGACCAGGCAATATCATCAGTTCCTGCTGAAATTGACCACTTTTTAGCATCCTCTAATAACTTTTCTCCTGACTGTCCATCTTGGAACTGTTCCGGCGTATTTCCCCAAGCTTGAAACACAGAATATGCCAGCAACGCATTTTGCACGGTACGTTTGCCAAGCGGCTTGCTGAATACGCGGTTACACCATTCTCGATTTAGATAGCAGTCATCGCTGACATCATGATCGTCGCAAATCATATAAGTTGGGATATTAGCAAGCAAGCGCCTAATTTTAGACAAATCTCGACTGAATCCTTCAATAATTGACGCTTCTTTAGACCACAACTTCGCCGCCTGAGAATCTTTTTTAACATCTGGGTTTTCAGGTAAGCGATTCGGCCAAAGTATAGGCGACCACACAAACAAATACATTGCCAAATATTCGCCTAAACCAAACAAGTGACTTTTAGCCTTCTCCGGTTTATTGACAAGCATTGCTGTAAAACCACCGCAATCTCTAGCCAGTTCGCTGCGTTGACCGGGCTTCAACTCGCTGGGATTCATGTATTGATAACCCAGAGTTGGATGTCTCTTAATCGGCAGCTTTTCTTGCCAACTCAGCAGCGTGTCGCCTGCATCTATCAGCATCCACAGTAGCGGGTCTGCAACATCGTCACCGTAGATTTGATCTCCTGTAAAAAATAGTTGCTGCGGTCTAGAGTTTGGCTGATTCGCATATTGTAAAATTAGGTCATCTAATATTGTGAGCGCATCCTGTCCGCCGCCGTGTGGTTTGCGACAAGAACCATGTACAATTTGCAGATGATTTAAGTCATCTGGCGGCATAGCAAAAGTAGGCATCTGATGCTCGAAATAGCTAATTGTGACGTTAGGAAAAGACTTTTCTGAACGCAGGGCTTGTAGAAGATTGCTATTGCCAAAATCCATGTCGTAAGCATAGATTTGCCCTGGTTCCAGTCGCAATCCTGAGTTTGAGGGATTTGCCTTGGCTGTCACGGCGACGACATGAAGATATTTGCCCAGCTGGACTGTGGCGCGGGAACCGATTAATACAAGCCGATCGATGATGGTTTCACCATTGTCTGTAGAGTAAACCTTGAGCGTGACTTCTGCCGGTTCTTTCAAAGCTACCCAAACGGTCACAGCATCTGGTTCTGTTCGCCGCAAGATTGGGCCAGCCAGAATCAGGGGTAAGCGATCGATGCGATCGCATAAGGGCGTCCATGACATTTAATCTATCTCCCAGCTTCACCACCAAGCAGCCTCATTTTTAAGCTGACTCTAATATATTGACCTATAGATAGCTGATTGTGTAGGTTTTTTCAGCTAGCTTCGTGCTGGCGAGAGGGAGAGGGTTTTAAAACAGATTCTTCGTTGCTCAAAGCTCACACTCTATTTTTCAGCCCTAAGACGCATGAATTTTTATTTTGGAGATAACAATCTGGAATTAGTTTATAATATACGCGGTAAATTTGAAACTGCTAATGAAAAGTTTGCTAATTGTTTATTCCTATTAGCCATTAGCAACTCAACCAACGGTTTATGCCAGTGCGAAGTGTAGTAAGGAAAATCTATTTATGCCATATCAACAAATTGAAGAGTTACCAGACTCGGTAAAAAATCACTTACCCAAACACGCCCAGGAAATTTTCCTAGCGGCCTTTAATAATGCTACTGAAGAGTACGACGAGGAAGAAACTGCTTTTAAAGTTGCCTGGGGTGCCGTAAAGCACAAATATGAAAAAGGCGAGGATGGGAACTGGCACAAGAAACCGGAATAATCGGGTATACTGAAAAAAACCAGTCCTATAGCTAGTTGCCAAATGACATCACAGTTCAACTTCTTCCAACATTGGTATCCGCTTTCACCTATCGAAGACCTTGACCCAAATCTACCAACAGCAGTAACTCTTTTAGGAGTGCCTTTGGTAATCTGGAAGCCCAAGTCATCCGAGACATACCGTGTATTTTTAGATCGATGTCCCCATCGCTTAGCGCCTTTGAGTGAGGGGCGTGTGGATGAAAAAACGGGTAATTTAATGTGCAGCTATCACGGTTGGGAATTTGATGCCGAAGGAATTTGTACTCGTATTCCCCAAGCAGAAAATCCCGAATTGGTTATTGAAAAGCAAAAATATCTCTGTGCAACGGCGCTACCAACTCGTCAGGAGCAAGATTTACTTTGGGTATGGCCAGATGTTAATTCAACCGCACTAGCTAGTACCGTTCCGTTACCATTATCCCCTCAAGTAGATACAAGTAAAGGGTTTGTTTGGTCTTCGTTTGTGCGAGATTTGGAGTATGATTGGCAAACGTTAGTTGAGAATGTAGCTGACCCCAGTCATGTCGCTTTTGCTCATCACGGAATTCAGGGAAATCGAGAAAAAGCTACACCAATTCCCATTAAAATTGAGGAATCAAATCCTGATTTAATTAAAGCAACAACACCTTTAGGTTCAATTACATTTGAACCGCCTTGTCGCTTGGAATATGCTATTAAATTTGGTGAAACAAAGCAGGTTGGCCTAGTTACTTATTGTATACCTATATCTCCCGGTAAATCCAGAATAGTTGGACAGTTTCCGCGTAATTTTGCCAAAAGGGTTCTTCAGTTAACTCCCCGTTGGTGGGATCATATTAACAACCGGAATGCGGTATTAGATGGAGATATGATTTTACTTCAACAGCAAGAGTATTTTCTGCAACAAAAACAACAAAAAGAAAATTGGCAAACTGCATATAAATTACCGACAAGTGCTGACCGTTTGGTAATCGAGTTTCGCAAGTGGTTTGATAAGTATAGCCAAGGAAAGTTACCTTGGGAAGAAGTGGGAATCGCTGTTAAAGAAAAACAGGAAATCTCCGACAATCGTCAGTTTGTGCTAGACAGATATAGACAGCATACTCAGCATTGCGATAGCTGTCGAACAGCGGTTTTAAAGATAAAGCGGATCAAAATAGCGCTGTTAGGATATGTGGCTATTACTGTTCCCGTTGTGGCTGTTTTCCCAGATGCAGTTAGACTGAAGTTTGGTCTGCCTTTGATAGTGGTAGCTTTGTTGAGTTTAGGGGTTTATTGTTGGCTGAAATTTTGGTTGGAACCGAAGTTTTATTTTGTGGATTACGTACACGCAAAAAGGTAGCGGTGGTTAATCAAGTTGTATAATTTATGACATGGGATAAGCGATCGCATCTCTCAATTTTTCCAACTGCATAAGGAGGTTTACTATGGTAGTTACTCCTGAATCTAAATACATGAGTTCCCAAGAATATCTAGATTGGGAAGAACAACAACCTATTAAATACGAATATATCAACGGCGAAGTGTTTGCCATGACTGGGGGAACGCTTCCCCATAATTCGATCGCCCTTAATTTAGCTTCAGCGCTAAAATCTCACGTCAGGGGTAACGGGTGTAAAGTATTTATGGCAGATGCCAAACTGGGTGTATCTGAAAAAGGCCCATTTCACTATCCTGATGTCACAGTAACTTGTGACGAACGAGACAAAAACGCCCGCAAAGTTATTTATCATCCCTGTCTAATTGTCGAGGTTCTTTCTCCTAGTACGGAAAGTTTCGATTCTCCTACGGAGACGCTACTCGAACGTGGTAAGAAATTCCAACAATATCGTCGCATTTCCACTCTCAGAGAATATGTTTTAATCAGTGCAGAACAGATAAATGTTGAAGTTTTTAGATTAAACGATCGAGGAATTTGGGAACTTTATACTTATATGGAAGGAGAGGAAGTTTATTTAAGTAGTGTTGATTTTCGGTGTGCGCTCGAACTTTTGTATGAGGATGTCGTGCTAGAATCTGACGAAGAAGAAACAGTAGGTATGTAGTTAGGTAAGTTGTTGCGCTTTAGCGCTATGGGGTTTTTGGTTGTACTAGCGATCGCTATTTTCAAGAACATCATTTTTATGGAAAAATCTGGGTATTCGTGCTACGAATCTCCCTACTGATTCAGATAGGTGGCGAAATTGGGTAAAATATTTGTAAATCCCTAGATATTTACTAAAATGGCTGACCAAGAATTTGATGTGGCGTCTTTGGTTTCCCGCATTGAACAACTGGAAGAACAACAAAAGGTTGTCAAGCAATATGTTCAAAAACTGAAACGCCAGCTAGATGATTTGACAGAACAGTTTAATAATCGCCCTGAATTGCAGCAGTTGGAAGGTTTGCGGCGGAAGATTTTGAAGTTGCAACAGCAACGGGATGGGGGTGTTGGTGCAAGCGGCGACTCCCATATTACTCAATCTTCTAAGTCATCGGTAACTAAGGAGGCGGTTGATACTAATGATGAATTGGAAAAAATTAATTGGGAACTGGAAAAAATTGACCGTAAACTGCGGGAAGAACATCTAAAGCAGTCACCGCCTTCACAGGCTAACTTATCTGTGACACCTTCGACTCGTACTGAGGCTGTGGATATTCAGCCTACAAGTCAACAGGCTGTTGTCAGTTCTGTAAATAACGATAATATCGCACCTGTTCAAGATGACAATATTGGTGATTCTACTGAGGAAAATCAGGAACCTGTTGTTAGTGCTGAGGAATTTTTGAAGCGATATGAGGAGGAAGAAAGAGATTTTACTGGGATTAATTTGGCTGGAGTTGATTTGAGTGGGAAATCTTTTAAAGAGGTTAACTTAAATGGGGCAAACTTGCAACGAGTAAATTTGAGTAGCACAGACCTAACTAATGCTTATTTGATTGAAGTTAACTTTAGTGGTGCTAATCTTAGCAAAGCAAATTTGCACAGTGCAAATTTATTTGATGCGAATCTAAGTGAAGCAATCTTGAGGGAGACACAGTTGTATTATGCTAACTTAACTGGGGCTAACTTATGTGGAGCAAACCTAAGCGGCGCTAACTTAACTGGATTAAGTTTAATTCAGCTTAACTTTCAGAGCGCAAATTTAAGCGGACAAAATTTGAGTGGTCTTAATCTTTCTGGGGCTAGTCTATATGCAGCTAACTTGAGTGGTGCAGATTTAACTTCAGCAGATTTTCGTGGAGCAAACTTGAGAGAAGCAAACCTAGAAAAAGCTAACTTAAAAGATGCAAAACTGACTGGCGCAAACTTACAAAATGCAAAGTTGACTGGCGCTATTATGCCTGATGGCACAACTCAAAAGTAGAGTATTATTCTGCTAATTGTTGCTATTGTAGCAAATTGGGTTCTTCCGTACTTAGTGTGCTAAAATGTTATGAAAATGCCATAAGAGTAAAGCTCGTATTTCAAAATTATTAAAATTTCTAAATCCAAATCCACAACGTTTTAACAATTTTAATTTATTATTAATTCCTTCTACTATCCCGTTCGTTGTCCTTTTTTCAAAATACCCTAATACCTCTGGGAACCATCGCTTAATTGTTGCTACACTATTTCGATAATATGGTTCGGCTTTCTTTAACCAGTCAATTAGTCCTAATGTCCCTTCTCCCAGAGATTTACTATTTTATTTTGATGAAGACGATGAGAAGTCTGACCACAACGGGGACAATTGGCTGTTTTTTTCTCTACTCTTACCGATCATATTAATATTTCTTCTGTTTCTTTGCTCTCTTCTACCATGACACCAGGTAAATTTAGTAATTTTGTCATTATTCTTTTCATAATTGATTCTAAATGTCCTATTGTTCGGCGCTATTATAACATTTTAGCACACTAAGTACGAAAGACCAACTATTCCACCGCCGATAATCGCAAAATTATACATGAGTATTTCCTCACTTATAACTCACTTGTGAAACTACTCAACAATATCATAAAATCCAAATTCTTCTCGAATTGATTTGGTAAGTGCAATTATGTCTGGGGAGAAAATCAAAACTAAGGGAGTAGTTATTTATTTTTAGCTCAGTTTGCTTTATTCTGCCACAATTTTTCAGTCACACAGCCCGCCTGGGATTAAAATCCTATGACAATATTTTTGGATCGAGCAGGTCGAGAATTTCGCTGTTTGGATCGAATCTTCTAGCAAAATAAAAATTACCGTTAGTCATGTTTGGGTAATCTTCTATCGTCATAATTTTATAGTGACCAGTTTGGCGATCGCCTATCACTACATAACGCATATCATTATCGCATAAATTGAATGATTTGTTGTTAGCTAATACAGTTGCTATTATAGATTCTTCTGGCGCAATTGTTCTTTTGTAATAATTAACTAACTTGGGATTATTTCTCAGAAACTCTTTCAAATATTTAAGGCATTTGCGGGAAATGCTACACCAAGTAACATTTCCGTAACATACAAAATTATCATTAAAAGGAATAGAAAATGACTTTACTCCTACCCGCATTCCAAAAGTAGTGAAAATATGAATTATTGATTGGATTTGGTTGATTCGGGAAATTTTTTTTACTACCGGATGCAGCCATTTTGGGATATAAAAGTAGTATTGGTAGTAGAATCGGGTATAGCCTCTATTTTGGGGATGCCAAGGGCCAGTTTTCCAGTGTTGAATAAAAGCATCATATTCGGTGTTACTCAGAAATTCCTCAAATTTAGATAAAGGTTGAGTCGGATAATCTTGTCCTGAGAGATAAACTAACCAGTCGAAGTCGGAACTATGTTCAAACAACCAGTCTAGCGCCTCTAGATAAACCTCAAAGAAAGAATACTCACTTCTGATTGGTGGTTTATTTCTTTTAATCAAATCTACTCCTGATAAGTCGCTCAAAGGGGCTATATCTAAATAAGAAGTGCTAAAATCATGGCTGATCAGCACCTGGCAATTAGGGCTAGATATTTTGATAATTCTAGCCAGTCTACAGACTTGTTCTGGGTTATTATGGCTTTGAATTAAGTAGCATACTTTCATAAATTTTTTACCTTCAGGGATAAACTTTTGCTTCTGGAATTGGCACGATAAACTTTCCTTCCCATTCACGAATTTTTGCCATCTGTTCCATCACTTCATCTTTCAGATTCCAAGCCAGAATTAATAAGTAATCTGGCTTGGTTTCAAAGATTTTATCTGGGGAGAAAATTGGGATATGAGTTCCGGGTAGAAAGAGTCCCTGTTTGTGGGGATTGCGATCTACCACGTAATCGATAAAATCTGTACGAATACCGCAATAATTGAGCAGGATATTGCCTTTGGATGGCGCACCGTAGGCGGCGATCACTTTTCCTGCTGCTTTAGCTTCAATCAGAAAACTCAACAGTTTGCGCTTAGTTTCTTTAATTTTTTCGCCAAAGTTTAGATAAGTTTCTATTTGATCTAATCCAGCTTGAATTTCTTTTTGTTTTAACTGATTGATGCGATCGCTGACAATTTGATTTGTCGCATTTTCATGCTTGCCGTAAATGCGGATAGAACCTCCATGAGTCGGAATTTCCTCTACATCAAATAGCGTTAAGCCGTGAGTAGCAAATATTTTTTCAACAGTTAACAAAGACAAATAAGAAAAATGTTCTTCGTGAATTGTATCAAATTGATTTTGTTCTACAATCTGCAATAAATGGGGAAATTCCATTGTCAAAATACCGGACGCTTTTAAAACAAGCTTCATCCCAGCCACAAAATCATTTAAATCCGGTACATGAGCTAAGACATTATTTCCTAATAAAAGATCGGCTTGTTTACCTTGAGAAACCACTTCTTTAGCCGTTTCCACGCCAAAAAATCTGACAATAACAGGAATGCCTTTTTCTTGTGCTATTTTGGCTACATTACCAGCAGGTTCTACTCCTAAAACAGGAATTTGTTTTTCCTGAAAATATTGGAGCATATAACCATCATTACTGGCAATTTCCACAACTTGACTATTTTGGTTAAGCCCCAATTTTTCGACAATCATATCGCTATAAGCTTTGGCGTGTTTTAGCCAACTATCCGAATAAGAAGAAAAGTAAGGGTAGTTACCATCACCAAACATATATTCTGGCGACTCGATTTCTTCTAGTTGCACCAAAAAACATTTTTCGCAAACATTAGCACGAATTGGATAAAATTTTTCGACACGATTAAGCTGATCTTGACTTAAATAGTCATTTGCTATCGGTGACATTCCTAAATCAGCAAAATTGTGTTGAATGAGGTTGTTACAGAAACCACAGCGAGAGCTTTTCATGGTAAGATATATCCTTAGTTTGTCCGTGATATTTTTGCTGAACTTAACGTTTTTATTATTTAACTAACACTTTTTGGCAGGAGCAAAATAATTATTCTGTTCTGAGCGCAGTTGATGGGAAAGTATCCCTGACGGCAATTCTACATCATTGTAAGTTAATACTTGGTCTTTAGCAATATCTCTCTTGAGGCGACAACCCTCAACTAGACCCATTGGTAGTAGATTTTCTTCTATTACAATAGAAGAATTTTCGCACTGACCGTAAGCCATATAACCGCCGATGCCGTCCAAAGTTTCTCCTATTTTTAGATTAATTTTAGCGGTTGCAACCACATCTACGATCGGACCACCCAAAGGTGCTAATATGACATCTTGAAACAACACAACTCTAGCTACTGATATTGGTACTTCAAAGTAGCAAAGATGGTAAGGGATGTAGAAGCTGTATAGGGGGCCTTCACCCAATTTATAAAGATTGAGATAATGACGATGTTTGGGGTCGTCGTTGGTAGCAAATATAAAGACACCGGGACTTGGTTTTGCACCTAAAACGTAGTCTACAATGCCACCCCATTCTTTTAGTTGGTCAACGTCATACATATTAGTCATTTCATCAACATGACCGGAGTATTCGTATCCCAACATCCCGCGTTTTGCTACTCTCATGCCTGTGCCGTTAGCAACGATCGCTTGCTCAAAAGATATCTTAGTACCATCAGCAAAACTTGTCACCATCTGCGGCGTTTGATCCCAGCGTTTGGCGAAAGCTTCCTGGGTAGTGGGGTTGCGATAATGGTCTTGTAGTCCTTTGATATTTCCGCATAAAAGAGGGTTTAAACCGATACTTTTAACGAACCGATAAAGGTTCATTTGTACCCCTGGTTGATCGCCATCACAGGCAGTGATAATGACTCCTGCGCGATCGGCATAAACTTTCAAAATAGGGCCGATCGTGCTATCTAATTCGGCATTCATCAGAATGATATGTTTGCGATAAGATATCGCTTCCATCACCACTTTAGCAGCAAATTCGATCGTACCAGTCACTTCAATTAAAGCATCGATGCCTTCTGCTTGGCACAATAACATGGCATTGTCAGTTATAGTATATTTCCCGTTAGCGATCGCATCTTCTAAATTGGCAAGGGTATTAACAACTGTAACCTCTTCAACTCCCGCTTCATTATAAGCTCGTTTTGCTTTATCCAAGTGTCGGTTAAAGATAGCTACCAGATTCATTCCCGGCACTGAATTGATAATTTGATTGGCAATTCCTCGCCCCATAGCTCCAGCACCAATCATTGCTACTTTGATGGGGTTTCCTGCTTCTGCGCGTGCTTGCAGTGCTCGATCGACAATGATCATTTTTCTCCTCCTATAAGAACCGATTCCAACAATGGCCAACTCGCATCTTTTGACGAAATTTCACTCACCGATAGCGGCCAATTTATATTAATAACTAGATCGTCATAACGCAGACCTCGTTCGTACCCAGGAGTATAAAACTCACTTACTTGATAGATTGCCTCAGATCCATCTGTCAAAGCTTGGTAGCCATTGGCAAACATTTCCGGCACGTACAAAGCACGGTGGTTTTCATCTGTTAATTCTACACCAATATGAGATAGATAGGTAGGCGATTCAGGACGCATATCTACAATTACTTCATAAATAGCGCCTTTCGTACAGCGAATCAATTTTGCTTCTGTTACCGGAGCAATTTGATAGTGTAACCCTCGCAGCGTACCTTTTTTGGGGTTAAAAGATAAGTTTGTTTGGGCAACAGGTGGTTTCAATCCTCGCTCTTCAAATTCCTTCGCGCAAAATATCCGCGCAAAAAAGCCTCGCTGATCGGATATCTTTTCGATCTCGACTAAGAAAGCTCCTTTCAACTGTGTTTCTGTAAATTGCATAATTTAATTCACTGATAAAGCAGGCGGAGGAGTTATTAACGAGCGAGGTAAATTGACTTTTCTTCTAGGCTTTGGTAGCGCTTAATTTGGTCTTCCACAAGCTCTCGAATATTCTGCTCCTTTAGATAGCTTTGGTAAAATTCTACTATCCATTCGAGAGTTTGATCCAAGGATAATGCTGGTTGCCAGCCTAATTTAGCTTTTGCTTTCGAGCAATCAAGTTTCAGATAATTGTCTTCGTGGGGATGATGCGCTGCATCTAATTCCCAAATAGCTCCATCTCCCCATAATTTTGTTAACTTCTCTACAATCCAAGCAACAGGTTTGGCATCTTCTTCGTTAGGGCCAAAGTTCCAAGCTTCAGCGTACTCTGGCCCATATTTCCACAAATGTTCGGCCACGCATAAATAACCGCTCAAAGGTTGTAAAACGTGCTGCCAAGGACGAGTAGCATGGGGGTTGCGAATTAGGAGTGATTGCCCCATCATAAATGACCGCATGATATCCGGTATTAACCGATCTGCCGCCCAGTCACCGCCACCGATGACATTACCTGCTCTGACACTTGCTAATGCTACCCTATGGCGATCGTAATCAGCCGCAGAAAAATAAGAATCTCGATAGGCAGCAATTACTATTTCTGCACAAGCTTTGCTGCTGGAATAGGGATCTCTACCTCCCAATGTTTCATTTTCTCGATATCCCCAAACCCATTCTTTATTTTGATAGCATTTATCGCTGGTGATCATCACCACTGTTCGGACGCTTGGAGTATGGCGAACTGCTTCCAAAACGTTTACTGTTCCGATGATATTTGTTGTGTAAGTCTCAACTGGATGCTGATAGGAATAACGCACCAACGGTTGTGCCGCTAGATGAAAAACAATCTCTGGCTGATGTTCTTCCATCACAGTTTTGAGATTTTCCAAATCGCGAATATCTCCGACGATAGAAACCATTCCTTGCTCAACATTTGCCAGTTCAAACAAACTGGGTTCTGTCGGTGCTGGCAAGGCATATCCAATCGTTATTGCTCCCAAGCTTTGCAACCACAGTGATAGCCAACTACCTTTAAAGCCGGTATAACCAGTAATCAAAACTTTTTGGTTCTTCCAAAATGTATAATCCATTAATCCACCTGTTTATCACTACAAAATTTATCCCCAGCTAACTCTTGGCTAAAAAATATTTGAAATTGATTTTTTTACCAACTTTTCCAGGGTGCATTTCCTTGATCCCAAATATTTTCGAGGTAATTCTTATCCCTAAGCGTATCCATTGGTTGCCAAAATCCATCGTGCTTATATGCTGATAATTGTTTTTCAGAAGCAAGTTTCTGCATCGGTTCTTGTTCCCAAACTGTGGCGTCATCAGTAATGTAATCGATCGCTTTAGGTTCTACAACAAAGTACCCCCCATTAATCCAGGCCCCATCTTCTTCTGGCTTCTCATGAAAACTGCTGATGATAGTTTGATCTTTTCCCAAAGAAATTGCTCCGAAACGTCCGGGTTGCTGAACAGCAGTCAAGGTTGCCAAGGTTCCTTGTTGTCGATGAAATTCTATTAACTTAATGATATTAACATCACTGACTCCATCACCGTAAGTTAAGCAAAAAGTTTCATTGCCAATATGATCTCGGATTCGCTTCAATCTTCCGCCAGTCATGGTTTTTTCGCCTGTATCTACCAACGTGATGCGCCAGGGTTCGGCATAACCTTTATGAATGTTTATTTGATTAAATTGCAAATCAAATGTGACATCAGACATCCGCATAAAATAGTTGGCGAAATACTCTTTTATCATATAACTTTTGTAACCGCAACAAACAATGAAGTCGTTAATGCCATAAGCCGAATAAATCTTCATTATGTGCCAGAGAATTGGCTGTCCCCCAATTTCTACCATTGGTTTTGGCTTAATTGTGGTTTCTTCGCTTAAGCGAGTACCCAATCCCCCTGCTAATATTACTGTTTTCATCGAAATCACCTCCAGATATTAAAATTCAATTTTGGCTATCAACCTAAGACTGGACAATAATTGGTGGTCTGGATGGAAACTAACACTGCAATGCGTGCTTTTGGATAGTGCTGACTAATAGCCATAGCAGCAGAAAGACCAACTATTCCACCGCCGATAATCACAAAATTATACATGGTATTTTGTTCACTTATAACTCACTTGTGATATTACTTAACAATATCATATCATAAAATCCAAATTCTTCTCGAATTGATTTTGTGAAAAGCCGATAATTAAGGAAGTATTTAATTTTCCATAAAATTCCTTTATCTTTATTTTTATCCATAAACATACTATCACCTTGCAAATAGATATTCTCTTGGTTTCCAATTATGTATATAGCACCTATAAATGGTAATGGTTCGAGAGGATTTCCTCTTTTGACCATCTGATCTTCGACATGACTATGGTTGTCATAATATTTATTAAGTTCTGGATAATCCTGGTTTATATCATCAGGCAATTTGTGTAGATCATATCTAATAATATTGGAAGTTCCGCACAACTTGTTAAAGGCTTTTTTGCGAAAATAAATCAATTTTTTACCTGTCTGATACACATAGCCTGGATTGAAAAACCATCCATTACTCTGAGGATTTTGAGTGACAAATTTTGCTAAATGTTTACTAACACAATCATCAGCATCTACAACCATAGTATGAGATGGGTTAAATTCCCTTGCATAAAATAATCCATGCAAAATTTTGCGCCCTTTATCTAAACTTTTAGATTGATAGTCTTGTCCTGGGATTGGGAAATCAACTTCAATATAGGTAATGTGAGGATGATTAAATTCAATCTGTGGTTTTTGATGACAGACGACAATAACTCTAAAATCGGAGGAAGTCTGATTACATACCGATTTTAAGGTTCTTTCTAATAACTTAGAGACGAGTTCCCAGGATTTGGAAACCTTGGGACTTTTGAGAGGGATGACAAATACTAACATATTGAAACTTTACTAATCACTAATTGACAATTATAACGAACCAGTTGGCTACAAAACTTAAAAAAACTAAAACTACTTTGGTACAGATTTGCGGCAAGATAGAAAATTCAGGAGTAAATATAAGTACAGATCGAAACTATGTCACAATCAACGATCGAATCAGTCCTGCAAGAAAAACGTCTATTCCATCCCGCTGCTGAATTCTCGCAAAAGGCTCATATCAAGAGTTTAGAGGATTATCAGGAACTATACGATCGCGCTAAAGCCGATCCGCAGAAGTTTTGGGCCGAATTGGCAGAACAAGAGTTAGAGTGGTTCCAGAAGTGGGATACGGTGTTAGATTGGCAACCACCTTTTGCTCAGTGGTTTGTTAACGGCAAAATCAATATTTCCTACAATTGTCTGGATAGACACCTCACCACTTGGCGCAAAAATAAGGCCGCTTTGATTTGGGAAGGGGAACCGGGAGACACCCGCACTCTCACTTACGCACAGCTGCACCGGGAAGTTTGTCAGTTTGCCAATGTGCTAAAAGAGCTAGGTGTACAAAAAGGCGATCGCGTCGGTATCTATATGCCGATGATACCGGAAGCGGCGATCGCAATGTTAGCCTGTGCCAGAATTGGCGCACCTCACAAGGTTGTGTTTGGCGGTTTCAGCGCGGAGGCGTTGCGCGATCGTCTCATCGACGGACAAGCTAAAGTGGTAGTCACCGCTGATGGGGGTTGGCGCAAAGATGCGATCGTTCCTCTCAAAGAACAAGTAGACAAAGCTTTGGCAAATGGCGCTGTACCAACTGTCACAGATGTCGTCGTTGTCAAGCGTACTGGTCAAGAAATACACATGGAATCGGGGCGCGATCGCTGGTGGCACGACTTGCAAAAAGGTGTCTCCGCCGATTGTCCAGCCGAACCGATGGACAGCGAAGACTTGCTGTTCATCCTCTACACCAGCGGCAGCACCGGCAAACCGAAAGGCGTCGTACACACCACAGGTGGTTATAACTTATACACCCACATAACAACCAAGTGGATTTTCGACATTCAAGACACCGATGTATATTGGTGTACCGCTGATATAGGTTGGATTACGGGACACAGCTACGTACTTTATGGCCCCTTATCCAACGGTGCAACGACGCTGATCTATGAAGGTGCGCCGCGTGCGTCGAATCCCGGTTGTTTTTGGGATGTGATTGAAAAGCACGGCGTCACTGTTTTTTATACCGCGCCTACCGCGATTCGGGCATTCATCAAAGCGGGCGAACAGTTGCCCAACGCCAGAAATTTGTCTTCTCTGCGCTTGCTGGGAACCGTAGGCGAACCGATTAACCCGGAAGCTTGGATGTGGTATCACCGGGTGATTGGTGGGGAACGCTGTCCGATCGTGGATACTTGGTGGCAGACGGAAACTGGCGGGATTATGATTACGCCGCTACCTGGTGCGATCGCGACTAAACCCGGTTCTGCTACCCGTCCCTTCCCCGGCATTATCGCCGATGTTGTCGATTTGGATGGTAACCCGGTTGGGGATAATGAAGGTGGCTATCTATCGGTGAAATATCCTTGGCCTGGGATGATGCGGACATTATACGGCGATCCCGATCGCTTCCGCCGCACTTATTGGGAACATATTCCGCCTAAAGATGGCCAGTATTTTTACTTTGCTGGCGATGGTGCCAGACGCGATGAAGATGGCTACTTCTGGGTGATGGGGCGCGTAGATGATGTGATAAATGTTGCCGGACACCGCCTCGGTACAATGGAAGTCGAGTCGGCTTTGGTGTCTCATCCTGCCGTTGCTGAGGCGGCTGTGGTGGGTAAACCGGATCAACTCAAAGGTGAAGATATTGTCGCTTTTGTGACTTTGGAAAGTACGTATGAAGCAAGTGACGAACTGAACAAAGAACTGAAGCAGCACGTTGTCCGTGAAATTGGCGCGATCGCACGTCCTGGAGAAATTCGCTTTACCGATGCTTTACCGAAAACGCGATCGGGCAAAATTATGCGACGTTTGTTGCGAAATCTAGCTTCCGGTCAAGAAGTTTCTGGAGATACTTCTACTTTAGAAGATCGGGGAGTTTTGGATAAATTGCGGGAAGGAGCTTGATTGAACAATTACTACCTTCCTGCGAAAAGATAAGAGCAATCTTAACTTTACAGCGCTTTGCAGGTGAGTGAGGTAAATAGAAACCCGGTTTCTTCAAGAAACCGGGTTTCTGGAGTGTAATTCATCCGACTGCAAGCTGCTGTATGAAACTCTGTAGGGTGAAAAATTCTTCTAAACTTCCACAGGCGATGGCTTTTTCACGCCAGATTGCGATCGCCCTTTCCCATCCCCAAACCTCTTCTTCATCCTCTGATGTGTTAAACTCAATCTAAAATTCAATGACACGATTTATCCACGATCAATTTGCTAAAGATTATCTAGAGGAACTGTTAGCGCCTTTTGGGGAGGTGAAAGCGCCTCGTCGCGTAAGTGCCGAAGTCCGGGAAATAGACGTTTGGTTTGCCCCCACAACCAATACAGAGGTATTAGGATTACTCGGTCAGTTAGCTGCAACGCCTTCTGTGTTTGAACCGTTCCGCAATGCAGCTACTCCTACCGATATCTGTAATTGCCTCTTAAAACTTCTCACCCTGCGAGGGGAGTTGCAGCGAGAAGCGAATCGAAAAAAAGAGCGCCTTTCGGAGGAAACTTTACCTCGTCTGTGGATTCTTTCCCCAACCGCCTCAGAATCCATCCTCAACGGATTTAGCGCTAGAATCGATCTAGAAAACTGGGGAGCGGGAATCTATTTTCTGGCAGACTATTTGCGGACGGCGATTGTGGTGATTCATCAGTTACCGAAAACTGAAGCTACTCTTTGGCTGAGACTTTTAGGCAGAGAGAAAGTGCAAGAGGAGGCAATTGATGAACTACAGGTACTTTCAACGCATCCATTGCGATCGAATATCCTCAAGTTACTGACCAACTTCCAAGCTAATTTGCAAACAACAGAAAGTTTAGATCCAGACGAACGGAGTTTAATTATGAAGTTATCACCTCTTTACTTGCAATGGGAACAAGAAGCTCTCAAAAAAGGAGAACAACAAGGAATACAACAAGGAATACAACAAGAAAAGCGTCTGATGATTGAGAGTATGCTAGAGGTAAAATTTGGGGCAATTGATGAAGCGTTATCGCAGATTATCTCGCCTTTGATTCAATTGCCTACAAAGGAAGCGACACAGTTGATTATGCAATCTGACCGTCAAGAGTTATTAGGTCGGTTTAAGGAACAAAATTGAGTGTAAAAATAGTAGGGTGGGCATTGCCCACCCTACTGCTAAAAAAGTTAATGAATATGTCTTTGAAAATAAATCTCCTCTACAACTCCATCTTAATCGTCGCTGACATAGCGGTATTGTTATTTTTCCGCCGCAAGCAAACCGCGTGGACTCTGTGCGCCTGCGTAGGTTTATTAACCTTGATGGGATTGTTTTTGGCGGTATTGCTGGGAGAAAATTTGTTTGGAATTGCCAGACTGATAGGCTACGGAATATTCTTGCATGGTTTCATCATTTGGAGCGGTTTGGCGATCGCACTGCGCCGATCTGTAAAAAAAATCGCGATCGCCTGCGCTGTCATAGCTGTAATCATTGGTGGTATTGGGATTGATGCGTTTGCGATCGAACCCTATTGGTTAGAAGTATCGCACGTTCGGTTGAGTACGCCTAAACTGGCAAACCCAATCAAAATAGTTGCCATCGCTGACTTTCAGACCGATGTTTGGGGTGAATATGAGCGACAAACTTTGCTGAAAGCGATCGATCGGAAAGCAGACCTGATACTTCTTCCCGGAGATTATATCCAGCTATACAACACTTCTCGCCGAGAAAAACTCCGTAACCAGATCAACACTTTTCTCAAAGAAATCAATTTCGGTGCCAAATTTGGCGTGTATGCTGTGGAAGGAGATCAGGAGTTTTATCAGGAATGGCCGCATATTTTTGATGGGTTGCCCGTAAAAGTATTTCAAAATAGTGGAAGGGTAGTGATGCCCGAAATTTGTATCACCGGACTAACACTGAACGATTCTAGAAATCCCCAGTTAGAAATACCCGAATGCGGCGGAAAATTTCACATCGCTTTCGGTCATGCGCCTGACTTTGCTTTAGGCAATATTAATGCCGATTTGTTAGTAGCAGGTCACACGCACGGCGGTCAGGTGCGACTTCCTTTCATCGGGCCTGTGATAAAATTGTCCAGAGTGCCTAGAAAATGGGCTGCTGGTGTCACCGATATCGGCGACGGACGCACCCTAATTGTCTCGCGAGGCGTCGGTATGGAACGAGGAGCTGCACCAAGACTTAGATTTTTGTGTCGTCCTGAGTTAGTTGTCATTGATTTAGTGCCAGCCTAACTGTCAGCAAGTTATACCAAATCCGCAACGATTAACCCCTTTATCTCGATCGGCTGTAGAGACGTTTCATGAAACGTCTCTACAATGTTTAGGCCAAAAATTAAAGGGGTTAACAAACCCAGATTTGGTATTAAATCCGATTTGAGGAACGAATATGGAAACATTTATATTCGACAGCAAAGCCCACAAGTTTTAGTAAGGTGGGCATTGCCCACCCTACCAACTTATTTAATCACGGCGGAATGACCCTGAATATCTGTCATCGGTTCAAACCGACCACCCAAGTATTTAGAGAGAAACTCCTCTGCTACGGCAAAGAAGTGCAGGCGATTTTCCGGTCGCGCAAAGCCGTGTCCTTCATCGGTATAAAGGGCGTATTCCACCGGCAATCCAGCTTTCTGCATAGCTTCGACAATTTGATCGCTTTCTGACTGCTTCACCCGTGGATCGTTGGCACCTTGACCGATTAGCAAAGGTTTCTTGATGCGATCGATAAAGAATAAAGGCGATCGCGACTTCAAAAACTCCTCTTCCGTCTCCATATTTCCGATGCGATGGTACATCGACGCCTTTAGCGGTTCCCAATAAGGCGGGATAGTTTGCAAGAGGGTAATCAAATTACTCGGCCCCACGATATCCACACCGCAGGCAAACACATCTGGCGTGAAAGTTAACCCCACCAAAGTTGCATAACCGCCGTAAGAACCGCCCATAATCGCAATCTTACTGCGGTCGGAAATGCCTTTTTCAACCAACCAGTTAACGGCGTCAATCAAGTCATCGTGCATTTTGGCGGCCCATTCGCGATTGCCAGCATTCAAAAATGCTTTGCCGTAACCTGTGGAACCGCGAAAATTCACTTGCAGCACGGCATAACCGCGATTAGCCAACCATTGCGCCTCGGAATCATAACCCCAGTAATCCCGCGCCCAAGGGCCGCCGTGAACGAGTAGGACTGTCGGTAAATGTTGGGCTGGTATACCCACTGGGGTCGTCAAGTAGCCGTGGATAGTCAAGCCGTCCTGCGCCTCGTAGGAAACTGGCTGCATTGGCGCTAGCTGTAACCCTTCCAGTTTGGGTTGATTGCTGAACAGGAAAGTACTGGTTTTGGTATCTCGGTTGTAAGCGTAGTAGTAAACCGGGCCATTGTCGGTAAGATAAGCCACCAGCCAGTTTTTGTCTGCCAAGTCGCGACTGCTGATTGCGAATTCTCCAGGACGGACTTTTGCGATCGCCTCAAAATCCTCAGCGATACTTCGATCTAAAACGTTCCACTCTTGCTTATCTTTGTAGAAAGAAACCGCCTGGATGACTCGCGTTATCGGCTGAATCATTACACTGCCGACATCGTATTGGGGATCTTCGGCGATAACGCTTTCTTCACGAGTCGAGAGGTCTAGGGCCAAAAGACGCTGGGCATTAGCATCATGATTGCCCTCAATATAAATGGTTTTTCCATCAGCCGAGAAGCTGACTGGCCCACCTTCCTCATCTGGCCCCCAGTGGCGCAGGGTTTCCCACTCTTTGTCAGTCGTTTCCCGGAATAAAAGATCGGAACCGCCATCGGATGTGCTAGCTACGGCTGCGCGGACTTGGAAATTGGCATCAGCTGTCCAGCTGACAATGTTACCTGGGTTATCGGTATCGAACTCAACCGCACCATTGTTCAGGTTGACACGGTAAACGTCAAACTTTTGGGGATTGTTCAAGTTCATCCCCACCAGCACCTCATCTGGGAATTTGGGGTCAAGTCCCACAGGCTGTGCTTTCACGCTTTGGAATGGCGTTAAATCGCGGACAATCTCGTTCCCCGGCTCTGCCTGGGAATGCCGAATTAGGACTGAGAACAGGTGAAAGTTCTCGTCGCCGTCCGAGTCTTGCATATAAATCAGGCGATCGGCATTATAAGTCCAGAAGAAAATCCGGATACCGCGCTTTTTGTCGGCAGTGATCGTGCGATCGTCCTCCATTCCCACGGTTCGCAGCCACACCTGTAAGACATTCTTCTCGTCGGGCGCAATATATGCTAAGTACTTACCATCCGGCGAAAGCCTGGGACTGGTGCGTTCGGGATTCCCAAAGAGAATTTCGCGGGGAATTAGCGGCAGTAGCTGGTTAGCCTCTAGCTCGACGGATGCAGTTTGCATGGTTTTCTCGTATACTTACCTTCCTATTGTCTCTTTGCTGGTGGATATAGCAACTCGTCTAATTAGGCGATCTAATTGGATGAAGAAGCGATCTGCTAAATTACAGTGTAACCATTCCCTATTTTTTAAAGGTCAACCTCGGCTTATGAAGACAGACAGCAGCGCGAACAAAGCATTGACTAAATCTGTGACTGGAATAGTTTTAGGCGTTTTAGCTGGGTCGGGAGTTTTTATTTGTCTATTGCCACAATCTACTTTGGCGCAGATAGATGATGATCAACCCGCCCTAAACGTGCAGCCAAATGCGCGGCCAAGGAATGTTCAGCCGCTTCCCGCAGCCGAACCAGGAGATTACGAAATTAAAGGAAATGACTTGCAACGATGCTCCTTGAATGCTACCAATAACAAGAAAAATTGTACTCCTGTAGTGTCTGGGTACGAACAAATTGTAATCTACGGCAGTCAGCTTTTTAGCCAAGGGAGTGTGGCAAGTGCGGAATCTATATTTCGACAATTGACTCGATCGCACCCTAAAGAGGCAACACCTCATTATAAATTAGGGGTAGCTCTTGACCGTCTAGGCAGAACAGATGAAGCTATCACCGAATACCGTCAAGCAATTCAAATTAATTCCAAACACGCACTAGCGCGTAACTCTTTGGGGGTAGCTTTGGCTAGGCAAGGTCAGATACCAGATGCAATTACCGAGTGGCGTGAAGCTATTCAAATTAATGCGGAATATGCAGACGCTTTGACTAATTTAGGACTAGGTTTGTTGCAGCAAGGAAAGGAAGCGGAAGCAGTAGAAAGCCTTAAAAAAGCCAAGGAATTATTTATGAAGCAAAGAGAATTTCAGAAAGCTAAACAAGTTGACGAACTCTTGCAGCGAATAGCTTCTCAAGCCACCTAGAACACGGGTTTTTGTTTCTTCGAGAAACCCAGCTTTTTCAGTTTTTCGGCAAAGACTGGATAATACATTCTGCTGGCATTACAACTAAACTGTTTGTCTTCAAAACCGTACATTGCTGCGCGACTTCTGCCAAAGCTGGATAAATTCCCTGCTGTAATCTAGTTATTGCGTTTTTTGCTGCTGGTTGATACTGCATCAGCCAGGGATTTTTTTCTATATGCTGGGGTGTAAAAGCTAACTCTTCTATCATCCAAAAATCTATGCCATATTTTTGAATAAAGCTTTTGATTTCTTCTCCATTTAGAGTGTATTGAGCATGGATTAGATCGATCGCACGCTGGCGTATCTGAGCGTAGTATTTTGTATGGTAAGGCAGAGAATATTCGGAACTTACTAGAATGGAGCGTTTGCTAAAGGTTGGGAGAAGATTCGCTTCGCCTTCTAAAGACGCGATCGTAATATCTTTTGGTTGCTTTTGAAAAAATTGGTAAAGTTCTGGCGATCGACCTACTTTGTAAGCAGTTGTAGGAAAGTTCTTCAAAAAGTTGGGGTGTAATATAAGTGCTGCTGCGATCGCACCAGTCACCCACAGCTTCCAATTATATCCCATTTCCTTACCATTCTCTTTGGCATCTGTCAAGGAATGCAGAACTGCATCCAGTAACAGGGTGAGTGCTAGTCCGCCTGCTAGAGCCAAAACAATTCGCAGGGTATGTTCGGTATAACGACTGGGACAATAAAGTTTAAACAGCAGCGCATGAGCTGCCAAAAACATTACCAAAGATGCCAAGATAACTTCGCCCAAAATTTTGAAGCTGCTTCTTTTAAACTGCTTAATTAAAGGAAAGCGCGACGGATATCGTAATAAAAATGGCAATGAAAACCCCACCAAAATTGATTGCGGCTTTAGCCACGGCAACAAACCGCTGTCTTTGCCATTTAGCCAAAAAACCAAAAGATTGCTGTGAAAAAACTTAGATCTTCCTCCAGGTAAAAACTCCGGTAAAGTCCTAGCTACACTTCCCGTAATAGTTGGGCCATATTTAGCTGATGCTAGCACTGATGGTAACACTGATAGCAAACCCACTACCAATGCTAGAGCGCAGAATACATAATATTTCCTATTTCCTGATAACCGAGGTAATCCCTTTTCCCAATTCCACAACCGCAGGAACAATACAACTAGGGAGATCGGCAGCACTAAGGGATAAAATAAACCTTGTAGTGCAACAGTCACCAAGCAAGGTAACCACGATCGCCGTAACAAATAGTATAAAAATGCTGTAAAAACCGGATATAAAAACGCTCTTGGTGTAGCAGAAACCAAGTCATCTTTCATCCAGAGACTTTGACTTAGCAACAGCGTAGAAATAAACCCACTAATTGGTAAAGGTAAGATTTGCATAGAAACGCCAAAAGCGTAAACTGTTGTTATCAATCCCAGTACCATTGGCAGAAGTTTGCTTAACAGTAAAGCCGAAATTCCGACGCCTGCCATTAGCTGATAAATAGCGCTATATCCACAAGGGGTAACTGATTGGTAATAGTCAGCAATTAAATCGTTAGGCAGCAACTGCGAATCGGCAAATCGCTGCATCAAAAACACATATTGTCGCGCATCATCCTGAACGACGTACTCATGACCTAAACCTTTTTGAAGTCCTAGAATGCCATAAATTATGGTAAATATCAGGCTCAAAACCAACCAAAAAAGTACTTGATTTTTGGTTGGTTTGGCCAGAGGAACGGTTAAAAGTTGGTGCAAGCTTTTGATTAGCATGAAAAATAAGTTGGTTTTGTGTTTGTTTAGAAACCGGGTTTCTTGGAGAAACCGGGTTTCTCGGAGGGTGTTTGTTTAGAAACCAGGTTTCTGAATACATTCGGCTTTTAGCATGATTAAGTCACCACCCTCGAAAACAGAACAGCGATCGACAAATTTTGATAAGGCGGGAATAGTTCCTTGTTCCAACCTTAATATAGCTTCTTTTGCTGCTGGCTGATATAGCTCGATCCAACGCCTGTTAGCAGAATCCATTTCATTAAAATACTCAGGTGTAAACGCTGAACTATCCAATAGCCAAAAATCCACGCCATACTTTTGAATAAATTGCCGCACTTGGTTGATATTGGGATTGTATTGAGCGTTAATCAAATCCATTACTCTCTGGCGAATTTGAGCATAATACTTTGTGTGGAAAGGTAGCGAATACTCCCTTGCGACTAAAATTGGTCGTTGAGCAAAGGTTGGTAGGTTATTGGCTTCTAATGATAAAGATGCTACTAAACTATCTTTCGGTTGCTGTTGCAAGAATTTGTAAAGTTCTGGAACTTCACCTACTACATATCCCGGTCTTGGAAAGAATCTCAAAGAGTTGGGATAAAATATTACTGCAAATAAAATTAAAAAGCTAAAGATTAAAGGCAAAAGACTTACCCCCCTCAATCCCCCCGCAACGGGGGGACGATAAAATCGGAAGGCGGCATCCATTAACAAAATTAATAGGATTGCGGAAGCGATCGCAAATACGATCCGCAAGCTATGCTGTGTGTATCGGCTAGGGCCATAAAGCTTAAACATCAGCAGATGTGCGGCGAAAAACATCCCGAAGGATGCGATCGCAATTTCACCTAAAACTTTAATCTTGCTTGCCACCTGACTCGTCAAAGGAAAGCGAGACGGAAATGCCAGTAAAACTGGTAATAAGATGCCTATAAAAATTTGTGCGGGGCCAACATAAGGAAAAATGCCAGTTTCAGGCCCAGCAAACCAATATCGCAAGGGATTGTTATCGTAAAAAAAGCTTACTCTGGCACCTGCCATAAAATCTGGTATCAACTTGGCTTGACTAATTGTAATCAGCGGGCCAAATTTAGAGGAAGCCAGCGCATAAGGTAGCAGGGATAAAAAGGCTACTCCTAATCCTGTGACGCTGAAAAGATAATCTTTGCGATCGCGCGATAATGTCAGCCGTCCCTTTGACCAATTCAGCAACCTCAGCAGCAAGACACCCCCAGAAATGAACGCCATCGGTGCGAAAAATAACCCCTGTAATGCGATCGCTACCAACGTAGGTATCCACGAACGCCGCAACAAATAATATAAAAACGCGGCAAACAACGGATAAGCGAAAGCTTTAGGAGTCGCAGAAGATACATCATTCCTCATCCACATACTGTGATTCAACAGCAATGCGCTGAGAAATCCCGCAGCTGGCACCGGCAATATCTCCATCGAGACGCCAAAAACGTAGACTGTTGTCACCAATCCCAGTATCATTGGTAAAATTTTACTCAGCAGCAGTGGCGCAACACCTATGACTGCCATCAACCAGTAAAAACTCGCAAATCCCGGTGGTGTAATAGATTGATAATACTCAGCCATTAAATCGTTACGCAGCAATTCGCGATCGACAAACCGCTGCATCCAAAACACAAACTGCCGCGCATCATCCTGTGCCACATATTCACTGCTAAAGGCTTTCTGGAGAACTTGAGAAGCGTAAATTGTGGCAAAAGTCAAGCTCAAAACAAACCAGAAAATAACTCTCGGTCTAGAATTTGTGGAAATAGGCGCGGTGAAAAATTCGTGCAGACGTTTGATTAGCATGACAGAATGGCACAACGGGGGTATGATTTTAAAGGTTAGCGGCACTCAAACTTAAGCTGTAATCGTTTTCTATGGTAATTTACCTTATCTATGGAGTTTTAATTTTAGCTACAGTTAGTCTAAATAGTATCGTCACTAAATCTAAAAGGCAAGGTTTTAGTTTATGGTTGAGTTACGGTTTGCCTGCCTTAGCAATGGCGATCTTCTCTTGGATTGTCTCTTGGTCTAATTTCTGCGGCGACTTTAATAAATCCTACTATCCTGCTGGCAGACTGATTATCGAAGACCCATCAAGGTTATATGAGTGGGGTAAAGGCTTAGGATTTGTCAATATTCCGATTTTCGCTATTTTATTTACACCTATTTCTTTTTTGCCGAAACTAGCTGCTCAAATTTCGATTACCATTCTAGGATTGATATCCATTTTTCTGTCGGGATATCTGTTATTAAAACTAACCAAAGCTTCGGAATGGCAGCAATTAGCAATAGCAGGACTTGTTATAGTTAATGGGCCATTATATTACAGTTTAAAGCAAGGAAATTCGACACATTTTGTATTTTTAATGCTGATTGTCGCTTTATTTTGTCTGCGGGATCGGCGAGAAATCTGGCTGGGTATTTTATTAGCGATCGCAGCCTTAATCAAAATTCCTCTTTTCCTACTTGGCGTTTATTTTGCCATGCGGGGACGCTGGCGAGTCGTGGTAGGATTTAGCGCCGCACTACTAGCCATTGTGGCAGCATCCGTACTTTTGTTTGGCGTAGATTTACACATAACTTGGTTTGAAAAATGTATTCTCAGTTTTGCGGGTAAACCGATAGCTGCATTTAACGTTCAGTCAGTAGATGGTTTCTTAGTTCGTTTGTTGAATGATGTCAATTTAAAAAGTTGGCAACCTCTAGAAATCGGTGGGGAATTCAAAGTATTGCGATACTTATTCATATCCGTATTAGTCGGCAGCACCATCTGGGTTTGCTGGCGTTCTAAACAACCGCGAACAATAGAAAGCGAATATTTAGAATTTTCGATCGTCCTTTGTCTCGCGTTGCTAATCGCTCCAATTTCTTGGACACACTATTACTTATTTTTAGTGCTACCATTATCCTTGTACATTTGCGATCGGCTAGCAGTTCCTCAAGGGAAAATTTGGGTTAACTCGATCGCGCTATCCACTATATTAGTATCGCTTCCGGTGATCCTGGATAAACCAAGCAATCCCATATTCCAATTTTTTGGATCGAAATTCCTCGTTTCTCATTACTTCTTCGGTGGACTTATGTTATTGGGAATACTATTAGCTGCCAAATGGCACACAGCCAAACACTCTCAACTCTCGGCGTGACTATCTTGTGATATCATCAAATTGTCTGTTGTTATCGTTGGTTAAATTTTTACCACAGATGTAGGCGCTTCGCCTTCCCGTAGGGTAGACAGATGAACACAGATGAACACAGATAAGAATAAGAATAGGAATTTTTTAGGTAACCGATGTGTAAGGACATGATATGAATGGTACTAAGTTAAGGAAGGCAGAGCCTCAAAACCTGCGGCGGGTTCAACCTGGGAGCGAGAAACAATCCAAAATCCAAAATCCAAAATCGAATGAACCTCCGACCAAATCAACGCACCAAAGTAGACGATACAGATGATAGTCTGTTCTACTCTTTCCCTCGTTTCGTCACCCACGTAGACGAAGGCTTTATCCAACAACTGACTGATTTGTATCGGGAACGCCTCAAGCCTAACACCCGAATTTTTGATATGATGAGCAGTTGGGTTTCCCATCTACCAGATGAGATACAATTTTCTCATGTCGAAGGTCATGGACTTAATGAAGAGGAACTGGCGCGTAATCCCCGGCTAAATCATTACTTTGTCCAAAACCTGAACGAAAACCCTAAGTTATCTCTGCCAAATGAAGAATTTGATGCCGTCCTAAATTGCGTTTCCGTTCAGTATTTGCAATATCCAGAAGCGATTTTTTCGGAAATTCATCGCATCCTGAAACCCGGTGGAATAGCCATTATCAGCTTCTCCAACCGAATGTTTTCTCAGAAAGCAATTGCTGCGTGGCGGGATGGTTCGGAAACTAGCCGAGTTGAACTGGTAAGACGCTATTTTCAATCCGTGACGGGATTTAGCACGCCGGAAGTTATTATCCGCGCTTCTACCGCTCCCAGCTTCTTACAATGGATGGGTGTTGGCGGTGGCGATCCGTTCTATGCGGTAATTGCCTCCCGCTTGTAGCGGTGTCCCCGGTTTGTAGTTTGTAGGGTGCGTTACGCTGTCGCTAACGCACCCTACTGCGCCAGATCTGGCCCCTATACACAAATTTTTACAAAAAAACTTCTGCCAGGAGACAGTATTAGGTATAATTCACAGGAAGCATTTTGGTCTGAGGAGTTGACAATAATAAATTCACCAGTATTTTATCCGGGAGGGGAGAGCGTCAAAGCATCCAATTCGGACAACCCTTCCTGCTATGACGCAGTTGTCATCGGCGGCGGCTTTTTCGGTTGCCGAATTGCGCTGTATCTAAAAGAACATCTAAACAAAGTACTCATTGTTGAACAAGAAGCTGATATTCTGCAACGCGCATCTTATGCTAATCAAGCTAGAGTTCACAATGGTTACCACTATCCGCGCAGTATATTGACTGCTTTGCGTTCCAGAGTTAACTTTCCTAGATTTGTCAGCGAATACCGAGAATGTATTGATACCAGCTTTGACAAATATTATGCGATCGGCAAAACTATCTCAAAAGTAACTGCCAATCAATTTAAGATATTTTGTCAGCGCATTGACGCTTTTATAGAACCAGCGCCTCCAAACATCACCAACCTTTTTAACAGCAACATAACTGAAGGAGTATTTTCTACTAAAGAGTATGCGTTTAACGCAGTAAAGCTCAAACATAGAATGTTGAATGACCTGGAAACAGCAGGCGTAAAACTTAGCGTCAATTCAAAAGTTATCAAAGTACAAAATACCGATAACGTAGGTATAAAAGTTTATATAGAATCTTCAGAAAGCTTTGACGTAGTTACAACAAAATACGTTTTTAACTGCACTTATTCAGCAATCAACCAAATTCTTCATAATTCTCATCTGCCAACAATTCCCCTGAAGCACGAGTTAGCTGAAATGGCATTGGTAGAAGTTCCCGAACCGCTTCGCAATCTCGGTATTACAGTTATGTGCGGGCCATTCTTTTCCATCATGCCTTTTCCAGCACGAGGACTGCACACCCTCAGTCACGTTCGGTACACACCCCACTGTTTTTGGCAAGACAAAGACGCTGATGTAAAAACAGTTAATCCTAAAGTTGGAAATAAAACTAACTACCCATATATGATCAGAGATGCAGAAAGATATATGCCGATTCTTAAAGAGTGTAAATACGCCGACTCTCTCTGGGAAATCAAAACAATTCTGCCTCAAAGTGAAGTAGATGATAGCCGACCGATTTTATTTAAAAAACATCACGGCTTAAAAAACTTTTATTGTGTATTGGGTGGTAAAATTGACAATATTTATGATATTCCCCCTGAACTTAAATTTTTGGAGCTAACAAGAGGCATAATCTAATGGCAATTTATGATTTTTTCGTTTCGGTAGTCGCTCCACTTTCTAACGACTCAAAAATTGTCAGACATTTTGTGGCGGAAGTAATGCAAGTATTGCGGGAAAATTATGCTAACTACGAACTGGTTTTAGTTAACGATGGTTCGGAAGATGACACCTCCGAACAGGTAGCCGCACTATTAAAAGAATATGAATGTATTCGATTAGTTAATCTCTCTAGAAGTTTTGGGACTGATGTTGCAATTTCCTCTGGATTAGATTCTGTGATTGGAGACTTTGTAGTCGTGATGCTTCCCGAATCCGATCCACCAGAACTGATACCAGAACTCATTCTACAAGCTCGAAATGGTTATGATATTCTCATCGGCATCCGTAAAAACCGTTCTGGCGAACCTTGGTGGATGAGATGGGGTGCAAATTTATTTTACTGGAGTTGCAAACGAATATTTAAAATACCGCTCATCAAAAACGCGACGCAGTTTCGGGTATTGAGTAGAGCCGTTGTCAATGCAATAATTCAAGTTAACGATAAGTATCGATACTTACGTCTCCTCAGTTTCTACGTTGGTTACAGAAGCAGGACTTTTACATACGAAATATTCAAAAGATACAGAAAACCGAAAGTAAAAGGATTCTTGGAAAATGTTGATATAGCTTTGCAGGTAATCGTCGTAAATTCTGTGCGACCGTTGCGATTTGCCAGTTATCTAGGACTGATTGCGAGTATTTTTAATATACTCTACATCGGTTATATTGGGGTTGTTTACTTATTTAAAGCTCATGTTGCGGAAGGATGGGTGACTATATCGTTTCAAAACGCTTTGATGTTCTTTTGCATCTCAATGGTGCTGACGATTTTGTCTGAGTATGTGGGATTCATATTCGATCGGTTGAAAGGATGGCCAGCGTATTATATTGCGGAGGAAAAGCAGAGTTCCGTTTTAATTGCCGATCGCGATCGCAGAAATATCGTGAAAAGCTCAGAGAATATACAAGTTTAGGTGTAAAATACCTGGATGACTGAAAAAAACATCGTGCCAAATCAACCTGCATGGGAACTTCCCAACCACAAAATTGATGAATTTTTTGCCAAGCGGAGTCGATACTGTGTCTGCATTCCCGTCATCAACGAGGGGTTAAAGATCCGCACTCAGTTAGACCGCATGAGAGGCATATCCAAAGATTTCGATATTATTATTGCCGATGGCGGTAGCACCGATAATTCCCTAGCTTTGGATGTCATATCTGAGTTAGGTGTACGCACCTTGCTGACCAAACAAGATTCTGGTAAACTGAGCGCTCAGATGCGGATGGCTTTTGCCTATGCCATGCAGCAGGGATACGATGGAATAATTGCTATTGATGGTAACAATAAAGACGACCCAGAACCAATTCCTACTTTCGCGCAAGCACTTGATACGGGATTCGATCACATTCAAGGTTCGCGCTTTATCAAAGGGGGAAAAGAAATTAATACCCCGTGGATAAGGTTAATGGCCGTAAAATTAATTCACGCTCCTTTAATTAGTCTTGCCGCCGGTTTTCGATATACTGATACTACCAATGGCTTCCGCGCTTACAGCCGTAAGTTCTTGTTAGATCCTAGAGTAGCGCCTTTTCGAGAGGTATTTTCAGGTTACGAACTGCACTATTATCTCGCAATTCGAGCCGCTCGTTTAGGTTTTCGGGTTAAAGAGCTGCCAGTATGTCGTCGATATCCATCTAAAGGCCCAGTTCCAACTAAGATTAGTCCCATCAAGGGAAATCTCATAGTTATGAAAACTCTCCTCAAAGCCTGTCTGCATAGATATAATCCACCTTCTACAAACAACTAACAGAAGTGAGGAAGTAAATGAGTACTGCGCTGATTGGATACACGGGGTTTGTTGGCGGTAATCTAATTGGTCAAAATCAGTTTGATGAACTGTACAACTCTAAAAATATTGAATCTATTGCTGGCAAAAATTTGGAATTAATTGTTTGTTCAGGCGCACCAGCCGTAAAGTGGTTAGCCAACAAAGAGCCAATTAAGGATGCAGAAACCCTCGATCGCCTCAAGGGATGTCTCGGTCAGGTATCGGCTAGCAAGGTTGTTTTGATTTCAACGGTTGATGTTTATCCGGTTCCTATTAAAGTTGATGAAGAAACTGAAATAGATACTAAGGATTTGCATCCTTATGGAAAACATCGGCTTGAGCTAGAAAAATTTGTGTGCGATCGCTTTGATACCTCGATTATCCGTTTACCTGGTCTTTTCGGATCTGGACTCAAAAAGAATATCATTTATGACTTCATTCACAATAACAATGTCGAGCAAATACATCAAGATAGCGAATTCCAATTTTATTACCTTGGAAATCTCTGGCCAGACATTCAAACAGTCTTGAACAAGAATTTAAAATTGGTAAATTTTGGGACTGAGCCAACTAGCGTTAAAGAAGTTGTTCGCGAAGGTTTTGGAATTGATTTCACCAACAAAACCCCCAATCAGCCAGCCAGATATGACATGAGAACTAATTACGGTCATCTGTTTGGTAATCCTACAGATGTTTATATGTACTCGAAAGAACGAGTTCTCGAACAATTGAAAGCTTTTGTATCGAAGCAAACCCTGCAAAAAAGTTAAAAGTAACTATGAAGATAGCCATTTCTAATATAGCTTGGCAAGTACATGAAAAGGAAGCGATCGCATCTCTCATGCAGAACCTCAACATCACGGGTGTAGAGGTTGCACCCACGAAAATGTGGAATTCTCCCTTATCAGCTACCGACTCTGAAATTGCCTCTTACAGAAAATTTTGGGAAAGCCGAGGTATTCAGATTGTCGCCATGCAAGCTTTGCTATTTGGCAGAAATGACTTAACTATTTTCCAGGATGCTCAGAAGCGAAAAGAAACTATTGAATATTTATCTGGTATCATCGAACTGGGTGGTAAACTTGGTGCAAAAGCGCTTGTGTTTGGTTCTCCCAAAAATAGAAGTATTGGCAATCTAGAATCTCAAGAAGTTGAACTAATTGCCAAAGATTTTTTTAATGCTTTAGGTGAAGTAGCATCCAAAAATGAGGTAGTTTTTTGCATCGAACCAAATCCTACTGCTTACGCTTGTGACTTTATTACTACTTCCACTCAAGGTTTAGATCTCGTTAATACAGTTGATAGCGATGGTTTTGGACTGAATTTAGATGCAGCTGGAATGACGATGAGTGAGGAAGCGATCGGGCCATCTCTCCAACAAGCTTTTCAGCGTTTGTGTCACTTCCATATCAGCGAACCCAATTTAGCTCAAATTGGTACAGGAGAAGTCGATCATCAAACTTTCTCTAAAACTTTATCAGACCTTAACTATAAAGGTTGGAAATCCGTGGAAATGAGAGCCCAAAATCCTGATTCAAATATTTCGGGCGTAGAACAAGCACTGCAAATAGCGATTGAATATTATGCAAGCTAAAGAACCTCACCCCCCAACCCCCCTCTCCGACCTTCTCCAAATCTAAGAGTCAGAAACGATGTCTAGCGATAACAAACCTGAAAATACCAATATATTCGCCATTTTTTCAGTGGCAGTAATATCCTTTTTGATTTTAATACCGATTGTCAATGCCATACGTATACCTTTGGGGACAAATAGTACAGGATTAGTTTCAATAGCTACCATTAAAAAAATAAGTCCTTATACTAACTACTTACGATTCTTACTTTTCCTTGCGGTTCCATTTCTGGTAGCAGTTATTGTCGCCAACAAAAAACCAGATTTCGTAACCAGACAAGGGCAGTTTATCAAAAAAATATTTGGATTTTTAACAGACACCAAATTTTATACACTGCTTTCCTTTATTTTATTTTTGTCGTGGGCAATTAACAAAACCTATGGATACTTAAGCTTTCCCTTAGATGATACATTTCATGAAGGCGAATACTTAGGATTTTTGCCTAATTTCCTTACTCAAACCAAGCCATTTTTGAATACAGTTATGATTCACGGTTTTGGTTTGAATGTTTTGACTAGCCTCATCGCTAACAAACTAGCTAGTCATTCCAATGTAATTGCCTTAACCCGGTTTTTTCGGATGACTCAAGGTTTGCTTACATACCTAGCTTGTTTTTGGTTAATTTGGGAGATTATATCATCGGTAAAATTTAATATACCCAGGCGAAATATTTTCCTGCTATTCTGCGCTGTCTTTACTTTTTTTGACGGATTTATCTTTGAAATTGCCAAAGGTATTCACCAAGGTAGAGACGTATATTTATTAATGCAACTAGCTTTAACTATCAGATTTTTTAGGATGTTGCTCTCAAATAACTTAAGTAGAGCCGAAAAATTTATTTTGCCGACTCTGGTAGGAATATCGTTACCAGTAAGTATTCTATATGTGTACGATCGGGCCATATATTTCATTTTAATTTATTTCGTTTGTTGTGCTTTAGCCATCTTTTTAAACCAAAAGTTTTCTAGAGATTGGCTCATCGGTTCTGGTTTTGGTATAGTTACTTCTTCAGTAGCTCTAATTATTATTTTAGGCGTAGATCAAGTTTTAGCAATACTATCGCAAATTTCATATTGGGGTCGGTATGGCAGATACATGACATTTATTTCGCTACCGTCTCTTGATTTGGAATCTCTGCCAATTTGGCGTCCTTTCACCTTTTTAAGTTTAGTTATAATTTTAGGTGGTATCTATTTATTCCTGGAATATCAGAAGTATTCTAACTTAAAAGAACTTTGTGCAAATAATAGTTTAATTATTATCCTATTCTTCTCTTCTTTAGTATATTCAAGAATCGCTTTAGATAGGAGCGATTACGGTCATGTCGCTCCAGGGGCGCTGATGAGCGTATTTTTACTAACTCTGATTTGTGTAAATCTCTTCAAACAGCAAATTGAAAGTTTAAAATTAACCTTACACTATTGGGTGACTTTGCTGATAGTTACACTAGCAGTAATCAGCCCATTTTTTAGCCCATATAATGCTTATCTAAACCTGGATGCAATTCAAAAAACATCCCAGATACCAGATACAAAAATTATCAAAAAAGATTATTTAGATGCTTTTAATACTCTCAAGCCTGAAATTGATAAGCTATCCTGTTTCTATGGTCTTACATCAGAAGGTTTGTGGTATTATTTGTTTCAAAAACCTTCTTGCTCAAGATTTATCTACGTTTATTATGCCCAACCTCCGCGCGCTCAAAAACTTGTAGTTAGCGAACTTCAAGAAAAGAAACCCGGACTAATTTTATTTACGAACGATTTCTGGTCTAACGCTGTAGATGGTATCCAAGTTTCTGATTCAGCTTCTATCATCTATCAATACTTCTTAGAGAAATACAAACCCTACACCCTTATAGGCTCTCACTGGTTCTGGAATCAGCGAAATAAAAAGCTGACTTTCATTAAAAATCAAGGTAGTATCAACAATGGATATATTGATTCAGTAGTGCCTGAAAAAATTAAAAGAAGGCATAGTGTACCGTTGAGTGGATGGGCTGTTTTGCCTAAACAAGTTAGATCGGCAGATGCAGTTTATATCAGCTACGGTTCTGAAAATAAATTGATTGCAGTTGCCAGAGTTAATTTTGCTAGGCCCGATGTTGCTAAAGTATTAGCTAATGATGCTTACACGCAATCAGGTTGGTCACTCTTGCTTCCCATCAAGACTTTACCAACTGGCAATAACGTCCTGAGAGTATGGAGTTACGATGCTAAAGGCGAACAGCTTCAACAGATAGGTAAAGACATCAATATTAACCTTATTGATTGAAGCAATTATAGCAAAGTGCTGAGTGCTGAGTGCTGAGTGCTGAGTACAAACACAATTCCCGCCTTGCGAAGAAGCGTTTAATACTGTCCTAATCGCCTTGGCGACTGCTATACAGGGGTTTTCAGGTCAGTTAGGTACAGAGAAACCGGGTTTCTTGAAGAAACCCGGTTTCTGAGGTGTACTTCATGCAACTGAAACCCAACCTACGATCCATAAAATCTGTATCTATAGCAACCGCCAAGGCTGTTAGGACGTTTTTAATTCAACCAAACCCTAGCCCCTTCTTCCCCCTAGCCCCTAGCCCCTAGCCCCTAGTCCCTAGCTATATCAACTGTCCAGCTTTTCTAGAATTTCTTTAGCTTGGGCACACAAATCGTCATGGCAATGACCGTTGCTAGCTATTAAGCAACCCCACTGATTCACATCGCCGCGATTGTATTTCAGAGGAGAACCATCTAGATAGGTGAATTTGCCGCCAGCTTCTGTCAAAATTAGTTCTGGAGCAGCCATGTCCCAGTCTTTCGGTGCAGATTTGCTGGAAAGAGAGATGTAAATATCTGCCTGCTGTTCGATAATAGTGACGATTTTGCAACCTACACTGCCAACATATTTTTTATTTTTGCAAGGCAATTGCTGTAAGAGATTATTGAAGCGATCGTCTCGGTGGGTGCGACTGACTACTATAGATAAATCCTCAAGATTGTGGCGCGAGGACACCTGCACTGGTGTTACCTGTCCATCACGAGTTTCCACAAACGTGCCGCCGCCTTTGGTTGCATAGTATACCTTTTCAGTTTCAGGCCATGCAACTGCTGCCACTATTGGACGCCCTTCGTATACTAAAGCAATCTGAACAGCGTATTCACCTGTCTTGTCAATAAAGTCTCGCGTCCCATCTAGGGGGTCAATTATCCAAATCCAAGGTTCTGCTAAAGGGGATGACAATACTCCTTTAGACTGAAATTTATACGTCTCTTCACTCAAATAACCAAAGTCTTGCAATCCGAAAGAAGCTTGCAAATTGTCCAAGATGTAGTGGTTGGCGACCACATCAGCAGCAGTAACCGGGCCATCCTTTTTTTCTTGAATATCCAGGTCGCCGGTGTGGGCTTCGCCGCGATAGTAAGACCGCAGGATGTCTGCTGCGCCCCAAGCAACTGATCGAGCTAGAGCTGCTACTTCCTCTAATCCTTCAAATCTGTTTTGGCCTAAAGATTTTAATACTGTCACGCTACGATTCCTTTACTATTTGCAGATTGATGGAGGCTACGATAACTGGAAATTTAATGCTAGAGGCGGGATTCCATCCACCGACGAGTTCCAAAAAATTGACAGCTTAGGGAAGCAACTTTAGCTGCCGATGCCAAGGCGTCGGTAAAGTTTTGGCGCAGAATGTAATGACAGAAGGCACCGTGGAAAACATCGCCAGCACCCAGCGTATCGACAGCCTTAATTTTGGGAACTTCCACCCACCCCGACGTACTTTGGCAAATATACCTAATTGGTTTTTCTCCCTGAGTGATGGCGATATGTGGAATTCCCTGAGATGAAAGATAGGTTATTACCTCCTGCTCATTTTGGCAACCTGGTGGATAAAAGTTAGCCGAACAAACAGCGTAATCGACAAAGGGCAATAACTGTTCAAATCCGGGCTTCCAGCTGCCCCCATCTATTACAACCGGGATATTTTTTGATTTAGCTAACTCTACCATTGTTTGTCCAATTTGCATCTGGTGTCCGTCAATTAACACAATATCGATCCCAAACACAATGTCGGAGGAAACACTTTGCTTGTGACCTGGGGATTTAGTAGCGTTGATAGAAATCACAGCCCGTTCCCCTGTACATTGAGTCACGATGATAGAAGATACTGGTGGGGGTTCAACTCGTGCCGAATCCAGGTCTTGTATCTCAACATTGTGGCTTTTTAAATCGGCTCGGATCAGGTGAGTAATTGCGTGAGTGCCAACTACGCCCAAAAGGTTGGCCCGATCGCCCAAATAACTAAATGTCACCGCTGCATTCGTTGCTGGACCACCCGCTGCAACCGTATAGTCAGTCGCTACAATTTTTTGGTTGTTAGTTGGGGAACCTGCCGCCAGATAGAGGAAGTCTAAAGTTAACAATCCTACAAATAGTCCCTGTCTTGCCATTTCTGCACTTTCTACTCAGCCTGAAAGAATTTCGCCTCAACCTACAGATAGCTTAGATGCGATCGGCAAAGGCAATAACATAGGCGCGGTATTCGCTCAAATCTATCCAAAGCGGCTTTAACTTACTCTCCAGATTTAAGACACTGGAATTAAAGAATTAAGATTTTAAACTAAACAGAGACTTTCAAGATCGCCCTGAGATAAACTTTACAGTATCTTTAAAAAAGACTGACTTTTTATGAAAGAAGTAATAAGAAAATTTTTTGCTCCCGGAAATTTTATCCCCTACGGACACTGCGACCCGTGGCCCGAAGGGCTGGTTTGGCTCCACATCTTGTCGGATACCCTGATTGCATTGGCGTATTATTCAATTCCGCTCATGCTGCTGTGCTTCGTCTACAAACGACAAGATGTGCCGTTCAAATCGCTGTTCTGGCTGTTTGGGGCTTTTATGGTTGCCAGTGGCACAACCCATATATTGTCAGTTTGGATGATTTGGCAGCCAAATTATTGGCTATCTGGTAGCTTTAAAGCATTTACTGCCATAGTTTCGCTGTATTTGGCGGCGTTAGTTTTTCCCTTAATTCCCAAAGTATTAGCACTCCCAAGTCCGGCTGAACTGGAGGCGACAAACCAAAAACTGGAACGGGAAATCATGGAGCGCGAGCAGGCAGAAGCAGATCTTAAAGAGAGCGAGGCACTATTCCGGTCAATTTTTGAGGGAGCCAGCATCGGTATAGAAATCATAGATCTGACAGGACAAACTGTGGCAAGGAACTCGTCTCTACAGCAGATGCTTGGATACAGCAAAAATCCAAAATTGCATCCTTCCAAGGATGAGGAGCCTGATGACGAATTGAAGATGAGGAAACGATCGCGTCACCAGATCGATAATCGTTATTTGTTTTGGGAGCGCGATCGCTATCAGATGGAAAAGCGTTACCTTTGCAAAGATGGGCAGCTAATGTGGTGCCACGTCACTGGTTACTTAGTACGCGATAACACTGGCTACCCACAATTCGGCATTCGCATGGTGGAAGATGTCACCGAACACAAGCAGGCTCTAAAGCAGTTACAGCATTACCAAAAACGCTTGGAAGATATGGTGGGAGAGCGTACCGCTTTCCTCGCCAAGGCGAACGAACAGCTGAGCTGGGAGGCTACTCACGATGCGCTTACCGGATTAATTAACCGCCGTGAATTTGAGCATCGCCTAGAATCAGCCTTAGCAGGTGCCAGAAATCACAATCAACAGCATACCTTGTGCTATCTCGACCTAGATAGATTCAAAATTGTTAACGATACTTGCGGTCACGCAGCTGGAGACGAGCTGCTGCGTCAAATCAGCGCTTTGTTGCATACTCACGTGCGTCATACGGATGTTCTAGGGCGACTGGGCGGCGATGAATTTGCCCTGTTGCTTTACAATTGTTCTGTGAAGCAGGGACTTCAACTTGCCCATTTACTGCTTACAGCTATCCAGACATTTCGGTTTGTATGGCAGGACAAAACTTTCAGCCTTGGTGTCAGCATCGGAGTGGTGCCCTTCACTAGCCCCCTGACTTATGGCGATGCGCTGCTACAAAGTGTAGAAAAGGTGTTGTGCGCGGCAGATGCCGCTTGCTACCAAGCTAAAAACAGCGGACGGAATTGCGTACACCTCTACCAACCTGACGATGAGGAACTGGCCCAACAGCGCGAGCAAAAGCAATGGATCGATCGAATTAATCAGGCAGTCAGCGAAACGGCTTTGGATCGAAATCAGAGTGATTTTTCTCATAAATCGGAACTTGCAGATAACAAGTTTTGCTTGTACTATCAACCGATTATTTCTCTTTCTTCTCATCAATTTGTTAGGGAATATTACGAGGTTTTGTTACGTTTGGTAGATGAGAAAGGTGAGGTAATTCCGCCAATGGCATTTCTCCCATCTGCTGAGCGCTATAACCTCATGCCAACCATTGACCGCTGGGTGATCGGTACTTTATTTGGAATCCTGGCGCAGCAGAGTTGGGAAATGCAAAGTTGTAGTTTATATGCGATCAATCTTTCTATCGCTACTGTTAACGACGAGCGCTTTATTAATTTTCTCAAAGATCAGTTCTCGCTCCACAAAATCTTGCCTCAGTCGATCTGCTTTGAAATTAGTGAAAGCGTTGCGATCGCCAATCTGATTCAAACAACCAAACTTATCCTCTCTCTCAAGGCTTTAGGTTGTCGAATAGCCTTAGACGATTTCGGTAGCGGGATATCTTCTTTTGCTTATCTCAAGCAACTACCTTTGGATTATTTGAAAATTTCGGGAAATTTAATTGAGGATGTACTGGATGACACAATAACTAGCGAGATGGTGAAAGCGATTAATAAAATCAGTCATGTGATGAACATTCAGACAATTGCCACATTTGTCAAGAACGACTCTATCCTGGAGAAGGTAACATCTATGGGAATAGATTATGCTCAGGGTTATGGTATTTCTGCTCCACATCCGGTAATATTTAGACCAAGCCGGAGATACGAAGAAACTTTGCTCCAAAGGCGCTGTTCTTAGGATATATTAATCTATAGCCACAGTCACATCAGTTAGAACAGTATTGAGCGCTCAAGGCCAGGACTGTGTTTTTACTCAGCACTCAGCACTAAAGCCGAAGCACTTTACTATAATATGGAAACAGATCCCCAGACCGGCAGGCTTTACTTGGTAGGAACTCCGATTGGCAATCTGGAAGATATGACGTTCCGCGCAGTGCGGATTTTGCAAACGGTCGATATCATTGCGGCAGAAGATACTCGCCATACAGGCAAGCTTTTGCAGCATTTTCAGATTTCCACGCCCCAGTTGAGCTATCACGAACACAATTCTTCCCAGCGGATTCCTGAGTTGGTGGATAAGTTGAGTCAAGGAAAGACTCTAGCACTCGTCAGCGATGCCGGGATGCCCCTAATTTCTGACCCCGGTTCTGAGTTAGTCCGAGCTTGTATTGAAGCTGGAATACCAGTAGTACCTGTTCCTGGCGCGAGTGCGGCAATTACGGCGTTAAGTGCGGCTGGGTTACCAACAAACCGTTTTGTGTTTGAAGGTTTCATACCATCAAAAGGGTCAGAACGCAAGGATCTTTTGGAAGCTTTACAAACAGAATCGCGGACATTAATTTTATATGAATCTCCCCATCGACTGCGGCAAACTCTACAAGATTTAGCAGATTTTTTGGGTTGCGATCGGCAAATTGTACTGGCAAGGGAGTTAACTAAATTATACGAGGAGTTTTGGCGAGGCACGATCGAGGAGGCGATCCTTCGTTATTCTCAAAGGGAACCTCAAGGAGAATTTACGATCGTCCTAGCTGGTGCCCAGTTAGAAAAGCCGCATCTATCTGAGGAAACACTGAAAGTTGAGTTACAGCAGTTAATGGGTCAGGGAATATCGCGATCGCAAGCTAGTCGCCAGCTGGCAAAAGCTACCTCTCTTCCCCGTCGTCAACTCTACCAACTGGCCCTTACTCTTCCCTCTCCAGAATTTTCAGACGAGCTTTAGTGTGTCTTTACGGAATATGGTTCTTCCGTACTTGATGTGCTAAAATATTAAGATAAAGTGGCAATTTAGAGTAATTAAGAGCAATTATGAAAAGGGTAATGACCAAAATATTAAATTTGCCTGGGGTGATAGTAGAAGATAGCTTTGAATTTTTATGGATGTAGGATATGCACAAATTATCTAGCTGCTTGTATAGCCAGTGGTTTCGATCGATAATATGCTTTTGAACTAGCTGCATGGTTGGGGCGTCAGTTTAACGCTGATTCTACTATAATTGCCTAGTTATGGCTAAAATTGGGTATAAAGTCAATGAAGTTTTACAATACTATGTATTGTTAATTGAGAGGAAATGACTTAGATGAGTGCTAGCAGCAGCTCGAACAAGATTAAGTTTGGTACAGACGGATGGCGCGGTATTATCGCCGATGACTTCACTTTTGCCAATGTGTGCAAGGTGACGCGGGCGATCGCCAGTTACTTGGAAACAGCATATTCTAAAGATAGACCAGTTCTGGTAGCTTATGACACCCGGTTTTTAGCTGACCAGTTTGCCAGTACTGCCGCCCAAATTCTGGTAGACGCCGGTTGGACAGTGAAAATAGTCGATCGCGATTGCCCGACTCCGGTAATTGCCTACAACGCCAAGCTTCTTAACTCGGCTGGGGCGCTCATGTTCACCGCTTCTCATAACCCAGCGCCCTACTGCGGCATTAAGTACATCCCCGATTATGCAGGCCCAGCCACACCGGAAATTACAGACACGATTGTAGCAAATATTGAAGGAGCTACTGATACGCCGCCATCGGGAAACAATCTTGACAAGATTTCTACCTTCGATCCAAAGCCAGAATATCTGACATTTATCTACACTCTCCTGGATGTAGAGCGGATTCGCAGTGCCAAGCTAAAAGTTAAGTACGATGCACTTTATTCTACCTCTCGCGGCTATCTGGATACGGTTTTGCAGCACTGCGGTTGTGAGTTAGAGTCGTTCCACACCTACCGCGATGTGTTGTTTGGCGGCGGAATGCCAGAACCGAAGGGCGAGCAGTTGGTAGAATTGGTGGAAGCGGTAAAGAAAGATGGTGCGGATTTGGGTTTGGCGACGGATGGAGATAGCGATCGCTTCGGTATAGTTGATGAGCAGGGAAATGTCCTCACTCCCAACACCGTATTGCTGTTGCTGGCGCGTCACCTAGTCAAAAACAAAGGCAAAACCGGCGCAATCGTCCGCACTGTCGCTACCACGCATTTGCTGGATAATTTCGCTGCTAAGTACGGTTTGGAACTTTACGAGACAGCAGTAGGCTTTAAGTACATCGGCGAGAAAATGCGCCAGACGCAGGTGCTAATCGGTGGTGAAGAATCCGGTGGATTGAGCATTATCGGTCATATTCCCGAAAAAGACGGCGTTTTAGCAGATATGCTGGTGGCAGAAGCGATCGCTTACGAAGGTAAGCCGCTGAGTCAGCTTGTTGAAGAAGCGATCGCCGAAGCTGGTGGCCCACTTTACAACGAACGCCTAGATTTGCACCTAGATGATGCACACAAAGCCGCTGCGATCGATTCTTTCACAAAGAATCCACCGACAGAAGTGGCAACAGTTAAAGTGAAGGAAATTGGTCGCAAAGACGGCATCAAACTGTATTTGTCAGAGGGAAGCTGGGTATTGCTGCGTCCTTCGGGAACTGAACCCCTGATGCGCGTTTACATAGAAACCAACACGCCAGAAAAACTAACCCAAATCGCTGAATACATGAAACAAACCATCAGCAAGCTGGAACCTAAGTAGAATTTCAGATTGAAGAATTGCAGATTTCAAATTTAAGTAAATCTGCAATCTTTTTTCTGTCAGATTTGTTGTGGCATCGTAGAGATATCCTGTCTTTTGATAGCTATTGTCCGAATCCATGAAAACCATCGCCTACCTCCTCGCTTCCCTAATTCTAGCCATCTGGGTATTAGCGATCGCAATCTTTTCTGTCCAAAACGCTACCCTGGTATCGTTGAAGTTTCTCGGATTCGAGTCAATTCAGCTACCAGTGGGTGTGGTGCTGGCGTTTTGTGCTGGTGCTGGGGTGGTGGGAGGTGCGATCGCTTTTCCCCTATTGAGCGGTTCTGCGCGGCTTCAAGGGGATAAAAATCGATCGGACGATGATTTTGAAGACGACGACTTCGAGGAAGATAACCAACCTGTCTCTAACCAACCTACTCCTAACCAAACTACTCCTAACCAAGTTAGCTCTGATGATGATTGGCTAGAAAGCGGCTCAAAAGATTGGTAAACTGACATCTTGCACCACCTCAACAAACTCATTTAGTGCGACGATACTCCCAAGCAGGCACAAAATTCGCATCTCCCCAGATACCGCGTCTACTCTTCTTAGCCTCAGCTTCAGCTTCTTGGACAACAGATGCGCTGGGACAATTTTTCAGGTAAGGTTGGTAAACCATCGCCAGTCCTTCGCGGATTAAGACTTGTTGGATAAAAGTGCCATCAGGCAAGCGCACTTCACCAATTTTACGCCCATACCGATCGGTATCGGTTATGGTTAGAGAAATGCGATCGCCTCCCTTCTTCACCAACTGCCGCACTCGACTTTGCGCTTTTACACCCCAGTTGAATTGGTTTTTGTCCAGCAACTTTCTGCTTTGCTTTTCCTTCTGGGAATGCGGAATTTCCGGCGCATCCGCACAAGCGAAGCGCACCGTAAAGCTAGTTCCCTTGGAGTCTGTTACTGCGATCGTATCTCCATCGCTGACTCGCTTGACTGAGTAGGTAGTTTGTGCATAACGGTTTGGACATCCCGTTAAGCTAACGATCAGGAAGCCAACGCCGAGACATTTTAGAGAGTTCTTGATTAGTTTGCGAGTGCAGGACATTAGATTTTATATTTTAGATTAAATGTAGCAGCCGTGGAAAGCAGATGAAAAAACTTTTAGTTACAGGATCTAGCGGTTTCTTAGGATGGAACCTTTGCCAACTAGCCATACAACAATGGGAAGTTTATGGAACCTACTTTTCCAAAGCCGTCGATATTCCAGGCGTAAACCTTGCCAAAGTTGACTTGAGGGATTTTCAAGAGATCGATCGCCTATTTAAGGAAATTCAGCCAACAGCAGTTATCCATACCGCCGCTCAATCCAATCCTAATTTTTGCCAAACCCATCCAGAAGAATCATATTTAATCAATGTAACAGCTTCTTTGAATATAGCAAAATTGTGTGCAGATTATTCTATACCTTGCGTCTTCACTTCCACCGACCTAGTTTTTAATGGCTTAAAGCCTCCTTATCGAGAAACAGACTCTGTTTGTCCTATAAACTATTACGGCGAACAAAAAGTCATAGCTGAACAAGGTATGCTGGAACGCTATCCCAAAACGGCTATTTGCCGAATGCCGTTAATGTTTGGCATTGCGCCGCCTGGTGCTACCAGTTTCATTCAACCGTTTATTAAGATTTTAAAAGAAAGAAAAGAGCTAAGTTTATTTACAGACGAGTTTAGAACACCTGTCAGCGGCCAAACTGCTGCTAGCGGACTATTATTAGCGTTGGAAAAAGTTGAGGGAATAATTCATCTAGGTGGAAAAGAGCGCGTATCGCGCTATGAGTTTGGTCGCTTGATGGCAGAAGTACTGGAACTTCCCCAAGAAAAATTGAAAGGCTGTTTGCAAAAAGATGTGCCAATGGCTGCACCCAGACCTAGCGATGTTTCTTTAGATAGTTCTAAAGCTTTTGCTTTAGGGTATCAGCCTTTGTCTTTGCGGGAAGAGTTGAAAAAGTTACGGGGTAAGGTTTAAATTTCAGCGTACAAAACCTTTTCGATCTAACGGAGTTTTCAGTTTTGGATGGAGAAGACTGGGATATTGAAAATGGCTAATACTAAACGAAGCATTCGTGTAACTTTGACCATTTTTATGCCCCTGTTTCTGTCGTGATAATAGCCAGCACTTTTTCAACATTCATTGATTCATTGGGTAATACATTTTCCTCTTCACCATCATGAAGATGGTAAGGATATGTTGCTATTTCTGGATGGTGTGGTGCGTTATCCCAACGTTTACGCAGTTGACCATCATATCTCTGCCAATGAAAGCGATATTTTGTAATCTGTACCCCTGCTTGTGTGACAAGGAAAAACTCGAACAATTCCAAAAGACTACCGTCTTTCAAAGTAAGGCGGTAGCGTAACAATCCGCGATCGCCTTGTGCTTCTTCGCGAACTATTGTCCAGTCTAAAACTTGTGGACTTAAAACAATTAGCGCTTTAACGTGAGTCAGATAATCACTTGCGTTTGTCACACAGCTAACTCCAAGTGATGTATTTTTTCTAGAATGTTTTGGCAAAGTTCATATAAACCAGACCATTCAAAAAAATCAATGTCATCACCTAATTCTCCCGCCTCAAAACGTTGATAAAACACGGCTGAATCCATCCTATACCGCTGCTCAAATTCGCGTAAAGATCGATTGTATCTTTCCAACCGTTCCCGATGTTGATTGAGAGCGATTTCCAATAGTTTTCCTACAATTCGATCTAGTTCTGCTTGGTCAGAATAAGTGTCTTTGAGAAGTTCTAGTTTACGCAATGTATCCATGATTAAAGTTTTTGTGGTTTTCGTATATGGTAAATGATATAAGATGATCGCGCCTAACTAGCTTTTTGTTCAACCAGTCGCTGCTTTGCCATCCAGACTTTGGTTCCAAATATCCCAACCATCAAATAAGGAATACTCAAATCCACATCTAGCGTTTCCCAGTGCAAACCTTCACCAGAAGGAGTTACTTCTACTTCCGCTAAATCATTCGCAGATGCTTCCCCTAAACCTTGCACTAATTGGGGAGGAAATAGGAAACTGGCTCCATTTCGCAGTTCGATGACGATGCGATCGCAATTAGCATCATAGTATGCAGATTTAGCACGCGGTTCAGCAACATCTGCAATTACCGCAGCTACTCTTGCTTTGGCAATCTCTTCTTTTAAACTTTCTTCACTCAGTTGTTGGTTCTCCATAAATGATCGTTGGTGTAGATGCGGACACTGAAACCATCTTTTTTTAGTCCGGTCGGCATAGTTAAATAATTTTTCTACTTCGTCTCCATCCAATTTGGGCCGACATGAACATCAACCACCAGCGGTACACTCAATTGCACCGCATTTTCCATCGTCGATCGAATCTGAAGCTGCAATTCTTCCCATTCAGATGGAGGAACTTCCAACACTAATTCATCATGGACTTGCAACACCAACCGCGCCTGATAATTTTGTAAAATCTGATGCAGTTTTATCATCGCAATTTTGATTATATCGGCGCTAGAACCTTGAATCGGCGCATTTGCAGCAGCACGTAAAAGTTGCGCGTCAGATGCACTCATCTTCTTAAGTTTGTCGAAGTCAATTTCATCCAGATTGGCACCTCGGTAGCTGCGAACGCTACCACTCTCAAAGTTGAAGTAGCGGCGGCGTCCGCGAATGGTTTCCACGTAACCAGATGCGATCGCTTCCCGCTTCATCCTCTCCAAATACTCAAAAACCTTGGGATAGCGATCGTTAAACCGCTTAATAAATTCATTCGCATTTGCCTTATTTACACCAGTCGATCGCGAAAACCTCAGCGAACCCATCCCGTAAATTACGCCAAAGTTAATCGTTTTCGCCAAACGACGTTCGTCTGAAGTAATGTTTTCTTTTTCAAACACCAGCCTTGCGGTGACAGTGTGAATATCTTCATTATTTTTATAAGCTTCAACTAACACGGGTTCTTGACTCAGGTGCGCCAAAATTCTTAACTCAATTTGCGAATAATCTGCTGAAACCAACAACCAGCCGTCTTCTGGCAAAAACGCCTTGCGAATTCGCCGACTAAAATCTGTACCGATAGGAATATTCTGCAAATTTGGGTTAGAAGAAGATAGTCTGCCAGTATCCGTAACCGTCTGATTGAAATCGGTATGTAAGCGCTTAGTATCACCACGTACTCGCTTCAGTATTCCTTCAACATAAGTAGAGTAAAGCTTATGCAGAGTGCGGTATTCCAAAATAGCATCAACAACTGGGTGGTCGCCTTGCAGTTTTTCCAAAACAGTTACATCGGTTGAGTAGAAACCTTTCTTGGCAGTTTTTCGTGACTTTTTCGTATCTAGATTGAGTGTTTTAAACAGAAGTTTACTCAACTGTTCCGGTGAGTTTAAATTAAAAGTTTCACCCGGAACGGCGTTGCAGGCTTTCTTTTCAATTGCCTCTAATTGCGGTTTCATCTGCTGAGACAGTTCTTTGAGATAGGCAATATCAATGCGAACACCATCATATTCCATCGCTGCTAAAACTGGCTCTAGAGGTTCTTCCACTTCCAGTAACAATCGGTACAAGGCTGGAACAATTTCCAGTTTCTCCCGCAGTTTAGCAACCAGTTGAAATGTAGCATAAACCTGCATTCCACAATAGTCTGCCACCATAGAAATATTTACATCAGCAATTGTTTTATCTTTTGGTACTAAACTTGTATAACTTCTGATTTTTAATTCTAAATCGCGCTCAGACAATTTTTCAAGACTGTGACTGTTTTCGGGATTCAAAACATAACTGGCCAACATCGTGTCCAATACAACCCCAGACAGTTTAATTCCCTGACAGCGCAACACCAAGCGATCGAATTTAGCATTCTGCAACGCCTTGGGATATCTGTCACTTTCCAAAATCGGACGTAACGCTTCTAAGACTGTCGCCTTATCTAGATTTTCTCCCTTTTTATGATTAATTGGAATATAAGCAACGTCATCTGGATTAGTTCCCCAGCAGCAACCAATTCCGACTAATTCAGCATCTCGCGGTTCTAAATCGCTGGTTTCCGTATCCCACGCGACTGGCGTTGCTGAATCGGTGCAACTTTGCAGTTGGGTTACCAGTTCTTTTAGTTTGGCTGGAGTGTCAATAATGCGGGATGTAATTGGGGAGTCAGGTTTTTGTTGAATAGCTTGTGTTTCCTCAAAACTGAAAAATGATAGTTGCTCAAATTCAGCGGAATCAAGGGATGTTTCTGACAACGTTTTTCCAGAAGGTTCCGCTTGCTTTTCCTCGGCGGCGACACCCCCAAATGCTTGCTGTAATTCCTTAATTTTTCCTAAATAAAACTTGAAGTCTAATGTTTCCAGCAGCGGTTCTAAAGCTGCGCTATCAAAACCTTTTAGCTTGCAGTCTTCTAAACTAACATCCAGAGGAACATCGGTAACTATCTTGGCCAAGTGCTGAGAATGGTAAGCTATTTCTTTGCCAGTTTCCAGTTTGGTTTTGTTTGCACCTTTAATTTCATCTAGAGAAGCATAAATTGCGTCCAAAGAGCCGAAGTCTGCCAACAATTTCACGGCTGTTTTATCGCCAATTCCCTTGACGCCAGGAATATTATCGGAGGTGTCACCGCAGAGAGCTTTGTAATCAACAACTTGCTCTGGTGAAATTCCCATGATGTCTTTTACTTGTTCTGGTTCAACTTCTGCGAGTCCGGTGGTACTGTTGCGTTGCAAGAAGGTTTTACCCAGATACAAAACACTAATTCCCTTGTTTGTGTCAACCAGTTGAAATAAGTCTTTATCTCCGGTGAGAATTTTCACTCTATAACCTGCTACACTCGCCTGAGTTGCCAAAGTTCCCAAAACATCATCTGCTTCGTAGCCGGGAGCGGTTAGAATTGGCAAGTTGAAGGCTTCCAGCAGTTCGTGGAGATTTTTGAGGTCGGCGATGAAATCTTCTGGCGTCTCTGTGCGATCGGCTTTATAGGTGTCATCAGCTTCATGGCGGAAAGTTGGTAAGCTGAGATCGAAAGCGATCGCGATCGCTTCCGGTTTCTGCGACTCGATCACAGCCAGCAACGACTTGAGGAACCCGAAACACACGCTCGTCGGCATTCCCGTTTTTGTTTTCAAACCGCCATCCCTACCTTTGGCAAAGGCATAATAGGAGCGGAAGGCCAAGGAGTGACCGTCAACTAGGACGATTAGGGGTAGAGTTTCCGGGGAAGCAGATGTGGATTTTGACATAATCCCCATTCTAGCCGCCTGCAAGTCGATTGTGGTTGACTGCAAATGCACCAAAAAGCCGTTAGTTAAAATAACTAACGGCTCAGCCTGACTCATTTAAAATTGCAGTATTCCAGTAGAGTATTTCTACAAAATTCAGATCGCCGTTGCAAATCAAGTTGTAGAAATATGGAACAATCGATTAACCGATCGCACGAGTGCGACGGCGGCGAGAGAAGACAAGTGCTGTACCTGCGAGTGCAAGACCTGCTAAGGTAGTTGGTTCGGGTACTGATGCTACAATCCTCGATGCACTTACTGTCAAAGTAACGTCTTGGAAGTCTTTATCGTTTCCGTTTCCGCGATCGTCGAAGCCAATTTTGACAAGGTTAGCCAAGGGATCGCCTGCTGCATACTGAGCTTGGTTAGCTGCACTATATGTGGTTGTGTCTGCTTGTCCTAGCGAGCCGAATGAATTAAATACGGCTTGCTGCGTTCCGCCAGTGGCAAAAGGATTCAGTGCTTTTGTCGAGTACACTATTCCATCACCGCCGCTATCTAGTCCCAAGGTGTAGGTTTTGCTTGCCTCAAATGTGTAAGAGTTGGTGCAGACTAAAACTGTATTTCCACAAGTTCCCAGCCAACCGTTGGCGCTGCCATTATCAGAGCCTTTCGATTCACCAAACACATCTTTAATGAAGGTAAGCTGATTGTTAGCGCCGACTTCAAAAATTTTGACTGTTGACTGGAAGCTGCCGTGAGTTTCGTTAAAGTTAAAGTCAACTTTGGTATTTTCGAGAAATTTAATGCCATCATTTCCGAAGCTTTCACCCGCCAACAAAGATGCGGCTTGGGCTGGAACAGAAAGGCTGACGATAGCAGCGGCGGCGGCGGTCAGGCTAGCAAAAAGATTCGTTTTCATTTGAATAAACCTCTCTTCTGTAGTTTTTGTAAGGAGTTAATCATCTGCTGTTACTTCATTTATAGGAGTATTAAACTTGCCTGTCTAGTATTTTGGCGGTTCTTTGTCAACTCTTTATGCTGCTGATGGTTTTTGTGAATTTTCTGACCTGATGACGACCGATCATTTACAATCCGCGATTTCAAAGGCTATGTCGCTGAGCTTTCACCGCCCATAACAGCTATAGGACTTACGCATTCGATTTTCCACCTACTACATTTCTAGGGGCAATTCATGAATTGCCTCTACATCTAGTGCCAAGAAGAGCGTAAGTCCTGAGCTTTTTAAGTAAAAATACGTAAATACTACTTTGGTCTGTGCTAAATTGCTAGTTAAGAATGATATTTTCCACAGTTCAATGATGTAATTTGGTAGTATAGCTAGGGACTAGGGACTAGGGGCTTTCTTGCTAGGGACTAGGGAAGAGGGAAGAGGAAAAAGCTTGACGAAGTAAGGGATTATGG
>NZ_JAIQZN010000050.1:0-23611 GCF_023333585.1 Argonema antarcticum A004/B2
TCCCCCTTGTCCCCCTTGTCCCCCTTGTCCCCCTTGTCCCCCTTGTCCCCCTTGTCCCCCTTGTCCCCCTTGTCCCCTACGTCACCAACGGGTGAGAGACCACACCCTATTTTTGGGGCTTAATTTCAGCATAAGCGGCATAAACGGCGCGAACGTTGTACCAATTCAGAAAAATTCGGGCAATTTCCAGCGCTAATTGCGGTTTACCTCTGTCTATTAACGCTTGCAAAAATAGTGCCATTGTGCTTTCGTTGAGGCGTCCGCCGAGAGAGAGGAGTCCCCAAAGCATTCGGTGGAGCCAGGTCATTTGGATCATCATGCGAACTTCCCAGGTAGGATGTTTTTGGTAAAATAGAACACCCATGCGCCCCCGCTGAATTTCTCTGTCGATCGCACTATCAATCTGTTCTAAGGAAAAGGGTGGGTGCCAGTGGTAACCAACGGCATCTGGACATTTTATCAGTTTTAGACCATATTTTTTCAGTCGGACGCCGAGTTCTAAGTCTTCCCAACCATAGAGTTGAAAGCGGGTGTCGAACAGTCCGGCTTCTTCTAGCCAGTGGCGAGCGATCGCAACATTCCCGGTCGCAAAATAAGCTGCCGAGAAGTCAGTCACTTTGTACGGTTCGGCAGTCGGGCGATCGAAGTTACAGGTATTGATGACGCGACCGTAGGTAAACAGGCGATCGCTACCTACAGAACGATAGCCTTCTACCAAGGCGTCAGCGTGTGCCTGAAGGAAATTTTCTGTGACTACCAGGTCGCTATCAATAAAAACGATCGTGTCGCCAGTCGCCTTTATTACACCGAGATTGCGGGCGGCGGCTGGGCCTTGGTGGTCTTGCGAGAGCGATCGCACGTGAGGAAACTCAGTCGAATGTGCCTCTAGCCATTCCAGAGTGCCATCAGTCGAACCATCATCCACCAAAACAACATCGTAGCCTCGAACGACGCTACCAGCAGACAAATGCTGCGCCTCCAAAGCTCTGAGGCATTTTTCCAGAATGGGTTTGCGATTATAAGTGGGAATGACAACGCTGAAAAACAACTATGGCTCTCCCGTATTTATGGTGGAAAATCCGGTTTTTTTTGGGCATGGGGCATGGGAAATGCTTTATACAGCCACAGTCAGATATTTTACTCCTTTCCCGCTGAAAGAATATCTATAGCACTCAGCACTTAGCACTCCCCACTCAGCACTTAGCACTCAGCACTCCCCACTCAGCACTCCCCACTCAGCACTCAGCACTTAGCACTCCCCACTCAGCACTCCCCACTCAGCACTCCCCACTCAGCACTCCCCACTCAGCACTCCCCACTCCCCACTCAGCACTTAGCACTCCCCACTCAGCACTCAGCACTCCCCACTCAGCACTCAGCACTCAGCACTCAGCACTCAGCACTCAGCACTTTTGAGCCCGAATCTTGGCCTTCCGATCGCGGCGTTTTGCTAAAGTGTGCCTTCACTGACAAGAATGGGCATAGTAGTAGTGGATAATAAGGCTCGTTGTTTTGCTGAATTGAAATAATGGGTCGCGCCAATAAAGTTGTGCTGGCATATTCGGGAGGAGTCGATACCTCCGTCTGTATTCCTTACCTCAAAGAAGAGTGGGGCGTAAAAGAAGTCATTACTCTGGCAGCGGATCTCGGTCAGGGAGATGAATTGGAGGCAGTGCGAGAAAAAGCGCTAAAATCGGGTGCGATCGAATCGTTAGTTGCTGATGCAACCGAAAGTTTCGTCAAAGACTATGCTTTTCCAGCGATTCGAGCTAATGCCCTCTATGAAAATCGCTATCCTCTCCAGACAGCGCTTGCTCGTCCGCTGATTGCTAAGCTGTTGGTTGAGGCTGCCGAAAAATACGGTGCGGATGCGGTGGCGCACGGTTGCACCGGCAAGGGAAATGACCAAGTTCGCTTTGATGTTTCGATTGCTGCGCTTAACCCCGATATTAAAGTGCTGGCACCGGCACGGGAGTGGGGGATGAGTCGGGAGGAAACGATCGCGTATGGCGAACGTTTTGGCATTCCATCCCCGGTGAAGAAAAAATCTCCTTACAGTATCGATCGCAATTTATTCGGTCGCAGCATTGAAGCGGGGCCATTAGAAGATCCTTGGACAGAACCGCCGGAAGAAATCTATGCGATGACAAAAGCGATCGCAGATACCCCCAACGAGCCAGAATATGTAGAAATTGACTTTGAGCAAGGCATTCCCACAAAAGTCAATGGAGGAAGCCTCAACCCCGTCGAGCTAGTTACCAAACTCAACGATATCGCGGGAAATCACGGTGTCGGGCGGATTGATATGATCGAAAACCGTCTTGTGGGCATCAAATCGCGAGAAATCTACGAAGCGCCCGCTCTTTTGCTTTTAATCCACGCTCATCGCGAGCTGGAAAGCCTTACTCTGACGGCAGATGTCACCCACTATAAGCGCGGTATCGAAGAAACTTATACCCAACTTGTCTATAACGGTCTTTGGTACAGTCCTCTCAAAGCAGCCTTGGATGCTTTTATTCAAAAAACCCAAGAGCGAGTATCGGGAACGGTGCGCGTGAAGCTGTTTAAGGGCAATGCCACCATTGTAGGCCGCAAGTCAGACAAAACCCTTTACAGTCCTACTTTGGCAACCTATGGTGCTGAAGACCAGTTTGACCATAAAGCTGCTGAAGGCTTTATCTATGTTTGGGGACTCCCCACTCGCGTTTGGTCGCAGAAAAACCGCCAATCATAGGAAGGGGCTAGGGGCTAGGGGCTAGGGGCTAGGGAAGAGGGGAGGGGATAAGAGGGGAGGGGGTAAGAGGAGAAATTTTCTTGGCAACTGACCATTGACAACTGACCACTGACCACTGACCACTTGCACTAGCCCCTTCTTTTTACCATCCTGAATGGGGCAGACCCAAACGGTTAGAATTTGGGGGTTTGGAATTGGCTTGTAGAAAATTTAGATAGGAGACATTTGGCCCAGTAGGGTTGGATCTGGGAGGCTCATTTTGTCTAACTGAAACGGGATTGTCTCTGTAGAGTCCGATCGCACCATCCAGTCGCGCATTTGCTAAATTGGCACCAGTGAGGTTGGCACCACTCAAGTTCGCACCGCTCAAGTTAGCGTTGAGCAAGTTAGCATCGCTCAAGTCCGCACCAGTGAGGTTGGCATCTTGCAGGTTAGCACCCACTAGGCGAGCATCGCATAGAGTGGCATTAGACAAGTTCGCTTCTAACATATTTGCATTGCCCAAATTGGCACCACCCAAATCAGTACCGCAGAGGTTGGCACGAGTCAGATTGGCCCCGATTAAACTGGCACCATCTAAGTCGGCACCATTCAGGTTGGCTTCGCTCAAGTTGACATTAACTAAATTGGCAAACCCTAAATCGGCACCGCAGAGATTGGTTTTATTCATCTTGGCATCAAATAAGTTGAGCCCTTTGCAGTCTGACCCACTCATGTCGGCATTAACCAAATTAGCCGAAACCAGGTTAGCAAAACTTAGATCGGCACCGCTTAAATTAGCACCGCTCAAGTTGACGCTATTCATATTGGCAAAAACCAATTTAGCACCGCTCAAGTCGGCACCGCTCAAATTCAGCCTCGCCAGGGTTGCTTCACTCAGGTCGCCTCCCTGACATTGTTTGGTTTCTATCAATCGTTTGATATGTGCTATATTTCCAGACATATTCTTGGTACTTGTTCCTGATATCAAAGTTTTTTTGTGATATTTTGCGCTTGTTAAGCGCTCGATATCGGCAAATATACTGTTAGAGCAAAGTGCTGAGTGCTGAGTGCTGAGTGCTGAGTGCTGAGTGCTGAGTGCTGAGTAAAAACACAGTCCCCGCCTTGCTTTGAGCGTTTAATACTGTCCTAACCGCCGATAAGGTTGCTATAAGTAAAAATTGATAGAGCCAAACATTAGTAACCAAAATGGGTACTGACTGTTTAGAAAACCATCTCCAACAGGCTAATGTTTACTTACAAAGAATTAGGAACTCATCCGGAATGTTTTCTGAAAAAGAAAGAAGGGACTAGAAAAGTCAGTGGTCAGTGGTCAGTGGTCAGTGGTCAGTTGTCAGTGGTCAGTGGTCAGTGGTCAGTGGTCAGTTGTCAGTTGTCAGTGGTCAGTGGTCACTCTCCTACTCTTCCCTCTTCCCTAGCCCCTAGCCCCTAGCCCCTAGCCCCTGTTTTGCGATAGTGATGAGCAATGCTTGATGTTTCCAAATGGCCCTGGTTGAAAAATCTCTCCCAAAGTCGCTGGTTCCACCCTCTGCTGCTGTTGGTGTGGATAGCGGTGGGGACTGGTTTGCGCTTTTGCCGCCTGGAGATGAAACCGATTTGGACGGATGAGTTTGCGACGATCGTATTTAGTCTGGGCAATACGTTTCACACGGTGCCGCTCGATCGCGTTTTAGGTCTAGACACGCTCCTGCAACCCCTGCAATCCCATCCAACGATCGGTATTGGGGGGGTGATTAATAGGTTATTTAGGGAGAGTACGCACCCTCCTGGCTACTTTGTGCTGGCTCACTTATGGCTGAAGCTGTTTCCCTTGAATGAGGGATTGACCTTGTTGTGGGCGTCGAGGGCTCTTTCAGCTTTGTTTGGGGTGGCCACTATTCCAGCGATGTTTGGCTTGGGTTGGTTGGCGTTTCGATCGCGTTTGGTGGGGCAATTAGCCGCCGCAATGATGGCTGTGTCGCCTTTTGGGGTTTCTTTGGCTCAAGAGGCGCGTCACTACACTTTGGCAATCTTGTTGGTAATCGCGTCTTTGAGTTGCTTTGTAGTAGCTATTGAGTCGTTACAAAAGCGATCGCACCTACCAGCTTGGGTAGGATTAAGCTGGGTAGCAGTTAATAGTTTGGGCATTGCAGTTCACTATTTTTTCGCCCTCACTCTCATTGCTGAAGGGTTGGTTTTGTTAGCACTTTGGATTAGAAACTGGCAATTTCTCTCCCACTCTCCCACTCCCCCACTCTCCCACTCCCTCGCCCGCTGGTGGCGCATCTTAGCGGTAGCAGCAGGCACTCTGGCGGGGGGTTTAGTTTGGTTTCCTGTTTGGCAAGATATTAAGGGAAATGAATTGACTAAGTGGGTTTATGAGGGCGATCCAGTTAGTAATTTCCTTTGGCCGATCGTGCGATTTTTCTTATGGGCGATCGCAATGCTGTCGTTGTTGCCAATCGATATATTAAATTTACCATTGACGATCGCTTCTGTAGTAGTAATGGCAATTTTTTTGATTTGGGTTGTCCCGATTATCTGGCGCGGTTTTAGGTTGCAGATAAAACAACCAAATATCCGTTTGGGGATGATGGGTTTGGGCGGATATGTGTTAGGTATATTGCTGATTATTTTCGGCTTTACTTACGGTTTGGGGATGGATTTGACGTTAGCGCCGAGGTTTCAGTATAACTACTTTCCATCTGCGATCGCACTACTTGCCGCAACGCTTGCCTATTCAGTCAAAAATCAAAATTCAAAAGTCGTTGAAATCAAAGAAGAAAAAAGATTTTTTCAGATTTTTTCGTCGTTTTCAGATGCTGGGTGGAAACGATTTGGCATTATTTGGCTGATGGGATTCATCGGTGCTATAACTGTAATTTTGAATCTTGATTATCTTCAGCACGAACGCGGCGATATGGTGGCTCAAATTATCCAAAAAGAATCCCAAGCGCCTGTACTTATTGCTACGACTCACAAACACCACGGTCAGACTGGTAGAATGATGGGGATTGCTTGGGAATTTAAACGCCTCAATCTCTCGAATTCTGTGGCGAGTAATCCGCAGTTTCTTTTGGCTCATATACATCAAGGTTGGTGTTATGGTGATTTATGTAATGACCCTGAGAAAAATCCGGCTAGTACGCTTCCTGAAACGGTAGATAGTTTGCCAAAACCTCTGGATGTTTGGTTGTTGAATTTTCACGCGCCCGAACTACTTGACTCCCACAATTGTACTCTGAAGGATCGTCGTTATTTACCAAAAGTTGAAGGTTATAGGGTTCGGCATTATCAATGTTATAGCTAGGGAGTAGTGCAAGTGGTCAGTGGTCAGTTGTCAGTTGTCAGTGGTCAGTTGTCAGTTGTCAGTTGTCAGTGGTAAAAATCAAGATTTCCAGAGCAATCATAGTTATATAGTTAAGGCTCGTATTAGGTACGTTGTTGCGCTTTAGCGCTATTATTACAACTAGGATAAGAGCGCTAAAGCGCAACAACATACCCGGAAAGTAAGTAAATAGCAACTTGAGTTAGTAGGAATCCAGTATAGGGAAACTCAGAAAACCCAGAAAGCCGGTTTTTTGGAGAAACTGGGTTTGTTTCTAAATTTCCAATCCCCATTTAAATTTTTCCATATCGCGCTATAACTGGATTATTAGGATCGGCCCGATCGCATAACCACGCCCACATTTGATCGCCGCAGGAGAAATGCCACCATTCGTTAGGATGACGCTGAAATCCAGCTTTTTGCATGACATTCGACAATAGTTGGCGATTGGCATGATATTGTTGTTCTAGTGGATTGGTGCTATTGGCGAAGTAATCTGGATGAGATACGGGTGAAATTTCATCAATGGCAGAACCCATGTTAATTGTGTTGCCGTTTTCGTCTACGAGGGTAAGATCGATCGCAGCACCTGTACTATGTGGCGGCGGTGTGGCTGGATCGAGGCTTGGTGGGGCCCAAAATTGATAGACTTGTTCCCAAATCTTTTCTATTTCAGTTTCTGATAGTTCGGATAATTTTAATTGCTGAGCCTGAAGTAGTTCGGCGAAACTGTAGTCTACCATGAATCGTTGTACTTCAATTGGTCGATAGGCATCAAAAATTTGGATGCGCCAGTTGGGATGTTGTACCTGTAGCTGGTTTTGGGCTTCGATGAGTTTGGCGAGGACTGTTTGGCGCAGGTAATAGGGCGATCGATCTCCGTAAGGTGCTGATAATTTTTGGTAGGGGTGGGGTGATTCGACGGCGAATAGTTCTAGGGGAATGGGTGCGATCGGCTCTTGAGATTCTAAAATAGGGATCTTCTGGTAGGGTTTCATGGGCTGGTTGCGACTATGGGGGGGTGTTTTTCAGGATAGAGTAATTTTGGGGGCTGGATTCCTTGGCTGGTAATGGTTTGGGTGCGATCGGGCCGAATTGGAGGTAGTCGCAAATGCTAGGATGCTTGCTACGACTGGGTTTTAGAGGAAATTTTTTACAGGCTATTTACAAGCCGTCGCCTGAAATGGTACATTTATTCTTGGTAGTCGCAACTGAACCTCGAAAACTAAATAGGGTAAGCGTTTGGAAGGTGTGGGGTTGAAATCACCTATAATCCCTTTCAGGGATTGAAACTACATCGCTCTATTTCTTGTTTGCGAAGTTCTAAAGTTGAAATCACCTATAATCCCTTTCAGGGATTGAAACAAGCCTTATCCCAAAAAATAGCAGATTGTTACCAAATCAAGTTGAAATCACCTATAATCCCTTTCAGGGATTGAAACCCGTAAAATCCCATGCACCAGCTAAATGATCGGGGTTGAAATCACCTATAATCCCTTTCAGGGATTGAAACAGGAACTCTACAGGCAAGAATAGTACACCTTCAAGTTGAAATCACCTATAATCCCTTTCAGGGATTGAAACTTTTCTGTAGGGCTGTTTTGTTGGATTGATTATTGTGAGGTTGAAATCACCTATAATCCCTTTCAGGGATTGAAACTGCGAAAAACCAAAACTACCTTGCCGTTTGGGTTTTGAAAGTTGAAATCACCTATAATCCCTTTCAGGGATTGAAACTCATTACTAGCACCACCAACTAAAGTATCAGCAGCGTTGAAATCACCTATAATCCCTTTCAGGGATTGAAACTCCTTATTTATTCCATCAAATTCGTCGGCTGTGTTGAAATCACCTATAATCCCTTTCAGGGATTGAAACAACTTCTGTTTTTGACACTCCCGGTACAGATCGGATATGTTGAAATCACCTATAATCCCTTTCAGGGATTGAAACTCACCGTAGAAGGGACGAGTTATACCCTCGCGGGTTGAAATCACCTATAATCCCTTTCAGGGATTGAAACTGGTGGATCTCTCTTATCGCTTTAATTGCTCTCTCTACGTTGAAATCACCTATAATCCCTTTCAGGGATTGAAACATCAATGGCGGGTCCTCATTACCCGCGCACCCTGGTTGAAATCACCTATAATCCCTTTCAGGGATTGAAACAAAGGAAGGGTACGGCAAAGGCACGCTCCTAGAAGTTGAAATCACCTATAATCCCTTTCAGGGATTGAAACGAGAAAGGTTTTGTAATTCGAGCGCAGTTGAGTAGTTGAAATCACCTATAATCCCTTTCAGGGATTGAAACCCACGTCGCCTCCAGCGTGCTGGAAATACAAAAGTTTGTTGAAATCACCTATAATCCCTTTCAGGGATTGAAACATGCAATGGTGCGCGTCGAACTTCGCGTAGTACATAGTTGAAATCACCTATAATCCCTTTCAGGGATTGAAACCAAGTCTGAGGATTTGATGTTAATCCTTTAGCGGTTGAAATCACCTATAATCCCTTTCAGGGATTGAAACTGCTGAATTGGCAAGAGGCAAGGCAGAACTCAGCGTTGAAATCACCTATAATCCCTTTCAGGGATTGAAACCAACACTAGCAGCTAGGAGGTGAGTAAGCTGCAAGTTGAAATCACCTATAATCCCTTTCAGGGATTGAAACTATATCGCCATTCTTAATCCAAGTCGTTGCCGTGAGTTGAAATCACCTATAATCCCTTTCAGGGATTGAAACAGATTGGTATCACTCAGGTAGGCGCGACTCAGATTGTTGAAATCACCTATAATCCCTTTCAGGGATTGAAACGATCCAAGCAGCAGCTGGAATCACTGGAAAATGTTGAAATCACCTATAATCCCTTTCAGGGATTGAAACGTAATCGATTATTATGATCGATGCTGGTTATGTTGTGATACAGGTTGAAATCACCTATAATCCCTTTCAGGGATTGAAACTCGATAAATGCAGTGGCCTCGTATCGGAAAAACCGAAGTTGAAATCACCTATAATCCCTTTCAGGGATTGAAACCTTGGAAAACGCCTCTAAACAGGCAACAGGTATTGTTGAAATCACCTATAATCCCTTTCAGGGATTGAAACGTAGCGAGTACTCACACCGCCGATCGATCGGCATATCGGGTTGAAATCACCTATAATCCCTTTCAGGGATTGAAACTGGATGATTAAAAAGACCAAGTAAAACCGCAAAAGTTGAAATCACCTATAATCCCTTTCAGGGATTGAAACGGTGTAAACTATATTCAATCGCGTCCTTTCAGCATAGTTGAAATCACCTATAATCCCTTTCAGGGATTGAAACGTAACGCGATCGCGTGGTACTGCAAACTGTAATTCAGTTGAAATCACCTATAATCCCTTTCAGGGATTGAAACATGATTTATATAACAACAATAATCTCTATTTTAGAGCCAAAGTTGTCACTCAGTCAAGATATACTGCTAAGTAGAATCAAAGCGAGTTGTATACATGGCAAGATTATCAGCAGAAACACTGAGAACTATCTTTAATTTACAGCAACAGTTATTGGAGCATATTGATGAGGCCAAATCTGTTGAGTTCACATTACTAGAACAATTCGGCGAGACAGACGAAACAATTACTGAATTAGAGGAACTGCAAAATATTCGAGAACGTGCAGATTCATATTATTCTCGGTTTTATGTGACTTTGCGACGTATTTATGACGCGCAACCTGTAGCTAGCCGTGATATGCTAGAATTGCTTGCTCGATCTATTAATGAAGCTACTGCTGCCTTACCAGCCACCGCTGCCAGTATCGAAGAAATCAAGAGGAACTGGAATTTGCCATGACTAATCAACCGAGAATTCCTGACCCAGAAACTAGAGCGCGTTCTGTCGCTAAAATGCGCGAAGTCATCAAACGATGGGATGTTTTGATTACCGACTTGGACGAATTGAATGCACGATTAGAAGCAGAAAATCAAAGCAGTTTTGAAGAAGCACGACAAAGAGGAAATGCCAGACGAAAAGCAGCACAAAATCAGGAAAATATATAAAAAATAAATCCACTTCCATTAAAGGAGTGGTTGAATAACTTAACTAACAATCACCCATCTCCATCAAAGATGGGAATCTTTTTTTACTGGATTATCCAAACTTGGCACCGGATCGTAACCGCCGGGATGGAAGGGATGACAGCGCAAGATCCGCAGAATCGTCATCCAACTGCCGCGCAAGGGGCCAAATCGCTCGATCGCCTGCATACCGTACTGAGAACAAGTAGGAGTATAACGACAGCTGGGCGGAAACAACGGCGAAACAAACATCCGATAGCCTCGAATCAGCCAAATCAGTAAGATTTTCATATTGGTAACGAGATCTAATAAAGTGTAAATAAGGATTCACTTAAATCTTTCCTTAACACAGTGGCACCTTTCGGTCAAATTCCCCCTCTCTGGTTCCATATTGCGATCGCCGCAATCTGGGTAGGCGGCGTCGTTTTAACCGCCGAATTGCTGCATCGCTACACCAACACCGATCCAGAAAAAATTCGCAAAGTAGTCCACATTGGCACCGGACAAGTCATTCTGCTGGCATGGTGGCTGCAAATCCCCGCTTGGGTAGGGATTACCGCTTCAATTCTAGCCAGTGCAGTTACCCTATTGTCCTACAAATTTCCCATCTTACCCGGTGTCAACAGCGTCGGGCGCAAAAGCTTAGGAACATTCTTTTACGCAATCAGTATAGGTATCTTAACCGCCTGGTTTTGGCCGCTGCAACAACCTCAGTACGCCGCTTTGGGGATTTTGGTCATGACTTGGGGGGATGGACTCGCAGCCCTGATCGGGCAGCGATTTGGCAAACATCCCTACAAAGTTTGGGACATTCAAAAAAGTTGGGAAGGTTCCCTGACAATGGTACTCGTCAGCTATGCCGTTAGCAGTCTGATTTTGCTGGTGGCGCAAGGTAATATCTGGCAAACCTGGATAATACCAATACCCGTAGCCATAGTTGCTACCGCTTTAGAAGCTTTCTCCAAGTTGGGTATCGATAATCTGACAGTTCCGATCGGCAGTGCTGCACTGGGTTTTTTCTTAAGCCAGCTGCTACTTAGCTAACGCAGCCTACAAAATCTGACATTATTGTGCCTTTTTTAGACTAAATATCTTTTTTTAATCAAGATCGTATGATAAATTACTTAATATTTATTAATGTTATAATAAATTAATAATACTTCTTGAAACCTTTTTGCTTCCTTTTTGATGCAGCTCTGCCGTTTGCGGCTGGGGTTGCAGGCTGTTTGCTAGCTGTGAGGCGGGAATGCTTGAGCAAGCTTGACGATCGTTTTTTGACACAAAAGCTTCTGCTTTTGGCTCAACAACAGCATCAACTACGTCAAATCACCATAATTTAATAATTTATTTCGATTGAGAGAGTTAAAGACAAGTTAGCTCATTTCTTCCGATAGATAAAACCACCAAACCTTCTGAGCGAGTATAAATCATTAGTAAATAACAACAGTACTTTTTTAACAACCTGTAAATTTATGACTTTTTTCAACACCACCATACCCCCCCTGCGTCGCAAACCAAAAAATGTCAATTTTGAGAATTTCCCAGGTGCGTGGCGGATTAATTTCCAGATGGGAAACATTACCTTATATTCAAGCTTTTATACCAAACTGGATCAAGCTTGTATCTTGTGGGCTGGGATATCTGTGGTAATTTTTGCCACGGCACAATTTTTCCCCCTCGACTGGACGCTGCAAGCCATTCTGTGGACAGTTCTCACCCTTTTCGGCACAGTAACGATGTGGAAGTTAACGCGGGGTTGGATGAAGGAGGAGCCTTTTAAGTCCATTATTTATTGTTGGGCAATTTTGATGCTGGGCGGACTTTTGGTGACTGACTTGAGTATTTTCTTTAATTGGGGGATACTTTTGATGGGGCTATGTCCTTTGTGGTTGGGGTTGAGTGCTTTGGGTTACGCTTATACTGGGTTCGCAATGCGATCGCGCACTTTCCTACTCACCAGTTTAATTCATCTCTTAGGTATATTGATTCTGTCTTTCGTGGGAATTTGGCAGTTTCTCACCACTGGAATTGTAATTGGGTTTAGCGTATTTCTATTGGCTGAGTTTGAATGGGATACCACCGCCTCATGTAACGGGAACCCAGCTAATTACGATTTAATGAACTCCCAAGCAGAACAGTTCAACCAGCCGCAAGCGATACACGAGTAATTATAGCGATTTTTTAGGGTATAAGCATTCACCAAAAAATACAAGCCCAACATTGTAGAGACGTTTCATGAAACGTCTCTACAACAGATAAATATAAGGGGGATTGTTAAAGCAGATTCCGTATGACACTTACCTCCAATCAAAAGTACTGTTTGCACTCAACTACCAATCTGATGTATTCGATTCCTTGAAGCTGTCACCATCAAAGGGTTGCACGCCTATTTCTGGATAAGCATCGTCAGTCGGGCCAAAAATCCGAGCTACTGCTGAGAAAAATTGGGTAACGCTGTCCAACATTTGGTAAATAGTCATATAATTTTTCCTTCCGTTCTAATATTGCTGGGCGAGATAATCTCTATATTTAAATTATCGATAATTTTAGATGTTGGGATCGGCTTTGCAATAATTATTTGACTATGTTTGCAATACTTTGTTTAAATTTCCAGTAGCTATGGGGTTTACGCTCAAAACGCGATACTTTCTTAACGTTTCTTTATATTTTCAGCCTTTGTGAGGTGAGCTAGGTATAGAGAAACCGGGTTTCTGGGGTGTACTTGAGGCGATCGCATCATTTAAAGTAAAAATACCATTAAGAAAATTGTATAAATAGCTGCAATCAGCAAAAATATCCCCATAACGTCAAGCTTTGCAAAATCTTTAATCAAAATCCCTTGACAGTATTATGGTAAAAGCTACTATAATCGTAGCAACCAACCACGTTAAGAAGGTGGGCCATGAAAATTGCCCCTGACCGTAACCGTCTGCACCTTGTCAATCTCGATCGAACTGAAACGGCACAAGACAAAGAACTCACCGTCTGTTCTGAAGATTACAGCCTTTTGACCGACCTGTATCAGCTGACAATGGCAGCTTGCTACGTAGGTGAAGGTCTAGATCGACGACAGGCAAGCTTTGAGCTATTTGTGCGCCGATTGCCAGAAGGTTTTGGCTATTTAATCGCGATGGGCTTGCAACAAGCCGTGGACTACCTAGAGAAATTCCGCTTTAGCCCAAGCCAGATAGAAGCGTTGCAGGCAACAGGGATTTTCGATCGCGTACCCGATCGATTTTGGTCGCTTTTAGCAGAAACCCGCTTTACTGGCGATGTATGGGCAGTACCAGAGGGAACGGCGGTGTTTGCCAACGAACCGCTGCTGCGAGTGGAAGCCCCCCTGTGGCAGGCTCAGCTGGTGGAAACTTATCTGCTCAATACCATCAACTACCAAACTTTGATTGCCACAAAAGCGGCGAGGGTGCGAGATGTGGCAGGCCCAGAAGCGATGTTACTGGAATTCGGCACCAGACGTGCCTTTAGTCCCCAGGCTTCTGTGTGGGCAGCTCGTGCAGCGTTGGCAGCTGGATTGGATGCGACATCAAATGTACTCGCTGCTGTTAAGCTCGATCGCAAGCCTAGCGGTACGATGGCTCATTCTTTAGTGATGGCTTTAGCGGCGACAGCTGGTAGCGAGGCGGAGGCATTTACTGCGTTTCACCGATATTTTCCGGGATCGCCCTTATTGATTGACACTTATGATGCGATCGCAGCTGCCCAAATGCTAGCAGAACAAGTAAAATCAGGCGAGATGGAATTGTCAGGTGTACGCTTAGATTCTGGGGATTTAGTTGCCTTATCCCAACAAGTGCGATCGCACTTACCCAACGTTCCCATCTTTGCCAGCGGCGATTTAGACGAGTGGGAAATTGCCAGGTTAAAGAATGCGGGTGCTTGCATCGACGGTTATGGATTGGGAACTAGACTCGTGACTGGTTCCCCTGTCAATGGAGTCTACAAACTTGTAGAAATTGATGGCATTCCCACCATGAAACAGTCGCTCAATAAAACTACTTATCCCGGTCGCAAGCAAATCTTTCGTCGTTTAGAAAACGGCCTTATTCAATCAGATAGATTGGGACTCGTAACAGAAAATTCACAGGAAGAACAGCCTTTGTTACAATTAGCGTTCCGAGATGGTCAGCGCTTGTGGGATGAAACTTTAGAGCAAATACGCGATCGCACCGCCGTCTCGATTGCCAGTCTACCACCCCAAACTCGTCAGATCGATCGGCCCATCCCGCCACCAATAGAAATCTCTGATGCGCTGCTTAAATTGACTCAACAAACAAAACGCTAAGAAAGTCAAAAGTCAAAAGTCAAAAGTCAAAACCTTGACATTTTTACTACCTTCATCCCCAGTCCCCAATCCCCAGTCCCCAATCCCCAATCCCCAATGCACAAAATTGCTCTTTTTGGTACAAGCGCCGATCCGCCGACAGCCGGACATCAAGCAATTCTGAGTTGGCTATCGCAAAACTATGACTGGGTGGCAGTCTGGGCATCTAACAATCCTTTTAAATCTCACCAGACGCCCCTAGAACACCGAGCCGCAATGTTAAGCTTATTGATTGAGGATATTAACCCTCTCCGGTACAACATCGGTTTGCATCAAGAACTCAGCAGATCCAGGACTTTGGAGACAGTTGAGAAAGCAAAGGCAAAATGGCCCTTTGCAGAACTGACCCTAGTGATTGGTGCCGATCTCGTTACTCAACTGCCGCGTTGGTATCGAGTTGAAGATTTGTTGCGACAAGTGCATCTGCTAGTGGTGCCCAGACCTGGATCTACCATAGAAGATGCAGCTTTAGAGCGGCTTAGGGAGATGGGAGCCTCTGTTGCGATCGCATCTCTCACCGGCCCAGATGTTTCCTCTACAGCTTATCGTGAAAATGGAGACACAGAAGCATTAACGCCTCCCATAGAGGCATATATTTATCGAGAGCATTTGTACGAATGTCAGGACGCGGCACAAAAAAGGTTGCAGATACGTTAAAAAAACAGGCATTAGCCGACTTCAAAGTCGGTGTTGATAACGTAATTTTCTCAGTCGATACCGAACAAAATCGACTGCTGGTTCTATTAGTAATGCGAGATGATGAACCATACTTAGGCCAGTGGTGTTTACCGGGAACGCTGGTAAGAAAAGGAGAATCTCTAGAAGATGCAGCCGATCGGATTCTCGCCGAAAAAATCAAAGTAAAAAATCTCTACCTAGAACAATTGTATACCTTCGGAGGGCCAGGTCGCGATCCTAGAGAAGCACCAGATAGTTTTGGAGTTCGTTATTTAGCAGTAAGCTATTTTGCATTAGTCCGATTTGCGGAAGCCGAACTAATTGCCGATGGCGTTAGCGGTATTGCTTGGTATCCTATCGAACAAATACCACCGTTAGCCTTCGATCACAATCAAATTTTGGAGTATGGCTATCGACGTCTGCGGAATAAATTAGAGTATAGTCCCGTTGCTTTTGATGTCTTACCTGAAGTTTTCACTTTGAGCGATCTTTATCAATTTTACACAACTGTTTTAGGAGAAAACTTTTCCGACTATTCCAATTTTCGCGCCCGTCTGCTAAAGTTGGGATTTTTGTGCGATACGGGTATAAAAGTATCGCGTGGTGCGGGGCGTCCCGCTAGTTTGTATCGGTTCGATGCCGAGGCTTTTGCACCCTTAAAGGATAAACCTTTGGTTTTTATTTAGCTTTTTGGTCAGTGGTCAGTGGTCAGTGGTCAGTGGTCAGTTGTCAGTTGTTAGTTGTCAGTTGTTAGTTGTCAGTTGTCAGTTGTCAGTTGTCAGTTGTCAGTTGTCAGTTGTTAGTTGTTAGTTGTCAGTTGTCAGTTGTTAGTGTATATTCGTGTCGTGCTGGTGATTAGTCATGAAAATTGCGATCGCTCAACTCAATCCTATAATTGGTGCTATCACCGATAACGCCCAACAAATTCTCAATGCTGCCAAACAAGCATCAGATTTGGGTGTTCGTTTATTACTGACTCCAGAACTTTCCCTCTGTGGATATCCGCCACGCGACTTGTTGCTAGACCCCAGTTTTGTAGAGGCGATCGCAACTACTTTGCTACAGCTAGCCAAGGATTTGCCGCCCAATTTGGCCGTGTTGGTAGGAACAGTAGAACCGAATCCAAAAGCATACACCAATGGCGGTAAATCTCTATTCAACAGCATCGCTTGGTTAGAACAGGGTAAAGTGCAGCAAATCTTCCACAAACGTTTACTTCCTACTTATGATGTATTTGATGAAGACCGCTATTTTGAACCCGGACTTCAGCCTAATTTTTTCACCCTCAACCTGCAAAAAGGGGAATCGCTAAATAAAGTTAAAATTGGTGTAACCATCTGCGAAGATTTGTGGAATGATGAAGAATTTTGGGGTAAGCTCAGTTATAACGTTAATCCTATTACTGACTTAGCCCGGTTGGGTGTAGATTTGGTTGTGAATTTGTCGGCATCACCTTATAGTGTTGGCAAACAATTATTGCGGGAAGCGATGTTGCGGCACTCAGCTACACGCTTCAACCAACCTATTATCTATGCTAATCAAGTTGGTGGCAACGATGATTTAATTTTTGATGGCAACAGTTTTGCCTTGAATCGTACAGGCGAAGTAGTGTGTCGCGCCTGTGGGTTTGAGACAGATTTAATATTGGTAGATTTTGATGCAGAAACAGGAGATTTCGCATCTGTACAACCGGCATCTGTGACGCCGCTACCAGATTGTGAAGAGGAGGAAATTTGGTCGGCGTTGGTGTTGGGAGTGCGAGATTATACCCAAAAATGCGGGTTTTCTAAAGTTGTAATTGGTTTGAGTGGTGGTGTAGACTCGGCATTAGTTGCAGCGATCGCGGCAGAAGCTTTGGGTGCAGAAAATGTTTTGGGCGTCCTCATGCCTTCTCCCTACAGTTCCGATCATTCAGTTACGGATGCTTTGGCGTTAGCCAATAATATTGGTATCAAAACTCACACGCTTGCGATCGCAAATTTGATGCAAGCTTACGACGAAAATCTGGAAGATATGTTCGCCGGGACAGAGTTCGGTATTGCCGAGGAGAACATTCAATCGCGGATTCGCGGTAATTTGTTAATGGCGATTGCCAACAAATTCGGTTATCTCCTCCTCTCCACTGGCAACAAATCAGAAATGGCCGTGGGATATTGTACCCTCTACGGGGATATGAATGGCGGATTAGCTGCGATCGCAGATGTACCCAAAACCCGCGTTTACTCTTTGTGCAAGTGGCTGAATCGCAACGGCGAAATCATCCCCGATAATATTCTTACCAAAGCACCCAGCGCCGAACTCAAACCCGGTCAAGTAGACCAAGATTCTCTGCCAGAATATGATATCTTAGATGATATTTTGCAGCGTTTTATTCACGACCATCAATTACCTAAACAAATTGTTGCCGCCGGACACGATCCAGATGTGGTGAAACGAGTGATAAAGATGGTATCGCGGGCAGAATTTAAACGACGACAAGCACCGCCGGGATTAAAAATAACCGATCGCGCTTTTGGTACAGGTTGGCGAATGCCGATCGCTAGTAAGTGGGTTTCTACAAATTAGCTTCTCATCTTGATATGCTCAAAGATTGGACTTCGATCGAACAACGTCTAACCCCTTACCTATTCCTACTCCCCGCCCTTTTCATCTTATTGTTAACGGTATTTTGGCCTACCCTCCAAGCCTTTTACCTCAGTTTCACTCAGTATGACCTCATCAACCCACCCCAATGGGTGGGATTTGCCAACTTTCGCCGCTTGTGGGCAGATCCAGTATTCTGGAAGACGCTGTGGAATACCCTGTCGTATCTCCTTGGTGTCGTGCCAATTTTGGTTGTTGCACCCTTGGGGCTAGCCATCTCAGTCAACCAAAAACTGCGTGGAATCAGTTGGTTTAGAGCATTTTATTATACCCCTGTGGTTATTTCAATGGTAGTAGCCGGGATTGCTTGGAAGTGGCTTTATGCCGAAAACGGTCTGCTGAATCAATTTCTGGCACATATTGGCTTTAAAGAGGGTATTCCCTGGCTTACCAGTCCTAAATGGGCGATTTTCAGCGTCATGGCGGTAACGATTTGGAAGGGGTTGGGCTACTACATGGTCATTTACCTAGCTGGGTTGCAATCTATACCAGTAGACTTGTATGAAGCAGCTGCGATCGATGGTTCTGATGGTATTAGCAAACATTGGGATATCACAGTACCGTTGATGAAACCCTATCTATTGTTAGTTGCGGTAATTTCGGCAATTTCTGCTACCAAAGTTTTTGAAGAAGTTTATATTATGACGCAAGGAGGGCCGAGAAATAGTTCCAAAACTATTGTTTATTATCTTTACGAACAAGCTTTTGAGAATTTGGAAATCAGCTATGCTTGTACAATTGGGTTGGTGCTGTTTTTGTTGATTTTGGGGTTATCGATTTTGAATTTAAAGTTTTCCCTCGCCCCTAGTGGAGGATGGCGAAAATAATTCACCAGTAAAAATTGCCTTCTTTCCCTCCAAATCTTGATTTTTCCCACTGACAACTGACAACTGATATCATGTCCGGTTGCATCGGTAGCGTAAGCGTGATGCGAGAAATTGTCTGTTGTCATCGAGGGTTAAATTTTTACCACAGATGAAGACAGATGAACACAGATGAACACAGATAAGAGAGTTATTTTTTTTAGACAACCGATGCCACCGGACATGATATGACAACTGACAACTGACCCCTTTTTTGTCAGTCGGATCGAACCATCCACACCAGAAAGCCCAAAATTTGCTCGACTGGGGGAAGCGGATAATCGAGTGGATCGATCGTCACCTTCTCCTTTTCTAGTTTGAGGAACCGCCACTGCGTTCCGCTGCTTACGCAGCCGTAGATTGTTGAGATGGCTTTTCCCTTTTTTGAATTGAATCGCTGTGCAGCTACCATTTCAGCAACACACTGACCGTATCCTGTTTTCAAATCAGCTTTTTTGGCTTCTACGATCGCTATAGCCGGAGCAAAAATGGCGATCTCTTGTGGGGATCTGCTGATGAGAAAGTCAACAACGCCGTTAAGTCCAACGCTTTCATCGACAGTGAAATCCTCACCGGAGAATACAGAGACTTGTTTGTTGAGGATGCGCCTGATCTCTATCAAAACTGGATAAATAATGCCTTCAGAGCGAGCTTTTTCACTACCAAAAGCCACTACTGGCAAGGTATCTTCTAGATAACCTGCGAGGATTGCTGAAGGTGCGATCGTGTCAACATTCGGGAAAAATCGGCTTTCTTCAATGGTGAGATTGAAGGTTTCGATAGCTTTAACGATCGTTGTGAATTCGCTATAGGGCATTTTTGCACTCCAAACTATCTGTAACTTCTTTGACATTCCGTAACCTAAATAGCCAATTCAAAATCTAAAATCTCCTTTCAAACTCAATTGCCCCTCTACTCTCACCTGTCAAATCCGTGGAACCTCGCAGCAGAATATTGTTATTTACCCGATACCGCAAGTTGTACTGCAAGGGTTGATCGGTGGTGAGAACCTTGGAGACAGAAGCAGAAAGTTGACGAGTAATATCAACGACTGCTTCTGCGGCTAAACCTAGCGTCGAACTGCGAGATCTGTCTTCTCTGTTTGTAGTGATAGCTGTGGGAAATAAGCGCAATTCACTCAGGCCAAATGCTTGTCCGATCGCAGTAATTGTACCCTGAATTTGCTGATTGGATAGCACAGCAGAACCTGCCAAATTAGCAAGCCCTAAAGTACTGTCGCCTCGGCCCAAATTCTGTGCAAATCCACCCCCAATTAAGCCCACAATTTCCGCCTCTGTGCGCGGCGGATTGCTTGTCAGCACTAGGTTATCGCCCAATTGACTGGCTGGCCCTTGGGCTCTGGCTATAACGCGAACTGTTTCCACGCTGCCAAAAAAGCCTGTGGTGGGAACATCAGCAACTTCAGAAGAGATAGAAGAAGTTGGCAACCGACTCCCAGTCACCTCTGGTACAGTAGTGATTAAGCGCACATCTAAAATTGGGTCGAGTCCTCGATCGGGTACAAACACAGCAGTTTGCGTGTAGTCGCGGTCTAAGGTCATCTGGGTGGTAAACAAATTCACTTGACCTCGCCGCAATCGGATTGTACCCTCTGGTTCTAGATTGCCTAACAACCCATTCACTGTCAGGTCACCTGTAGCCCGAAAACTAAATAGCGGCTGTCGGGTAACATTGACGTTGTTGGCTAAGGTTAATTGCAAATTGTTGAATTCTGGAACTATAGGACGGGAACTGGGAACTGAGGATTGAGGATTGGGAGTTCCCGTTTCCGCTACAGTTTGAGCGTTTTCTTGTTGCTGTCCTAAAAACACTTCACCATTAGCCAGTTCAACTTTACCGGCAATTTGGGGTGTAAAAGCAGTGCCAGTAATTACTACATTGCCGTTTACGCCACCCCGATACAGTCCTTTGAGGTTGATTGTCAGATTATTTAGAGTAACATTGAGGGGATTGGCCCGATCGGGATCTTGTGAGGGAAGCCGTCTGGATATTGCGATCGTTCCTTGTGCTGCGACAGCGCCTTTACTGAAGCTACCGGCAAGATTTTCTACGACAATGCGATCGCGATCGAACCTTGCACTTCCCACCACATTCGTCAGCGGTGCAGGTAGCACTACAGCCCCAATAGTAGCACCTGCCACCGTCGCAATTCCCGTGATCTGCGGCGCGGATAACGTACCCCGCACCTGTAGCTGTACTTTACCTTGACCGCCTTGCCACGAAGCTTGTCCGCGACTTAACAAGTTTAACAGCGCTAGCCCTTCATTTTCGACATTCACATCCAGGCTGATGCGATCGCTATCAGGTTTAACTGAAGAGAAAGGTAACTGATACGGTATGCTACCAGAAATTAAAATTGGTTGTGGCGGTTGTACAACTGCCTCAGAATTAAAATTCAACCTCGCATTGTCATATCTGAAAATTGCTTTTGCCGACTGTACTGGCGTTCCACTTAAAGTTCCCTGCACTAAAGTCAGATCGCCTATAACCTGCGGGTTTTCTAAAGTACCTGCCAGGTTAGCAGTACCATTCAGTTTGCCTGTAATCTCAACCGGCAAAGGTACAAAGTTCTTGATTGCATCGACGGGAAAATTTTGTAACTGGAGTTGACCTGATTGTTGCTGTAACCCCAAATTTCCAGTGAAAGCTAACAAGGCATCATTATACTGAATTTGCAAAGGATCTACCCGGAGAACTCCGTTGACAAAACTACCTTGTGCGACTACTTGATTGAATTTATAATCACCCAATTCCCAATCTTTCCCACTTAAATCGAAACTCACTTTCAACCCTGTCGGTAAAGAATTAATACCTGAAGTTAAAGATCCTGAAACTGCGATACTACCGCTAAAATTACCCGTTAACTCTGTTATATCGGGTATTCGATTTGTCTCGCGACGGCGAGTACGCTGCTGTTGCAGCAAAGCTTCTATTTCTGAGAAACGACGCAATTGCGTCAGCAGAGGAGCCTCTGGGATGCCTACTGGGACAGTTTGAATATTAGCTGCCCTACCCTTGTTTGGTTGTCCTCTTCCAGCTTGCAAATTTAACAAATTGAACGCTGTTAAAACGTTCTGAATTTTTCCTTGTTCGACTTGAACTCTAGCTTGAAAATCGGTTGGAGTGATGCGACCAGTAACTCCGTAGCTACTCTCACCTTGTCGTAACACAGCATTAGTAATTTCTCCTATTCCATTGGCGTAACGGAAATCCCCACTTAACGAATCTGCTTTGAAATTACCAATTCCCGGTTGTGCGATCGCAACATTATTTCCAACAATACTTCTGTCGTTTAAATTTACAACAAAATTACCAGAAAGTTGCCCATTTACTCGTTCTCTAGCAACTTGTGGTGGTAGTGTTGCTACATTGGTAGCCAAATCTTTCAAAGTTGCGATCGGGAAATTTTGTACATTCACCTGTAACAAATCTCCCTGCTTTTTACCTTCCGCCACCGTATCATCGCGACGAATTAAAAATGTAACTGGGTTATAATTACGATCCAACTCAACGGCAATTCTATCTTGTGTGCCTGCGACATCTAACTTTACTCCTCGACCCGCTATTACTTCTACATCACCACTTAAAATTGGATCGAAATCGAAGCCATTGATAACAAAGTTTTGCAGTCGCAGATTACCAGCTACATTTGGAGATGTAGGCGTTCCCGATATCCGACCTTTGAAATCAGCACTACCAGCTAAAGCTATATTATTAGGAAGCTGGATAGGTAAAGTTCGCAAATTTAAATTCTTTGCATCTACATTAAGATCTACTGCGGTAATATTTGGGCGATTATTTCTATCAAAATTAGCTGCAATTACTCCACTAGCATTTAATCCCGGCGAAGTTAAATTTTCGAGTAGCAACTGTCGTCCATTCCACTTAAATGTAGCTGCGATCGGCCCTTGAATAGAAGCAATACCTTCAGAAAAGTTTACCTGTCCAGCAGCTTCGATAGCTGATAAAGGCGAACTGTTTGTTGCGGTAAGAGAAGCTAAATTTCCAGCTAACTTGAGGTCGCCATTAAACCGTCCTCGCAACTGATCGGAAAAGCGATCGAGTTGAACTTGTGAGAGAGAAACATCTGCGAGAAAATTACCTTTATCTATCTGTACTTGGCGAATAATAACGCTACCACCAGCAACATTCTGAAGATTTCCCTGTCCTCTTCCTTGAATCAGCGATAAAGGCGATTTATCGTTAAGGTTATCCAAATTTCCTGCCAATTGCAGTTCACCGCTAAAAGAAGAACCGCGTAATTGGGTTGGTACTTGTGGAAAACGACTTAGTTGTATCGCCGAAGCAACGACATCAGCTTGAAAATTACCTTTATTTAGCTGTGCATCTCGAATTTGAACGCTACCATTTGCAAGCTGAAGATTTCCCTGAACTCTTGCTTGAATTTGGGATAAAGGTGATTTATTCGACTTATCGGTAAGGTTATCTAAATTTCCGGCTAATTGCACTTTACCGCTAAAAGAAGAACCCCTTAATTGCGGCGGTACTTGCGGGAAACGACTTAGTTGTACCGCCGAAGCGACGACATCGGCTTGAAAATTACCTTTATTTAGTTCAGCTTGACGAATTTGCAAATTACCATCAGCAAATTGAAGATTTCCCTGACCTCTTGCTTGAATCTGCGATAAAGGTGATTTATTAGATTTATCGGTAAGCGTATCTAAGTTTCCTGCTACTTGAAGTTCACCGCTAAAAGAACTTTGTAATTGTTTTGGTACTTGCGGGAAACGATTGAGTTGTACGCCAGACGCAACGATATCAGCTTGAAAATTACCTTCATTTAGCTGTGCTTGACGAATTCGGACATTCCCACCAGCAATTTGCAGATTTCCTTGACCTCTTGCTTGAATAAGAGATAGCGGTGATTTATTTGATTCTGCTGTAAGCGTATCTAAGTTTCCTGCTAATTGAAGTTCACCGCTAAAAGAACTTTGTAATTGT
>NZ_JAIQZN010000050.1:23711-53032 GCF_023333585.1 Argonema antarcticum A004/B2
TCATTTAGCTGCGCTTGACGAATTCGGACATTCCCACCAGCAACTTGAAGATTTCCTTGACCTCTTGCTTGAATTTGCGATAAAGGTGATTGATTAGATTGTGTTGTCAGTGTATCCAGGTTTCCTGCTAATTGGAATTGACCGCTAAAAGAACTTTGTAATTGCGGGGGTACTTGCGGGAAACGATTGAGTTGTACGCCAGACGCAACGACATCAGCTTGAAAATTACCTTTATTCAGTTCGGCTTTACGAATTTGAACATTCCCACCAGCAACTTGCAGATTTCCTTTGGCAATAGCTTGAATTTGTGATAATGGTGATTTAGATTTATCAGTTTGCGCTGTCAGGGAATCTAAGTTTCCTGCTAATACCACTTGTCCGTTAAAAGCAGAACCCTGCAACTGGGTTGGTACTTGTGTCAAACGCCCCAACTGCACGCCAGAAGCGGCAATATTTGCTCGCCAATTACCCTGATTCAACTGTAATTCCCGAATTTGGAGATTGCCACCAGCAAACCCAAGATTTCCTTGTCCAACGGCTTTAATTGTTCCCAATTCGCTTGAGTTTAGGTTTCCTCCGACGCGGAATTGACCGCTAAACGGCCCTTGGACTTGCGGCGGTACTTGTGCCAATTGTCCTAGATTGACGCCTGTAGCTTTGACGATCGCTTCCCACACACCATTCTGAAGTCCACCTCGGACAATTTGCACAGTCCCACCAGCAAGATTCAGACTTGCTTGACCGATCGCTTGAATGTCTGCAAGCTGAAATGATTCAATGTTTCCAGCTAATTTAAACTGACCGTTGCTTAATGTCGATCGCTGCAACTGGGTTGGCACTTGTTCAAAACGTCCTAATTGGACACCAGTAGCACCCACTAATGCTTGCCAACGGCCTTTTTCCAATAAACCTTGGCGCAATTGGACAGTGCCTCCAGCAACTTGCAGGCTTCCTTCTGCGATCGCTTGAATATCTGCAATTTTAAATGAAGCTAAACTTCCCGAAAGCTTTGCCCTACCGCTAACTACCCCTTGCTGTATAGGAGTGCTGAGTGCTGAGTGCTGAGTGCTGAGTGAAGTTTGCCCTCTGGGACTCTGCCCCTCTGCATTTTCTGGCAGCAGTGCCAAAATGTCCTTGACTGGCAGTTGAGAACCTTCTACAAGGGCTTCCCAGCGACCGTCGGCAATGCGAGCAGCCGCTTTCAGGGTGTTACCAGCCACTTTGAAAGTGGCATCGCGCAAGACCGTCTGACCCTTAGCGACAATGACTTCTCCAGCTGCGGGATAAGTAGCTTGTGGAGCTTGCCAACGTGCCGCTACCCGAATATCGTTTAGAGGGCCGAATACTTGTGCCTTTGCGGAAACATTGCCAATTTTGATAGATGGAGATAGAGTTACACCGTACTGTTGAGCGATCGCATCTCCTGGCACATTTTGAACTTCGGCATCGAATACCATCCCGCCGCCTTGACCGAGTTTAACGTTGCCTTTGCCGGTAATTTGACCGCCAACAGTAGGTTTGGCTTGCAAGTTTGCGATCGCAAATTCATTTGTCGCCGGTGCAAAGGCAAAGCGACCGCTTATTGAGGAGAATTGCAGTTTATCAACTTGGGCTGGCTTAGTGGTGGTAAATTCACCTAACAGAACGGGCGCTTTAGTAGGCCCACTCAAACGCACTTGCGATCGGACTTCGGCGCTTATCGGTACTGGTGTTTTGAGGTTGAGAGTCTGAGTGATGTTCCCTATTGGTACATTCGGAACTTGTGCGGAAATGTCATAACCGTTTTGGGGATGGAAAGTACCATTAGCTTGCAGCGGAATCTGACCCAAGCGCGTTGCTACACTATCGAGCTTAATTTCCTGACCGCTAAAGTTTAGTACTCCATTCGTATTACTAAATGGTGCTGGCAGTTGTGGGAATTTAGCAGTAACATCATTCAGGCGTGCCATCCCCAACAAAAAGAGTGGCTGTGCTGGGTTGTATCTGACGGTCAAGTTGCCATCCACCCGACCTGCACTTAAGTTAAGCGGAAGTTTGACTAATCGATCGAGGTCGGTAATTAAAAGATTTTGACCTTGCAGCTGCAAGTTCGTCTGCTGGCTGGGAGGCAGATGTTCGCCTGAAACCTTAAAATCCCCTCCGGTAGCTAGTTGTCCGCCCATATCGAACCGAATGCGCTGACCTTTATCTACAAATTCGGCCTTGCCATTCAGTTGAGCAATACCTACCGGGACTCTGGGATTAGCAGGTTTTGGATTAGGCACCAAAACGACCTTAGCGTTATTCACCCGGACCGATCGCACTTCCGTTTTGATTGGCCCGCTGCCTTCTGATACACTAATTTGGCTTGCAATCCAGATATTGTTGTTGTCTTGTTCGATATAAACATCTGGATTGACGAGGGTAAGGTCTAACTGTAAGGTGCGGTTCAGCAGCATCTGGGGGATATTAAACCCCACATCGATCGCCCCCACCGAGGCCCGATCTGGATCTGTAGGCGTCGCCGGTATTTCAGAAGCGCCAAACCGCAGTCCGTTAACCGAAAAACGTTCCACTTTGCCAAGTTTTACTGGTCGTTTCAGACTCTGACTGAGATTTTTCTCTACTAATGGGGCTAACTGTTCCTGGACAAATATCCAAGCCCACCAAGCCCCAGCCGCTATGCCAACTAAGATGATCGCGCCAAAGGCAAATCCCGTGCGACTCAACCACAACAGCCATATACGGCGGTTCGCACTAGACTCAGGTTCGTTATTTGGATTCGGGGTGTTCGTCATCTCTTGATTTTAGATTTTAGATTTTGGATTTTGGATTTTAGATTTTAGATTTTAGATTTTGGATTGGTAAATCCCACTCTCCCCCTCTCCCCCTCTCCCACTCTCCCCCTCTCCCACTCTCCCCCTCTCCCCCTCTCCCCCTCTTCCCTTTTTGACTTTTGACTTTTGACTTTTGACTTTTATAGCCCCTAGTCCCTAATAAAATAAATAACGACGATCGAAATAAAGTGGCTCTCATGCGTGTGTTTGTACTGTTATATAACGTTCGGAAGGAAAATGAGGGTATTCACAGCCTTCAGATTGGCGATCGCAATGTAGTATTGATGTTTGAGTCAGAGGACGACGCCACTCGCTATGCGCTGCTGCTGGAAGCTCAAGATTTTATGGTTCCGACGGTTGAGGGAATGGAGAAAGAGGACATCCAAGAACTTGATTATGAGTGGGTGTTTGTCCCGGCAGGTTTTGTTCCCGAAGGAACATTCGATCGTTTATTATTAGCACCACCGGAAACCAACTTGGAAAAAACAGATTGGCAACAGGAGGAAACTAAAGCTGACCTCGCCGAGTCGGAACTCGATCGCATTCGCCGCCAATTAGAAGGACTACTATGAAAAACCTTGAGGAACGCGGTCATCTTCTCACAGAACAGATTAATCCGAACAGTCATAATTTAGACCAGCTAAGTTCCCTGGAGTTGGTGGAACTGTTCAATCGCGAAGATGCCCAAACTATTGCCGCGATCGCTCAAGCCCGCTTTGAGTTGGCTAAGACAATCGATATCGCAGCTGAGTCATTACGTCAAGGGGGACGCCTGTTTTATGTGGGAGCGGGTACTAGCGGGCGTCTGGGGGTCTTGGATGCAGCCGAGTGTCCGCCCACGTTTTGCAGTCCGCCGGAACTGGTACAGGGGATTATAGCTGGTGGTGCTGGTGCTTTAATCCGCAGTTCGGAAGATTTGGAAGACTTAGCTGAGGATGGGGCAAGTGCGATCGCTCAGCGACAGATTACCAAGCTGGATGTGGTAGTGGGAATTACTGCTGGGGGAACGACTCCTTTTGTTCAAGGCGCTTTGCTGGCGGCTCAAGCTAGGGGGGCTACGACTATTTTTATGGCTTGCGTCCCAGCCGAACAAGTTAGCATTAATGTCGATATCGATATTCGCTTGGTGGTTGGCCCGGAAATTTTAGCAGGTTCTACGCGACTCAAAGCTGGGACGGTGACGAAGATGGCTTTGAACATCATATCTACCGGCGTGATGGTAAAGTTGGGCAAAGTCTATGGCAATCGGATGGTGGATGTGGCGGTTACGAATACTAAGCTGCGCGATCGGGCTTTGCGTATCCTCCAAGATCTTACCGATCTCAGTCGCGAAGCCGCCGGATATCTGTTAGAACAAAGTGGGCGATCGGTCAAACTGGCGCTGGTGATGCACTGGACGCATTTAGACAAGGAAAAAGCAGAAAGTCTCCTTACCGAAAATCAAGGCAATCTCAGACAAGCCGTACAAAGCTTCCAAAAACAGTAGAGTGGGCATTGCCAACCCTAGCTTTAACTCTGTTATTCCTACTGTCTGGAAGCGGAACAAAAAATCTTCTAGATGTTTCACTGCCGTTATCGCTTTGTTAAGCATGATAGAGAAAGTTCCACGTTCTAAACAGTAGGATATTTACTTATGGCTTTGTTAAAACAAGTTGTATCTATTGCTACCTCTTCAGCAGTTATATCTCTAGAAATACTTCTCACTCCTGGTTGTTCAACACAAAAACAAGAGCAATACGAGAAATCTTCTCTACACCAAAAGAGCGCAAGTGTTTCGGTAGTTGCTCAGACATTCCAGGCTCCAAATCGAGGGGCTCCTACGGCAACAGTAGGGTCGGCAAGTCGTAGTGGCTCTTGCGTTCTATCCAGACAAAAGAATTTAACCGTTTTGCTCCCACAAAGTAACTTAGGATTGACGGTATCTCAGCGACCAACATTTTTTGCGTATGTTCCCAAATCTACTGCTCAGAAAGGGTTGTTTGTCCTCAAGGATCGAAACCATCGAGAGGTCTACAGGAAAAATTTTACTCTCCCCAATCAGCCCGGTATTGTTAGTATTAGCCTCCCAGCTACCGCGCCGCCTCTAGAAGTTGGCAAAATGTATGAGTGGAATTTGCTAATAGTTTGCAGTCCTGATTCTAACGACCAAAGTGGTAATGCGATCGCAGGTGGCTGGATTGAGCGAATTCAACCAAGCCAAGCTTTAGTCAATCAACTAAAAAATGCGCCGCCAATAACTGTTCCAGCTTTGTATGCAAAGGCTGGGATATGGCACGAGGCTTTTGGAAATCTAGTTAAACTCCGCCGCAACCAACCTAATGATGCAACTCTGTTAGCTAACTGGGGAGAAATGTTAAAGTCAGTCGGATTGGAAAATTTTATCCAAGAGCCTTTAGTTGATTGCTGCTAGAGTGAAGAAATATTAAGCATTGGCAGGGAAAGCTGGAAATTCCGTAAATTTTACAATGAGGAGTGCGGCATCGCCGCTTGACTCGATCGGGCCGTTTGTCTGACTAGCACAGGTTTGGAAATGTTCACTGGATCGGAGACTTCTGTAATAGCACTAATTCTGCTAGCCACTTTCGGTATATTGGGCTGGGGATTGTACCGTGCCAAGCCTTTTGGGAAACTGGGAATCTTAGCCTGGTTGCAGTCGGTGGCCCTGATGACTCCCTGGCTGTTGTTTTTTGGCTTGTTTGCCATAGGCATTTACCTCAACTTGGTCAGTATTATATTGATGTTGGTGGTTTCGGCTGGGCTGTATATCTATCTGGGTAGGCTACTGCGTAAGGCAGGTAAAGATATCATTCAACAAGAACGTGCCTCGAAGATGGCGAATGGCGATCGCGAAGCAAGCCCCACAGAAGAGACGGCTCGATCGGCCCAGGCAGCGAATGAAACCGCAAAACCTGAATCAGCGCAGTTGAAAATGGAGATGATCCCGATTCCCCAAGAAGATCTCAAGACGATTCAAGGGATTTTTGGCATCGATACCTACTTTGCCACAGAAACGATTCCCTACCAGGAAGGCGCTGTCTTCAAAGGCAACCTGCGCGGCGAAGCACAAGCCGTTCATACACGCTTATCAGCGGCTTTGCAGGAACGACTGGGCGATCGCTATCGGCTATTTTTGATCGAAAATCCAGAAGGTAAGCCGACAGTTGTCATCTTACCCAGCCGGAATGACCCTAAACCAGCCAGTTTAAACCAAAAAATCCTGGCGATCGTCCTCATGGTGGCGACAATTGCCACCTGTTTAAGCACTTCTGGAATGTTGCTGGGATTCGATTTATACCAAAATCTAAGTCGGGTTACGGAAACTTTGCCTCTAGCTGTGGGAATCATAGCTGTTTTGGCAGCTCATGAAATCGGTCACTGGCTTCTAGCAAGGCGTCACCAAATCCGCTTAAGTCTGCCTTATTTTCTACCCACTTTGCAAATAGGCTCCTTTGGTGCCATCACCCGCTTTGAATCTATCCTGCTCAACAGAAACGTCTTGTTTGATATCTCTTTAGCAGGGCCTGCTGCTGGTGGAATTGTATCCCTACTGATGCTGATTGGAGGCTTGCTACTTTCTCATCAAGGTAGTTTGTTTCAAGTTCCAGCTGAATTTTTCCAAGGCTCGATTCTGGTGGGAACCCTGGCGCGAGTTGTCCTGGGTTCTGCCTTGCAACAGTCTTTGGTGGATGTTCACCCGCTGACAATCATTGGTTGGTTGGGATTGGTAATTACAGCGCTAAACTTGATGCCAGCCGGACAGTTGGATGGCGGTCGAATTGTGATGGCTATCTACGGACGTAAAGTGGCTGGCAGAACGACGATCGCAACTTTAATCCTACTGGCGCTGGTATCTCTGGGAAATCCCCTTGCTATGTACTGGGCAATTGTAATAGTGTTCCTACAAAGGGATTTAGAGCGTCCCAGCCTAAATGAGATTACCGAACCCGATGATGCGCGAGCCGCCTTGGCTTTGTTAGCTCTGTTCCTCGCTCTAGCAACTCTCATCCCCTTATCGCCGGGATTGGCAGGGCGTCTGGGAATTGGAGTTAATAATGGATTTTAGATTTAAAATTTCAGATCTAAAATCTAAAATCTAAAATTGAAAATTCCTTAGTGACGGTTATGCCTACACCACCGCCCGTTCTAGTTCTTCTAGACCACAGCGCCTTGATGGGCAAAAGCACCCGCGAATGGCAGGAGTACTCGCGCATAGGAGCCTGCTACCTACCACAAGTGGTCTATGAAGAGATTGAATTTCTCTCCGGTCGCGCCCCAGAACCCGAAGTGGAGAAAACCGCTAAAGAGTTTTTGCGCTTTTTCCCCAATAGCGGTTGGCAACTTACTAATGCTCATGCAACCCATCCCGCCTTCACTCCACCCGGCGGTTCAAACATGAGCAAACAAGCCAGATTGGTAGTCGCGGTTGCTCAATGTACTTACGGTTTCGCCCAGGAAAATATCGATAATCTGGTTGTTTTCGTATCCAACACTCAGCCCATACTGCAACGGATTCCATCTTTGGGTACGCCCAATCTTTGCGGGATAACGGCGGCGGCACTTTTGCAGTGGGTGCGAACCGAACAGCAACCGCCAGCTGTGACTCAGCAACTGCAAATCTTCAGCAGTTCGGAGGGAATCCAGGGAAACGGACAAGTAAAAGCTGTTGGAAATAGGCAGAGTTCTGCGCCCACAAGTCCTGCACCGGCGATCTCTGGGCCTGCATCAGCCGATCGCGCCACGCCTTCCCAATCTGGCAGAAGAGGCGCTGGAGGTGGTTTGGTGTCTCGTCTGATTGGCGGTGCGGTGGCTTTGGTTGTAGTTGCAGCAGCGGGTTTGGTGGCATGGCGTTTTGTTCAACCTGCCAGTTTCGATCGGTTTTGGCACCAAATGGGTTTGCCTGCTTTACCCGGTCAGCAATCAAAACCTGTGAAAAAATGAAAACAACTGGAATCCATCATGTAGCGATCGTTTGCTCTAACTATGAAAAATCCAAAAAGTTCTATGTAGAAGTTTTAGGGTTTTCCATTATCGAAGAAACTTTCAGAGCCGCAAGAAATTCGTATAAGTTAGATTTGAGAGTCGGTAACGGCGACCAAATAGAGCTTTTTTCATTTCCTAACCCTCCTAAACGACCGAATACCCCTGAAGCTTGCGGTCTGAGACATTTATCTTTTGAAGTTGATGATATTGATGAGTCTGTCGCTTATTTAACATCTCACGGCGTGCAGGTTGAGAATATCAGAATTGATGAGATTACAGGCAAGCGATTTACTTTTTTTAAAGATCCAGACGATCTACCTCTGGAGATATATGAAAAGTAAAGTTAACTGCGATATATGAGATCTACTCAGGATATTTATAGCAACCGCCAGGGCGATTAAGCCAACTCCAACTGTTACATGAAGTCCATAATCCCTTACGGAGTAACCTCTTCCCTCTTCCCTAGTCCCTAGCCCCTTTGCCCCCTCCCCTAGTCCCTAGCTATATACTCAGTAAAAGTTCCGTTGAAATAGCGATCGCAACTTATGCCGGACTGACGAAAGTAAAAAAGCGGTTAGGCTTGTAGCCAAATTTACAATTTGTAATACATTAAGTATCAGATATAACATTAAATTCAGTATTTTCTGGGGTTGAAAAATGGCATTTAGGTATGAAATTAGTATTTAAGAAGACTTATAGAAGCGTAGCAAATAAAAATTATTTGCATTAGTAACTCGCAGGGTGCAAGTGTCTGGTTCTAATCAAGCTGTTTGCGTTTGGGTAAAGCAAGACGAGTAAAATCTTTTTCCGTCATAGGTAAAAGTATTTCAAGCCGAACCTTTGAAGAAAGATTTCAAGTTTTCCGGATTCTTTAAAGATCGGAGTGTAGTAATAAGTCTTAGTCCCTTTCCGCTGACAGCATCCACTTGCGAGGCTAGCTATGGAAGAAATTACCACCACAGAATCTCCCGCAGCCACCTTAAATCAAACAGCTAAGCAGCCACGTCCTTTTTTCTTAGCTTTGCTGTTGACTAGCGCCTTGTACTTCGGCGTTAGACAGCCGGTGTCCCATACCGCTGTTGCTGTCTCGGAGTCATCACAAACTAACACAAGTTTGTCAGTATCGGTGAAGGATGCTGTGATCAAGGACTTGTCCCAGCGTGAGGCGTTGCCAAAATCTGCGCTGCGGATAGTGCAGGTTAAACAGCTGACTTGGTTCGATCGCTGTCTGAATATCGCTGACTCTGACGTCTGGTGTTCCCAGGCGCTAGTCCCCGGTTGGCAAGTAACGGTAGCCAGCACACAAAAACGCTGGATTTATCTGACCAATACTTCTGGTTCTGTAGTCAAGCTGGATAATATCATTCCCTCATCCAGTACAAAGATTCAAGAAGTTGCGATCGCTACGAATTTGAGAATTTAAATTTGAGATTTTTAATCTTAAATTTAAATTCTCAAATCTGAAATTATACTAATCCTTCATTGCTGCTGGGCGGCTGACCGCCTTGCAAAATACTCGGTCTTGACACTGGCACAGAGAAAAGGGATTGAAATCCCTTTTCGCGCTCTGCCGGTGTTTCTTTTGCCCAATTCCAGAGGCTTTCATAGAAGAAAAACGAAACTCCAGTCAAACCGCGATCGCGAACTGCCTGAACTTGAGTTTTAATTTGTTCGATGGAAACAGAGTTATTCTTTAATCCACTCATAATGCCGACAGCTACGGGGATATGACTTTGAGCCAACTGCACTTCTGCGCGTTCCAATTCAGTAATAAAACGTTTGAGGTCGTCTCGATACACTTGCAAGACAATTTCTTCCACTAAACCGCGTCTTTCCCAGGTAAACCAATCCTGTAAGTGCGCCGGTAAAGAGAAATGTAGCGGATTAGGAGACACAGAAACAATACAGTTTGATTTACTGGCTTTGATAGCACGGAATAGCCTAGTCATGAAGTCGTTGATTTTATCAGCTCGCCAGCGTACCCAATAGGTTTCGCTGGGATTATCGTCAGGAGAAAAACCAGGGAGTTCTTTCTTGAATAGGGCGACTGTAAAATTGTCGTAACCGAATTCAATTGGCAAGCTGAAATGATCGTCGAATTGAATTCCATCTACATCGTAGTTGCCAACAATTTCGCTAATTAAATTTATGATGAATTGCTGTACTTCTGGGTGAAAAGGATTGAGCCAAACTCGTTCTTCTATCCCTTCCTTCCAAACCTTTGTGCCATCGCGACGCTGAGTTAGCCAGTCGGGGTGACGTTTGGCTAATTCGGAATTAGCTGGTGCCATAAAGCCAAATTCAAACCAGGGAATGACGGTTAAACCTTTTTTATGCCCTAATTCGACAATTTCTTTGAGCATATCTCGCCCTTGCAAACCGGGTTCTGGGTCGATCGATCGCCCGAAAGTTCGTTGTGCTACGGGACTAGGATAGAGCGTATAACCGCCGTTCCAAACTGTAGGATATATCGTATTGAAGTTTAGATCTCGCAAGCGCTGCATGGCGTTGGTGAGACGATCGCGCGAAAACAGCACGTCGCTATCTATATTTGTCAGCCAAACACCTCGGATCTCGGCATTCGATGTACTCAGCGATGTTTTTAGCAGTGATGTTGGAGGTGATGTTGTTGATGGCGTTGTCGGTAATGTTGGCGTTTCAACGACAGGAATATACTCCTCTGGCACTAATCCAAAATACCCTAATGCTTGACATAAGGAAGCGGATACTTCTCCTCGCGTCGCCAACAGATTGGGGTTGAGTGTGCCGACTTCGGGGTAATTGACGACTAGCTGTTTTTCAGTTGCAGCGGCTATTGCCTGACGGGCATAATTGGGAATTGCCTGGGCATCTGTAAAAATGGCATTCAAAGTTTCATCTACTGGCTGGGTGGGCGAATACTTTAAGCCACTCGTCAAAGCTACCAGTAGTTGTTCTCGCGAAATCTTTTTAAGTGGGTTGAAAATTTCACCAATATAAGCAGAAAGAAATCCTGCTTGATAAGTCCTGCGAATTGGGCTAGCTGCCCAATAATTTGAAGGAATATCGGCAAATTGAACAGCGTTGCGGACTTTAGGTGCATTGGGAAAAGCTTTGTCAAGCATCCTTGCAAATTCAGCCCTCTTGACTGGCAAATTGGGTCGAAAGCTTCTATCCTCGTAGCTAGTGATGATATCCTGCCGGATTAGCTTTTCAATGCAAGGTTGTGCCCAATGTCCTTGGATGTCGCTAGATATTGTCTGAGAGTAAGAGATCCGGGGTGTTATGGCTACAATTATGATGCAAAGGGCGATCGCAAGGGCAAACCATCTGGGCTTGTGAGGCTGTAGCTGATGACTCAAGTGGCGGCGATAGGAGGAAAGCCTGACTGTAGAGGCGATAAGAAGGCGTTTGACAAAACTTATTACCATATTTCTGGATAACAATATTAGACTTACTAACTTTGGTTGAGATCGTGTCCTTACACATCATTACCTAAAAAATTCATGTTCTTCTTCTTATCTGCGTTCATCTGCGTTCATCTGTCTTCATCTGCGGTAAAAATTTAACCACCGATGAAAACAAACAATTAGACGATATAGCAACTTTAGGGCGATTAAGGCAACTCCAACTGTTACATGAAGTCCATAATCCCTTACTTCGTCAAGCTTTTTCCTCTTCCCTCTTCCCTCTTCCCTCTTCCCTAGTCCCTTTGCCCCCTCCCCTAGCCCCTAGTCCCTAGCTATATCACTCATGCACTACCGATGCAACCGGACGCGATATGAGATAAAGTGCGATCGCTCAGCTTACCACAGGCGATCGCACTTTCTTGACAAAACTCAATATTAAGGTTACCAGCCCAAAGCCTCTGCTATTTGGATGGCTAGGTTGAGAGGATCGAAAGGCTTAGGTATGATTGCTTTTACCCCCAACTCTGCAAACTGCGATCGATCGTTAACTTGCACCTTAGCACTCAGCAAAACCACAGGAATATCACGGGTGGCGTTATTGGCTTGCAGAGCAACCAAAGTAGCAGTTCCGTCCATATCGGGCATCATCACGTCTAAAAGAATAGCATCTGGTTGCTGTACCTGGGCTTGTAACAAGCCTTCTTTGCCAGAACTAGCCGTCAAAACTTCCCATCCAGCCATCATCTCCAAAGCGATCTTTGTCACCTCCCGAATACGATATTCATCATCAACTATCAGAACCCGCTTAATGTTCATGGCTGACCGTTTCTTTTGATTTTGAGGTAATTGACCAACGCCTGAATGTTATAGAACTTACCCAATTTATCGCCTCATCCACTACAGATTTAGAGTCAATTTATGAATTGATTCTACAGGGGGCAAAAGCGCCACCAAAAGCTTAAATCCTGTGTTAATTGACCAAATTACAAACAGACAATGTGCAATCAAGAACGAACAATAAATTTTAGCTTTTGGCTAAGTATAAATTTAAAATGTGAAGATCTTGTGCAGAAAGACCATCATAATTATTTATTAATATTCACCGTTTAGCTTATGGCTGCATCGGTAAATCGAAACAGAAGGTGCTGCCGAGTTCCAAGGTACTTTCTACCCAAATGTGTCCCCCATGTTGCTCCACGATGCTGCGGCAGATAGTTAAACCTAAACCAGTACCTCCCTTTTGCCGGGAGTCGGAGGCATCCACTTGTTGAAAGGGTTCAAAAATTTTTTGCAGATGTTCTGTCGGTATACCCCGTCCAGTGTCTTTAACCTTAAATAGTATGCGATTTTCTTGCAGATGGGCACTTAAGAAAACTGTACTACTTGGAGGGGAAAATTTGATCGCATTACTGAGTAAGTTAGTTAAAACTTGGATGATGCGATCGCAATCCGCCCACACCTTAACCGAATCAGCAATAACTGATAAAGTTACTTCGGCTTTTTGAGCTAGAGGCTGCATGAGATTTACCATTCGCCCCATCAAGTCCGCAGCATCGCAAATTTGTTGGTTCAAAGTCATTTTTCCCGACTTCATACGCTCCATATCCAGAATATCATTAACCAAGCGCACCAAGCGGTCTGTATCCTCCATCGCAAATTCCAGCAAACGCTGACCTTGCTCGTTCATAACACCCAGACGCCCAGTTGAAAGCAATCCCAAAGCGCCCCGCAGCGAAGTCAGTGGAGTGCGGAGTTCGTGGCTAACTATGGAAATAAACTCGTCTTTCATTTGTTCTATTTGTTTGCGCTCTGTAATGTCTTCAATCATGCTTAAAGTATATACAATATTTTTATCTGGATCGCGAATTAACCCACCGATGAGATTAGTCAACAAAAGGCTACCACTTTTTTTGATATAACGTTTTTCTAATTGATAGCTGGTAATTTTTCCGGTCAGACATTCTTCAATATATGGTAGTTCTTTTTCCAGATCTGGTGGATAGGAAATCTCCCTAAAATTAAGAGCTTTCATTTCTGATTCCGTATATCCCAACATCTGACAAAAGGTTTGATTTACTTGAAACAATTGCCCCTCAGCGGTACTGAGAGCTATCCCAATAGGTGCTTGGGCAAAAATTTTGCGGAAACGCTCCTCGCTTTCTCGCAAGGCTGCCTCTGCCCGTTTGCGATCGCTGATGTCTTGCCCAATACCGATATTGGTGCCATCAGAAAGCAGAACGTTAGCCCAAGAAGTGTCCAGAATTCGTCCAGATCTAATTCTAGTTTTGAAGTCTCCCCATTGATGAGAAGCTGAGTTGATGAACTTTAATACTTCTTGGCGATATTCAGAATCTGGATATAATTCAGACATCGTGTCAAGGTTTTGTAACTCCAAAAGAGACCAACCCAGAACCTTTTCCCACTCCCGATTAACCATTTTTATTTTACCGTCGATCTCAAATAAGGACACCATTACCGGAATATGGTCGAAGATTTTTTGCAGGAGTTCTTTCTGTTGTTTTAATTCTGACTCTGCTTGTTGGCGATCGCGTAGCGCAGCTTGCCGTTCGCTGATATCTTGTATAACAGCAATAAAATACTTAATTTCCCCGGCAGAAGATAGCACCAGCGACACTGTTAGACAGACCCAAACAAAGTCGCCATCTTTGCGAATATAACGCTTTTCTATCGAAAAATTGGGGATTTTACCGGCCACTAACTGTTGCCGATATGCCATATTTTTAGCCATGTCATCTGGGTGAGTAATTTCCCAAAAAGTTCGTGTTTGTAGTTCTTCATCTGTATATCCAACAATTTCGCAAAACTTTTGATTGAAGCTAATATATTGACCGTTCGCCGTAGTTGTAAGTATGCCCACCGCCGCTTGCTCGAAGATAGCGCGAAACCTTTCTTCGCTATCTCGCAGCGCTTCTTCTGCTTGTTTGCGATCGCTAATTTCCTGTCTGAGCTTTTCGTTGGCGCTTCTGAGTTCGCTGGTGCGTAACTCCACCAATTCCTCTAGGCGATCGCGGTATTGGCTCAATTGCGCCTCTGTCTGCTTGCGATCGGTGATATCGCGAACAACGGAAAGGTGGCGATGGGGCACGAAGTTAGCGATCGCGCTATACTCGATATCTCGAATTGTGTCATCCCGACGCCGGATGCGTAATTCTCCCCTTTCCCGTCCTTTTTCCTGAAAGCTTTGCCAAGTTTCCCTGAAATCGATCCTAGATGCCGAAAATTCCCCAATAGATTTGCCAATTATTTCCTCTGATGGTAAACCGAAAATTTCACTTGCAGCTGGATTTACTGCTACAAACTGACCGTTATCATCGGCGATCGCTATAGCGTCCATTGCACTCTCAAAAACAGCTGACAATAATTGAGAGCTTGCGTGCAGTGCAACTTCAGTTTGTTTGCGCTCTGTAATATCGCGGCAAGCGTAAAGCACAGTTCCACCATTAATCGATACCCGCTTTACATTGATCAGCAAAGTATGTTTTTGACCAGTTTTGTTGATGATTTCTCGTTCGATGTTATGGATTTCCCCGCAGCTTTCCAAGTCTGGGTAATCGAACAGATATTCTCCTAGCAAATGAGAAATTTCACCAAATTTCTCTACCTCTTCGTAGGAGTAGCCGAAAATGATGTTTACGTTGGGACAAATAAACGTAAAACCGCCAGTGCGATCGGTAATAAAAACAGCATCGCTAATGCTGGTAAGGGTAATTCGGTATAACTCTTCAGATTGGCGGAGCTTCTCTATAGCTTGCTTGCGATCGGTGATGTCGATCGCAGTACCCAGAATCTGTTTTGGCAAACCATCAGCGAATGAAGCAAATACGGTATCTCGGCTCCAAAACCAGCGCCATTCACCGTTTTTGTGTTTCATACGATACTCAGTTTCAATAACTTCTCCGTCTTTACGTATGTCCCAATCTTTAACTTTTTCACTAAATGTTACCCAATCCTCTGGATGGATTAGATTTTGGAGGAACGCGCTGCCCATTTCTTGAATTTCTTCTGGAGAGTAACCCAGAATTTCTTTTGTCTGTCTATTTGCATAAATATTTCGCTGTTCGTGCAGGTCATAAATATACAAAATTGCCGGTGTCGCTTCGGCAATCTTTTGAATGAAACGCTGGTTTTCCCAGAAGGCTGTTTCTACCAGATCTCGTTCAGTGATATCCTGATTCACAATAATCGCTCCAAGAATTTCTTTACTTTCGCTAAAAAGTGGTAAGTATAGCAACCGCCAGGGCGATTAAGCCAACTCCAACTCTTACTTCTTATCCAAATCCCTTACGCAGTAACCTTTTCCCTCTTCCCTCTTCCCTAGCCCCTAGCCCCTAGCCCCTAGCCCCTAGCTATAGGTGGGCATAATTAAACGTAAAACTGCTGGCCCTTAGAAACCCGGTTTCGCAGGAGTTACCGGGTTTCTTGCTGTTCAGTTTATTTACGCCCACCCTAGCAGTATTGTCCCCACTCAGCACTCAGCACTCAGCACTCAGCACTTAAGAAGCACTCAGCACTTAAGAAGCACTCAGCACTTAAGAAGCACTCAGCACTTTGTTGCGCCCAGATGTTTTAGCTTGATAAAGGGCAGCATCGGCAGAGCGATATAAAGCCTGAAGGTCTGTGCCATCATCAGGATACTGGGCGACTCCCGCACTGAACGTGATGCCAAACTCAACGCCGTTGGGTGAGGTGAAAGTTTCCTGACGCAGGATGGCGAGAACATCAGTCAGCCGTTCCACCCCCGCAGACTTATTCATACCGTACATTTCCACCACAAATTCTTCTCCTCCCCAGCGGGCTACGATATCCTGATTGCTGCGGAACGATCGCAGCAGAAGTCCTCCTACCCAGCGCAATACCAAGTCTCCCACTCCGTGACCGTAGCGATCGTTGATCTGTTTGAAGTTATCTAAGTCTAAGATAGCGAAGCATAGAGGCAAATTCGTCCGCTGGGCTTGGTGAAGGGATAAGCTCAGGTGTGAAGTCAACTTACTTCGGTTAGCCAATCGGGTGAGCGGGTCTGTTTCCGCCAGCTGGCGCAGAAGTCTGACTCGCTCCAGACGAATTACGATGCGGGTAACCAATTCTGGGCCGACGATCGGTTTGGTCACAAAGTCATCAGCACCAGCAGCAAAAACCTTTTGGACTGTGTTTGGTGAGCTGTGAGCTGTCAGAAACAGTATTGGCAGACCGCCCCAAGCTGGGTCGTTACGCACTACCTGACACAGTTCGATGCCATTGAGGTGGGGCATTTCTACATCTAGAACCAGCAAATCGGGTAGGACATTCTCCAGAGTTTCCCAAAACAGGCGGGGGTCTTTAAGGGTGGTCAGCTTCAGTTTCCAAGGCTCCAGCAAAGTGGCTAAAAGGGTCAGCATTTGGGGGTCGTCGTCCACAACGAGGATCTTGGCTGTGGAGCCTTGTTCTTGCTGTAAAACTTGGCTTACTGTCGCCAGTACCTGCGCTGGGGGCATTGGTTTGTGCAGAAAAGCACGTGCCCCTAAGCGGGCGACTTCCAGGCGATCGCTAAAATCGCCTAGCACCGTGAGGACTATAATAGGCAGCTGGGGAGCAGAACTGCTTAATTCCGCCAACAATGTGAGACCATTTTCACCTGTAGTTGGAAAGCTGAGTTCCAGCAGTATTGCATCGGGATTAAGTTGAGAAATTTCTTGTCTGGCTGCTGATAAGTTGGTAGCCACTTCAACGCTCATCCCCAAACCGGCTGCCTCTAGGCGCAACTGTTCGCTTAGTTGTAAATTGTCGTCAACTATTAATAGTAGGGGTAGCTCATCTAACTGAGGCTCCGACAAAGGCATGATGTTTTTGGCACCGCGTCGCGCGATCGCGCGATCGTCATTCGATTTTGGATTTTGGCTCGTTCCCATGCTCCCGCCTGGGAATGCGGATTTGAGATTTTGGATTGACCCCACGGATGAATCAGGGGGCTTGAAACAAATAATTTCTCGGTCATTGGCAACGCTGACAGCGGTCAGTTTTTGTTGGGATAATGGCTGCTGCAATACTTGATGTAATGCTACTACGAGTTCTTGAAATCTGGAAGCACTTAAGGCATCTTGAGGATCTGCATTACGCAACAAGTGTTCTATTTCGCGAGATAGCTCTGAACCGGCGGGAAACCCTATTGTACCCAATAACCCGCACAGTTTATGAGCTTCCACTGTTGCCTCCTTAAGCAGTCGATCGCTTAAAGTCTTATTCTCAGCTGCTGTAGCACACTCTTGGAGGATTTCTACCTGATTCATAACGCTTTTCTTGAACCGTTCCCACACCCCCGCTAATGCCGCCAGAGTCGCTTCGCTTCGGAATTGGGCATTGGGGACTGGCGACTGGATAATCTCCCTTTCTCCTCTGCTCTTTTGAGAGGATGGCAACTTGAGGCGATAACCCAACCCATAAACCGTCTCGATTAGATCCGCAGTCGCTCCCGTAGCCCGAAGTTTCATCCGCAAACCTTTAATATGAGACCTAACTGTCTCTTCGCTAGGAGAGTTATCAAAAGACCACAGGTGTTCTATGAGGTCACCACAACTGAAAACCCGCCGATTGTTACGCAAAAAAAGCTCTAAAAGACGATATTCTGTTGGCGTTAGATTCAGAGGTTGGTTTTTGTAAGTAACTTGACAAGTACTCGGTGCTAGGCACAAATCGTTCCATTCTAAGACAGGGAGTAAAGCAGAATTTCCTCGACGCAGTAAAGTGCGAATCCTCGCCAACAATTCTTGTCTATCAAAGGGTTTGATCAGATAATCATCAGCTCCGGCATCCAAACCTCTGACTTTATCTGTACTACTGTCCCGCGCTGTCAGTAGCAGGATTGGCACTCTGAAGCCACCGCCTCGTAACTGTTGACAAAGAGTAATACCATCTAGTTTGGGTAACATTACGTCTAGCAGGAGCAAATCGTAGGGGAAGGCATCCACAAGTTCTAAAGCCTTTTCTCCATCGTTAGCTATATCGACGACATAGTGTTGCGATTCTAAGGCGGTAGCTAGTGCAACAGCAATAGCCTGGTCGTCGTCTACTAGGAGAATCCTCATGCTGCTTCTGCCATATCTTTATTTATGCACTTGGGAAATAGGAACTAAAGAATAGGGTTTGAGCGTCTAGCCTCTGTATCTACCCTGGTGCATTTGCTTGCGTAGCGTGCCTTAGTTGATATGACTCCGGCAACGCTGGCGCTAAGTTTGCGTAGGATTACGTAGCAATATCGCAAATCGCATAGCAACACAGGGACAATGATATTGTTCGCTCTCTTAAGTTGCCATGAAACCGATCGCTTATCATTCCACATCAAGCCAAACAACTACCAAGGGTCAGCGGATTTTCTCTGCCTTGGTTCTAGCCGGAATCTTATCTTTAGGCTCCAGTTTCACAATATTAGAAACTGCCGTTGCTAACCCTCAAACTCTTCCTCAATCCACCAGCGAGACTGTTAAGAGTATAGGCGATGCGATCGCGCGATCGCCAGATCTAGGTCTTACCCAGATCGCGCAAACTCCCCAAGATACTCGTACCAACCGCCTACCCGCTCAGGTAGCTCGTGCTGTTCGCCAAGATTTGTCTGCTAGAACTAGAATTGCGCCTGGAAAACTGAGAATTACTCAATATAGTCGGCAAACTTGGCCCGATGGTTGCCTGGGTCTCGCCGACCCAGATCGAATCTGCACCCAAGCATTAGTCCCAGGATGGCGCGTTGTCGTGTCTGACGGTAGCAAAACCTGGGTTTATCGTACCAATAATACTGGCGGAACCTTACGCCTAGAAGATCGCGCTGTCTCTATTAATTTGCCAAAATCAATTGAGGAAGTGGTTAGCCAGAGAATGACTCCTGGCAATCTCAAACCTATACCAATTCCAGCGAGTGAATTACCACCCCCTTTAGATAGAGGTGTGGTCTTTCAGACTACTTCCAGCGGTGGAATTGCCGGTCGTACCTATCAAACGACTCTACTCAATGACGGGCGATTGATGCGCGTTCGCATTGGAGATGCTAACGACTCAGAACGCAGTGTTCGTCAGATTTCTCCTCAACAACTTCGACAGTTTCAGCGTTTACTACAACGTCAGTCATTGGCTCGATTTAACCGTCTGAGTTATCCTGCACCTAGCGGTGCTGCTGATTTCATTACTGTGACAATGACGAGTTCTGCTGGTACTGTCCGCTACGCCGATATCGTTCAAAATCGCCTACCTCAACCTTTGCAGCAGGTTGTCCAAACTTGGAATCAAATTGCTAGAGGCTAGTGCCTTCGGAAGTCAAAAGTCAAAAGTCAAAAATTCTTTGATTGCGCTTTCTAAGTAGGTGGACTTAAACTGACTACCCAGAAACCCAGTTTCTCCAAGAAACCGGGTTTCTAAAGGCGCGGCTGTTTTATGAGGTACGACTGGAAAAAAATCTACCACTCACAATTCAATACTTCGATGTCGATCGCCTGTATTATTGGAAATTTTCCTTACCTGGTAACTGAGTTAAATATTCATTAATAATTCCAGGTAACTCCCTTACTGAATATTTATATGTCAAATCCAACAGTCCTTTTGCAGTTATGATTATCTGCTCTCTATCTACTATCTCTAGCAGTTCTTCCTCGCTGTAAACACCATTCATAGCTTCCACACTTGCATCTCTAATTCCTGCCTCAAATTCATCTTCAAGCATGGATTCCCATTCATCCTGTTTGACGTAATAAGATGTTTTATTGTCTTGGAGATTCAATTTCTTTATTTGTCTGATTGAATCCCGAATAGAAGCAGCCCAAGATTTGGTTAATCGTTGCTCAATTTGTTTTTTAATCAAGTGAATTAACATCCTGAGTAAGAATGATTGGATATTGCGTAGTATCGCTTGTCTACTCATTCCTTCTAACTCATCGACAAGTACCAAAGCATCTGCATAACGTTCTTCTAGGATACAATTTCTTAAATCTATCAGTTCTTGAGTCATAGGTTTCCCTTTTCGTCATGATTGGTAATTTATATTGATGATCGAGTTGTCTATTGCCTACCTTCTTTCCAATTTTCTCCACCCGGTAACTGAGTCAAATATTCATCTATAATTGCAGGTAATGTTTCGTCTGAATGCTCGTATGTCAAAGCGAGGAACTGTTGAGATATAGCGATTATCTGTATTCTATCGACTCTCTCTGAAAGCTGATATGGACTTAATTTTCCATTTAGCACTTCCGCACTTGCTTGACGAATCGCTGTTTCAAGTGCTTTGACAAGTATTGACTCCCATTCATCTGGTTTCAGATAGTGCGAAACTTTGTTATCTTGCAAGTTCAGATCCTGAATTTCAATGATGGAATCTGAAATTGAAGCTGCCCAAGAATTGGTTAATCTTTGTTCGATTTGGTTTTTAATCAAATGAATTATCATTCTGACCAAAAAAGATCTAATATTTCGTAGTATGCCTTTTTTACTCATTCCTTCCAAGTCATCTACAATCGACAAAGCATCTGCGTAACGTCCTTCTTCAATGCAATTTCTTAAATCTATTAATTCCTGAGTCATAAAAACTCTTTAGCCTCCATATTGCAAAAAATCAAACAACCGATGAGACATTTCTAATTTAGAACAAGGTGCAATTTCTAACTGTCGTCCTGTTGTATCTATAAATATCGCCTGATTATTATCGCTGCCAAAACCGCTATCGGATTTATCAATAGGATTGGCAACGATCGCATCTAATTTCTTTCCCCACAATTTATCTAATGCAGGCTTGACAATATCTCCGGTTTGTGCAGCAAATCCGATTAACCGTTGATGGGGTTGCTTCAATTTTCCCAACTCTGCCACAATATCTGGCACTTGTTCCAAAGGTAAAGAAGTTGGTAGCAATTTTTTCGGCAATTTCTCGTCAGCGTAATTAGCTGGTTTCACATCCGCCACTGCTGCTGACATGATAATTAAATCAGAGTTAGGAAAACATTCCAGCATCGCTTTTTGCATCTGTGCTGCACTGGTAACGGGAATATCTCGAATACCAAGCGGCGTTTCCCAGGTAGCTGGTGCGTGTACCAGGGTTACCGATGCACCGCGATGGAGTGCTGCTTTTGCTAAAGCTAATCCCATTTTGCCAGTGGAAGGATTGCCAATAAAACGCACCGGATCTAAGTGTTCTCTGGTTCCGCCAGCACTAATTAATACTCGTTTTCCGGCTAAATCTCGTTGACCGCCAGTTTGCAATAAGGATTGAATGTGTGGCAAAATCTCTTTATGTTCTGCCATGCGACCATAACCGATGCGATCGCACGCCAAAATCCCCGCACCAGGCCCGACGCTGTGATATCTTCTATCTGTGAGAACTTGTTGCCAATTCCTTTGCACCGTCGCCTGTGACCACATATCCGTATTCATCGCCGGAGCTAATAAAATTGGACAGGTAGAAGCTAACACCGTATTCGTGAGCAAGTTATCGGCAAAACCGTGAGCGAGTTTCGCTAAAGTGTTAGCAGTGACCGGAGCGATCGCAAAAACCTCTGCCCATTCTCCCAATTCTATATGCAGCGGTCTTCCGTGTACTGGTTGCCAAAAATCTTTATCTGTGTAAGCTGGATGACGAGAAAGCGTGGCTAGAGTCAAAGGCGTAATAAATTCACAAGCAGCATCTGTCAAGATGACTCGCACCTCAACTCCTGATTTTGCCAGCGCTGAAACGACTTCACAGACTTTATAAGCGGCAATACCGCCGCATAAGCCAATTAGTACCCGTCTGAACAGAGGATTTGGGATTTTAGATTTTGGATGAATGAGTTGCGCGTCAATTTCGGCCATTTGCGATCGTAACTCGTCAACTCTAATCTAAAATCTAAAATCTAAAATGGTTATGCTTCATCGTAGGCTTCTAAGTCGAGCAGGTGGATGTAAGGCTCAACTAAATCGGGACGCTGAAAGCCGATCGATCGTAGCAAATGCCAATCGTCCAAACCCTCAAAGGCATTAGCATAATCATCTTGTTCCAGACGTGCAGCCAATTCAGCTACATCTGCTGCCGTCAAAACAGAAATATCCCGCTTAGAAATGTTTACAGTTTTCATCCTGAGCTACTCCCTCAAGCAGTATTTGCATTCAGCGTGGAGTCTACTGGTATAGATGCAGCCACCGCTACTATATTAGACCAGTCCAGGATAAGTATTTATATTTGCAGCAAAACAGCGAGATGGTTTTTCTAAGGGACTTTGGGGCTTGCAGATGACATAACCTGCAACACAAAACTTCGCATTACATTTAAAACTGCCGGTGTAACTTGATGCCCCATGTCAAATTCTTGATACTGCACTGCTACCCCCAAGCTGGATAAAGTATCCCTTGCGTTCATAGCAGCATTCAGAGGCACGATCGAGTCTTGTCTGCCATGAACGATCAAAACAGGGGGAAAGGAACGATTTGTCGCCGCCTCAGAAACGGGATGTAAATAGCCGCTTAGACAAACTAAGCCTGCTAGAGGCAAATTCAGCCCCACATCGAGAGTCATCGCCCCACCTTGAGAAAATCCACTCAAAATTGTGCGATCGAGTGGAATGCCATTGCGACTCTCTAAAGAAGTAAGCCAGTCAGTCAGCAGTTGCCGACTTTCTGATAAACCGGAAGAATTTTTCTGAAAGTCATACCACGCCTTTCCCTCTGACGTATGGGGATGAGGAAAAGGAGCGTTGGGAAACAAAAACTCGTAATCTGGTAAATTCAACAAAGGTGTGACGGATGCCAAATCTTCAGCGTTGGCACCCCAGCCGTGTAAAGAGACGATCGCACCTGCTGGAGGTTTGCCGCTTGTCGCTGGAATGGTAATGACTTCTAAAGACAGACGTTTGCTCCCGAAATTGATTTGCTGTATCCATATTTTCTAGTTTACAGCCAGGAACCCCACCCCCAACCCCTCCCCGTCAACGGGGAGGGGGGAAATTTACTCACCCCCACGCCAAATCTTTCTCCCGCCTCGCCAAATCTTTCTCCCGCCCTCTCTAAATCTTTCTCCCGCCCTCTCTAAATCTTTCTCCCCCCCCCCACGCCAAATCTTTCTCCCCCCTCTCCAAATCTTTCTCCCCCCTCTCCGATCTCGGAGAGGGGGGTTGGGGGGGGTGAGGTTCCTCCCGTTTTCCGAAAGTAAGTAGGTGGGCGTAAATAAACTGAACTCCCAGAAACCCGGTTTCTCCAAGAAACCGGGTTTCTTTGGGCCTGGAGTTTTACGTTTAATTATGCCCATTTACTTAGCACCAATCAAAATTTAAACGAAAAGTTAACAAAGATTAGTATTTAACTTTAAAATCTTAACTTGCACCAATCAGGAATTTGCTAATGAGTACCCGTTTGGCACTTTTGAGTGTATCTGACAAAACTAATCTGATCGACTTTGCCCGGAAACTGGTTGAGGAATTTGAGTTCGATCTAATCAGCAGCGGTGGAACTGCCCAAGCACTAAAAAAAGCTGGTATACCAGTAACAAAAGTTTCTGATTACACTGGTTCTCCTGAAATCTTGGGAGGTCGAGTAAAAACTCTACATCCCCGCATTCATGGCGGTATTCTGGCACGTCGCGATTTGCCGCAGGATATCGCAGATTTGGAAGCAAATCAAATTCGTCCGATCGATCTGGTGGTGGTGAATCTTTATCCATTTGAGCAAACAATTGCCAAATCAGATGTCACTTTGAGTGAGGCAATTGAGCAAATCGATATTGGTGGCCCTGCGATGCTCAGGGCATCGGCCAAAAATTACGCTCATTTGACGGTTTTGTGCAATCCCGATCGGTATGATGCTTACTTAGAGGAGTTGCGGCAGCATGGAGGAGAGGCGTCTCTAGAATTTCGGCAAGCGCGTGCTTTGGAAGCATTTTCTCATACTGCGGCTTACGATTTGGCGATCGCAACTTATCTGTGCGATCTATCCCCTCTAGAGACGTTGCCTGAAACATCTCTACCACAACAGTTTGGGCTTTCTGGAGAACAGCTGCAATCCCTACGTTATGGCGAGAATCCCCATCAACCCGCTGCATGGTATCAAACCGGAACAGTTAAGAGCGGTTGGGCTGTTGCTACTAAACTGCAAGGTAAAGAACTAAGTTATAATAACTTGGTGGATTTAGAAGCTGCACGGCGAATTATTGCTGAGTTTACCGATACTCCCACTGCGACAATTATCAAACATACGAATCCCTGCGGTACAGCAATGGGAAATAGCGTTTTAGAAGCTTATGAAAAAGCTTTCAATGCTGACCCTGTTTCTGCTTTTGGTGGTATTGTTGCTCTGAACAAACCTATCGATGCACCGACAGCAACTGCTTTGACAAAAACATTTTTAGAATGCGTTGTAGCGCCGGGATGTGAAGCAGAAGCACAAGAAATTCTAAGTGCTAAATCGAAAGTCCGAGTTTTAATTTTGCGAAATTTGAGTGGTGGGCCAAAAGAAACGGTCAGATCGATCGCAGGTGGTTTTCTCGTTCAAGCTGCTGATGATACAATAGAAAATCCTAGCCAATGGCAGGTAGTCACGGAGAAACAACCAACGCCAGAACAACTGGAAGAATTACTCTTTGCCTGGAAAGTCTGCAAGCACGTTAAATCGAATGCTATTGTAGTGACGTGCGATCGCACAACTCTCGGTATCGGTGCGGGTCAAATGAATCGGGTTGGCTCTGTTAAAATTGCCTTAGAACAAGCGGGAGAAAAAGCTCAAGGTGCCTTTCTTGCTAGCGATGGTTTCTTCCCATTTGATGATTCCGTAAGGACAGCCGCAGCAGCGGGAATTATTGCCATTGTACAACCGGGTGGTAGTTTGCGAGATAAAGACTCGATCGATGCTGCCAATGAATTGGGTATTGTGATGGTATTTACTGGCATCCGTCACTTCTTACACTAAGTAGCATGGGGTGCGTTCCAACGCACCCTAATAAAAAACTTGGCTCAAATATCAGTTTTATGGGGATTCAATACGGAAATATCACTTTACGGAGAGTGGATCGGGATGAATTAGTTGATTATTTATCTGAAATAAATCTTGATGCTTATGTATCTCCGACTGTGAATGGATTTACAACTGTATACGACAAAGGTGAGTTGACTAAGTTAAGAAAGCTGAACTCGCGATCGAAAACTATATTACGACAATATCAATACGACCCTCAAGCTTCCTTGGTTTGTTTAGCTTCTCACATTTCGGAAAGATTTACTTGTTCGGCTATAGCTATATTTATCTATGATGGCAGCATCTTTTGGTATCACGTCTGCAAAAATGGGGTGATGCTTGATGAATATACAACTTGTGGAGACAATAATTGGCAATCCAGCCAAATTATTAACATTACAGGGAATCAGATTAAGGGAGGAGATGCCAGGAAGTTATGTACTGTCTTTGAAATAGAAAAAGCGCTCGAAGAAGTGGAAATTATTCTTCGCAAACCGGATGGCAGCGATGATGAAACTTTGTTAAATTTACCTCGCTACGAAGCTTTACTACAAGTTGAAAGCTACTGTTCGCCCCTAATTCGGCATGAAGCATTAGCAAGGGCTTTAGGAATGCGCCCTTGTTGGGTTGTGGGGCCAGCAGACTATCGTGGTATTGTGTGTAGGGATATGGAAGTTTGCTTTGAATTTGAGGATGACGATCCTTCTTTTGAAGAAGCCTTATTGATGCTGAAAAAGACTAAAATTTTCGAGGAAATGAAAGAAACTTCCAAACCTTTTTGGAAAAAGGCTTGGCTGAACTGAGTAGGTGGGCCGAATTAAACAGAATTGTTCGTAGTATTTTTCATCATTCTCCCACTCTTACCTCACTCCATAGTAGTAAGTTCGATCGCAAATACTTACTCCTGCGCCCCAGCGGCTTTAAGCAATGTGACAACGTTGCGATGACCGTTAAATTCAGCCATCATCAAAGCCGTACTGCCGCCTTGGTTTTTTAGATTAGCATCAGCACCGGCGTCGAGTAAAACTTTTATTGCGTCACGATAACCCCGCGAAGCCGCCCAAATTAAGGCAGTAGCACCAGTACTATCTTGAAGATTGACATCGGCACCTGCGGAAATTAGAAGTTGCAGGATGTCGGTATCACCATACTCAGCTGCTTTTATCAAGGCAGTTTTTCCGCCATCATCAGGCACGTTGGCATCAGCACCGCTATCTAACAATATTTTTACCGTCTCAATGTTTCTGTGAGATACTGCGATCGTTAAAGCTGTCTCGCCAAAGTTTTTGGCATTGCTATCTGCTCCCTGTTGCCGCAGATCTGCCACAATGTTGCTGTAATCTTGCAAAGCTGCTAAGTGCAGGGCTGTATCCCCAAGTTCGTTTCTAAGGTGGACATCAGCCCCCCGGTTGAGTAAAACCCCGACCACCTCAGCATATCCCTCGACAACAGCCAGGTGTAAAGCCGTTTCGCCATCAGCATCTTTAGCGTCGATCGCCGCACCTTTGTCGAGCAAAGCGGTAACAATGGCAGTGTAACCTCCGGCAGCTGCTGCCATCAGTGCTGTCCACCCATCTAAATTTTTGGTATTTGCCTCAGCACCGGCGTTTAGCAGTGCAAGCGCGATCGCAGTATGTCCCTGATCGGCTGCCAGAGTCAAGGCCGTCTCACCCTCTTTGTCTTTGACATTAACATCAGCGGATGCGGCCAACAACTGCTGTGCGATCGCCATATAACCCGACTCTGCTGCTAACATCAGGGCAGTCCGCTTCTCCTGGTTCCTTGCATTCGCATCCGCCCCGCCAGCTAAAAGTACCTCAACTGTTTGGACATAATTTTGACCTGCGGCTAGAGTTAAAGCTGTTTCACCGCCACTGTTTACATTGACATCAGCACCAGCTTCCAGCAATGCTTGTACGACATCTGCGTGGCCGTGTTCCGCTGCTATAGTCAAAGCAGTATCGTCATCCTTGTCTTTGATATTGACATCAGCACCCGCAGCTAGCAAGAGCTTTACCGCGTTACCATGCCCTTTCAGCGCCGCTATCATTAAAGCGGTGCTACCGTCAACATTTTTGGCATTTACGTCAGCGCCGCTAGCCACCAAAGTCTCAACGACATCAACCTGCCCCCTAGCAGCTGCCAACATTAAAGCTGTCAGCTTGTACAATTTTCTCGGCTGGTTGACGTTTGCACCAGCTTTCAGCAGATCCTGGACAATTTCTGCGTAACCATTGCGGGCGGCAAACATCAAAGCAGTGGTGCCATCCTTGTCTGTGGCGTTGATGTTAGCACCCTCAGCGAGTAGCGCTTGTACTCGATCGATTTCACCGTTTTGAGCCGCCCGTCTTAATAAGACATCTTTATCTAATGTGGAAGTCATGGCTGCGCCTCATTGCATCCCCAGCAATGTCAACTTAGCGTTAAATTAGGAACTTGAGAAGACAGTGCCGGTCGTTGCATTACATTTATGCAGAATAATCATGCAAATATAGGTTTCTACCCAATTTCCAGATGATAACCAAAAAGAGGGCGTCACAGCTTGGAGGTAATGGCGCCTTTGCAAAGAATCATTACGGAGATTATGCTAATTTTTATAAGTTAGTTAAGCAATCCTCCGTATAATACCATGAGCTTGGAAATTCCCGCATCCGTTAAAGTTTGGAGCCAATTTATACATCCCACTGTAATGTGGGTGTTGTTAGCGACAGCCATTTATGCCTTGTACCTGGGCATTCAGGTCATACGTACCAGAAACGCAGAAGGGGAAGCCAAGAAAGAGCTAATCAAGGGCAGGTATAACATCCGACACTACCAAATCGGTTCTTTGCTTTTGGGGTTGATGGTTGTATCCACCGTTTTCGGTATGGGTGTTACCTACATTAACAACGACAAGCTGTTTGTCGGGCCTCACCTGCTGGTAGGATTAACGATGACAAGTATAATTGCAACTTCTGCCGCTCTTTCTCCTTTGATGCAGAAAGGCAACGATTTGGCTCGCTACACCCATATTTTCCTAAATGTGGTTCTTTTGGGATTTTTTGGGTGGCAAGCGGTGAGCGGTATGGAAATTCTGCTAAGGATCATTAGCAAAATGTGATCGATTGTCAGTGGTCAGTGGTCAGTGGTCAGTGGTCAGTGGTCAATTGTCAGTTGTCAGTTGTCAGTTGTCAGTTGTGATTCTCCCCCACTCCCACCATCTCTTAAGCTGCAAACTTTTTAGATTTATGGGGCATCGGCAAGCCCAAAGTTGAGTGAAAGTCTTGCTGGACTTTGTGAGTCAAACGGCGGTTGACTTGGCGGACAATTTGGGCTAGGAGGCGATCGCCTGTACTTTGAATCAAAGATGTGGGCAAACGGTAAATAAATCTAGGAAAGTGAATCGTTACAACTAAATCTAGCTGCCATTCTATCCTTGTTAATTTCCCATTGCGCCCCAAGAAAGCCACTAATCCCTCATCCAAATCACTTGTCGTTGTTTCCACTAAGCATTGAGTGGCATTAAAGTCAACATCATAACCAGGGGCAACATAATCGGGGACTGGTATGGTTCGGATGCGGTAAATACCTTCTTGAGGTGGTAGCAATTCCAAACCAACCTTGGGTTCCACCTGATAGCCAAAGGAACCAAAGCGTCCTACCGTCAAGGCGTAGCCATTCTCTCCTATTGGTTCGGCTTTCATGGGGTGGGCGCAGCGGCAAAACCATCCTTGGTGAGCGTTTAGATACTCAGCAACGGTTTGAGCATCAGCATACATCTCCATACAGTCTTCAAAGAAGCCGTGAAAGCGTGTTGGCTCGATCTGGGTCTTACCTAGCTCATCTGCTGTTTGTTCGCTTAACTCATCAGTATCGACAGGATTGGGTTTTATATCCAAAATTTCTTCTGTAGCTTCCAAAGATTGATTTTCACCATACTGCGACTGCATAGATAGACGCTCTCCTGCGCGAGTTGAGTTATCTTTTGTCTATGTTCAGGATGCCCATCCGAGGGTCAAAATTTCTACCAGAAGTCGGAATCTTAATGAAAAAACGATTATTCCTCGTTTCAAGTTCCTACAATGTTGGTAAAAGCTGACTCGAATCAATAAGTCCGCGTTTAACTAAGATAACTTGTCAGTAACCCAGGTCTAAAGACACTGGGCTTGTAAGAGGAATCAAGCAAGTCGTACTGACCAGACCACCTAGCAAT
>NZ_JAIQZN010000203.1 GCF_023333585.1 Argonema antarcticum A004/B2
AGATGAAAGTCCATTGTTCTTTACCGGTATAATGTAGCGATCGCTACATTATACCCCATTATGCCGCAAGACCCGAAATTCAACTGCTAAATACAACCAGTCTGCAAACGGTACTCGTCCCAGTAAATCGAGAATAAACACCAGCAAATCATCAGCGTGACGTTCTTGGGCTGTCAGAGACTGCTGGTGCTTGGTTTCAAAGTCAATTAGCATCGCCGTTTTGGTATGGGAGTCGTAGAGTACGTTGGCTAAATGGGGGTCGCCATGAGACCAATAATCTTGCAGCTTTGGGCAGAATAAACTGTGAGCGCGAAGAAACTCATTAGCGGCAGCACGTAGGATGAGCAGCGAGAGGTTTCGATCGCATAGTATCTGTAAAAGGCTTTGACCGGGCAACTCCTCAATCCAAATCCCCCGCTTTCCAGCTAATCCCCCCTGCAACCGCTCTTTATAAAGTAATCGATAGCAGTGGAGTTCCCCTTCCTGCCACTCCAGGCAATTGGGAAACATCTGGATGCGACTACTAGAGAAGTACAGAAAAATATTACCGCAAGCAATTACAGCATCCATCAAAAATTTGCGACGCTTAACCCAAACCCATTTTCCAGCTTGTTGTTCTCTTGCGATCGCATTTACCCGCACTGCACCAATCAAACGTCCCAAAAACAACGAAGGTGTCAATTGATTACCGAGCAACAAGAACAATCCCCAACGCAATGAAAAAAATGCCGAATACTTCGCGCCAGCTGATGGCATCACGCCATACTAGCCATACTGCCAGACAGATTAGCACATATCGCACAGATGAAATAGAACTAGCTTCCAGTAGCGGATGTTTTGACACAACCAGCATCCAAAGGATAGCAGAAGCAGCCCAGGAAATCCAAGCTGTCCAGCCCCAAAAAGAGATCGCGCTCGACCAAAGCTGTTTGAGATTCTGCTGTTGCTCGTCACCGACTGCAAGGAGAGAGAGCAACGTGACCGTAAACATCGGTGGCAAAGAACAAACACCATATTAAGATAGTTTGAATCCAACTCAAAAAATATTGCATAAAATTACCTCTCGCGGACAGTTCCAACGCACCGGCAAAGTATCTCCCATTCCCCGACTGACTATTAAAGTGGCATTATTTAATTCAAACCGCAGTCCATTCCACCGATAAAACCAAGCACCTGGGTAAAGCCGATTCAAGCGTTCCCAAAACACCCACTGACATCCATGCAAATGCCCTGCCAATACTAAACTATAGCCAGCTGCTACTGCGAAGGAGAATACTGCTGGGTTATGGGCACACAAAATTCTCAACGCTCTGGAAGTAGGATCGTGATCGACAAATCCGTCTATCCTAATAGTTGATAGTTTAACCGAGTTTTCTTCTAGCCAGAAACCGCCGCCTGTTTCTACTGCACGTCGCATTGCCGTCATCCCTACCCAGACATCGTGATTGCCGGAAATCGCCCATACAGGTGCTTGCGCTACCAACTGAAGAACGCAAGACTCAAGCAAAGGGATTCCCCAACGGAAATCTACTAAATCTCCCCCCAATAATACCAGGTTAGGTTTAGTTTCGGTTACCGCTGCCACAAGTTGCTCGATCGCTCGTAAAGAACGCCGTCCTCCCAAATGCAAGTCACTGGCGAACAGTAGCTTCAACTCCTCGCCACCTAATCCCAAATGGACTGACTCTTGACGAATTAATAACGGTGCAGAGGTGCCAATCTCTAGGGGGAAGCGATCGGTTAGTTTGGGTAACTTCATTGTACGATAGCATCTGCATTGCTAGATTCTGACACCTTTTGGCGCAATTTTTCGTACCAAAGCACTACCGCCAAACATCCCAAACACCAGGAACGAATAAAACCTTGCCCCAAGAAACCCCCAAAAATCATTACTGCTGCTAATGGCATTACTACTTTCATCGCACTTAGAGTTCCCCCCTGAACTACTGTCCATTTTCTACTTTCTCGGAAGGGATGGGTATAGCCATCCAAAACAATAGGAAATAGAAACACCATTTGCACTTCTACAGCATAAAAGGCGGGAATGCACAACAGCGCTAGCGGCTCTATCCCAGTCCATAAGGCGATACCTATTACTAGCAGTGCGGCTGCACAAGCAAGGCTATATTTGATGATTCCAAGTGCCTGAAGGTTTGGCGGAGTTAAAGCAGGCGGTACTCCCCGCATTTCTGAAAGTGCCAGCACCATCCATTCTCCACCGCTGACAAAGCCAGTTCGCCACGCATCGCGTGCTGCTACCGATAAACGAGATTGCTCTGAATCATACATCTGTGCTGCTTCTCGGAGCAAGTCAACTGCACGAATAGCTTCAGACATACGCACCGCCGCGCACGAAGCACCAGTGAGCCCAAGCCAGCCAAGCAAATCCATTTCCAAAAACGAGCAGTCGGTGCATTGTCGTCTCGAACGGTTTACATCGACGGTGGAACAGGAATTCATCGTAACAGATCAGCACTGTCATGTACAGCACTACTATTATTACTGGTATCAGAAAATTTGTCGGTTTTTCTATTAAAGATGCTACAGCCATCAAAATAAATAATGGTACGCCTCCGGCTAGAGCCAGCATCTCGTACTTGCGCTCCAATTCTCCTACGATGCGAAGTTTTTTCCGATGGTATAGCCAATCAATAACGCCTGCAATTGTTGCTACAATCCCACAAAAACTGATACCCCAGAATTCCCAAGGGTATGCACCCCAGTCGTGGAGCCAGGTAAATTGAGGGTGATTCCATAGCAGGGAAAGACATATATAAAACGCTACTCCCGGTACAAAGAGTGCTATCAAACTCTTCACAGATATCCTCCGAATAACTATAAATTGACTTACTGTTGGCTTTCACCCACAAGCTGAGCTTTCCAACAATTATAGTACACTCCTTTATGAATATTCGCAATTTTATAATTATTGCTTTATACCAATTCTAGTTCCCGTTTTAACTTGAACTTCTAAACCTTGCTCTGAATCGGCAACTAAATCATCATCAAATCGGATAGCTCCGGGTTCAAAAAGCAGTACGATCGTAGAACCCCCCAACCGGAAGTAGCCTTTTTCTTGTCCCCTGGTTACGTAGCCTGGTATAAAAGTTTGGATAATACTGCCTACACAAAA
>NZ_JAIQZN010000204.1 GCF_023333585.1 Argonema antarcticum A004/B2
TGGTTTGGCCTTAGTTCTTATGTACTATTGAATTGGCTTTTTGTTGATGTGTGACAGTTGAGGGTGCGGAATGTGGGTTAAACGGTAAGTACCTGCCTCTTGCAGGGTGTGCAAACCTGCGTTGGAGTTGGCAGAAGTAGAAAAGATTGTTCGACCGGACGGACTGACCAAATTGGCATAAATGTAACTGCTGTCGGCTGCCAAACCATCGTAGTAAATCTGCTGTCCAATAGTGCCGCTGAAGGTGAAAACATCTTGCTCGTTGGCGAGAGCAAGAGAGCCAGTTACAGGCTCATTTAAGGTGAGGGCGATTCCAGGCGGTGAGTCAGAGCTTGGCGCTGTCGGTAAAGAAAGGACTTGGAAGCTGTAGGGAACTGGATTGCTGCTGGTATTATCGCCATTCACCAGCAAAGTGTAAGGCCCTTCAAAGGGCAGCGTTACCTCGAAGTCGCCGGAAAGGGAGTTGCTGGAAAGGTATTGGTTGTCGGGTTTGTAAAGATACCAGGAACCATTGGCATTAGTTAAGCTATCAAAATATAAACGCTGACCGGGCGTGCCGTCTAAGTGGTAAAATGCCGTCTCAAAACCGGAGTTAAGAGTGTTGGTAATAGGGGTAGAAAAGGAAAGAGGCTGTTGTTCTCCCGCTTCTTTCAACTGGAATTTATAATCTCCAGTCTGACTGTAACTGCGTCCAATTAAACTGTAAGTGCCCGTTTCTTGAAGAGTGATAGGACCGATATCGTAGTCGGAACTAGAATTGTTGATAATTAAGTTGCCGTTGGGACTCAGCAAGCTGACGTTAATGCCATCGTAGTCAACTTCTAAACTATCGTAGTAAAGCGTTGTTCCAGCAGTAGCATTGAAGGTAAAAATATCTTTTTCATTGCTTGCCCCAATTAACCCGGTGATGGCAGTATTCAGTTGGAGGGGTTGAATTGTGGTTTCTGAAGAAATTGATGGAATGCTGATATCGGAGACAGCGGGATTGGCAGTGAATTGAAAACCGTATTGGAAGGGCGCAGTAGCATAAGGAGAAGTTACAAGTAAAGTGTAATTTCCATCCGTTGGTAGGGTCATAGACGGTACGCTATCCGGCCACTCTCCACCGTAGATGGTGCGGCTGTCGATATACTGGTTATCTGGCCCGAAAAGATTGATTGTTAAGTAGTTTCCGGCACTAGGAACGTTTAAAAATTGCCCAGTCGTGTCGTAAGTAATAATTCCATAACGGTTGGGGCTTATACCTTTAAGTTGAAGGTTTTGGTCTAAATCTTGTAAGATATTGCCAAGCCATCTGAATTCGCCTCCCATCGAGCCGGAGCGGTCTACCACAAACACCATATCGGTTGCATTTGCGGTATCGTTTGATGGTAGGGTAAGCGAAATTGGCTTGGTGGCAACTGCCCCTGGAGTCAGGTTTAAGTCAATGCTGAAGGGACTGACATTGCCGCTTTTTGAATTTCCTCCGTTCTGAATATTAAATTGGGTTACAGGCTCACTCAGAATGAAGGGTGCGCGATTCCCCGGTTCGATTTGTGTTAAAATCTGATAAGCTTGTTCTGCCGTAGCGCCTACACCATCTTCTACTTTTAATTTAATATTTACTTTACCCAGTTGATTGCCATCTGGCATCCAAGTTACTACCCCGGTATTTGCGTTAACAGTCATGCCAACTGGTGCTTCTACTAAAGAAAATGTCAGTTGATTTCCATCATCATCTTTAGCTAGTGCTTCATATTTATAAGCTGTATTTACTTTGGCATCGACAATTGGAATTGAAGTAAATAGTGGCGGTCGATTTGGTGGGGGATTGATGGTGGATAAATTATATTGCTGTGTCGCTTCTCCACCAAAGTTATCTTTAACTTTAATAATTATATTGTGATTGCCGATATCTGCTGCGGTGGGATTCCAGGTTATCTTTCCAGTCGCGCTATCCACAACTAATCCATCTGGCCCAGATAATACTGAATAGGTTAAACTATCTTTATCGGCATCGGTAGCATCGGCATCGTAAATATAAGGTTTGCCGACGATTGCTTCGATATCGGGATTTGTGGTAAACTCAGGGTCTGAGTTTACTTGGCTTAAGAATACTAAGTCGTAAGTGAATTGAACGCCACTGGGATTGTCAAATAAAAGAGTTTTTCTGGCCGTCGATAAAGTTGGCGCTAGCGTTCCAGATGCCAGTAATTTGCTATAATCTACATAATAAATTCCGGCTGGCGTAGTACCGTCAGCATTCAAAAGTCGCACCGACGGGTCGCTGATATTGGTAACTCCCACTAGCAGCGTTCCTTTTATCGGGTACTGTCCGGCATTTTTTACCGCTAAGTCAGTGTAAAGAATATCAGTATCTTCGTTAAACGAAGTTTGTCCGTAAGTAGCGGCGATGGAATTAGATACGTCGGACAGTTTGCTAAAATCAACTTTAGATGTAGCGGTACTATCTGAGGTAAAAGGAACGGAAACAGGCGGGGAAAACGTAGAATTTGGTTTGATTTCTAGATTAGAAATTCGCGCTATTGTATTAATGTCTCGGTCGTTATTTACCAATTTCAGTTTTAGCGTTGCCTGAGTTTTTTTCGGCAGTGCAGATAAATTCAAACTGACAATTTTATTACTAAAGGTAACCCCAGTCGCCAGTGCAGGCGATTGACCTTCGCTATAATTGAAAAAGGCATTTTTTCCTATCCCAACTGTGTGGACTAACGAATTTCCATTCTCGTCTACCAAAGCAGCTTCAAAAGCATCTTTGATAGATTTGGTGTCGGTGGTATCGAAGGAAAGGTTATCGATGGTAAAGGAAAGTTGGGATGTACCGGGGGCAATTTCAAAAGTCTTTGACCAACTGGTAGTAAAGTTATTTTGTTCTCGCAGTTCTATCGATGGGGGAAAGTACAGGGAAGTTAGTATTTTTTGTCCCACCGGAATGGTGCGCCAATCCCGCTGTGGGTTAATTTTATCATCGAGGAGCGGCGTATTATTACTAGCAGCACCCGTCATCTGAAAAATTACGTCGTTGTAGTCGCTGTCTGAGAAGCTGCTATCAAGACGGGTCTTGCGGCATAATGGGGTATAATGTAGCGATCGCTACATTATACCGGTAAAGAACAATGGACTTTCATCTAG
>NZ_JAIQZN010000051.1 GCF_023333585.1 Argonema antarcticum A004/B2
AGTCTGTTCTGAGGCATTCTTCTGTGATGTTAGAAGCCCACACTATAATCGCTTCGATTTAGTGTGGGTAGTTCACGATGTGGAAAGTATCTTTGCTATGCAGAATCAATGCCGCGATCGCTAAAAGTTCGCTCTGAGTGCATCCCTACAGTCAAGTCGTCTCTCCTCAGAAACGGCTTTCCCAGTCAAAAAGTCCTCGCTGAAGATCTAGGGATAGCCCAATCTACTGTGAGCAATTTTCTCAATGGCAGACCCGTTGATTATGTTAATTTTCGGGAAATTTGTCAGATATTGAGCCAAGAGTGGCGAAATATAGCCGATTTATCCGATACTTTGCCAGAAAATGAAATAAATAACCTGAAAGCTAAAGTTTTCATCAGCAGTCGTCATCAAGACTTCCGCCTCGTCCAGCAGTTGCAGCAAGCTTTGAGTGCGGCGGGACACGAAGTTGCGATCGCATCTGAAAACACTCCGCCCGAACAATATTTACAAAGCTGCGATTACTTGCTGCTGCTGTTGTCCCAGCAATCCGCCGTCAGCGAAATCGTCTTGGAAGAAGTGCGGGTCGCCAAAGAATTGCACAACTTTACCGCCCAAAAGCCAGCCATTTTACCGCTATGCGTAGGTTTACAAACCAAAACGCCTCTTTCCTTCGATTTGCTGCAACTTTTGCAAGAAAGTCAGCCTTGGCAGTGGTGTAGCGACGACGACACCTCAATCATAGTCTCAGAAGTTCTCAGCGTAGTGGCCCAAGGACGCACTTCCCTAAGCGCCTCCAGCAAATTAGCTGTAAACTTGGCTACTGAAGGGACTGGGGACTGGGAATTGGCAATTGGCAGGCAATTGGGCATTCTCCCCCACTCCCCCACTCACCCACTCACCCACTCCCCCCCTCCCCCACTCCCCCACTCACCCACTCCCCCCCTCCCAGTCGCGTCACCAGAGTTACCGGAGGGGCAAGTGGAGGTGGCATCGAGCTTTTATATCGATCGTCCTCCCATCGAAACGCGCTGTTATGAGACAATATGTCAGCCTGGTGCCCTCATCCGCATCAAAGCGCCCAGGCAGATGGGCAAAACCTCGTTAATGGCGAGGATTCTGCATCACGCAGAGGAACAAGGCTCAAGAGCGATCGCATTGAGTTTTCAGTTAGCTAATAAACGAATTCTTACCAACTCGGATACATTTTTACAGTGGTTTTGTGCCAGCGTCGGACAAGAATTGGGGATGCTGGAGAAGCTGGGCAAGTGTTGGGAATTAGCAGATATTATTGGCAGCAACCAGTGCTGTAAAGCTTACTTTGAACAGTTTTTGTTGCCGGAAATATCGACTTCCCTAACATTGGGTTTAGATGAAGTCGATCGCGTGTTTGAATCTCCCGAAATTGCCGATGACTTTTTTGGTTTGTTGCGAGCTTTGCATGAAGAATCCAAACGGCGCGATATTTGGAAAAAATTTCGCTTGATAGTCGTTCATTCGACAGAAGTTTATATTCCGTTGGATATCAATAAATCGCCTTTTAATGTGGGATTGCCGATAGAATTACCGGAGTTTAACTCACAGCAGGTGCAAGAGTTAGCAATGCGGCACAAACTAGATTGGAATGAGAAACAAGTCGAGCAATTAATGGGTTTAGTGGGAGGACATCCCTACTTAGTGCGCTTGGCTATGTATTGCATTGCGCGTCAGGATGTTACTTTAGATCGGGTGGTGAAAGAGGGTGCCACAGAAGCGGGAATTTATAGCGATCATCTGCGGCGGCATTTGTGGAATCTAGAAAAATATCCTGATTTGTTAGAAGCGATCGAAGAGGTTGTGAGTGCTGCGAGGGGAGTGCGATTGCGAGCGGCGCAGGCGTTTAAATTAAATAGTATGGGATTGGTGAAACTTGATGGCAATAATTGTACTCCCAGGTGTAGTTTGTATGAGCAATATTTTCGCGATCGCGTTTGTAGATAGTTCGTAGAGAATAGTTCATGGCAATCCCCAATCCCCAATCCCCAATCCCCAATCCCCAATCCCCAATCCCCAATTCTTTTTACTTTGAATTAGTCATCATCTGCTGAACTTGGGGATTGTACAGACGCAGATAGTTCCAGTAGTTGCCAAACACCTGCTTAACGTAGTCTTTAGTTTCTGGAAAAGGGATAGTTTCGATAAATTCATCTGGATCGGTGATTTTTTTCTGCCCAATCCATTTATCGACGTTACCGGAACCGGCATTGTAACTAGCCAATGCCAATAGAGAGTTATTTTTAAATTTCTGGTGGGTTTCCAGCATCAGCCATGTGCCGAGATTTATGTTGTCGTTGGTATTGTCTAAGGCGTATTGCTTAAGATTGATGATTCTGGCTACGGAGGCTCCAACTTGAGGTATCACTTGCATGACACCAACGGCACCGGCATTAGAGCGGATATTCGGCATAAATCGCGACTCCTGCCTCATTACACTAACCACTAGCAAAGGATTTAGCTCACGCTTTTGCGACCAAGTTTCGATCGCTTCTTTATATGGAAAAGGATATAGAGCATACCAGTAAATGGGTTGTTGCTTGAGAGACTCAAACTCGGCTTGCTCAGAAGGCGTCTCTCGGTCTTCCAGGGTAGCAACTTGAGTAATTCCTGATATGTAATCTCCCACTGCCAGTTTCAGGAGACCATCGGTAAACTGTTGGGTTACGGTTGGCTCGATCCGGTTTTGAAATTCTACCCGCCATAGTGTCCAGGCATCGCGATCTTGAGCCAATTGGTATAGTTCTTTCAATGTTTCAGACCCCATTGGCAGTACGAGGCGCTCGGTAGGTAAGGCTACTTGAGGTTCGATCTGCCGCACGGTGTCGAAGGTTCCCACATCCCGGCCTAGCATAGTGGCAGAACGCCAAGCATAGTAAGATTGGGGGTATTTTGTCACCACCTGTTCAAAAGCTGCTTTCGCTTGCTCTTGCTGTCCCAGTTGCAGAGACCATTTACCGATCCAAAAGCCTGCCTGACGAGCGGGTTCGCTATTCGGGTTTTGAGTGAGGATTGGCTGTGCCCATTGTAATGCTGCCTGGGAATCCCCCTCTGCTGCTTTAGCTTGAGCCATTTTCCAGCGATATTCTGCTGCTGCATCGGAGTTGCCATACTTGGTTAGCAATAATTGACGAGTCTCTTCAGCTGAAGAGGGATTGTTGAGATTATCTAAAGCTTCAGCTTTTGCTAGCATTGCCTCACCAGCTTTTTGGGGAAATTGCTCGATCGCTTGTTCGAGATAAGGCACCGCCTCTATGGATGGTTCTATTTTGGCGATCTGGATGAGGGCGTCTCCGGTTTCTTTGGCTTTGGGGAACTCACTCAGCATCTTTTTATAGGCGAGCTTAGCGTCTGTCTCCCTCTCGGCTAGCTGGAGTCCTCTAGCGACAAGGTAGGCGTGGCGAGATGAGGGTGGGGCTTTGGCATAAGCGGCGCTGGCTTGGCCGTATTTTTTGTCTTTCCAGTAGCCAAGAGCGATCGCTTGCCAGTCTTCTGGTTTGAGTGGCTCTACAGGTTTTCCCTCTATCATTCCAGGCTGGCTAAGTATCTTGTCTAGCACCAAGCTAATTTCTGGCGTGTCAAAGCTATACTTCGCCAGTAACAACATCAAGTCGCGCTGATTGGGATTTTCCTTGAGCCAGGAATTTGCCATTTCCAGGGTGAGGGGATGGCTGGGGTATTTCGCGATAACTTCGTTCCAATCTTCTCGTTTCGTCTTGCCGAGTGCAACGAGGGCTTCTGGGATCGCGGGAGAGTCGGGATAGTGTTTGAGCAAATCTTGCCACTGGGCAGTTGCTTTAGCTTCGTCGCCGATGGCTTGGTAAGCGATCGCGCGTTTGACTAGAGCTTGTGCCCCTAAAAGCGAATAATCGCACTCTAAGCCTTCTAATAAGTCCACCGCAAGAAGTCCCTGCTGCTGTTCAATTAGATCGGATGCCAGCAGATAACGGGCTCTAGCACTCTCGCGGGAGCCGTCTCCATTGGCGATCGCTTTTAATTCTCCAGCTCGTTTCTCTGGCTGCATCAGCGCCAGGGAAAAAACTGTCGTGTTGCTCTTATATCCCGTCGTTTCGCGGCTTTTTCTCGGCCACAGACAGACGATCGTTCTTCGCGCAAACCCACGGCCAAAGTGTCTTTCTAATAGGGGATATGCAATCAGCAGCACACTCAGTCCGATACAGACAGCAACTCCCATTTGATTTCTGCGTTGCGTTTGCCTTGACGAACTGTAGCCGGAAAATTTAAAACCTGACATTTTTTTCATAGAGCCTCGTGGCGACGTAAATCCTATGTTTTTAGACGATCGAGCCAGAGTGAGCCAATGCCGTCAAGAATTTACGGCTCGCTCACGGGCGCGGGAAGGACGGTGGGAAATGCGATCGCTCAGTGGCCCTTCATAGATGCCGGGGATCGCACCCTCAAACGCTACAAGTTTAACAACACAAAAGTGCTTTAATTGACATTTCCGCCGCTAAAACCGCGATCCCGTAAGCGTAAAAGCCCAATTTTACATGGAGAATAAGGACTAGAAAAGTCAAAAGTCAAAAGTCAGTAGGGGCGGGTTTTGTAAAATATTCTGTTGGTAATGAGATGTGTGGGCTAAACCCGCCCGTACAAAAGTCAAAAGAAAATTGTTCATTAGACTTCTCCAGAAATTAAAGGTGCGTTACCTGGAACCCTTGTAGAGACGTTGCATGCAACGTCTCTACTTTTTTGGAGAGGTCTATTGCTCCCCCACTCCCCACTCCTCCACTCCTCCACTCCCCCACTCCTCCACTCCCCCACTCTCCCGCTCCATGACTACCAGCCACTGACAATTGTTCTAAGTTCCGCCACATCCAGATAATCGACAGCAAATGCTTTGCGAAGCAAGTTGGGTGGAATAAACTCATCATATTTTTGGAGTTTCGGCGCTTCTTGGGCATTTACCAAGTCTTCTGCCCTAATTCCCTGCTTACAAAGAGAAAGAATTGCCTCCCCAATATCTTCTGGTTTGCTCTGACCGCACTTAACCGTCAGAAAATAAGGTGGCGAACCGCTAATACTTCTAATATCTAGAGATTCTCGACCAAATAAATTCAGCCATCTTTCCAAAGTGCGAAAAGCCACAGTACCCATCCAGGGAAAAATACAACAACTCTTACCTTCTAGCGATAAGATATTACTTCGATCCAATCCCGCATTTCGAGCTAGTTGACGAGCCGCTTTTAGTCTCTCTTTAGCACCATTTTGCAAATAGCTATACTCAATATCTTCAAACAAAACTCGCCGCATTCGTTGCAAAATGCCAGTATGAATATTAGCGCTGTTCCTGCCGCGCCAAGCAATACTCGCTATCCCCTCAACTTGCTTTACCCAAAGCGTTTTGGCTTTTGGCTCAATATCTAAAACTTCCCAAGTCCGACCTGCCAAAGTAAATTTTCCTCCCACAGGCGGCGGCATAATGATGCTACCAATTTCCATTGAGTCATCTCTGACAATATACTCTTTCTGTTCTGCAAATACGGCGTAAAACTGGAAAGATCGCACCATTTTTTCAGCAGCAGAACCGATGACTAATTCACCTTGTTCTGTCTGTTCAAGATGATCGAGATCTATCAGGTAGCGCAAGAATTGCCTAAAATCATCTTTGGAAATAGCGATAAAAGGCGGCAGAGTCAAAACGCGATCGGCAAGATAGGCTGGTGAAATTTCCCCCGTTGCTGTTAAAATACTCATTGTTTGATGATAGAGCAAACTCAAAGGATATTGCACAGGTCGAATTGGTTCGATCCAGCGTTCTTCTAAATAAACTTGGATAATAGCAATACACTGTAGAAGTTGCCAAGGAATTTGATTAGGCAAAGATTCTTCACCCGATGGCTCATTTTCAGTACAAACAAAGCGCATATCAGCGGGGTCGCCTCTTCTGCCAGTACGTCCCAATCTCTGTAGAAAGCTGGACACAGAAAATGGCGCATCTAGTTGAATTACTCGCTCTAATTGACCGATATCTATTCCTAATTCTAAAGTGATTGTAGCGGCAGTGATAGCTGGGGTATTTGGTTCGCGCATGGCTTCTTCGGCAGCTTCGCGCAACTTGGCAGAAATGCTGCCGTGATGGACGTGATAAATGTCTGGAAGTCCTTCATCAGAGGCGATTTGACGCAGATTGGTAATAACTGATTCTGTCTCGGCCCGATCGTTAGTAAAGATAAGACACTTGCGAGATTTGGTGATATTAAAAATGTATTTGTAGTGCGGACTGTCGCAGAAACCCGGTTTCTCTGAGAAACCGGGTTTCTGAATGTAGAAATGCTCTAAAGCTAAGTGAACTTTGCGCTGTTTATCACTGATATTGGCGGTAATTACCGATCTTTCTGTTTCCGATCGCAGCCAATCTTCAGCTGAGGAGTAATCCCCAAGAGTTGCTGACAAACCAATTCGACGCGGTGGTTTTTTCACAAATTTAGATAAACGCGCCAACTGGGAAAGAACCTGACAACCGCGTTCTGTTCCCATGAAAGCATGGATTTCATCAATGATGATAAACCGCAAATCTCCGAACAGGCGAGTTAGTTCGGTAGTTTTTTTGTTAATGAGCAAACTTTCCAAAGATTCTGGGGTAATTTGCAGAATCCCTTGAGGATTTTTGAGTAGCATTTCTTTGCGACTTCGCAATACATCGCCGTGCCAAGCGCAGACAGGAATCTCTGCTTGTTTCAAAAGGTCGTTGAGGCGATCGAATTGGTCATTGATCAGCGCTTTTATTGGCCCAATGTATAAAGCTCCGATGCTTGTGGCAGGTTTTTCGTGCAATAATGTCACAACCGGAAGAAAAGCTGCTTCTGTTTTGCCGGAAGCTGTGGCAGCAGCAATCAATAGGTGATCGTCTGTTTCAAAGATAACTCGGCAGGCTTCGATTTGGACTGCCCTTAATTCAGTCCAACCGTTGTTGTAGATGTATTCTTGGATAAAGGGTGCTAGTCGGGAGAAAGCATTCATATTGATTATGGATTATGGATTAAACTGACATTGTGCGATCGCAGATATTTTCTCCTATTTCCAGTAACTTCTCTTGTTCATCAGTCATCCTTCTATATCCAATGATTGAATTGCCGGTAATAATTTTTCGATTTCGTTGTCTCCCAATAAGCTTTACTACCTTTTTAGATTTTGGATTGGGGATTGAAATTGGATTCTGCAATTAGGCGATCGTAGATATATTCCCAGATTTCCAGGTTATTTTTGAAGTCAAGGAGTACCGCAGTTTTTTTCCCATCCTCGCCATTTAAAAACTGTAAGCTGGGAGGAAGCTCGTATTTTTCTAGAAGATCTGCCCATAGTTCCCAGTGTTTCTTCAAATCGATAAGGACAGCAGTTTTTCTATGTTGAGAGTCAGTGAAAAACTGAATACCCGGTAAGGCAGGCAGGTTATTCTTTGGGTAGCGTTGGACATATTTACCCCTTACACCTTGGCTGAAGTCATATTCATCCAGCATTTCCGAATCATCCTTTTCTGCATCAGGCTGAAAATTAGTTACCTTGTTCATAAGTTCTCCTTTCACGGCTTGTAGCAACACGAGCGCTAATGATACGAATATTATCCTCTCGTTCTGTGTAAACGACAACTAATAGGCGTTGTCTATCAGAATAGCCAATTGCTATAAAGCGGTATTCTTCCGTAGAGTGTAGCGGATCATCAATAATCACAGAGAAGGGATCGCTAAAAACAGTAGCAGCCTCTACAAATGAAATGCTATGTTTTTTAACGTTTGCTCTTGCCTTCTCCTCATTCCACTCAAAGTTAAGTGTCATTTCTAATAGACATCCTTTTCGCGTGAATTTTTTCAAGGTGTCACAGTGTTAAAGATAGCAAAGTTGCGGGTGTTATTCAGCACAAAAAAGCTACCCTTTTTAATCAAGTCTCCAGTGCATATTACTGGCAGACGATCCTGGTAAGCTTTAATCGCCAGGTTGTATTCTGGATGCCTTAGCTCAACATTGATTCTCCGAAGCTTCCCCACAACAACTCCCATCAAGGCGATGGTGCCAATTGAATCAAAATCTTGTATTTCAATTACCATTCCCTGAATTTCTATATCGGAAGCGTTGGTGAGCAGATCGCTTAAAATATCCAGTTGAGAACGCTTTTCTACTACCTCTAGTGTCGAAAGAGCGTCACTCATACGAGCTGCATAATCTCCCAGACTTTTTTTATTAGGGAGCAAAATTTCAAACTCATCTACATCATCTTTTTTATAAAGCCAAATAGTAGCATTATCCAAAAATGGGCGGTCTTTATACCAGCCGTGGGCTTGCAAGTAAGCAGCCAATTGACTGGGTTCTATAGTTTTAAGAATTTCGCTATCTCGCACTGTTACTTTCATGGTTGATTTCCTCGACTAATAAGTTGCATTAAGGACTGAAGCAATGACACTGTAAATTGATTGATTCTAGGTAAGGAAACTGTTACCGTTGCCGTGTTTTGTGTCTGAGGCATCCCCCGCAGTGACAGCCAATAAGCGCAATATCTTAGGCAGAGTTCTTCTTCAGACTGTTGTAACCATTCGTCTAGATTGTCGGGAACTAAAACTACAACTAAGATTCTCGGAATGGCAAAGTTATCCATTCTTAAATCATCGTAGTTTTTAAGCTTGACAGGGTATCTAACATTGCTGTCGTCGAGAAGATCCCTTGAAGTAGATTTTAACTGCAATTCCAGCCGAGGCGATCGGATACGTCCTGTTCCACCCCTAGCAGCAATCCCCCAGTCTACGCTGTCATCGTCCACCGCTGGCTTGTAGAGTGAATAGCCTGCTACTGATGCCACAGCCTGTATATAAGCATTACTGAACTGTTCTTTTTGCTGGTTGATTTCCACGCGACGCCGCACCTCTAGGACTTTCACAAAATTACCCTCCAGTATTGGAAGCAGTTTACCTACAGAGTAAACTCAGCAACTTCGCCATCTTCATCCACATTAGTTTTCTTACCAGCCGTGGTAAGCTGCAAACCAGTACCGTGAATAACTTGACCAAAAGACATTTCTGGATTTTGTTGCAAGATATTCAAAACACTCAGAAAATCTCGCACAATCTCTCCCGGTGTTAGCAACGCATTTGCACCCAAGCGGCTAATAATTTCTTGCAGAAACTCATCAAATTCGCTTTTGGTAATTTTCTTTTCACTACTGTATTGAGTGGTATGAACATCAGCCAAGCGTTGCAAAAGTTGCAATATCTCTTGCTGAGTCAAAGTTTCTAACTGAATAACTGGGCCAGAATTATCCTGCAAACCCGCTTTCGCAAAACGGCTTTTCGCTGTGCGTCTAGTCCATGCCGGGTCGGTAAAAAGTCCCCGTTTGGGATCTTCCAAAAATTTGGGTGTTCCACCTATTATAATACCAAGATGTTCCGCTCTGCCCTGCATAGTGTCGTTAAACATTGCCAGCAATTTGTCGTAGTTGTTCTGGCGAGAAACCGCATTGGTTATCTTCCACAAATGCACTGCTTCATCAAATAACACCAAAAGTCCTTTGTAGCCAATGTCGGCAGCAAATTTTGCAAACAATTTGACGTAATCGTACCAGGTATCGTCGTCAATAATTATCCGCACCCCCAGCGCTGTTTTTGCCTCCGTTTTGGTTGCAAATTCCCCGCGAAACCAACGCAGCGCCGCATCTTTTCTTTGTTTTTCATCTAATCGATAACCGCGCCAATAGTTAGTAACAACTGTGGCAAAGTCAAATCCGTGGACTAAGCCTTCAATATTTTTAACTGCTGACAAAATTGTCGATTCCACTTGGTCATCAAAGCCGCTGTCGTTGGGGCGCAATCCGCTGGTTTCGGCAACTTGGGTCTGAATGCTGCTAATCCATTTTTCTAGAATTAGTCCTAAAGCACCGCCGTTGGGATGAGTTTTGGTGGCGATGTTTCGCATTAGTTCACGATAGGTTGCTACACCTTGACCGTCTGTTCCTGCTAGTCGGCGTTCGGGGGATAAGTCAACATCAGCTACTACGAAACCTTGTTCCATTGCGTGGTTCCGAAGCAGTTGCAACATAAAGCTTTTGCCAGACCCGTAGCGTCCGACAACGAAGCGGAATGCTGCACCGCCAGCGCCTATGTTTTCTAGGTCTTGTAATAGTGCGGCCATTTCTTTTTCTCGACCGACGGCAATATGTTCGAGTCCGATTCTTGGCACGACTCCCCCACTTAAGGAACTGAGTAGTGTAGTTGAAACTCTTTTGGGAATTTTCAATTTTGCCATATTTATTCCTTGAATTTGAGAATTTCCTTAATATTTGTCAAGTACTCGGCTTCGGCAATTAGAGGAGAAACCGATCCTGGCTCAATAATTATATCGCCAATCGTAGCGATCGCACGTTCGTTTATGCCATCAATTAACAGTTCTGGCATGGTTATGTATGATTCAGCAATCTTTTTGATTTCTGGATTCGGATTTTCTAGATATACTATGGCTTTGAGTACCTGAAGTTCTGAATTGGTCAATTGAGCTACGAATTCCGTCCATTCATCAGGTATTATAGCAGATGTATCGTCATTAATTTTTATCTGAGATTTTTGGTTATTTTCGGTAATTTTTAGCTGTAATTGCTGGATTTCTGCTTCGGCGTTGTGCTTTTCAGATAAGAGCGATCGCAAACACAAATCTAACTCTTCTTTCTGTTGTTCTAGGTGGTAAACTTCTGTTTCCCAGTGATGCGCGTCTGCTGACAACAAGCGTTTTTGTTCTTCCAAAGCAATTAACTCTTGCGTTAGCTGATGCTTATATTTTTGTTGTTCTGCGGTTTGAACGTACAGTTGATTCAACTGTCTTTTCAAAAAATTTATGTGAATCTCTGTTCTCTGCTGTTCCGCTACCATAGCTGTGAGGTGATCGTACAGCTGTATTCCCCATTTTTCCAACTGGCGAATTTCCATTTCAAGACCAGTTCTAATGCGTTTGTGCTGCATTCTCTGCTTGCCGTTGACGGCGATCGCTCCACAGAAGGTAGCAGGTACGGCGATCGCAGCTGCGATCGATGCTGCCTTGATGTCTCGGATCAAAAGCAAGCTAAGGCCAAAACTCACAATGAAGGCAACTGAACCCAGTAGCCACCGATTTCTTAACATAGCTTGGCGCGATCCTCACAATTTGGCAACTACAAAACCCTGCTATTTAGTTTATTCCGTATCGCTGCCATAAAAAGAGCATTGAGCCAGGGCATCTATGCCTTTAGCGTGTGACTGATAAAGAAAAACTCTTTCTACTTGAAACCATTCTCCCTCTTTCAAAACGCAATCCCCGACTCTGGGAATAATTTTATAGGCTTTGATCCACTCTTTATCTTCAGTGGGTGCGCCATTGTTTTTATGTTCAAAAGATGTGTAGTAGACAAAATGAATTAAATATGTATCCATGTCGAAGTTCGCTTTGTGGAAACGCCGGAAGTAACAGAAAACTGCTCAGACTTAAACACTATTACCAAATTATCTAAATGTGACACCATGATGGCGACTTGTTCGGTGCTAGACTTGATTCAGTAGATGTGGCTGTGCTTCATGCTTTTATTTTGACATCTTCCTTTGGTATAGCGTTAGCTTACCAGAGGATTGCCATCCCGCACTGACGGGGTAAAGAAACGACATTAGCTTAAGATGACATCGCCGTTTTCCCGCAAGCATCCCTTTTTCAACTATCGAGTCGCTCTCCTGGTCACCATAATCCCCATTTTCGTCTTGGGTTTGACCAGCAAATTTTACCCTGGGCCGGGACACAAGTGGTTCAACAATTATTTTGGAGATTTTTTGTACCAAATCTTTTTGATTCTACTGGTGACTTTCGTCTGGCCGCAAGCTTCTCCCGCTTGGACTTCATTGGGGGTTTTCATTTTTAACTGTGCGATCGAATTTCTCCAGCTGTGGCAACCTCCCTTTTTACAAGCGATCCGAGCCACTTTATTCGGGCGTCTGCTGCTTGGCAATTCCTTTGTATGGGACGATTTTCTCTACTATGGAGGGGGATGTACCTTGGGTTTTATCTGGGTGCGTAGGCTGAAAGCAAAGGCGCTGCGATCGCTTCACCGCGCCTCCAGTCCCTGAAAAAACTAATTCGATCGAGCCCCACAATTCTTTGGTACTATGTCGGCGGCGAGAGGTGAGAATAGGCTGCGATCGTCTAACTTAAGTGTAGAGATCCTGAAAGCAAGCATTAGTTAAACCAAACTAATGAAGCCATTTGATTACACCTTAGACTTTAAAAACATCGATTTTCGCACTTCTCCCGAACTTTATCGAGTAGGTAAAGGAGAGCAAGGAGTGCTTTTGGTAGAACCCTATAAAGGAGAAATTCTTCCTTACTGGCGGTTCAAAACACCCGATATTGCTAGGGAGTCTGCCGACAAAATTTACCAGATATTTTTAGAATATCTCGATCGCGATGATTTTGTCGGCGCAGATATGGCTCGAAAATTTTTACAAATGGGTTATACGCGATCGCGCAGATACGCTAATCACAAAAGTGGCAAAAAGTACAAGCAAAATCCCCAAAAAGAAACCGATCCAGCAGCACAGCTTCTAGCTAGAAAAAATCTGTTGCCAAATGAACCAGACCCAGTAAAAGCTGAATCAGCAGCAATCTTTAAAGACAAATGGATGCAAGCGAAGACGAACGAGAAATATCTCCAGCTTTTGCAACAACACAGACAGATGTACGAATAAGATTAAATAGTGCCTTCATCCTTCATCCTGCTGCCACTGCTGCAAAACCTCAAAAGGATTAAACCCTCTGTAGTTCAGGTAATTGATCAACTTAGCTTTAGTTTTTGGATCGATATTTTGAAAAGCATCAATGTGGTATTTCCGCATAAGCTTAGCTTTTAACTGCGCCAGTTCTCCTGTTTCTCCAGCCTCTGTTTCTTCCACTTGCGAATCCCATACTTCCTCAAACACATCGGCGGCAATCCCTTTTTCCAGACATTTACGCTTAATTCCAGCCTTCCCGTATTTGCCTTGAGATGAGGCAATTAGAGTAGCGACTAAGCGAGGATCTGACTGGTAATCTTTTGATTGAATTTCCTGGAGAGCATCTGCGATCGCACTCTCATCAAACCCCTTTTCTTTTCCTTTCTTGTGCAGTTCGTAAGCACTGTACTCTCGGCGAGACAAAAGGTTCACAAAATAGGCGCTGCAACTCATTTATTTAACTCTCTTTATTCAAAGTAATTGTTTTGTAGATGCTTATCCTTTTTTACTAATTTAACATAATATCAATCGAACGAGCGTGATTTAAATGACTAATAACTAACGATCGCTTACCCATTCATGGTAGAATAACGCAGGAGAATATAAAAAATGAACAATACAGTCTCAAAGATTTTTTGGGGAAATTGACAGGCCAATTCTTCTAACTTTACTCTTCGATGCTGTTGTCACATCACAACTAATATAAATAAAATTAAAAACTCCGCTCTTTTTAGTTGAGTTTTAAGGTGTTGGGTGTAAAATGTAGGTAAGAAATTAATTATTTTCATTAGTTAGGTCTTCTTGAGAATAGCAGACCGAGTTTTTTTGACAACAATCGCTCAACCCCGGACGCAGTAAGGAGTTGAGCGATTGTTGTCACCCCGTCAGGTCTTGCATAGGAGTTTAGACTAACCGCACTTTAGGGCGCGGTTAGTCTAAACTCCAGACAATTAAACTACAATATAATTTAGTTGCTAAACCAAACAAAACAATGGCTAGATTACTCAAACGGTGGGAGTCACCCCGTCGAGAAGGCAGAAACGACAAAGGCAGAGGCGGTTCCGCACGTCAGCGACAGCTGAAAAAGCAACAGCAGATGCTACGCAAGAAACTCAAAGAACAGTCTGAAACAGAAAACAAGAAAAACTCAACGGGAGGGAATATTAGTTCCCTCCCTAATTTTTTTATCCAAGTTGGGCGAAACGAAATTAGAGTTAGCTTGCCAAATTTTAATCGTCCCATCATACGCGCCACTCGCTAGCAATTGCCCATCGGGACTAAAAGCGACACACTGCACCCAGTCTATATCTAGGGGAACCTCGCTAATTAGCTGTCCAGTTTGCAAATCCCAAAGTTTTAAACCATCTCTACCTGCACTAGCCAAAGTACGTCCATCTGGATTAACAGCTATAGAATTAACGATATCTTGATGTCCTAAAAGTGTATAAGATCTCTTTTTTCTGAGATTCCATACTTTAATCGTATGATCGTAACTGCTACTGATTAAGTTTTCACCATCAGGACTAAATGCCACAGAAGTAATAGCACCCTGATGTCCCGATATAGCACCGAGAAATTGGCTAGTCTCTAAGTTCCACAATTGAACTACTTTATCCCTACCGCCAGTCGCCAAAAGCTGACCGTCGGGACTAATCGCCAGTGTATAAACAAGTGGTTGAGACAAAGGTACGCGAGTGTAAAGCAGTCGTTCCGTCCGCAAATCTATTAATTTTATGCCATCCAAACCGCCGCTGACTAATGTTTGACCATCTGGCGTAATAGCAAGGGACAAAATATTACTAAAATCCTGTGTCAAACTACGGCTTAATCGCCCAGTTTTGAGACTCCAAAGATTGAGCGTGGTGTCTTCGCTACCGCTGGCAATAGTTAGATTATCAGGAGTAATGGCAAGACTAAGTACTCTGTTGCTATGAGCTTTAATTGTGCGAATATTTTTGCCCTTGATGGGATTCCACAACCTAATTTTGGTGTCAATATCAGTTCCACCGCTAGCCATAAATTTGCCATCGGGGCTAAAAGTAAGGGCATAAACGGGACCCCAATGAGCTTTGAGAACGTGGAGCAATTTAACGTTTTGCCATCCTCCAGTATTGAGAAAAGGTGGAACTGGAACGACGACTGGGGCAGGCGGAACTGGAATGCCCACTGGCGGAGGAACTGGAACGGGCAATGGTTTATACTGGGCAGTGGTATTCGACTGCCCTTGACTGAGAAAGTTAAAAGTCAAAAGGCAAAAGATAAAAGAAAGATTTAAGAGGATCGGGTTGTTCCATTTTTGTCTTTTGGAGTTAACTTTATGAGGTTTCATCCTGTTCGGATTGAATGTTGGGACAGATGATTTTGTCTAGGCAGTCGGCTGAGGGTTGTTCTTGCCAACTAGATAATAATTCTTGCAATTCAGAACGCAGGATTTCTAGCGTTTCGATTTGGTTGGCAATTGCTTCTATCTTTGCCTCTAAATGTTGCTTTACTTCGCTACAAGGTAATTTACCCCGATCGTGAATTTCTAGAAATAGTTGAATCTCTTTTAGGCTCATCCCCAAAGACTGCGATCGTTTGATGAAATCGAGTCTTTTGAGTACCTGAAGATTAAACAAACGATAGCCTGAGTCAGATCGGATCGCAACTGTGGATAGTAAGCCGAGATCGTCATAATATCGAATAGTTTTTACCGACAACCCACTATAATCGGCAACTTCGCCGATCTTAAGCAGTTTGCCTGCAACAGCTGTATTCATTAGTCATTAGGAAAGGGAAGATTTTAGATTTTAGATTTCAAATTTGTCGATTTTAAATCTGAAATTTGAAATTTTAAATCTGAAATTAGTCATTTCCCCTCTAGCGGGGGGGATGTTTCCGGTTGGGAACGCTCAAATTAGGTAACTGAGGTCGAGACGGGCTAGGGGGTAAATAATATTCGGGTGCTTCTGAGGGAACTTCAGCGGTGCTACGGTGAATCATCCACCAACGGAGTGCGATCGCTAATCCTACCGTTCCCATTCCGATCGTGAATAAAGACCAGCGTTCGCCCAAACCACCGATCGCAGCATCGACCGCCCCAACGGTAACCACAAAGCTAGTAATCGGTTCCCTGCGGTAGGCTGACTTCAAAAACCGCGCCCAAGCAGCATTCATCACAATTCGTACTATTCCTCTTTTTGATCTGATATTAACGCTTACTATTCTAAAACCCCAACAGCCGAAGAGAAATGGGAGTGGGGGAGTGGGGGAGTGGGGGAGTGGGGGAGTAACCTTTCTTCTTCCCTCTTCCCTAGTCCCTAGCCCCTAGCCCCTAGCCCCTAATTTAGGCCCAGCCAGGACAGCAGACCTTGACCCGTGAGGTATTCAATCAGCAGGGTGAGGACAAAGCCGATCATAGCTGCTCTGCCATTCAAACGTTCTGCATACTCATTAAAACCAAACTTTGGCTCCTCCAACTTCGGAGTGGTAGTTGGTTGCGGTTGTGTCGTTTTTGGTTGGAACCCTTGCGTCATAAACTTTTTAACCCTTTCTGAATCAAATTGTTCTCCACCAGGCCAGATTGGCTGCCAACCAGAGGTGTTACTCAGGGTTGCCTAGTTACAAATCTTAACCTTCTCTATTGTAGAGAAGGTTAACCAGTATTGGCACTCTGCCATCAAGCCGAGATCGGGCTAGCCGACTTAAGCTGGAAGTATAGGTCAGATTGAGGTAAAAAATGGAAATTGGCGTTCCCAAAGAAACGAAGGATCTGGAATTTCGGGTTGGGTTGAGTCCGAGTAGCGTGCGGGTGTTGCAAGATGCCGGTCATACTGTATTTGTAGAAACAGCAGCCGGTGCTGGTGCGGGTTTTGGAGATGAAGATTATATCCAGGCAGGGGCTAAGATTGTGCCTAAAACAGAAGCAGCCTGGAATAGGGAACTGGTGGTCAAGGTGAAAGAACCGCTCAAACCAGAGTACCAGTTTCTCCAGAAAGAGCAGTTACTGTTTACTTATCTGCATTTGGCTGCCGATCGCACATTAACCGAACATTTAATTGATTCTGGCGTCAGTGCTTTAGCCTACGAAACGGTAGAATTGCCAGATGGCAAACTCCCCCTCCTCACCCCCATGAGCATCATCGCCGGACGCCTCGCCGTGCAATTCGGAGCGAGATTTCTGGAGAGACAGCAAGGGGGTCGAGGCGTCCTCCTGGGAGGTGTTCCTGGCGTCAGACCGGGTAAAGTAATGATTTTAGGCGGTGGCGTCGTGGGTACGGAAGCCGCCAAGATTGCTATAGGTATGGGTGCTAGAGTCCAAATTTTAGATGTGAATGTAGAGCGTTTAGCTTATCTGGAAACACTTTTTGGCTCTAGAGTCGAACTGCTATACAGTAATCCATCTGCGATCGAAGCCAATGTTCCAGACGCCGATTTATTAATCGGTGCGGTTTTGGTACCGGGAAAGAAAGCCCCTATCCTCGTATCGCGAAATTTTGTCAAAAAAATGTATCCCGGTTCTGTAATTGTCGATGTGGCGGTAGACCAAGGTGGTTGTATAGAAACATTGCATCCCACCTCTCACACCAATCCAGTTTACATCGACGAAGGAGTCATCCATTACGGTGTCCCAAATATGCCAGGAGCCGTGCCTTGGACTGCCACTCAGGCTCTTAATAATAGTACCTTGCCCTATGTTCTGAAACTGGCGAATCGTGGCATGAAAGCACTGGAATTAGACCCAGCGCTAGGTAAGGGTTTGAATGTTCAGAAGCACAAGTTGGTGCATCCCGCTGTGCGGGAGGTGTTTCCAGATTTAGCTGAGCCTTCTGACAAAAAAGGTAGTTCTGGTGGCGGTAAGAAAAAGCGTTGATTTTCGGCATAAAAAATCATTACTCTCATCCCACTAGAAGAATACCTATTTAACGGATCGCTTTCTCGTTTGAGGACAGCAAGGAAGAAGAAAAGAAGATATAGCGCTTTTCAGGTGAGTGAGGTAAAAAGAAACGGCTCTTCCGTACTTACTATGCTATTTGAGTAGAGGGGGAGAGGGGGAGAGTGGGAGAGGGGGAGAGTGGGAGAGGGGGAGAGTGGGAGAGGGGGAGAGTGGCAGAGTGGCAGAGTGGGAGAGGCGAAAAGAAATAAAAATGTTCTTAGGTGAACAAAAGCATAGCAACTCCGAAAGAGCCAATTCTGTCCCCTTTTCTCCAAAAATTACTGGGTTTGCCTCCCCAACCCAGTGGGGCATCGGGAAATGTGACGATTAATACGCCGGTATTACAAGTTACAGATGGGGGTCTCGTTACAGTAAGAAACGATGGTTCGGGGAATGCTGGAAACTTAATAATCAGGGCTAGCTCGATTTTGGTGGATCGTTTAGGTAGTATCAGCGCATCCACGGCATCGGGTCAGGGGGGCAACGCCATCCTTGAGGTACAAAATTTATTGCAATTACGTAACGGCGGTCAAATTTCGGCAGCAGCAGGCGGTAGTGGGAACGGTGGTAATCTCTCTATTAACGCCGATAACATTGTTGCTCTCGAAAACAGCGACATCAGCGCCAATGCCATCACCGGAGCGGGAGGTAACATTCAGATTAACACTCAAGGGATTTTCGGTACTCAATTTCGTCCCCAACAAACACCGTTAAGTGATATTACTGCTAGTTCCGACTTCGGACTTTCTGGTAATGTCAATATCACCACCCCAAATGTTAATCCCACTTCTGGATTAATTGAATTACCTATCAAACTTGTTGATTCTGCTAACCAAATTGTTTCTAGTTGTTCCGCCACACGAGATAATAGGTTTACTGTTGTGGGAAGGGGCGGTTTAGCTCAAGACCCGACATTACCATTTAGCAGTGAGGAAATTTGGCAAGATTGGGGAAATTATTTAACTGCGAAACCCCAAAGAAATGTCACACAATCACACAGTATCAACAGATTTTTAGTGAATAATCTACCAGAAATTGTAGAAGCAACTACTTGGCAAGTTAACTCACAAGGTCAAGTAGTTTTGGTTTCTGAGCGATCGCATTTCCCTTCCTTATTCAATCCCTCCTCTAATTGTCACGTTTTCTAAAGTTTAACTTATTGTTAACCTTTTCATTGTAATGAATTAACATCTCAGATCCACATCCCTATTTTTGGCAGGAACGCCATTCTTAATCCGCCCAGCCACTACCATCAATAGTAGCGCCAGTCGATCGTCCGACAGCCCATCCACGAAATTCTGCATCTCCAGTAGGGATTCCAACTGTTTGGGACAATCGGATTCACTGATCCCCTCGCTTCCTCCAGCTTTTGCTAACTGGGAACAGAAGTAGGCGCAAGACCCTGGTCTAATCTTCTCCATCGCCTCCAAGAACTTCCACAGCACATCTGTAGAAACGCCTGTTTTGCTCTTACCGCGACGAAACTCGGAAATGTGATTCTCACTCACGCCAGATACCTGGGAGATTTGCTTGCCAGTGATACCGTAATATTCGAGAGTTTGCCTGAAAATTTCTGGGATCATTTTAAGTTTTGTAAAGCTCTTTTTTCAGATAGCCTCTAAGCTTAGTGTAACCTTTAACCTTTTTCCTTTACCCTTTTTTGGTGATTATTATCACAACACCACCTGACTGCTAAGCTGAAACGCACCTAATTCACATATCCTGGATGGCAGGAATGCCTACCCGACAAGAGTTAGGCTTTTTTGAGTTATACAGTTTAAATGCCGAGCAGCTTATCACTAATACTATCCCGGATCGAGAGGAATAATAGAAGTATAAGTAAAAAGCAATTTATGCCAGGAGGTAAAGATGTTACCTATTTATAGTTTTTTATATCCTAAAAGCCGATACTACGGTGATGTTAACCCAGAAAATTTAGTGTTCAATGCGAATTTACAGGAATTTGCTCAACGAGTGAATTATATCAGTTGCTTGGCAAGCAATGGTAAGCTTTCCATAGAGCAGGCATTTAGTGACATTGAAGCGCTCTGGGAACAGTTGGAGAATACGAAAAAGCAGTTGGGAGTAGGCGATCATCCCTTCTCGATCGAGAACGGAAATGCTTAATTTGAGGATGTGCGATCGCGCTTTGGAAAAAGTGCGATCGCACATCCTTGATGGTATGCTTATTAGGTTCAATCAAAATTTCGGTAAATGTCTATTCTTCCAGAAATTAGAACTCTTATCAACCGACTGAACCAGGAACTAGATGAGACTGAGCGAGAAGCAACCGATGGACTGAACCTACTCAGACCAATATTGTCCCGTTTTCCAGATAATGCTACACTGATACAGTTCTTTGCCTATTTCAACACTGCCCTATTCTTCGTAGCGGACTCTAGACGCAGGGTTCAGGATACGGTTCAGATGATTTATTTTGCCAGTCGATGTGACAGCCGAGGAAATTCAGGATGCTGGTGAAGAATTAGGGACATTACTAGGGCAGGTGCTGGAAACCAAAATAGGTGTCAGGCGGATTATTACTATTTTAAGGGAATTACCGTGAAAGAATTACCAGATGAAAAAACACTGCTTGAACTTCTGGCGCTGGCAAAAGACGCTGAACGTAAAGCTAGAAAATTGAATGAGCTATCAATAGCATTCGAGGAAAAGTGGAAACGTAAGCTAGAAGGTAAACAAGCTGCAAAACAGCAAGCTAGCGAGATAAGTTAGGCGTAAAGAGAAGCAATCTTATTCCTAACAATACAAAAATTTATCGATAACTTTAGAACTTCGAGGTAGATTATCCTAACCTAAAGCCACAGAAGCAACCAAAGCACCTGCCTTGGCTGCACACAGGCATAAGTTATCAAACTTTGGCTGCGATCGCGATACCTTAAAAGATGTCGTCCGCAATACATCTAGAGGAAGCTATGGAGCCAGACTCTTTACCAACCGAGGTGATTCTGACGCATCCGCGTCAGTCCCTCGGTAACGTGAATCTCGACTGGACACCGCAACCCGGTAACTATCTCGATCTCGAAGGTAAAACCTACGCCGTTTTAGAACGTCGTCACCGCTATCAACTCAAGTCAGGGCGCTACAAGTTGCACAAAATTGCCCTGTACGTACAGTCTGCACCGCGCCCTACAGAAAGAAGCCTGATCGAGGGACGCTGGGTGCTGGGAGATGCCAATTGCCACTTCAATGCTCGTTCAGAACTAATTCGCTGTGCTGTCAATCCAGAGGGGCCGTGCGATCGCTGCCGCTTCTACGAAAAATCCTCAGCATAGTAGATGGACGCCTACCCTAATGGCCGTTTTCCAAAATCTCTCCCACTGCTAAACGCATCCCGTTGGCAAAGTCCAAACCAGACTGAGGGCGTTTGCCAGCCACTTGCACTTTACGCAATAGCAAAAGTCCCGCGTCCGTTTGCACGATCGGGCCAATTCCCTTAAGAATAGCCACTACCTCGCCCGGTTGTGCCGCACCAGAAGACAGCTCAAACCATTTTTCCTCCAGCACTCTCAATTCTGAGGGCAACTGCGACCAAAAATCAGGTGCAATGGGTGCTGTGCTGGAGATCTTCAACGCCGCACCCCGAAAAGTTGCCACACAATCAGGGAAAAACCCTCTTACCTGATTGTGTAGTTCAAAAGCCGATCGCGACCAAGAAAGCCAGTAATCTTCTTTTTTAATCAAAGGTGCGTAAGTAGCTTGGGACGAATCTTGAGGGATAGGAGTAAGCGACCCACTTTCCAACTTCAGCAGCGTTTCCACCAACAAATCTGCCCCCAACACAGATAACGTCTGGGCTAACTGTTCGCTGTTGTCCATCAGCAGAATGGGTACATAAGCTTTCAGCAGCATCGCACCCGTATCCATGCCAGCATCCATAAGCATCGTGGCGATCCCCGTTTCCATCTCGCCATTGTAGAGACACCACTGAATCGGTGCAGCACCTCGGTACTTGGGTAGCAGCGAACCGTGAACGTTGATGCAACCCAACTTGGGCATATCCAGAATTTCTTGGGAAAGGATTTGCCCATAGGCTACAACTGCAAACGCATCTGCCTGCGCTTGTCTGAGCAGATTGAGCGTTTCAGGATCTTTTTTAACCCGCTGGGGTTGCCAGACTGGCAGCTGATGAGCCAAGGCAACATTTTTCACTGGTGAGGGAATCAGCTCGTTACCGCGACCCCGCCGTTTATCGGGTTGGGTGACAACTGCCACAACCTCAAAATCTGGATGATTTAACAAGTTTTCCAAGCTAGGCACTGCAAACTGAGGAGTGCCAAAAAAGATTACTTTCATAAAGAACAAATGACTAATGACTATTGACTCTCAACGAAAATTTCCACCCGACGGTTGCGTTGGAGGTTGATTTTGGTATCGTTGGGAGCAAGAGGGCGAGTTTCTCCGTACCCCACCACAAACAAGCGGTTTTTAAGACGGGATAGATACTGTTCAACCGCTTGAGCTTGCCGAAAGGATAGGACTCGATTGTTCTTTGCTTCTCCAGCGCCATCGGTGTGGGCAGCAATGCGGATAGTTGCGGTTGGGTAATTTTGCAATTCGGCGACCAGCTTGTCCAAAATTAGGCGTGCTTCTGGACGCAAAGTAGCATCGCTGTCTTGGAACAAGGCGTCGCTGGGCAGTGTTGCTGTCAGGGTGTCTGGAGAAATCAGAGACGTGGGGGTAGTAGAAGGTACTCGATCGACTTCTGCTGCTGCTGCTGTGTCCCCAGTCTGTTGCGGTTGGGGAGTTGCTTTGAGTTGCTGGGTGAGAACTTGGATTCGCGTTTCCAGGGGTTCGGTGGAAGCACTGCTGCCAACTCTGTTTTCCAAGGCGGCGGTGCTAGAGCGCAAACTCTTCAACTGTGCCTGCAACTGGTTTAGTTCCGCTTGCAATTTCTGTCTCTGTTGTGCCGTCAGCTTTGGTGCGGTCCGAACAGCTGCCGCTTCAGACTCAGGACTGGTCTGTTCTGTGGAAGTAGGATTGTTGGGGGTAGTAGGCGGGTTTTTCATATCGCCGGGAAGTTGCAGCAATTTCGCCACCAGAGGCTTATTTGGCGTCGTAGCGGGACGAACAGTTGCGATCGCTACGCCCAAAAGCGCCGCTATTACGCCTCCTACTCCCAAAAGTAGCAATCTGAATAGCAAAACCAGTAAAAATCGGCCAAAGCCTGTTGATTCATCTGAATATTCCTTCACGTTCGTTTCCCTCATCCGAACACTCTTGAACAATAAAGCCAACCTAGCATCTGCGATATTATCTCTATTCGCTGATGTTGGCATCCGATCCTGAATGTATAGGAAAGTGCTGAGTGCTGAGTGCTGAGTTAAAACACAGTCCCCGCCTTGCTGTGAGCGTTTAATACTGTCCTAATCGCCTTGGCTACTGCTGTATTTATTTCAGCAAACAGCAGTTTAAAAATTAAAAAGATTATGGAATTTGCAAGTTAAAACATCCTTCCCCTGATATAAATAAAAGATAAAGAAGCTCAAAGAGCCCTTGGGTGTTCGTCCTCACACAAAAAAACGCATTATAGAGATTTATAAATGTTACAACACCCATTGCTTCGTGGATGGCGACCCACAAAACCATACCAGGTAACCCTTGCAGCTATATTGCTGATGGTTTCGGGGATAGTCACCTTTGACTCATCTGCCTTAGCTAAAAAGCTTGTCAAGGAGGAAGTGTCAGCCAGTAAGGTGCGATCGCAAAAAGCGAAGGACGCGAGGGCGTCCCGCTACGCTCTAGCAGTCCCTACTGCTGCTCCTGCTAGTTCCGAACCACAGCAAACTGACCCGCTTGATAGCCCTCATCCCGTTCCGTGGAATTGGATATTGACCACTCAAGAGCAAGTCAGTTCGGCCAAAGGTGCTGGGGTACGCTTCTATCGCACCCCATCCCTGGTTTCCCCAGATGGTCAGTACGCAGCCTACAGCCGCATTCAAATCCAAGTGCAGTCGGAAATGTACAAGAGTCGCGTCAGTAGCGTGATGTTTGTGGAAAATCTGGCTACGGGGAATTTGCGGACGGTGAGTGCTAATTCTCCCTTAGCAAATCATCCGTTGAAGAAAAATGAACCAGCCGATATGCCAGGGGTGATTTCGATTTTGATGCCAGTCTCTTGGTCTCAAAAGGGCGATCGCCTTTTGGCACGCCAATTTGAAGGCCAATTTAACACATCCGATGCTTCCGACTACGCTGTTGTCTGGGATCGGCAGCAGAATCGTGCCAAAACCCTCTCTCCCGGTAAAATCGAATACAGCCAAGCCGTCTTGTTAGGTTGGAGTCAAACCAAACCTGACCAAGTTCTCTTCCGTGCTGGCGAATTAGGTGACGGTAAGCCGCCCTTATGGGCAGTTAATCTGCGCGGTCAAACCGTGGCGGCCAAAAAAGACCAACCGATCGTTTTCGGTCGCAGCGTCGCTAATACCTGGGCAGGGCCGCAAGCCCATTGGTAGTGGATTTTAGATTTTAGATTTTGGATTTTGGATTAAATGAGCATAATCCAAAATCCAAAATTATCTAGCTAAAATTTTACAAATATTTCTTTTAAATATTAATACTTAGCCTTAAGGATACTTTTGTTACCAGATTTGAATGTGGTGGACTTATAGCAACCGCCAGGGCGATTAAGCCAACTCCAACTGTTACATGAAGTCCATAATCCCTTACGGAGTAACCTCTTCCCTCTTCCCTCTTCCCTAGCCCCTAGCCCCTAGCCCCTAGTCCCTAGCTATATTTGACAACCCCTGTAGTTTGAGGAACATCCGATCGCAAATACCGTCAAAGGCTGTGAAACAGAAAATTCCGTGCAAAACCAAGCCTTAACCAGCAGCAATATTTGGGATAAGGAAAAAAGTTTTTTCGCTTACTTACTTTATAGCCTTATCGCCTTACGCTATTCGGTGTTCTGATTATTGAACTCAAAATTTAATGATGATTCCAGCTAGTTGCCATGCACGATCGGGCCGAAAGCGTAAGCTGCACTAAAGGTAGGCGAGGTGAAAATCAAGCCGGGAATACCTAACTTAGAGGGATAGAAAAATGATCGATAAAATCAAAAAATTGATTTCAATAACACTGGTAGTAGCAGCAACCAGTATTGGCATAACTTCCGAGGCACAGGCGCAACGTATCCGTCCAAACGACGGGCGAGTCGAGCAAATTTTAACCCGCATAGAAACTAACACAGATACTTTTCAGGTGAGCCTCGACCAAGCACTCGATCGCAGTCGTCTGAATGGAAGCAATCGAGAAGACGAAATCAATCGGTATGTCAGAGATTTTGAACGTGCGACCGATCGCCTACAGGAACGTTACGACAGGAATCAATCGATCGCTTCCGATCTTCAGAGTGTGATTAATAGCGCATCGAGAATAGACAACTTCGTGCAACGAAGACGCCTTGGCCAGCGTGCTGAAAGAGACTGGGCTACCGTGCGCCGCAACGTGAATGAATTGGAACGCATTTATAACAACAGAGGGAGGAGATAAGTAGGTAGGTGGGCGTCAATAACTGAACACCCAGAAACCGGGTTTCTCCAAGAAACCCGGTTTCTAAAGGCGCGGCAGTTTTATAGCAACCGCCAAGGCGGTTAGGGCAACTCCAACTCTTATCTCTAGTTCATAACCCCTTACGGAGTAAGCTTTTCCCTCTTCCCTCTTCCCTAGCCCCTAGCCCCTAGCCCCTAGCCCCTAGTCCCTAGCTATACGTTTAATTATGCCCACCTACTTAATCTTAAGTTGCATAAGAATCATTTACCAATTGTCAGTTGCTAAAACTGACATTTTGCACCTGCCAATTCACCCGCCAGGGATTCAAATCCCTGGCTAATAGCGAAAGTCCACTGAAGTGGACTAGGAAAGTTTCTAAGTTTGCTTGAACTTTGAAGGCGCTTTTACTCCTAGATGTAGGGGCAATTCATGAATTGCCCCTACAGATTTATTAGGTGCAAAATCAAATGCGTAAGTCCTAAAAGAGTTCGATCTGACAGCTACTGACTCAGAAAGCGACCCGCCATCCCCATAGCGTCAGCGATATCGATATCGCCATCTCGGTCGGAATCTAAAAAGGAATTCAGGACTGGATTTGAACCCTGCTGAGGATTTTGAGAATTTGAGCCAGTTTGCAGTAAATTCAGCACCAGGGGAACTAATACTGGCAGCATTTGTTGAATCATACCGGCATCCAATCCCGTCCTTTGTGCAACTGCCTGTACGACTTCCTGCACTTGATTAAATCCGAAGAGCGCATCGACAGCTTGGGAGTTGGGATATGTGCCGCTATATTGATTCACAAGGCTCTGCGCTTGCTCAAAACCTTCATTAGCTTGTTTTTGCTGTAAGGCGGAGCGCACGTGGTTTCCCACCACGGACAAGGCGGTTTGCACGGTTGAGGGATCGGCACCATAGCCATCACCCAGCTGCTGGACAGTGCTGAGAATGCTGGCAAGTTGACCCGTACTGCCTTGCTGGTCGGAATTGTTGACGGCATTCAAAACTTGGTCTAAAAGTCCCATAATTGTGGCTCTTTGTGCTGTTTTAGGCAAATATCTCACATTTAGCGGCTGTTCGCCTCTAGCTAAAAGAGGATTTTCTTCATTTAACCCTTTCTGATGAACGGGAAGCGGGAAGTGTGGAAATTAGTCCTAATATTACGGCAGAACTGAATGAAGCCGGAGAATTAAGTGGGATAGAAATTATTAAGGCTAGTTCTTTTATTCGAGATTAGATTTTAGAATCTGTGCAAGCGAAATTATTAACAGTCAGTGAAAAGACGTAACCGATTGGTTAATTTTAACAGTAACTTTATCTCAACTGAAATGTAGCTTTCTCCAAGATTGGTCTAACGTCAGATGGATGTCTTGAGACTTCATGTTGCCAATGACCAAAACCACCATGCTGATTAACAGCTTTAATCCATCGATCGAGAAATCCCCATTTAGCCTCATCTTGGCGAGTTGGTTGTCCTTTAGTTTCCAAAATCAAGAAATTGCCATTTTTCAGTCGGATAATGAAATCGGGGCGATATTTGCGAACAACTCCTTCAAAAATATAAAGAATCTCAAATCCCAGGCGATCGTTTTTTACCCAAGCATCGACAATATTATCATTTCTCTCTCGATCGAGTTCATAAGCTTCGCTGGCTTCCCATGTACTATCAAAAATGCAACAATTAATATGGGATTTTTGGGTATACTCGCAAGGTTTACCCGTGTACCAGGGACGCATATCAGATGTAGAACGGATGGGATGTTCCAGATCGAATACTGGTTCAATTACTTCTGAATTTTCTAAATAAATAGCCTGCCAAATGTGCTGAACAACTTTTCTCATATTGAGAGTAATCAGAATCCGCCGTTTAATTTCATTCAAACTGAATAAGGGTGGATTAATTTCGATAAAATCTGATTGGATAAATTCTTCGACTAATCGAATTAGTTTGGATAGTAAGTATTCTCGATTGCCTTGCCAACCAGGTTTCATCTGGTCAAAAATATCTCTAGCAACTTCAAAAGCAATTTTTTGGAATCGAAATTTGCGACATAAATCTTCTAGGTCAATCGCTTTAATTTTAGTCACATCCGGTTTGCCATCGACACTCGGAGCGAGTTCTGCTAAGGTAATATTGTCATAGGCATCTAACTTTAAAGGTTCAACCAGACTCAGATCGAGTTTGAGTTCTGGCTTATAAATGTAATCAATGCGGACAATATTGGGAAAGCTTATTTCAAACTGCTGCTTTTCAATATCCGGTTTAATTTCAGTTTTAGGATTAGGGGGTGGTGGCGGAGTTCCTTCATCAGATTCGTGGGGAAGAAAGGTAAAAGGAACACCAAAAATATTGACATATTCAGCTTCCAGTAGATTTGTTTCTGGATTGATATCATAAGCAGTTCTCCGTAAACCTCTACCTACAACTTGTTCGCACAAAAGCTGGCTGGTAAACGCCCGAATCCCCATAATATGTGTCACTGTTTTGGCATCCCAACCTTCAGATAACATCCCAACAGAAATAACATTTTGAATCTGTTCCCCAGGCTTCCCAACTTGACCGACTGTATCAACTATTTTTCGTAAAAATTCTGCTTGTTCTTTCTTTGAAAGTTTGCGAATAGGTTCATCATCAGAGTTATCATCTTCGCTATTTTCTGTGGCTGTGTCTTGTATCTCGGTACTTTCTTCTTGGGATTCTGCCATTTTTAAAACATTAGAATCAATGTGTAAAGTGCGTTCGGGAATGCAGAGTTCTTCGATCTGAATTTTGTGATGATCGAAAGCATATTTAATTCTAGCCGCCGTTTCGGTACGGTTGGCAATAGAAATCATCGCTGGTGGAACTTTATGCCCTGATTCTTGCCATGCTTTCGCCGTTTCTAGCCAATCTTTTCCGAGTAAAAGATAGCCATTAGCAAGCAAATCAGGCAGGGATTCATCAGGTTTAGCTTTACGATTGACATCATCGTAAACTTCGGGATCTCGATAGAGATGGTAAAGACGGGATTTAAAGTCTTTTACATTCATTCTGGCATCGTCACGAATCACCACGCGAGGGGTTTTAACTAAGCCAGATTCAATCGCATCATTTAAGCCAAAATCGCTGACAATCCAGCCAAATAAAGCTTCTTCTGAACTTTTTTTACCAGAGGGTGCAAAGGGTGTGGCAGAAAAGTCAAAACAGGTGATAATTTTTCTAGCTTGATGAATGCGATCGAGTCCACCAACCCATTTTGTAGCCTCGTCTAATTCTTCTTTACTAATACCTTTAATCTTGGATTCAGCAGGTATGCGCCATGCGTGGTGTGCTTCATCGTTGATGACAACAATGTTGCTGGAGTTGGCAATTTCTCCTAATACTTCTCTGGCGTAGGCTTGGTTACTTTTTGCACCACGTTTATCAACTCCTTTTTTCTTTTTAATTTGTTCTTCTGTTTCCCAGTTTAGGGCGTGCCAATTACGGATTAATACTTTGCCTTGACGAAGTTTATCGAATAATCCCAGAGGAACAATATTGAATATTTCATAGTAGTTATTTTCAGCGGAGGGAATCAGAACTTGCAGACGATTTCTCACAGTTAGTCCGGGGGCGACAATAAAAATAGCTTTAGAAAAACGGGTATCTTGGGGATAGGTGACTTTATTGATAATTTGCCATGCAATTAACATCGCCATAACGATAGTTTTGCCCGAACCTGTTGCCATTTTGGAACAGAGGCGTTTGAAGTTTCCCCCATCGTCAGGAATATCAATGCCAACTTTTGCAGATGGTGGGGATTCTGTTAGCCAGATTAGGGTTTTTATGGCTTCTAACTGACAGAAAAAGAAGGGGAAATCGCGTTCTTCTGATTTGTCCCAGTGTTCTAGGAGACGCTTGGTAACGCCTGTAACGCCGAGGTATCCATCATCGCACCAAGCTTTGACGCGGGGACGGATTTGGTTAACTAGAGGAATTTCGACAAATTTGCCTGGATCGTCGAAGGTTTTGGAGCTTTCGGAAGCAATGATATAGCCTGCGGGTCTTCTTCCTTCTGCAAGGCTAAATAGGCGAGAAGTGCGATCGTAGTGCCAATAACATTTTGGCTCCTCATAGGGAGAGTTGATGATAAGTTGATTGATGGTAGCTTGCGATCGCATAAATTTTGGTAATAAAAAAAATATTAACTTTGAGTTGATGGTAGAGAATCAGAATTTTCTGGATTGATTAATGAGTACGAACTTTCAAAAAGACTTAAATAGGGTTCGTAACGATAAAGTCTATTGCGTTGCCAACCTGTGACTTCATGAAGCAAACCAACTTCCACAAATTTCTCGACTGTTTTACTGGCAGTTGCGTAAGTACATCGCAGTTCATCTTCTACCAAACGAATATTTACAATGGGATGCTGAAAAAGTAAATCTAGAAAGCGCAAGCCATAACTGCTGCTAGCTATCTGCTGACCGATTATTTCGCGGTGTTTTTCTCGCATTTCTAGAATAGAACGGGCTGTTGCTGTTGCTGACTGGCTGACTTCAAAAATACCTTTTAGAAAAAACTTTAACCATCCTTCCCAATCTCCATGAGTGCGAATTGCCATCAGGCGATCGTAATACTCCATTCTGTGAAATTTTAGATAATGGCTGAGGTATAGCAAAGGCTTTTGAAGAATTTGTTGCTGGCAAAGCAGAAAAGTAATTAGCAATCGTCCAATTCGTCCGTTGCCATCTAAAAAAGGGTGAATTGTTTCAAATTGAGCGTGAGCTAATCCGCAATGAATCAGTACGGGTAAAGAATTGGTATCGTGTAAAAATTTTTCTAGATTGTGGAGAGATTTGTGCATTTCTGCCACTGGTGGAGGTATAAAAGCCGCAGTAGCCAGGTTACAACCTTGAGGGCCAATCCAATTTTGACTTTTCCGAAATTCTCCTGGTGTGCGATCGCTCCCTCGTACATCCTCAAGCAATTCTGCATGAATTTCTTTGAGCAAGCGCAGACAAAGCGGTAATTCTTGAAGCCGCTGCAAGCCGTAGTTCATAGCGTTAACGTAGTTAACAACCTCCTGCACATCTTTAAAGCGTTCTTCACCTGTAGCATCAATTTCGTATTGAAGGACATCCTCTAGGGTACTTTGCGTCCCTTCGATTTGGGAGCTAAGAACGGCCTCCTGACGGACGTACATCGCTACGAACAAGTCAGGGTTGGGCAAAATAGAGGTGGCCCCGTCCAGTCTTCCCAAAGCGCGATCGGCATTGGAAAGCAAGCGATTTAACTCTGCGTCCATTTTGATGGGCGGTTTTGGGGGTAGGGGCGCTGGAATGAAAGCGCTGTATCCTTCAATTTGTTGGATGTATCGACCGGATCGCATAATAGGCTGACTGCGGGGCAAAGTTTCAGGTCTTGGAATCTTATGTTAGTCCAGTATAATAAGATGGCTGGAACGGAATCTTATTATAGTAAAACACTTTTTAGTATAATAAGATTGATGGGCTAATGGCTCACCCACCATTAAAAATTTGCTTTGCGGTCAAATTCAACTCTGGAAATACCGCCGATTCAACTTTTTCATCTCCCCGAAACAGCTTAATTTGATACTCACCATCTACTAACTGATAAACCGACAAAGTAGGCTGTTTAGGAAAACCAATATAACGGCTACCCCCTAAACCCAGATAATCTACAATCCAATATTCAGGAATGCCTAATGCTTCATAGTCGATCATTTTGTGTGCATAATCATCACGCCAATTTGTGCTGACAACTTCAACCACTAATTTTATGGAATCTCCCTGAGTAATAACTGATTCTCTTTCCCATCGAGACTCATTGGCTGCTACGGCTTGTTTATCTAATACAATTACATCTGGATCGTAGCCAGAGTTATCGCTAAATTTAATTGTACATTCCTTGGGAATAAAGTAAGGAAGTTGCACTCGCTTGATTTCAAAACCAAATTCTATCGTCTGAAAACCTGCGATCGCTGAATGTTTACCAGTTGGATTTGGCATTTCAACAATAACTCCGTTATGTAGTTCGTAGCGTCCGTTTTCTGGTTTCCATTCCAGAAACTCATCAAAAGTCATTAACTTGGATATAGCTTGAATCATGGCACAACCTCTAATCCTCTAACATCATTTTAAGGTGAAAATAATCTGGGAGAGCGTCAGGGCGTTAATCGGATAATTTTCAGGCTTTCAATCCCCCGATCGTCCACAATTTTAACAGCAACGCGCTGATATTCTCCCATCTCAAAAGGTAACGATACAGTTCCTTGATAAGACTCGATTAAATCCTCATCTATTTCGGCTTTTAAATTCTTAGCTAGGCGCGACCAAGCATCTTTTTCTCCTGCTATTGGGAAGAATACTTGACGGGGGAAGATACTTCTACCATCATAATCAATATCTAACATCCAAACAGCTATTTTTTCCACACTGCCAGACTCGATATTTCCGGTTTTTGTGTTATAATAATCAAAGCCAAAAACTTCGACTTCGCACTTACCTTTATTTTCTCCTTTCTCGATGCGACGCAGGGCAACATCTGGTTGACCAATCAACCAAAAACTCTCATTACTAGCGCGTTTTTTCTTCAAATCTTCTGTTAGTAAATCCGCGTTCATTTGCGCTTTTAACAATGTGACACCAGGCCAATTAGTTTCCTCGATATCTTTGGCAGCTTCCGGGTCAAATTGAAAGGCGGCAAATACAATTAATTTCGGTTTGGGGACTAAAGTTTGTGCTTCTTCAATCGCTTGGGTGACTTGGCGTTGTTCTAAAGGTGCGTGTTGTGGCCCGAAGGAAATTACCACCCGCATCGGCTTCTCTTCTTCCCCCTGTATTCGGGGGGACTGAGGGGGGCTAGGTTTTGTTTCAGCATCGGCATGAAGCCAACGAGTTCCGGGTAAAGATTCGACTCTGGAGAATAAAATGTATTGTCCGTTTTTACCGCGAATTCCCGTTTTTAGGAGTTCATCTCGCCATTCTGATTGGCGCAATGTTTCGCCAGAACGGGCGATTGAATTGTCAGGAATGGGTGGATTGATAATATCGTGAATTGGTTTAACTGTGGGTGCGGGTACGGCTTCGACGGTGAAGGGGCCAGTAACTCTGGCTTTGGATTTGTCTAATAATGGTTGGTCGTAGAGTGTTTCTTGGTAGGCGTATTTATTAATGGCTTGTTCGATTTCTATGCGTTTCATCCCTTCCCGAATTTCGGGGTTATTGGCAATAGATTTGAGGGTGATGTGAGGGACGGTTTTGTATTTGAATCCATCGCTTACGCCTGCTTGGGAATTTGCTAGTTGATAATAGTCAAAGGTGGCGGTCATTAACCTTTGTTTGGCTAAGGTTATTGCTACTCTTGAGGTATCGCAGGTTATCCATCTGCGTCCCCATTGTTCAGCTACGTAGGCTGTTGTACCGCTACCGCAGGTGATGTCGAGGACTAAATCGCCTGGGTCGGTGGTCATTAATAAACAACGTTCAATAACCTTTGGATTCGTTTGAACAACAAATAACTTTCCTTCTGGTGTACCTGCTACCGAAGTGTCTGTCCAGATATTTGTCAATCTGATGACGGGGAAATCATCTAGGAATCTTATGTAAGCCAAACTACTTTCACGACCTAATAATCTTTTTGCTAGTTTTAAATTTTCCATCCCATCAGGATATTTCGCTTTCCAATGACTTCCAGTGCGAGGATGATAAATATTATTTTCAAAGTTAAAAGGTTGTAGTTCTGAAGCCGATCCTTGACTGGTAGTATTATCAAGCCTGAACACTTTAGAACCTTCGGGCAGAGGTTCCATACCATCTCGCTCTTTTTGAGTCATTAAAGGGCGAGTTCCATCTAATAGTTCTAAATAGCGGTAATCGCCACTTTTTAGGGTAGTTGTCGTTTTTTCTGAAAATAATGGGTAATATTTAATTTCTCGACTCTTGGAATACCAAATAATATAGTCTCCAATACGGCTTAAAGTTGATGATTCAAATCCTCCTGTTGTTGCGTAAGATACTAAACTGACGAAGCTTTTCGTCCCAAAAACCTCATCCATCAAACATCTAACCAGATGCACATTCTCATCCGAAATCTGCACAAAAACACTGCCACTTTCCGACAACAACTCCCTCGCCAACAACAATCTATCTCTTAAATAAGTCAAATAAGAATGAATCCCCAACTCCCAAGTATCTCGAAATGCCTTAATTGTTTCCGGTTCTTGAGTCAAATCCTCATCTTTTCCATCTTTCACATCGCGCTTATTCACAAACGGCTGAAAATTTGAACCATATTTAATCCCATAAGGGGGATCGAAATAAATCATCTGGACTTGTCCCGCCATTCCCTCTTTTTCTAATAGGGAATTTATCACTAAAAGCGAGTCTCCAGCAACTAAGCGGTTACTCCAATTATGCTGATGTTTGTAAAATTCGATCGCTTGTCGAATTGGCGGATTTTCTTCTGGTATTTCAAATAGAGATAACTGCACACCCTCACTTTGATTTTGCTTGCGGACTGCCTCTATAATCGTGCGAGGATCGATGCGTTCGTGAACGTGCAGGGAGACTGTTGGCACTTCAAAATTAGTATGTTCTGCTTTACCAGCCCAAACTAATTGGGGATCGAGGTGCGGATCGTAGCTATAATTTTTATTATCGCCATCTGGATCGGTTTCTGGCGTAACCAGTCCGACGGGTGGGTTATTCACTCGTTGCTGATTTTCGTGGTTGTATTGATCTATCTGTCTTCGATCCGGTTTCTTTTGCCGAGCCATGCGACTTCCTCTAGTCTCAAAGTCTTTAGTTTACAATTTATAGCAACTTTAGGGCGATTAAGGCAACTCCAACTGTTACCTTTAGTCCATAATCCCTTACTTCGTCAAGCTTTTTCCTCTTCCCTCTTCCCTAGTCTCTAGCAAGAAAGCCCCTAGTCCCTAGCTATATCTGACACCTTTGCCGAATTTGTTGGATGTTTTTTGGGCGTAAATTACTATTAGCAACAGCTAATTGCTCAAATTCTTCATCACTAAGTTTTAGGACAGGGGGTAAATTAGTATCTCTTAGATACTCGCAGCAGTTTGAAGGCCCCAGCTGAGCCTAATTCTTGATATTGATGACGCTTTAAAACTTTTGGATCGAGGTCTTGAGAGTTGCTGAGAATTAGGACTGTAGGTGGATTTGGCACAGTAACAGCTGTTTCCTTAATGTAGACAAAGGCTTCCTTGAATGTTTGGATGTAATTCACCGTGCGCTGGGTATAAAATACCACGCTAGGTCTGATGAAGCCGATCGCAATTAACTCTTCCCCAGGCTTTTCTACCTGAGTGACAAGCGCCGATAGTTGTCTCAAAGGTAGCTGACGCTGCTCGTCAATTAGCAAGGCGGCGGGTGGCGCGACAAAAATCATAAACGCCATAAACCCTGCCAAGTTGGCACTCCAAAGCCATCGCCTTTGTCGCCACAGCAAAAATATGCTGGCAATAGCTGCTGTCCCCCAGACGATCCCGCTTAGGATCGGCAAACCCGATTGTTGCAGTATCTGACGCACTTGGGGCATGGCTGGGTCATATCCCATTAATTTGGGACTCAAGAAAGTTCCAACAGCAAGAATTATCAGGAACAGAATGTTAAAAATCGCACTAATAAATAGTCCAGTATTTTTTTTGCTCCCCCTCAATTCCCCCCTCACCGTCCCACGGGGAGGGGCTGGGGGTAGGGTTCCCTTCATTTGGTCGCTCCAAAAAAGCGTTACCATAATTGCGCCTGCTGGCATTAAGGGAAGTACGTAGCTGGGAAGTTTGGTAACGGAAATGCTGAAAAAGCCAAAGACGCAAATAAACCAAAATAGGGCAAATAAACCCAGATGAGTTGAGCGTGGGGATTGTTTCCACTTGTCTCGTTCCCAGAAGCGCAAATGAGCGATCGCAATTGGCAAATAAATCGACCAAGGCGCAAGGCTAACTAAAATTACTGGAATGTAAAAATACCAAGGGCCACGGTGACTGCTGACAACGCTGGTGAAACGTTGAAGGTTGTGATAGCCAAAAAATGTGTCGATGTAGGCTTTTCCATTTGCCAATGTCACCAAAACAAACCAGGGTATTGCGATCGCACTCGTAATTAAAATCCCCCGCACGAGTCGCATTTCCTGCAAAACTTCCCTGAATTTGCCCACATACAGCAGGAAAGCACCAATAATCAACGCTGGCAATACGGCACCCACTGGCCCTTTTGCCAAAATAGCTAAGGCAATGAAGACGTAAAACCCGATATACCAAACCGAAGAAGGTAAAAGGAAAGAATAACGTACATTCTCTCTCCCTCCCAAAGCATATCCAATAAAAAATGTCAATAGTGCCATCCCGATCGTACTTGCCAGCAGCATATCGGAGACACCAGTTCGTCCCCAAGCGATCCAGGCAGGATTTAAGGCTATGATGGCAGCACCAATCCAGGCGGATATCCACAACTGGCGTTCTCGTTGAATGGGGCGATCGATTTGCTCCTCAACGGCGGTGGCGGGACGGGGAAAACCAAAATATCGCAGTGTATAGAAGCCTAAAGCTGTCAGGGCGATCGCGAAAAGCGCTGAAGGAAGTCGCGCCGCCCATTCGTTAACACCGATAATTTTAAATGCGATCGCCATTAGCCAATAAACCAAAGGCGGCTTATCAAAACGAGTTTCACCATTCCAATAAGGAGTAATCCAGTCCACAGTCACTGTCATTTGACGCGCCGCTTCCACAAACATCGGTTCTGTCTTATCCACCAACCCGATGCTGCCCAAATACCACAAAAAAGCTACGCAGCTAATTACTACCAACCAGATAATTGAGAAGTTACAGTTTAGATTTGGCTCTTTCTTAAAATCCTTCCACCAATTTTTTGTTTTGTGATTTTTCATCTTGTCTCTATCGTTATTATCCTAACCATTAACCGCTTTTAATACTTTTTCTCTTTCTTGCCTGAGAAGTTTAGTATTGCCAAACATATTGTCAGCCAAATGTAGCCAAAAGCATAGCCTCCAATGATATCAGAAGGCCAGTGTACTCTTAGGTACATACTGCTCAAGCCCATTAAAAGCAGAAACAAAGTAGTCACACCATAAATGTAAATACTGAGCTTAGGATATCTAGCTGCCAGCAGATAAGCTAAATAAAAGTACAGCACCAGATTGCCTGTAGCGTGACCGCTTGGGTAGCCAAAGCCTCCCGCAGTTTTGTCTATACGCTCCGGGGGACGACGACGAGCAAAAAATGGTTTGAGTATTTCATCAACAAGTAGTAAAACGCTCAGTGAAGCAAATGCTAAAGTCATCGCTTCTCTCCAATAGCGTTTCCACCAAAGTATGCCTAGACTTGTCACAACTACAAGGGCAGCAATATGTGTATCTCCTATTAAATAAAAAACTGACAAAATATAGCCACTTATAGGATTAATCACTTCATGCAGCCACTGCAAAAAAGCAACCTCAAATTCAAAAACCTTTTTTTCTCGGACTTCTTGACTAAGAAAAATTAAAGGCAATAGTATAAATAAAGAAATATATAATCTTACCTTACCCGTTGCAGCAACCAGAGAAGAGAACCAACTATAAAGCTTAGATTTCATGTGCGATTTGGGGGGATAGGGCAGATACAGCAAAAGTCAAAAGTCAAAAGTCAAAAGTCAAAATGAAATGCTTTCTGTGAATTGATTCTAGCGTTTTAGTAAGTTTAAACCGCCCTGGCGGTTGCTGTGTAAGTGGAGATCGCCAAAAGGCTACCAGTGGGAAACCTCACCCCCCCAACCCCCCTCTCCGAGATCGGAGAGGAGGGAGAAAGACTTCCCAATTTTCGTTGACAAAGAGGAGGGAGAAAGACTTCCCAATCTTCGTTGACGGGGAAAGGGGCGTCTTTCTCCCCTCCCTGTTGACGGGGAGGGGTTGGGGGCAGGGGCAAGGGTTCGATCTAGCCGACCAAAACGACAAGGTAGCAAAAAATAAGCCAAATTGGAAGATCTGCCCCTAACCCCCAGTCTTAGGGTTGCAAAATTAACTGCCAATTTTTAACCTGAAAAGCCGATAACTTTGGTATAATATATCTTCCTTTGCATTAAAACAAGCTTGAGGAGACAGCAAGCAAAATACCGTCATACCAAGCAATGCAAAATACCCGTCTCAACAACCTAGTAGATTCGATCGCCAGTCAAGCAGGAGGCTGGTTTCGCAATCCTTGGCGGCGACTCTCTCTGATAACGATCGCCCTGCTGTCCGGCGTTTTCCTGGGAACGGCGATTCCGACTACAGCAGGACAAGCTGCTGATTGGGATATCGTTGGGGCCGCACTGTTGGTTATATTTACGGAGCTATCAAGTCGTATTTTTTACCGCACCAACCGACAGGGAGTTTCGCGATCGCTCTTAATAGAAATGTTAAATGCGCTCAAAATTGGTCTGACTTACAGCCTGTTTATCGAAGCCTTCAAGCTCGGATCGTGATGCCATGCTGCCAGAAAGTCGATCGCTAAGTCAGATCCTCCAAGAGTGGTTATCAGCAGATTCACTACCAAACTCTACCAAGCAACAGCTGGAAATTTGGGCGTTAGCTGATGAATTACGAGCAAAAGCGTTTGGTATTATACCAGAAAATGTAGAAAAAGTTATCCAAGCGCGATTGCGCCTTTTCCAATCCGTCTACTCAGAAGTTATCCAATTTTGCTATAAAACTGGTTTCCACAGCGACAGCCTTATCCTAGAAAATCTGTGGAACCTTTGGCTTCCCTTGGCGATGCAGCTAGCAGAATACCGACAGCAGCAGATATATCCCCTCATCCAAGGCATTTTGGGAGGACAGGGAACCGGCAAAACTACACTAGCCGAGATTCTAAAGATAATTCTGAATCATCTTGGCTACAGCACGCTCAGCCTTTCTCTCGACGATCTTTACAAAACTTATGCCGATCGCCAACTTCTCAAACAAAAAGACCCCCGCTTAATATGGCGCGGGCCACCGGGAACCCACGATGTCCAGTTGGGTATTGCCGTTTTGGATGAATTGCGTCAGTCAAAGGATTTTGGATTAGAAGAAATTGAAAATCCAAAATCGATTCAAGTTCCCCGCTTTGATAAATCTGCTTGGGGTGGAGAAGGCGATCGCACGCGATGGGAAGTAGTGGAGAATATAGATATTGTGCTATTTGAAGGTTGGTTTGTCGGCGTTCGACCGATCGATCCGGCTGTTTTCGACACTGCACCTGCGCCTATCCTCACAGAAGCCGATCGCACTTTTGCCCGCGATATGAATGCTAAATTACAAGATTATGTACCTTTGTGGAAACGATTGGATCGGTTGATAGTGCTGTACCCTCCTGATTATCGCCTCTCCCAGCAGTGGCGGCGTCAGGCGGAACAAAAAGCGATCGCATCTGGCAAATCTGGAATGACGGATGAAAAGGTGAATCTATTTGTTGAGTATTTTTGGCGAAGTCTCCACCCGGATTTGTTCGTAAAGCCTTTCGTAAGAAACCAAAACTGGGTAGATTTAGTCATCGAGATCGATGGGGATCATTCTCCAGGTGCTGTCTACCGACCTAGCGATCGTTTAACTTAAGAATTAATTAAGTTTGTTGGTTTAGTTTAGCGACAAAATTTGCTAACGTCTTGGCACCCATGTCTAAAAACTGTTCCCAAAGGTTACTCACCCAACTGACAAAACCAACTCCATCTCGATCCCGAAAATCGAAACGCTTCCTGCCGCGTTTGCGGCGCAGCTTTCATTACTTTTACTTGCGCTTTATCCGCTTGCGAGGCAGTCCAGAATCTCTTGCCAGAGGTGTAGCTGCTGGCGTTTTCGCCGGATTATTTCCCCTAATAGCTACACAAATGGCCGTTGCCATCCTGATCGCAGTTCTAATCCGGGGCAATAAAATGGTCGCCGCCGCAGCTACTTGGATCAGCAATCCATTGACTGGAGTACCTATTTATGCTTTCAATTTTCAGGTTGGTCAATGGCTGTTAGGCTCTGACGATCAGTCTTTTTCTGCTGAAAGTTTCGACTCCTGGCAGGCTATCATGCAATTGGGAACTGAGTTTGTGACAGATCTCCTTGTCGGCTGCTTGGTTGTAGCGTCTGTCTGTGCTGTTGGCAGCTATTTTTTGGCTTTGTGGGTGGTGAGGCGGGTGCGGGCTAAAAGGCGATCGGGCCACTTGAGTTAACTTGTTTACTTGAGTCTAACTTATCATTTGCCTTGTCAAAGCATCATCGTAGCGTCCATCTAAGATGCTATTTCTTAAGTCTATTAGTTCCTGAGTCATAAATATTGCCTTCATAAATATGTTTTTAAGCTAAATATAGATCGCCAAGGTGGGCATTACCCACCCTACGAAAACACAATCCCTAATTGTTAGTCTGAATACGGTTCAACAGATCGTAAAACGGTTGCCAATTATCCGATTGTACAATCGGTTCCCAAATCGCTTCTATTACCGGGCGAAGTATGATAGTTTTGGGATTGCGATCGCACAACATCCGCTCAACCTTATCCATCTCGTCTTGCGATAAACTATTCAAAACGCGATGGTACAAATTTCGCCAATTATCTAACAAATCAACCTGCTCAGATGACTGTACAATAGAAGCACCGCTAAAGATGCGATTGGCATCTTCTCGCCAGTCACGAGAAAACTGCTGTCTTAGTTCGGCAAAGAACTCGTGATAACCCACCTGAGTATCATTCAAAAGCTGAATTGTTAGATAGAACAACTTATCTACTTCTGGTATTTCCAGTCGATCGAAACCCAACTTATTTAGCATCAACTGCTTATATCTCAACAGATAATGAGGTTCAAAATTGGTTAATGCAGCTTCCATCTCAGCGCTCGGAATTATAGCAGCTAATGGTTCCTGGAGCATTTCTAAATTCAACCGACAAATCCCCGGTTGATTCTCGTAACTGTAACGCCCGTAATAATCAAAATATGCAGCTGTAAATTGCGGGTTATAAGTAGGAATAAAAGCATAAGGGCCATAATCAAAACTTTCACCCGTAATTGACATATTATCTGTGTTCAGAACCGCATGACAAAAACCTGCCGCCATCCATTGAGCCACCAATTCTGCCACCCTTTGCACTAATTCTGTGTAGAATAGCGAGTACTTGTCAGTTTCTTGTGGGATGGGCATCTTGCCCGTTACAGACGAATGGATAGAGGGGTAATACTGCTCAATTACGTGGTCTAAAAGCTTTTGAGTTAAATCTTTGCGACCGATATAGCGCAAACGCTCAAACGTGCCAAAGCGGATATGCGATCGACTAAAACGTACCATCACCGATGACCGAGTTGGCGAAGGTTCATCTCCGCGCCATAAAGATTGGCCAGTTTCAATCATGCTCAAACAGCGAGATGTCCTCACACCCATTTGGTGCAGCATTTCACCTGCCAGCACTTCCCGCAAGCCACCTTTAAGTGTTAAACTACCATCACCACCGCGAGAGTAAGGCGTCCGACCAGAACCTTTGGTGCCGAAGTCGTAAAGTTCGCCATCAGTCCCGCGAACTTGACCGTAGAGAAAGCCTCTTCCATCGCCCAAAAAGGGGTTGTATTCACCAAACTGATAACCGTGGTAGCGCAAAGCCAAAAAAGGCCGACGTTCCTCAAATTTACCAAAAGCTTCAATAAAGTGGTCGTCTGTCACTGCTTCGGGGTCTAGTCCCAGTAAGGGTAGCAGTTGGTCGTTGCGGAATCGCAGAACGCGATCGGGAAATTCAGCCGCTGCGACTTCATCATAATAATCATCTCCCAAGGCTTCCAGCGCCGGTTCGTAATTAAGTGTAAGTAAAGGGTTGGGAAAATTTTGGTTTTTTGGAGTTGCGGCGATCGTCATTTGGTTTAATTTTAATTCATTCTTATATTAGAGTAGGGTGCATTGCAATGCACCCTACAAGTAGACAGTAGCCTATCGTTGGCCGCTGGGACGGTTCGGCTGGACTTGATTTTGCAATCGTTGTAGTTGTTCTGGAGTCAGAACGTTTTTAATGTTCTCGTTAGAACTCTCAACGATCGATCGAATACGAGCTATCTTCTCTGTTTCCAGATTCAAAGAACGTAGGGCTACACCGGGGTTTTGACCAGCTTGAACTGCTTGGGTAAAACTACTGCGCTGCTGAGGTGTTAATACTGCCTCAATTTGTTGTTGTCTGTTGACGAGAATGTCCCGTATTTGTTGCACCTGTTGAGGTGTGAGATTTAATGCCTCCTCTATTGAGGCTGGGCGATTAGAAGGGTTTGCAGGAGTTGCAGGACGAGTATTGGGAGTATTGGGGGTCGAGGGTTGTGAAAAGGCAATACCGGGAACCAGAGTAGCTAGGGCTACTGTTGTTCCGACAATGGAGATGCGCTTGGCAAAATTGAAAGCCATTAAAATTTTGATAGAAAGCAAACTTCTCCTATACTAATCGTTGTAAGTTATGGTGTGTGAATCTGCTGACCTTAAGAATTGAAAATTTCTGCCTTGGGAACCGAGCCAACTAAATTAGCGTCGCAAAGCAGTTTGAGACTTTATTCCAAATCTGGGTTAGCTACCCCCTTTTTCGGCTTCAATGTTGTTCCTTCTCCCCCACTCACCCACTCCCCCGCTGCCTCTCAAAATAACGGGGTTAATCGAAGCGGATTTGGTATTATTCGTCCACCTGGCTGATGCGGCGCAGATTTAGAATATCGCTCAATTTCTTAATTTGGGTGAAAATGCGATCCAGTTGATTGGAGTCGCGGATATCAATGCCTAAGTTAATCAAGGCAGGGCGTCCATCAAAGGTTTTTACCTGAGCATTCCGCACGTTGACATTATTATCTGTCAGGCGAGATAAAATATCTTTGAGAACGCCTACGCGATCGAGTACTTCAATTTGAATGTTGACAGGATAGGTCTGAGGACGAAGGCTGTCGGAATCGATCGGGTTCCAGCTAACGGGCACAAGGCGATCGCCCTCCACACTTTCCACATTGGGACATCCTTGTCGATGAATCGAAATGCCGCGACTGCTGCGGGTCACGACCCCAAGAATCTGTTCGCCGGGAATTGGGTTGCAACAGCCAGCCAGGTAATAAAGCAACCCTTCGACGCCCACAATGGGGGAGTTCAAACTCTTGTGATGTCCCCCCTTACTGCTGCTGGTAGATGGCAAAGCGCGTGGTGTTGTGGGGATAAGGGGTAGCGCCTCCAGAGCAAGTGCGATCGGTTGCTGACCTTTCACCGCTTCTCGGATGCGATTCACCACCATGTTAAGCGTCACTTCTCCGTAACCCAAGGCAGCTAGTAAATCTTCTACGCTGTGGTAATTGCATCGTTCCGCCACCGCCTGCATCGGTTCAGACTTCAGCAAAGCTTCAAAACCGCTTTTGCCCAGTTCCTTTTCTAGCATCTCCCTACCGCGTGCGACATTTTCGTCGCGGTTACTGCGCTTATACCACTGCCGAATCCTATTTCTTGCAGAAGGAGTCACCACAAAATTGAGCCAGTCCAAACTGGGGTGGCCATTTTTCAGCGTCACAATCTCCACAATGTCACCATTTTTCAGCGATGTACCCAGCGGCATCATTCGCCCATTCACCTTAGCACCAGCACAGTGGTTTCCCACCTCTGTGTGTATCCGATAAGCAAAATCAACAGGCGTCGCGCCTTGACTGAGGGAAATCACATCGCCTTTTGGCGTGAATACATAAACATCGTCTTCAAATAAATTATCTTTGACGCTTTCGATATATTCCTGAGCATCTTTCAGGTCGTTTTGCCATTCCAGCAGCTGTCGCAACCAGGTAAACTTTTCATCCGATCCTGTCACCTGGGTATTGTTAGACCGACCCGTTTCCTTATACTTCCAATGAGCGGCAATCCCATATTCCGCTATCTGGTGCATTTGCAAGGTGCGGATCTGTACCTCGATCGGACGCCCCGTCGGGCCAATCACAACCGTATGCAATGATTGATAGCGATTCGGTTTGGGTAGACCGATATAGTCCTTAAATCTGCCTGGAACTGGTCGAAAAGCATCGTGAACGACAGCCAAAGAGCGATAGCATTCGTCGTTCGACTTAACAATGATGCGGATAGCAGCCAGATCGTAAATTTCGTGAAATTCCTTTTGCTGCCGGTGCATCTTTTGGTAAATGCTATAAAGGTGCTTGGGTCGTCCGCTGATGTCTGAGCAATTTATTCCGGCTTGCTGTAGACCCTGACGCAAAATTTCCGTCACCCCTGCCAGTCTAGCTTCGCGATCGGTCCGCTTCTCGGCAACTAACTCTTGTATTTGACGGTATGATTCTGTTTCCAGATACTTGAACGACAAATCTTCCAGTTCCCACTTAAAGCGCCCAATTCCCAGGCGATTAGCCAGCGGAGCAAAAATTTCTCGCGTTTCCAAAGCGATCCGCCGACGTTTTTCGTCAGTCAGGTGTTCAAGGGTTCTCATATTATGCAAGCGATCGGCCAGCTTCACCACAATTACCCGGATATCTTGAGCCATTGCCAAGAACATCCGGCGGAAGTTTTCGGCTTGTCGCTCGGTTTTGCTGGAGAAATTTTCCGAAAACTTCGAGAGTTTGGTCACACCTTCTACCAAACGTCGCACTTCTGGGCCAAAGCGCTGCTCTATTTCTTCGACGGTGACTTCTGTATCCTCAACAACATCGTGGAGGAAACCGGCTGCGATCATAGCACCCGATCCCCCCAGGTCGCGCAACAATCCTGCTACTGCGACGGGGTGACAGATGTAAGGTTCTCCCGATTTCCGATACTGACCGTCGTGCAGCTGATAAGCAAATTCAAAAGCTCGACAAACTAACCCTGTGTCTGCGGGATCGCAGGCGTCTGGCCCAGCACATAAACATTCCTGTAGCCACTGAGGGATTACGCAATTAATAGTGGAAGTTGGAGCCATCACGTTCATAATTTTGTACTTAATCCTTAAAAATAGAAGGGTTTTAGCAGATTCACTGCAAAGTTGTGGTACTTTATGATGCTTTGTCGCTTTTCTAGGGCTGTTGGCCGCCCTTGCTAGAGAGCAAAATCAAGAAGGGTATCTTTAAGAATATTCTTATTGGGGAATGCGATCGCTCCCCAAAATGTAAAACTTGTTGTAGGCTTTCACCCTGCCCATAGTGCTGAGTAGCCACTAACGATCGCCAAGTCGGGATCTTGCCTTTACTCAGATCTTGCTCAAAGAATATCTATAAGACCGCAGAGGGGCAGAGGAGCAGAGGGTAAGAGGGGAAAAAGAATGATAGATAATCTTCTGGCCCAAAAGCAGTTAAACTCTTCTTCTTCGATCGCTTGGAGGAGCATATTTCTTTAATTTCCACGCTTCCAAGAAACTTTGTCTCTGCTTATCTTAAATTAAAAGACAAAATTCTTTACATTGATTCTATCGCAAGGATACATTTTGTGAATGTTACCGCCCAATCTTAGCGTCCGCTATCAAAAATTCCAGCAAGCCCTAGAGCAACTGCAACAGACAGCTGCACAAGAGAAAGCGGACTCGGTGAAGTTGCGGGATAGTTTCGGCGAAGTACAACAAATTTTTCAAAGTCAAATTGCCAATTTGAGCGGTAATGAACTAGATTCGGCTACTTTGCCCAGCGTTCAGTCATATTTAACCGAAATCGATAAGGAACTGCGACTCTTAAGCATAGACGTGATGTTTTTGCAAGCAGCACGTCGAAGCGAAACGGCACAAGCTAGACTGACTAAGATAAGCGATCGCCTTCATACTCTGATTGCCTACTGCCAAGCACTTCTGCAAGTTCAATAAATAAAAAGCCAGGATGCAAACCTGCTTGAATATTATGAATGTAGTTTAGGCAAGGATAAAGAAGCTGTGCAATGTCCGAAAGATAAGAAGATAACGCTGGTCGATAGCACCTTCGCCAATAATTTATCTGTAAAGCACTGCCCTGATTGTCAAGGTAGTTGGATTCCTGCTGATGAATATCAAAGCTGGCAAGCCCGTCAACCCCAACAGCAGGTAGAGCCACAGATGCTGACTCAATCTGTAAATGTGGATTTTGTCCAGTCTCCCTTTGATACCAAAGCCGCCCTTTGTCCCGACTGTCAGCACTATCTATCGCGAGCCAAGGTTCACTTTAGAACACCTTTTTACGTAGAGCGCTGTATGTATTGTGGCGGGATCTGGTGCGACAAGGGCGAGTGGGATGTCTTGGCAGAGTTGGGGCTCCACACTACTATTGAGCATATGTTTTCCCCTGAATGGCAAATGCGGGCGCGGGAGCAGGAACTAGCTGAGAAAGAGCGACAGGCCACAATTGATAAACTGGGGTCAGAAGTAGCGGCAATGGTGTTTAAGCTAGCAGATGTTTTGGAAAAACATCCTTGTGGAGAATTTGGGGTCGCCTATCTGATGCGACGATTCGATAATTGACATCAGTTATTAGTCATCAGTCATTAGTCATTAGCAAAGTACTTTTCACTAATGACTAATGACTAATCAGCAATGACAAAGGACAAATGACGAATGACTAATGACAAAGTGCTGTTTGACGTGGAAAATTTGCGGGTAGCGTATCCTAGTTACCAGTCTGCTTCTGTTGATGGGGAATCTTCGTCCATAAGTTGGGCTGTGGATGATGTCTCTTTTAGCCTCAAATCGGGGGAACGTTTGGGATTGGTGGGTGAATCTGGCTGCGGTAAATCAACGCTGGGACGCGCTGCTATGCGGTTGCTACCACCCGACAGCCAGGTTGAAGGAAATATCCGCTTTGAAGGTGAATCTGTTTTAGATTTGACTCCTGCTCAGCTGCGCCGATTTCGAGGGGAAGCGGTGGCGCTAATTTTTCAAGACCCGATGACGCGCCTCGATCCTTTGATGACAATTGGGGATCACTGCGTGGAAACGCTCAAAGCTCATCAATCCCATTTGTCGCGGCGTCAAGCGAAGGAAAAGGCGATTGAAACGCTGGAGGCTGTGAAGATCCCGGCAAATCGTTGGTCGCAGTATCCTCATGAGTTTAGCGGTGGGATGCGACAGCGGGTTGCGATCGCACTTGCCTTACTCCTCAATCCCAAACTTATTGTGGCAGATGAACCGACTACCAGCTTGGACGTTACCGTTTCGGCTCAAATTTTGGAGGAACTAACGCGGCTTTGTCGGGAACGGGATATGGCTTTGCTGTTAATTTCCCACGATTTGGCAATGGTGGGTGAATACTGCGATCTTATGGCTGTGATGTATGCTGGCAAAATTGTAGAATCTGGTTCCACTAAGTCAATACTCCAACATCCTCAACACGAATATACGCGATCGCTTCTCCAAGCCGCCCTCCACATTCAAGCCGTCAGCGACGATGAAGCGGGGGATTCAGGGAATTTTTCCACACATTCCTCATTGCTCAAAACTCAAAACTCTCCCAGTCCCCAGTCCCCACTCCCCAGTCCCCAATCTCCAATTCTGCTGGTAAAAGATTTAAAGCAGCACTACACGCTGGAAGGTAATTTCATCGAACAGTTATTTTCCAAAAATATTCCTGTTATCAAAGCTGTAGATGGCGTCAGTCTAGAACTTTATCCCGGTGAAATACTGGGATTGGTAGGAGAATCCGGTTGTGGAAAAAGTACCTTATCGCGAACAATTTTGCAACTGCGGAAGCCGACTTCTGGGAAGGTAGAGTTTCTTGGAGAGGAACTAACTAACCTGTCCCGCGAGTCCATGCGGCTGACTCGGCGGCAAATCCAAATGATATTTCAAGACCCCCATGCTTGCCTCAATCCCCGCATGACAGTAGAACAAAGTATCGCCGATCCCCTGTTTATTCACAAACTGGCTGAGCCGGGAGAGGCTAAAAAGCAGGTGATGCAGATGTTGGAACGAGTGGGTTTAACGCCAGCATCTGAGTACTACAACCGATATCCATCCGGTCTTTCTGGGGGACAGCAGCAACGGGTAGCGATCGCACGGGCCTTAATTACCAGACCCAAACTAATTATCTGCGATGAACCTGTCAGTATGCTTGATGCTCATGTTCAGACGCAGGTGCTGGAGCTAATGTTGGAACTCAAACGAGATTTCGATCTGACGTATTTATTTATTACTCACGATCTTTCGGTAGCGAGGTTTTTTTGCGATCGCATCGCCGTCATGAATGCCGGTCGCATAGTCGAACTAGGCAATACCAGAGATATTTTTACCAATCCCCAGCATCTTTATACCCAAACCTTGTTACAAGCTGCTCCCCTACTAGCTCGTTCCACCAATTAGTTAGAGTGGGCATGACCAATAACCGATCGCCAATTTCAGATTTCAGATTTCAAATTGCAGATTTCAAATCTGAAATCTACAATTTGAAATTTGAACTTTTCTAATGACCAATGACTAATTTAGTAACTAATCAAGTCCACTTCTGAGCCACCAGTTCAGCCAGATCGACAACCCGTTGGCTGTAACCCCACTCGTTGTCATACCAAGCCACAACCTTAACCATATCGCCATCCATGACCATTGTCAGACTGGCATCTACGATCGAAGAGGCATCAGTACCGCGATAATCCGACGAGACAAGCTCTAGGTCGCTGTATTCCAGAACGCCTTTCAACGAATTGTTCGCAGCTTCCTTCAGGACTTGGTTCACCTCTTCAGCAAACGTCCTTTTCTCGACAATAACTACCAAATCCACCACAGAAACATTAGGAGTAGGAACTCGCAAAGCGATCCCATTGAGCTTACCCTTTAGTGCTGGCAAAACCAGAGAAACTGCTTTAGCTGCACCAGTCGAAGTCGGCACAATGTTCATCGCCGCCGCTCTTGCCCGTCTTAAATCACGGTGGCTAGCATCTAGTAAACGCTGGTCACCAGTGTAACTGTGAGTGGTAGTCATAGTGCCTTTGATGATGCCGAATTGTTCGTGCAACACCTTAGCAATCGGAGCCAGACAGTTAGTGGTACAGCTAGCATTGCTAATGATCCAATGCTTTTCGTGTTCATACTGGTCGTGATTGACCCCGTACACAAAAGTACCGTCATCGCCTTTGCCAGGAGCGGTAATCAGAACCTTCTTGGCACCAGCAGTTAAATGCTTGGATGCCCCTTCCTTGCTGACAAAGACGCCGGTCGATTCGATGATCAGGTCAATATCCCAAGCTTTCCAGGGCAAATTCTCTGGATTGCGATCTGACACGCATTTGACCGTCTTGCCGTTTACGATGATGGAATTTTCATCGTAATTTATATCAGCATCAAACCTCCCCAGCATGGTGTCATATTTCAGCAAGTGGGAGTTGGTTTTTGGATCGGAGGTGTCATTGATACCAACAACCTCAATTTGACTATCTTTTCTGCCTGCCCAACAGCGCATGAAGTTGCGTCCGATGCGTCCAAAACCGTTAATTGCTACTCTAATCACTGCGTCTTGCCCTCTGTCTACTCAATTGATCGATCCCTAGTGATGAACCAGATCATATCGCAAAGGGTGGACAAATCGAAGCGTCTTATGTGGTTTGGACTTGGAGCAGAGGAGCAGAGGAGCAATTTTCTTGACAACTGACAACTGACCACTGACAACTGACAACTGACTGGGCAACCTGCTGGCAGAGCGAATTAACTGAGGAGTTGCCAAAGGCGTCTGGGCGGGGTGCCACCAGCCATTGACAGGCTGGCACGAGTTCCTCTCGTCGATGCCATTGAGGTAAGGTTTGAAAGGCATCTAAGCCAATAATCCAATACCAATGGGTGTGGGGGTAAAAAGATTGGAGGTCTTCGAGGGTGTCAATAGCGTAAGAATAACCGATGCGCTGGCAGGATTTTGGCCCGATCGCCAAATCTGAGCGATCGCAAATAGCCAATCGCACTAATTCCCAACGATGCTCAAAATCTAACCAACAAGACTGGGATTTGTGAGGAGGGCAGCGAGCCGGTATCCAAATAACTCTATCTAGCCCAAACTGACTCAGCGCTGTCTCTGCCATCAACAGGTGTCCCCAGTGAACGGGATCGAACTTACCCCCGAAAATTGCCAATTTCCCCATACTCGAACAGGATTTCCGGAGCGATAATAGATTCCACGCTTAAAGGTAAAAATAGTACATCACTGTAAAAATTGTCAAAAAATACCGTACTCTCTAGCATAACTGCATAGATTTCCAGGAAATATATCTTTAGGCTATTAAGCTAAATCAGCATTAACGCTGTATCGTGAAAAAATAATTCCTGCTATGATATCGCCTGTTATGGGTGCAGTGCGGTCTTTGTGTGGTGTGTAAGGAGCTAAGATGCTAAATTCTGTAGATTTTAGCGGGAAGCCATTTCATTTCATCGGTATAGGTGGAATTGGAATGTCAGCTCTCGCCTACGTTGTGGCGAAACGGAAACTGCCTGTATCCGGCTCGGATATTCGCCCAAGTCACATTACTCAGCGATTACAGGTAATAGGGGCTCACATCTTTGGTAGTCAAGACGCCACAAATTTAGAGTTCTTCCACCAGAAAGCAGACTCGGTTTGTGTAGCCGAAGCGACCGCCACGGTTAGTGTAGGCTCAAAAACTCTCCGAATGACGGAACAAGTCTGCAAACCGGAAGATCGCTATCAAGTCTCGCTCCCAACAGCTGTCTTGCCTCAAGTTATTTGTTCCACAGCAATCAATACCGCCAATCCTGAGTATCGAGCGGCACTTGAGTTAGGTTGTCCGATTTTCCATCGCTCAGATTTGCTGGCCGCCTTAATTGAGGATTACCAGAGCATTGCAGTGGCAGGTACCCACGGTAAAACTACCACCAGTAGTATGATCGGGTATTTGCTGCTGGTGGCGGGTCTAGACCCGACAATTGTAGTCGGGGGAGAGGTGGCGGCATGGGAAGGCAATGCCCGTATGGGACAAGGCGATTATCTAGTCGCTGAGGCGGATGAATCGGATGGCTCTCTCGTCAAGCTCTCCGCCCAAATTGGGGTGGTGACTAACATCGAACTCGATCATCCAGACCACTACGAAAACCTGGAAGAGGTGATAACCACATTCCAAGTATTTGCACAACGCTGTCAAATTACGGTTGGGTGCATTGACTGCCCCACTGTCCGGGATCGGCTAAAACCGACAGTTAGCTATAGCCTACAGATGGATTCTGGCGCTGACTATACGGTAGATTGTGCGGTGTATCGTGCTGATGGTACTACGGCACGGGTTTGGGAGCGAGGAAAAATCCTGGGGCAGTTGAATTTTAAGTTGTTGGGAGAACATAATCTCAGTAACGCACTGGCAGCGATCGCAGTTGGTCGTAACTTGGGCTTGGAATTTGCGGTTATTGCAAATGCTCTAGCTACTTTTGAGGGAGCCCGCCGTCGCTTTGAACATCGAGGCGAAGTCAATGGCATCCGCTTTATTGACGACTACGCCCACCACCCCAGCGAAATTAGCGCCACGCTGGCAGCCGCACGCATCCAAGCCAAGGAATTGTTCAATTCATCGTCTGGAAGGGTTGTAGCCATCTTTCAACCTCACCGTTACAGTCGTACCCTTGCTTTCTTATCAGAATTTGGTCTGTGCTTCAATAATGCCGACCTTGTGGTCGTCTCTGACATTTATAGTGCAGGCGAACCAAATCCCGACAAAATTAGCGGTGAAATGGTGGTAGATGAGATCGCCAAACACCACCCCCAAGTGAGGTATCAACCTTCGCTTCATTCGATGTATCAGTTTCTCACAGAAAATCTCCACCCTGGTGACATTGCCCTCTTTCTCGGAGCTGGAAACCTAAATCAGGTAATTCCAGAAGTCATGGCTTTTTACGAAAACGCCGAGCGGGGTGTGCATCAAGAATGTCGCCGCAGCGCCTAATTTGTGCAAAAAATATGTTTGCCCTCAAGTTTTAGGGCGTGTGTAATCAGCTATGACTGTCTCCAATCACCTCTCCCAAGGACTTAAGGTGGCTAGCTCACAAGCCCCTCTGTTCAACCTAAATCAACCAAAAGAAAGGCAATTTTACCTTCCCGGTACGGAATGCCCGGTCAAGTACCAAGTTTCTCTGGCAAGCCTGACTTCCTTTCGGGTCGGCGGCCCAGCCGAGTGGTACGTCGCGCCCAGACAATTGAGCGAGTTACAAGCCTGCTTTGAATGGGCTATGTCTTCCGACCTACCGATTACTTTGTTGGGGGCTGGCTCGAACTTGCTTGTGAGCGATCGCGGTTTACCCGGTTTGGTCATCTGTACTCGCCACCTTCGTTACACCCACTTCGACCCCGAAACAGGTCAGGTGACCGCCGCCGCCGGAGAACCCCTAGTGCGTCTGGCGTGGCAAGCAGCTGAGCGGGGTTGGCAAGGCATGGAATGGGCAGTTGGTATTCCCGGCACCGTTGGTGGTGCTGCGGTCATGAATGCAGGCGCTCACAATAGCTGTACAGCAGATATTTTGGCACGCGCTCGCGTGCTTTGCCCGGACGGTAGCATTCAGATTCTCACTTCCCAAGACCTGCGCTACAGCTATCGCAGCTCAATACTGCAAGGTGAAAATCGCTTGGTCACTCAGGTTACTTTCCAACTTCAACCAGGAGCAGACCCAGCAAGGGTGATGGCCGCCACAACCGAACATCTCCGGCGGCGGCATAGCACTCAGCCTTATAACAAGCCTAGCTGCGGCAGTGTGTTTCGGAATCCAACACCTCATGCAGCTGCGTGGTTAATTGAGCAAACAGGTCTCAAAGGCCATCGCATCGGAGGTGCTACAGTTGCCGAACGCCACGCCAACTTTATTCTCAACTGCGGTGGGGCAACGGCTAATGATATTTTCCAGCTGATCCGCTATGTCCAGAGTAAGGTTGAACAGCACTGGTCTCTGTGCTTGGAGCCGGAGGTGAAGATTCTGGGCGAGTTTCAACCTGTTTAGAGGTAATGGGCTTAAGGTGATGAGTAAGCAAGTGTAAGGCTCATCACCATTCATTAGACCTCTCCAAAAAACATTGTAGAGACGTTTCATGAAACGTCTCTACAAGGGTTCTAGGCGACGCACCTTTGATTTCTGGAGATGTCTATTGCTGACAAATGGCAAAAGGATTGTGTCCGGTCACCCTTGTCAAAGGGCTGTTAGCGGATATTAGGTGGGTGAGCGTTAAAATCAGGTAGGTATACGCAGTCAATTAACCTATGTCACAGAAACAGGGATTCGGCTTCGGTCTAGGCAAAATGAAAGAGCTGGCCGATGCTTTCAAAAAAGCTCAACAGGTTCAAGAAGGTGCCAAAAGGCTTCAAGAAGAATTGGAGCAAATGGAGATTGAGGGACAGTCTGAAGATGGCTTAGTCAAGGTTGTTCTCAATGGCAACCAAGAACCCATTAGCGTGGAAATTTCCCCTGACGCCCTTGGGCAAGGAGCAGAAGCCCTTTCTACCATCGTTGCGGCGGCGATGAAAGATGCCTACCAAAAATCCACTGCTACGATGCGGAGTCGCATGGAAGAGTTGACGAGTGGGCTAGATCTACCAGGGCTTTGAATTAGCTGTAGGGGCGCTGCATTCCGTAACAAATCTTTGGGTTTAACCAAAAAATTATCCCCGGAATGAATCGCTCCTACAATACGATCGCAGCAGGGCTGTCTGGCGAAGCTAGAACAGCCCTGCTGTATTTTTGGCAATCTACAAACTGGCAGTTTTGCCAGTTTCAGCTTGAGTGGGAATTGGCTTAACGTCGCTGTAGCCCATGTTACTGGCTACTGTACGCAAAACTGATATTTGCCGTTCGATTTTTGCTAACATTCATTAACAAAAACTTCCTGTTTCATCTGGGACTGTCGGCAGCACCCCATCC
>NZ_JAIQZN010000052.1:0-36429 GCF_023333585.1 Argonema antarcticum A004/B2
AAGTCTGTTCTGAGGCATTCTTCTGTGATGTTAGAAGCCCACACTATAATCGCTTCGATTTAGTGTGGGTAGTTCACATTGTTCTCCTACATAACTTAAAGCATCAGTGAGATGTTTGTGCCAGTAGTTCCAACCTGTAATAAATACATACCAGTAGCCACCGGCTGCTAGGATAGCGACTGTACCCGCACAAACGATCGGTATGTTTCTGAATCGCAATGTCGTTACATCTCCTGAGAACGGTTTTTTGAGCTGCGTCGCATCCGAAACCACATCGTGATTCCCGTGATAGCTAAAGTCAGCAAACCCAAGGCGTTGAGGAACGGATAGACGATTTCTAGATTCAGGCTACCAAAATGACCTTTGTGCCAATCCAGCAACCAATCGTAGTCCTCCCCTGTGCCTGAGAGGTCTACCATCTGATAAACCGATCCGGTAATCAGGGTGAGTAGGATCGGCAGAATCATGATTGGGGCAATGATGCGATGCAGTTGACGCAGACGAGCTTGATAATTTCTCATGACAGTCCTTTTCTAAACTAGAAACAATAGCGATCGATTCGCAACTCTCAACTTAATGCTTACAGAACCGTTTGTCATTCCCGTGACACCAGAATATACCTAAAATGACAAATTTAAAATTTTGCTGCAAAAATTAAGAAATAATCATTTTTTTTAACTTTTGACTTTTGAATGAGTGACTTTTGACTTATGGACATTTTAATTGTTGAAGACGAACCGGAAATCGCCAAGCTGATCCAACTGACTTTGGCAGCTGAGGGATTTTCCTGCCACCAATGTCGGGATGGACTGACGGCATTGCAAATGTTTCAGCAGATACAACCAGATGCGATCGTACTCGACTTGATGGTGCCCGGTTTGGATGGGTTGGAAGTATGCGCCCGCATCCGCCAAAAACCCGGCCCCAAAGACCCTTATATTTTGATGCTGACTGCTAGGGGTGAGGAAATCGATCGCGTGATCGGTTTGTCTACTGGTGCCGATGATTACATGGTTAAACCTTTTAGTCCCAGAGAATTAGTTGCCAGAGTGCGGGCCCTATTGCGGCGCAGCCTTCGTCACGGGGGAGAAAACCTCGTTTACCGTACCCAGCATTTTACCGTGGATGTCGATCGGCACACAGCCCACCGCCATATCAATCCAGATCGATCGGAAGAACTGGAGTTAACCACTTTAGAATTTAACCTTTTAACCACCTTGATCGGCTACCCGAATCGAGCCTGGAATCGCACCCAATTAATTGATAAACTGTGGGGTAACGACTTTTTTGGCGATGAACGAGTGGTAGATACTCATGTAGCCAGACTGCGTAAAAAAATTGAACCAGATCCAGCTAATCCCACTTTTATAAAAACTGTAATCGGACTTGGTTACAAGTTTGAAGATGCAGTAAATAATTAAAATCAAAAACAAATTCAAACTTTAATTCTTATGGCAAAGATAGGTCTGGTAACACGGTTATTTTTTTCTCACTTTCTAGTAATTGTAGTAGGAATAGGCAGTTTTGTCATCATTGGCAAAGTCTCTTCACCTCGCTTATTCGTCCTGCACCTACAACAATTGGAAGGAAGAAACTTTTATTATTTACGCTATGCTCGCACTCAGCTGGTTGAAGGATTTGAAAATGTCTGGAGTCGCAGCACCTTCTGGTCATTCATGACTGGTGCAACCGCTGCTGGTGGATTGAGTTATTGGGTATCCAAGCGGATTATGCAGCCTCTTACACTCATGGAACAAATCACCCAAAAGTTTGCCGCCGGAAAGCTAGATGAACGAATGCCTACTTTGGAGATTACAGAACTCAATCAGTTAGCTGTCAGCTTTAACCGGATGGCGTCCAGTCTCGAAGGAGTGGAACAGCGACGCCGCGAACTAATTGGCGACCTCACCCACGAACTGCGGACGCCGCTAACTGTTGTTCGCGGTTACTTGGAAGAACTGGCGGATGGTAGAATTTCACCATCGCCAGAGATTTATCAGCAATTAGCAAAAGAAACAAAGCGGTTGGAACGGTTGGTAAACGATTTGCAGGAACTCTCCAAAGCAGAAGCGGGGTATTTACCAATCAATTTGCAGCCTGTTAATTTGCGTCCTTTGTTGGAATCCTTGGTGCAAAAATTTGCAGACCAGCTACTTGAAGAAGGCCCGGTTTTGCGATTGGAATGTCCGCCCCAGTTGCCTTTCGTATTAGCTGATATTGACCGAGTGGAACAGGTTCTAGTCAATCTGTTGGGAAATGCAGTGCGTTATACTTCCGAAGGCTCTATTATTATCCGCGCCTGGACTGAATTGGGCAAATTTTGGATTGGGGTTATTGACACAGGACAAGGAATTGGAGTAGAGGATTTGCCTCATGTATTTGAGCGTTTCTTTAGGGCCGATCGATCGCGTGCCAGACATTCTGGGGGAACTGGAATTGGTTTAGCTATTTCCCGCCGATTGATTGAACTGCAAGGCGGTCATATTGAGGTGGAAAGTCAACTTGGTAAAGGTAGTACGTTTCGGTTTTTCCTGACTTTAGCTTAACAATTCTATTGTTCAATTATATGCTCTGTTCTATTCTTACCTTCATTCTTTATACAGTACATTAAATAGTCAGCTTTTTCAACTACTTCATCCACTGAATCCGGTGGATTGAGGAAGGTAATAGCACCGATACTAAAGGTTGCTGGCCATTTATTTTCATCCATTGTATCCACAAGTTGCTGTTGCACTCTGGCGATGACTGTATGAGCTGTTTCGTATCCAATACCGGGCAGTAAGAGGGCAAATTCATCTCCTCCTATGCGGGCAAGTATATCAGTGTCTCGGATAGTTTTTTTAATAGTTTGAGCCAAAGTTAGTAAAAGGCGATCGCCTATTTCATAGCTGCCATACTTATTAATATTTTTAAAATCGTCAACATCTATATAGGCGAGTGTAAAAGGATGTCCGTAACGACGCGCTCTCTTAATCTCCAAAATAGCTAATTCACTAAATAATTTTTTATTAGCAACGCCAGTTGTAGGGTCAGTTCTCGCAAGTGTTTTTTCTCTTTCTCGCGCACTTCTCAATTCCGATAAAAGATAAGTAACAGTTAAAAAGAAACCCAATCTGACGGATGCGTTCCAATAATGAGTAGCAGATAATGAGGCTGTTGCGTCTAATGTTTTATTAGCGATAAGCCATGTTATAGCACTGGCGATAGAAATCGCTATACCAGCCTTTTCGCCAGCGAACCAAGTGGTTATACAAATAGGAATAATATAAAATATTGATACGGAGATATCTCGTGGTATTACGTAATCAATCAATCCCAGAATTAAGACTAATAATAGCCCTAATCCTATCAAAAGATACTTAGGTTTGTTTTCGAGATAGTGTATTATCTTCACTTTTAAATTCATAGAAAAAACAAAATGTTAGTATGGCTTCTAGTTTAACAAACCCCGCCTCGCTCCAAATGAGATTCGCTCAGTGCCTGCAAAGTGCTACAGGGCGAGAATTGGCGTAGAGCCAACCGACTCCTTTCTGGCTGGAAGAATATCTATAAGGCCGCAGAGGGGAGGGGGTAAGAGGGGAGGGGGTAAGAGGGGCAGAAGGGAAAAAGAATGATAGATAATCTTCGGGCGGGAAGGGAGTAACTGAGAGATACCAGTTCAGACACTTCAGAACTAGGGAATTGCGATTAGAAATCGAGAAACAGACTCGTTACATAATACAGTGACGGAACTCTTCGTGGTGCTATCTGTGGAAAAAAGTTGGTTGCAACTGCTTGTCAAGTGAGTGAGATACAGAGAAACCCGGTTTCTTGAAGAAACCGGGTTTCTTTCGCGTAATTTCTCAGGTATTGTTGAGAATGGTTCAAAATGTGAGAATAGGCGTGGTGCCTATCCGATGAAACAAATTTACGATCGCACTGCCTACCTGTGACAGGACTACTGCGCGGCGGTGGGAAAAGCACCGGGTTGCACCGTTAAACTAACGTTTTGACCGTTACGACGCACTTCCAGTTGCAGATTCGCGCCCACTTGGCTGTTTTCGACTGCCTGCTGTACAGTGCTGGATTCTGTGACCGATCGATCTCCGACCTTCTGGATAACATCACCCGCACGCAGTCCAGCTTTAGCAGCGGGGGAATCCGGCATAACTCTAACAATCAACACGCCTTTGTCTTCGTCTACAGTCAAACCACTGTTGCGATCGCTGTTGATTCTTTGCTTGATTTCAGCGGTCAGATCGACCATCTGAACGCCCAAAAAAGGATGTTCTACTTTGCCTTGTGCCACTAGCTGAGTGGCAATTCGTTGGGCGGTATTGATCGGAATTGCAAAACCAATGCCTTGGGCACCTTGGATAATCGCTGTATTCATGCCAATTACTTCACCTGAAGCGTTCAGCAGTGGGCCTCCAGAGTTACCGGGATTAATCGCGGCGTCAGTTTGGATAAAGCTGACTCGCTTATCCGGGACGCCAACTTGACTGCTGGTGCGACCTGTAGCGCTAACAATGCCGGTAGTGACGGTGTTATCCAGACCTAGCGGATTGCCGATCGCGATCGCCCACTCCCCAGGCTTCAGTTTATCCGAGTCGCCGATCCTAATCGTGGGCAGATTGTTAGCCTGAATTTTGACAACCGCAACATCTGTAACCGGATCTGTACCCAAAACCTTACCCTGGAAAGTACGACCATCCTTCAGCGTTACCGTTACAGTGTCCGCACCATCGACCACATGGGCATTGGTCAAAACTTGACCGTCCGAATTAATAAGAAAGCCCGACCCCGTACCTCGTTCAACTTGCTTCTGGCGTGGCGTGGGGAATTGACGACCACGAAACTGGCGTCCGAACGGGTCGTTAAAAACTTGAGGAATTTGATTCGTTACCGTTCGCGAAGAATCGATGCGTACTACTGCTGGCCCAACGCGATCGACAACATCTGTAATAAAGTTTGTATCTGCCGTTAATGGTAGTTTGGCATTAAGTTTTGCAGTGATTGGCGTGACAGAAGGCGCAAAAACAGGCGGCGCAGAAACAGACGGCTGCGAAGACACTTTGTTTGGGGAACCCAGGTAGCTGCCTGCAAAGGCGACACTTGCGCCCAGCAGCACCAGCGATACGTAAGTGAATGGCTTTTCCCAAAAAAGATGGTTAGATTTCGGAGTCTTGCGATCTAAAATGTTGAATTCGATGCCCTTCGCTTCTCCCGAACCATTATCTAGACGAGGCTGTTTTGTTTGCATCTCGGACACCTGTTGCCACATAATTAATAATTCACACTTCTCAATGTAGACATTTGTTGTGTCATTCTTGTGACAAGGTTATTGCTTCACTGCGAAAATTTCTTTTGCTGCATTTGAATTTCCCTCCTAAAACTTTAAAGTTCAGCAGTCTTGTCGCTGGATCTTACTCAGTTTTAACCGCAGTTGAAGCGATCGGCTTGTGGTATGACAAAACTTGGGCAAAAATCTTAGTACTGGTGCTGGTTGGTATCAGTATTCCGGCTGAATTTTTGAGCTAATTCGAGGGATATCGCTGCTAAAGCTGGTTGTTTTTATCATAAATGCAGCGGTATTTTGGTACTTGGCGCGTCATTCTTTGTTAGCTAAAGATGATGAATAGAGATCGTCAAATTTTCTGTTGTCATCGATGGTTAAATTTTTACCACAGATGAAGACAGATAAACACAGATGAACACAGATAAGAATAATCACACGATTTTTTTAGGTAACTGATCGTACCGGACATGATATGAGGGGGGTGGGGTTCATCCGCTACTGATTTGAGATAACTAATACTGAAGAAGCCGATCGCCCAAATTCCTCTGGTATATATTGCAGGCGAACTTCCGCACCAGGCCAGACGAATGTGCCTGGGGTGACAGAACGAACTAAGTAATGCAGGCTATAGACTCCGGCTTCCAGACGATCGCCATACGCCACAATGCGATCGCGATAAATCGTCTTATAATCCAGTTCCCAACTATCTCTTTGCGCCTGCAAGTAAGGCGTAGCAGTTTGGAAACTGCCATCTACAGCTTCAAAACCAGCAGGCAAAAAGTCTGTGACGATGAGATGGTCTACTGGATGATCGGTAACAATTTCTAACCCAATATCAAAGACCTGTCCGCCAGCTACTTTTAATGGATCGTCAAGTGCGTAAAGTCCGATCCGTCGCAGTACTTTATTTTCATTAGCACGACGAATTTCTCGCACTATCCGCAGTCCGTTGAGTCTACCGGGTTGATTTCCCTGTAAGCGATAGCGATAAGTCGCCACATAATGCAGCGTACCTTGACCGGATTTTTTCAAGATCAGGTCGTTTTGACCGCGAGGTAGTTGTGCGATCGCAACTTTCACATCTTGGTTATTTTGACGATAACCTTCAAATCGCGTTGATGCTAACTGCTTGCCAGCGAGTTGAACTGTAGCTGTAAAGTTAGGCGGTGTAGGCTGAAGCTTCGCATATTCGACCAAAGCAGTGAGCGCTTCGGCGTTATCGTAAGTGTTAGGCCAAATACCATTTCGCCGCAGTGCTAGGAGACTTTGCACCAAACGATCGACAACTTCCGGTTTGCTATTTTGAGCAATAAATAACTGCAAAGCTTGAGCTTGTGCTGTAGTAGGCGAACCAAACCACCGCCAACGTTGAGGTAAATTTACCGTCGCAGTACGACCTGTTTGGTAAACACTTTCTTGAATTTGATTTAGCAGTGTTTTCGATTCGTCTTGCCAATCTGGTAACAGGGATAAATAACGCGCTAGTTTAATCTGAGTGACGAAATCAAAGTTATTTCGCTGCGCGTAAATATCTGAGATAAAATCATTGCGGTTTTCTCCAAATTCCGAAAGAGCCATCAGCGCTGACAATCGCAGCTGATTTTTGCACAATTGTTCTTTACAAAAGTCGTATTGACCGGGGTCTGCCAGAATTTTCTTTAAGTAAGTTTTCAGGCGATTTATCATGGTCGGATTTACTTTCAGTCCGGCGGCAGATGCTCTGGCGAGACTTTGTGCTGCATAAGGAGAAACAAACGGATCGGAGGTTGTTTGTCCCGGCCAAGTCGCGAAACCACCATCTGGTTGTTGGAGTGTTTGCAAGCGTGCTAGAGCCTGATTTGCTTGTTGTTTGGGATTGAAGTTGGCGAAAGTTTGCTGATATTTTTGACTGAGAATTTGCAGATTAGCTGCGATCGCTAACTGACTCGCAGATGGTTCCAAGAAAGGCAAATCATCGTTATCCAAAACTTGTCGTGCAGGTGCCATAATCTCTGGAATCAGACCGCTGGCAATTTGCACTTCCAAACCGCCAATATCATTGGCAACATTGTTATCTATCTTCAGAGGTATCTTTGCCTGATTATTAGTTGTACCAGTTTCGACAACTTGTTCCGTAACTTCTAAAGATTTCACCTCTAAAGGAACGGCAAAAGCATCGGCTGTACCGTTTAGCTGAGTAGTAAATTTTACTTCCGTTTTACCAGTGGTATTTGCCACCATTGGGAAGCGGTAAGCACGAGTACCGGATTCTGATTTGGTTTGCAGCGTGTTATTTTGGGCAAACTGGATACCGCCATTGAGTTCGCCTGCAATATCCAAATTTCCCGTTTGTTGGGTATTATTTGTTACGGATAGTCCAGCGTCAAAGCGATCGCCCAATCGGACAAACTGAGGTAACACAGGATTAGATATCAGCGGTTGCGTCGTGATGAAAGTCGTCTCACCATTACCAAAGCGCAAATTACCATCCGTCGCCACCACCATCACCCGCCAAGTTGTCAAATCATCGGGTAATTTAAAGGTGACTTGCGCTTGTCCGTTTTCATCAGTTAGCACCGAACCATTGTAATAAGCTAAAGGTTGAAAATCTTTGCGAGTGCGAGTATTTTCTGCGCCTGCGGATAGTCCTCCACCATAACCCCAACCTTTTTCTAAAGGCGAAGATAAAGGTTGTAGCACTACATCCGATCGATTATCGGCAAAACGAGTCGAAATTGTCTGTTCTGCATATACAGTTTTTACTAAATCCGGCGGACGATATCCACTCAGTTGCAATATCGCTTCATTCACCACCATCACCGTCAATTGTCCCTTAACAGGATTGCCTTGATTATTAGTAAGTTTGAGTTGCAAAGTCTCTTCTGCACCCGGTTGCAGCGATGCTTGTTGGGGTGTAACTTCAACTTTTAAGTATTTCTCATCCAAATTGATATTAAACGGTACAAAACCAATTCGCACCAATTCGTTTACACTTCCCGCTTCCACTTGCGCTAGAGGTTTGCCTTGACGTACCAAAACCGCCTCAACTGCTGCATTTGGCAACATATTTGGAGTTACTTTAAACTGAATCTGCGGCGCACTACCTTTGACTTTTTGAATTGTGCGATAAAGGATATTGTTGCGAACGACTGCAAAGTGCAATTCAGCTTCTGGATAGGGAGATTGGATCAAAGCGGTAGCAGTTTCACCCGGTTGATAGCTTTCTTTGTCGAGTTTAACTTCCAAACGATTATTGTCATATCGATCGCCCCAACTCGCTAGATCGTTTCCAGTTGCCCAAATCTGCAAGTCGGTTGCGCTTAAATCGTTTTTAGCATTAGTAAAATTTGCTCGTATGCGATAAGAACCAGATTCGGGAGGCGTAAGCGAAACTGATTGGGGAGTGTTACCAGAAGAGATTTCTGCTTTAGCAACAGTTTTGTATTCAACTTGATTTTGCGGTGTTAAACTGCCTTCCACTACTTGCGTAACGCTGCTGTATTTAATTTCTTGCAGTTCGACGCGAACTTTTTGTCCTTCTATTACTTTACCTGTGGGGTCAGTTACAATTACCTGAATGGGAAAAGGTTTATTCACATCTGCCACAAAATTGCTTTGCAAACCAATTAAGCGATCGCTTGGTAGTGCAGTAAAGCTTTTGGAATCAGCAACCGATAAATTAGATACATCCGAGACTTGCACATCCACCCGATAATTCATCGGATAGGGCAAATCTTTCGCTACCGTTACGGTTTGATTGCTTTTACCTTGTCCATCCAGCACTTGACTTACTTGCAAGACATCTGTAGAAACAGAAGGGCTTTCTTCTGGCCAAAACCACTGTTTTCCGAAAGAAAATTCTGACCAACCTTTGGGGATGAAAGCGGTTTGCGATCGCGTCACATAATACTTCGCTTTACCGCCTTCAACTGGAGAACCAAACAGGTAATTGCTTGCCGCTTTTGCTTCCACCTTTTGGTCGATCAGGGCAAATTCTTTCTCCAAGTTGAGAGCAACTTTAAAATTAGGCGGTTTAAACTCAGCTACCCGGAAATCACCAGAAATTTCTACTCCATTCTCCCCTTTAGCAGTGATGGAATAATAGCCTAGAGCTTGATTGGCAGCAATGGGTAATTGCAGAGAAAACGTGCCAAATTCATTAGTTGTCTTAGTTCCCAAATTCGTCTTTTTCCCATCGGGACTTTGTAGACTTACCTTGTAAGGCACATTTTTATCTTGTTTGATAACGCCATTTTGCAGATAATAAGCTTCCCCAGTAAACCCGGCTTTTTCACCTGGTTGATACAACTGTCTATCTGAAAATATCGTTCCCCGCGATTCAGGTTTACCACTTTGCCATCCCGCATAGATACCGTAATCATAAGAACCGCTATATTCATCAGTCCGTGTAAAAGCCCAATCTTTATCTTCACGGGCAATTACTAACAGTTTTGGTGGTTCAGCAAATCCCCCTGCCGATTTCATACATTTTTGCAAATCCTCACGATTTAGCAGCAACGTACCCGTTTTATCTGTTTGAGAAACAGCGCAAGGTTGAACTTCTTCTTTAGTTTTTGCATCCAATTTTGATTCATAAATCTCGACAGTTGCAGACTGCACCGGAGAACCATCAGAAAGATGATTGACTCGAATCAATCCCGAATTTGGAAACCACTGGGCAAACACTCCCAAATTTGTTAATTCTACCAGTCCGTAAGTGGTATTTTCCCGCCACTTCTGCTTGCCATTTTCTAGATAACGATTGGTACGAGCTTGAATACCATAAGCTAACATCCCAGTCCCCGCACCAAGCTTTTCTCGTAAAGGAACGGCGATATCTTTAGACTGATTTTTTCTACCTGCTACTTTAAAAGATTGCCAAGATTCAGGCGGAGGTAATAAATCATTTTTGTTTCCTTTGGGATAAGCAGAATCAATGTAGACTAAATCAGTCGGTAGCACCACTCGATAAGCTGCTTTGTACTGCGATTCTGGCAGATTAACTGTGGAAATATTCAACTGTAAATTTTTACCTGCTGGGAAAATATGCAAATTAGATGGTGTCCAGATATCTCCAGCTACATCGCCTGTTGCGTACTTTACTGTTACTGGCTTTCCTAATGTTTGTCCGAATTTATCTTTCAGGTTTGCACCAATGGTAATAGTATAGGTTTTGGCAGGTTCTAATGACCAAGGGTTAAGATTAACAAGCTTTTCGCCATCAAAGACTTTCACCAATTGAGGTGCTGGTTTAGGTGGAGGATTAATTTTAATATTTTCGAGCGCAGAAGCTGCCACTAAGCCATTATTAAATTGTAGTTGTGCAGCACCTTTTACAAAACGTCCGTAAGCTCCAGATACATCTGGCTGTCCAAATAATTCCAGTTTTTCAAATGCTAGGTTTGCATAAGTTTTAACCTGACTGGCAAAATTATTCTCAGTTGGCAAATTACCACGCGCCGGACGAATACCAGAGGAAAATTCCAAACTGTAACTGGTTGCTTTTTCTAACGTTTGCTGCGGTATTAAGATATAGTTCCAGTCACGCACTGAAGCATCAAATTTCTCTACTGGTGGTTTATCTGTTGCTGAAGTGTTTTCTTTTTCTGGCTCGACTTTCAGCGGGATACGCTGCTTTTTACCTTCGGGAGTAAAAGCTAAACGATCTCGCAACGAAGGTAGGTCAAGTTCTACGTTTGATGTAAATTTTAAAGTGGGTTTTAAGTCAATTGGTTGCGGTTCGGAGTCAGGAGTTTCCTTCCAACTAGGTAAGTTAGTTAATTTAATTGATTCAGTATTGAAAGTCCAAGCTAAATCTTGCGCCAGACGATGATTTTTGAGGTCGGATAATCCCGCTTTGAGGGTGACTTGTACTCTTGTTGCTTTCGGTAGTGCTTTATCTGCTTGAAATCCCACCAGTCGGGGAGTTAAAAAGCGAAATTGACCGGGTAAAGGCGGCGTAATAGCAAATTTCTGCAACAGGCGCTGTTGATCGGGACTATCGATGCTTTCAACTGGAATTAGGGGTTCTTTAAAGCGAATGCGGATTTGCGCGAGAGGTTCAGCTTCGCCAACGGGACTAATTTGCTCTATCCAGTCTGGTAGTTGAGGCGTGGGTAAAGAGGGAACCGCTGGTAGTGGTTCGTTACCTGAAATATTGACTAAACCGCACCCTGTCATTCCCAGGATGAGTGTCAGCACCAAGCAGAATATCCAAGTTCTAATTATCCTGCTGATAGTTTGCATGGTTTTTACCCTCACAGCTGATATTGCATCAGATGGCTGATGCCGCCTGAATAACTATCCCAGTTCCTACAGTTACTGCCTAGTGGCTTTCCGGGTATAGTAATAAATCTTTACTGGAATTGCTAATTTTTGTTAGATGACCCATACTAGGGCTAGCTACCTTTGAACGGAGCATCAATATTTGTTCAAGATTACCATAAATGACGAGATTTCCTTACGATCAATTTGCCAAGGACTATTTAAAGGAGTTGTTAGCACCTCTTGGGGAGGTGGAAACTAGCCGAAACGTCCCAGGAGAAGTGCGAGAGATAGATGTTTGGTTCACACCTTATCCATCAGCACAAAGGGGGGATGCAGTAGTACTGGGATTGCTGGGGCGATTTGCCGCTACCCCATCTATCTTTGAACCCTTCCGCAATGCCGTAGCGCCCAGCCAAATTCGCGGTTGTATGGGTAAACTATTTGATATACACGCCAATCTCCAGCGTCAGCGTCAGCGGGACAACAGTCGTCTCGATGAGGCAGATTTACCTGGGTTGTGGATTCTTTCGCCTACTGTTTCGGCAACCATTTTAAATGGGTTTAAAGCAGACCCCGATGCAGATAACTGGCCTACAGGAGTCTACTTTCTGGGAGAATATCTAAAAACGGCGCTGGTGGTAATTCACCAGTTACCGCGCACTGAAGAAACACTATGGCTGAGAATTTTGGGTAAAGGAAATGTGCAAAAACAAGCGATTAACGAAATAGGCACACTTCCACCCAATCATCCATTACGTTCAAACGCTCTCTTGTTATTGTCTAATTTGCAGGCAACGTTACAAGCGAGTCAAACTATAGATCGAGAAGACCGGGAGTTAGTTATGGAATTATCACCACTACTTTTACAATGGCAGGAAGAAGCTGTACAGCGAGGTATGCAGCAAGGTATGCAGCAAGGTATAAGGACAGAACGCCGCGCCAACATAGAAAATTTGCTGCGAGTCCGGTTTGGTTTGTTAGATGAGCAACTCTCAGGAATTATTGAGCCTTTGTTGGAGTTGTCACCAGAGGAGTTTACTGTGTTGTTGCTGCAATTATCTCGTGATGAGTTGTTAGATAGGTTTGCTATGTAACGTAAGTTGCCAGTTCAAATTCTCAGTTTGTATGGTGCGTGAGTCTCCGTGTTATAAACTTTTAATCTTTAGTCAAAAGTGGGCTCTCGCACCCGGAGCTTCTTGTAAACCCTCACGACGAACAGTAGGCAAATAAACAATTATCACTAAGCTGTTATTGTTGACGAAATAAAAAAGAAATTCTCATGCGCTAAAAAACACGAATAGTGGTAAATTTGCTGATGGTAGTTTCAAATCAGTAGATTTTGACAGAAGCGGACAAATAAATCGGCAAGAATTATTTTCACGGCTGACTGGAAGAGTACAACTGATGGAAGATCTCTAGTACATAGTTCCCTGTACCCGGTTGAAATATCGGCTCTCTGGCAATGAACGAAAAAACAACAAGAAAACAGTCGGCTAATGATGGACAAACAACTGCACCCGATGGCGCAACAGTACCGCGTCCAGGAAAGAAGATAGGGTTTTGGCGATCGCTACAGTCGCTTCGCCAACAGCTTTTTCATCAACAGATATTCCGTGGGTTGATTTATCCTCTCTGCGCTGGGTTGGCGATTATCGTTATCCTTCTGGTTGGTTCGATCGATCGTCCCACCGTTGTTGCGGCCCAAACTCCCCCTGCGGCAGTTGACCAAACCGCCACTCCCGTTCCCCAAACTTCTGCTTCCCCAACTCCCCCTGCGGCAGTTGGCCAAACCTCAACTCCCGTTCCCCAAACTTCTGCCACCCTAACTCGATGCCGAGTCAATTACTATCTGACCGCTCTCACTGATTTTGACTTTGTGGAAGGCACGTTTTATGCTGTTGTCTGGTTAAGTGGTAACTGCAATAAACCGGATGCTCCTTCTACTGATGCTCTTTACTTTCCGACCGCAAAAAGTTACGAAATGCCTATAAAAGAGACTGTTAAAGGGGTGGGAGAGGGAAGCTATTGGTATGCGAACTTACGAGGCACCTTTCGCAAGAACTGGGATATGCAAAATTTTCCCTTCGATCGTCACACACTGAACATCCCTTTTCTAGTGAGTTATCCCGATGCAACGCAGTTTCTATTTGAAGCGGATAAGAAGAATTCAGGCATAGATGACGCTATCCTGCTACAAGATGGTTGGCGGATTGCCAGCTACAGTGTCGATGCCGGTATAACTCAATATCAAACTAACTTCGCCGACCCCAGAGCAACGGTTGACAAAATCGCTCAAGCCAACGTGAATATGACAATTGAGATCGAACGAACCAGTAACTTAAGCTTTATTAAGCTAGTTGGAGGCGTCTATATTGCTTTTGCTGTTTGCGCCGTATGCTTCCTATTGGATGCTTCCAATAGCGAACTTTATACGGGAATGTTAGGTTTACTGGTTGGAGCCCTCTTTGCGGTTTTCGTTAATCTACAGGCAGCCGGAGCGACTCTTGGGACAGCTGAAACGCTGACTATGATAGACCAAATTCATATCATCACAATGTTCTACATCTTAATGGCAATGGCAATGGAGACGCTGTTTTTTCTAGGTCACCAATCCGAATGGAGTATAAATATGACGCGCATCGAACACCTCTGCGAGATTGGGTTTGTTGCGTCGTATGCGCTCGTCAATATTGTTATAATCATTGCCGGTCATAATTATGGTTAAGTAGGCTATTTGCTGAAGAAATGCGATCGCTTTTTAAGATCGCGATCGCGCACTACAGCGGGTTTCAGTTGCATAAAGTACACCCGGAGAAACCCGGTTTCTTGAAGAAACCGGGTTTCTCTGCACTCGCGCATTCCCCTAATGGCCCGCAACAGAAAACCCTCGGCGAATACGTTTGTTATCCGCTAACTCCACCTGGAAACTAACCCGATCGCTCATTTCCCCACTTTGAACCTCTAACGTCCAATTCCCAGGACGCAGTTGCCAGAAAAAAGAATTAGATGACTGGGTTGCCACTTTTTCACCATTCAACCACCACTCTATAGGCTGATTTGATGCCGTAGCAAGTTTAAATTGTAACCTTTGCTCAGCAGGATATACCAAAAACACATCCCCGTTACGAGGAGATAATATTTTCAATCCGCTGGGTGCTAAATTAGGTTGCGGTTGCATTGCTAACCACTCGTTGTATTCCGCAGGTAAATTGAGGCGATACTGGGGTGATTTTCCATCGCTCGATACTATCTGATAAAAAGTATCTGGATGACTTTCATAATAGCTGATATCTTCGGGGTAAAAATATTCTTGTACAACTGAAGGACAAGCAGGGGTTGGACGCAAACCGGAAATTGCACAAATAGGTTTTTGCAGCAAACCTTTTGGAGGGGGAAAAGCAGCAGGTTCTCGATCTTCGTGTAAGTGTAACATGATGCGATTCCACAGAGGCGCTGCACCCATGACGCCGGAGACTTTTGCCATGCGATCGCCATCAAAATTTCCCACCCAAGTAGCCACAGTATAATCTCTCGTAAACCCCACCGTCCAAGTATCTCGAAAATTAGAAGAAGTCCCTGTTTTAACCGCTGCTGGAAATGGTAAAGCCAACACCGATTCTACACCAAATCCTTTCGCACGAGCATGAGCATCGCTGAGCATATCGGTAATTAATGCCCATTCAGTGGGATTTTGGATTTTGGATTTTGGATTTTGGATTGAGGAATTAGAAGTAGGATTTTGGATTGTGGGATGATAAAATGTAGTTACAAACGGTATTGCATCTCCTTGTCTTGCCATAGTGACATAGGCGCGAGCTAATTCCCAAAGACTAACTTCGCCACTGCCCAAAGTTAACCCTAAACCGTAATATTCTGGGGGATAATTGAGATGGGAAAACCCCAGTTGATGCAGACGTTCTAGAAAAGTGGATACCCCAAGTTTTTCCAACACTCGCACCGCCGGAATATTGAGGGAATTTGCTAAAGCAATGCGGACTCGCACAGGCCCCTGAAAAGTTTCGTTATAATCTTGAGGGCTATACAGTTTTGCGCCTGGAATCGCGTAATGAGTTGGCACATCGGCTAATACTGTATTGGGGTGAATTATCCGATTTTCTAACGCTAATTCATATAAAAAAGGTTTAAGGGTTGAACCGGGTTGACGCAATGCTTGCACGCCGTCATTGCGACCTATTTCTGCTTCATTAAAATAATCTGGTGAACCGACATAAGCTAACACTTCGCCAGTGTGGTTGTTAATAACTAAAGCGGCAGCATGATGTACATTGTTAGGCGTGAGGATGCGGACTACTTCCTGCACTTGCGCTTCTACAAATTGCTGCAAAGGACGATCTATGGTGGTTCGCAGATGGGAAGGATGTGTTACTTTTAAATTCTCCTTGTCCAGTTCATTGGCTACCCAAAATAAGAACTGGGGTGCGGCGAGAATACCTTGCTTCCGGGGTTGAAGGGCTATTTTTTCAGTGTAGGCCCGATCGCTATTAGCGCGAGTAATATATCCATCTTTCACCATGCGGTTTAAAACATAAATTTGTCGCCGTTTCAGTGCTGGCAAATTATGGTAAGGATTCAGATTAGTAGGATCGTTGGGTAAGGCGGCGAGAAGCGTCGCTTGCGCCAAATTCAAGTCACTCGCAGGAATACCAAAATAAACGCGGGAAGCTGCTTCTACACCATAAATATTTCCTCCCATTGGTAAGCGGTTGATATAGGCAGAAAGGATTTCATTTTTGGTCATACCTGCGGCTAACCGCCAAGATAACCAAATTTCTTGTGTTTTTCCCCAAAAAGTGCGCGGAATGGGGTCTATCATCCGCGCCAGTTGCATGGTAATGGTGGAAGCGCCTGAAACAATTCTTTTGGCTTCAATTGCTTGGTGAATTGCCCGTGCGATCGCTTTTATATCCAGCGCCCCATGCTGGTAAAATCCCTTATCTTCGGCGGCGATGATGGCGTTTTTGAAGTGGGGAGAAACTTCATTTAAGGGGACAACGGCGGTATGTTCTTGGTTACGGCTGAGCAATGTTCCCAAGGGTAAGCCGTTGCGATCGCTAAATTCGATCGCTTGCCGATCCTGAATCAAATCTTTAGTATGAATAGGAGCTAGATAGGGGATACTTCGCACTGTTATCCCCAGCAACAACAAAATGCAGGTTATTTGACCGACTTTTCTAAGAATCGGATTTTGCCAAAACTGATGCGAAATTAGATTGTTCATCAGTCACCCTTTACTATTGGGCAATTCCAGAAAAGATGCCATTTTAACCCTCAATTAATAGCCAGAATCGCTTATCTTCTAGAATTCCGTCAAAATCGGGGTCAGTTTTTGCCTGCGTGCGATACTTGGGATTGAGTGCGATCGCCTGCTGTAGGTTTTCCACAGCTGATTTCACTCGCTCCTGCAAGGCATAACAGACTGCCTTATTGTAATAGGCATTGCCATATTTTGGTTCGAGAGCCAAAGCGCGATCGAAGCTATCAAGTGCTTCTTTGTCGCGCTCTAGTTTGACTAGCATCTCACCTTTATAATTCCACGCTTTATGGGAATCAGGATTTAATTCGATCGCTTTGTCAAAAGAATCAACAGCTTCTTCATATCGTTCTAAAACGCTCAAAGCCAAACCTCGATTTAACCAGGCTACCCCATCATCCGGCTGAACATTCACAGCTTTGTCAAAAGAGTTAAAAGCTTCTTCATGCTGTTGCAATGTTCCTAACACCACACCTCTATTCACCCATGCTTCATGATAATCCGGCTTGATTTCCAGCGCTTTATCCAATGACGCGATCGCATCTTCATATTGTTTCAACCTCCCCAGAGTCATACCCCGTTGCAACCACGCTTTGCAGTCGTCTGGTTGAATTTGAACGGTTTTGTTAAAAGCGGCGAGCGCTTTTTCATACCGCTGTAACTCTTTGAGAGCAAGACCTCGGTGATACCAAATGTTAGGATCGTCTTGTTTAAGTTCCAGTGCTTTGTCCAACGAGGCGATCGCGTTTTCATACTGCTGTAACTCCCAGAAAGCAAGACCCCGCTGATATAAAACAGTAGAGTTATTCGGCTTGATTTCAATACCGCGATCGTAGTTTGCGATCGCTTCTTCATACCGCCCTTCTGAGAATAACGCATTTCCGCGAGCGATATAATCATCCGCAGTCAAGAAAAACTCAGGATGATTAGATTTCAGCCGCTCAAGTTGTTCGCTCAAAGCTTGCATTTTCTGTGCCACTTCCGGGATGATAGCTTCTACCATCGATGTCGGCGTATTTGCAGCTAGTTGCTGTATGATTAAATCCTTCTGAGTTTGAGCTTGTCCTATCACTTCAGCAAGATTTTGAGCAAATGCCGTCTCCAATTTATCTATATTCTGAAGAGTTACATCCTTTCGCGTCTGAATTTCGGTCTGTAGTTGGGATACGCGATCGATAATCTCTGCGTTCAACTTTTCGAGATTTTCTAAGTTCAGATTTTTTCTGCCTTGAATTTCCGAATCTAATTTGGAAAATTGACTTTTGGCCGAAGTTTCTAATTTTTCCAGGCTCTGAATAGTGTGTTTTCTCTTTTCTTGAATACCCGATTGCGAAGCTGAAACCTGAGTGGCAAATTCAGTTTCCATATTTTTGATATTCTGGAGTATCTGGGTCATTTGTCCTTGAATCTGCGACTGCGACTCTGAAACCTGACTCCCCATTTCACTCCCCAATCGATCTAAATTCTGAATTGCATCTTGATAAAGCTGTTTAATTTTTTCTTCAGCACTCGTCTGAACTCCAGATAGCTTCGGTGCTACCTCAGCTTCTAGTTTTTTCAGGTTTTGCAATATTAAATCACGTTGCTTTTGGGTATCTAGATTAAGTGCAGACAGTTGTTTGGAGAAATCAGTTTGCGATTGTTTTATGTTCTGCCATACAGCCTCTTTTTGGACTTTTATATCGGTCTCTATTTCGGAAAGCTGAGGAACAAAGTCTGAGGCTAATTTTTCGATGTTTTGTAGAACTAAATCGCGTTGTTTTTCTACCTTCTTATGAACATCTAAAAGCTGAGTCGCTAACGCTGTTTCTGAACTTTCTAGATAGTGCAACACAACTTTCTTCTGTGCTTCGACAGCAGCTTGCATTTCCGAAAGTTGAGGAGCAAATTCTGAGCTTAATTTTTCTAGATTTTGAACAATTAAACCTTTGTGTTTTTGGGCATCCGATCCGAGTTCGGAGAGTTGAGATGTAAACTCATGCTCTAATTTTTCCAGCGACTTTTGAGCATCTTTTATTTGCGTCTCTAATGCCGTTAATGCCTGTTGCTTAGATTGAGAGACTTGGGATAGGAGTTGAGAGATATTGTCTAGTCTGACATCTATCTCTTGGTGGAAATCTTCGGCCCGATCGCTTAACTCATCCCCCATATCCTCAGCTTTTGCCAGCAAGGTTTGCACTTTTTGATTGGCGCTGGTAACCTTACTCTGCAAGTCATCCAGTTGATTAAGATGGTTTGTGACGATCTCTGTAACCTCTGTCATCACCGATCGCCGCAATAGCCACAAGGCAACGATCGCAGCTGCCAAAAGCAGCGCTAGAGTAACCAGCAATACATTAAACAGGGTCGTTGTCCGACTAAAGGCGCGATTCGCCTGAGCTTGAACTTGGTTTTGAATGCGTCTCTGTTCTCGCAATTGCTCCAGTTCTTGACGTTCGCTAGAGGAAATCGCCAGAGTAGCACTACCTTCTTTTGTAGAGGAGGTGGGTTGGGCTAAAGCAATACTAACAGACAACAGCACAGTCGAAACAACGACACTGCCTTGCGATACCAATGCGAAAAGGTAAGGATGCTTGCGCTTCATGGGGACTCCCTTTGTCTGTAGAGCGGGTTTGGCCCGAACTGGTAAAAATCACCAGTAGCCTATTACTAGGGTAACTCTGCTCTGGTTAATCACCTGAGTCTCATAATTCACCCTGCTGTCCAAACAAAAATTCCAAAATCCGCTGATTTTCAGTCTGAATCCCCTTAACCTCAGTTTGGAGTTCCCTAATGGCGGCTCTATCTGCTTCGGCGTTCCGTATCAATTCGTTAATCGCTCGATCGGTTAGCTGGACTGTTTGATAGAGAATTTCCAAATCTTCTCTCATAGCCAGCCGAGCATCCCGTTCGTTTACTTGGTTGGTGGCTAAAGTGTCCAGTATTCGCTCAATGCGGTCTAGTCGGTTTGAGTCTGGGGTTTGGGTCATTGGTTAAAATTGACATATTCAGCACGAAATTCTGTGTACCACACTGTACCAGTGAAAAGGTCTGAAAATATGGAGGTAAGCGGACTCGAACCGCTGACATCCTGCTTGCAAAGCAGGCACTCTACCAACTGAGTTATACCCCCGAAATTGCGACTTTTTTTAGTCACCTCTGTTATCTTAGCTCTTTATTTCACTTTTGCAAGGGGTAAGAGCAAGAATTTTTTGGAAGCACACCTTATCTACAATACCTCTGTTAAGTTAACTTGTAAAGTAGATCGAAAAATTTAGATAAGTTCCATTGAGGAAATGGCCCAAATTGTCGCCACTTTCTATAAATTCGTTAAGTTGCCGGATTTTGCCGACAAACGAAGCCCTCTGTTGTCACACTGTCAAGCACAGGGCGTCAGAGGGACGATTCTGCTGGCAGCAGAAGGCATTAACGGGACGATCGCAGGCGATCGCGAGGGAATTGACTCCGTGCTATCCTTTTTGCGCTTTGACCCCCGCCTAGTAGACCTGGAACACAAAGAGTCCAACGCAGAGGGGACACCATTCGATCGCATGAAGGTGCGCCTCAAGAAAGAAATCGTCACACTGGGATTAACCGAAATCGATCCCGTCGAGGAAGTTGGCACATATATCAATCCTCAAGACTGGAATGCCCTAATCTCCGATCCAGAGGTGATCGTCATTGACACCCGCAACGATTATGAAGTGGGTGTCGGCTCCTTTAAAGGAGCGCAAAATCCCAAAACTGGCTCATTTCGGGAATTTCCAGACTACGTTCGCTCAAGCCTCGACCCCACCAAACACAAAAAAGTTGCCCTATTCTGCACTGGCGGCATTCGGTGCGAAAAAGCAACATCCTTCATGAAGGCCCAAGGGTTCCCGGAGGTTTATCATCTCAAAGGCGGCATCCTCAAGTATTTGGCAGAAGTTCCCGCACAAGAGAGTCTGTGGCAAGGCGAATGTTTTGTCTTTGACCAACGCATTGCCCTGGGTCATGGCTTGGAAGCAGGAACTCATGAAATGTGTCCCAGCTGCGGACATCCGATCGCGCCAGACGATAAAAACTCCCCTAATTATCAGGAAGGCATTTCTTGTCCCTACTGTTTGGATTGACCGCTTACCGCCCTAAAACAATACTTGACCGATGCTCTAGTGGACTAGCAATTTTAGCTCTTATATCTTAGACTTTAGATATTACCAATTCACAATTGTTATCAGTCATATCATCTCCGGTAGCATCGTTATCATATAGTTTGAGGTGTTGTAGGGGCGGGTTTATAGAAAAACTCTCCTGCTCATAAATATCCTAGATAAACCCGCCCCTACTATGCAATAAAGATGCCAACGGACATGATATCACTGTTAAATCTCTCTTCCTACCCGTTATTTCTATCTCTGGATATACCATATTAATTGGTAAGCCAAACTTTTGGCAGAGATACTAGCCTAATTTTTTTGATATATCTATAAGTGTGGTCTTGCCAGTAATCAATCTTAAAAAAGCCGTCACCCAATTTTTGATTTTCGCTGAAAATTTTGGATAGACCGAATCAATTTGAAATTTTGGATGTCAGATTTTCGCTGTAAATTTGGGAGCCAATCTCAAATCCAAAATATCAAACTGCTAGATAAAAATCATGGCCTCGATACTTATTCTCGTAGGTAAGTTATATGTATACTCAGGGAACTTTAAGACGATATACAGCCAAAGAGAAAAATTTTAATGAGACAGTTTCAAGTCACAGTAAACTTGATGGAGCCAAACCGGATGGAGTAAGCACAGCCGATGCAGTAGCCTTTTACGTTCCCATTGCCTTGATCGTCGGTTGTGGAGTTCTTTTTTTCATGCTGTTTAAAAAATGGACTGCCATCAAACATGAAATTGCTTTTAACGTCAAGCCATATCATCAAATTCCTTGTAGGAAATGTCGATTCTTTTCAGGGAATCATTATCTCAAGTGTGCAATACAGCCTTCTGTTGCTTTAACCGAACAAGCGATCCATTGTTCTGACTACTGCCCTCAAGATGACGAAGGATGAATCTAAATATTCAGGTGAAAGAAGCAAGTCCACGCGAAGACGCTCTTATTGCGGAACACTTTTATCAAATGTGGCTGGACAATGAGGTTACTGCTAATTCTATCGAACCTGATTGGCTTAACATTACGCTCCAATTCATCGAAGAGGCACGCCAAAAACTATTCTATAAAGCCTTTGTAGCCGAAATTGATAACCAAATCATTGGTTCAACGAGTTGCCAGATTTTTGCAGGACTTTATCCGCATATCCTCAAAGCGGAATATCGGAAATATGGATATATCTGGGGAGTTTATGTCGAGCCGGACTATCGAGGACAAGGAATTGCTAAAAAACTCACCAGTACGGCAGTTGAATATCTCAAATCCCTCGGTTGTACGAGGGTTATCTTACACGCCTCACCACCAGGCAAACCTGTCTATTCAAGCTTGGGTTTTTCACAAACTAATGAGATGCGGCTAGATCTGATTTGACTTTTGATTTTGGACTTTTGACTTTTAGAGTCCCTATTAATACCAAATCCGCAACGATTACCCCCTTTATCTCGATCGGCTGTAGGGACAATTCATGAATTGTCCCTACAATGTTTATGCCAAAAATTCTCATGGGGTAACAAACCCGGATTTGGTATAACTTATGCTTTAATCGCAACTACTCGAATTCTGCGGTAGTCGGCTATCCAGGTTCCATCTCGATACAGAGTTGGCTTCAAACGACGCTCAATTTCTTGAATTGCACTTGCTTGTTGTTCGGCAGAAATTCCTGAGAGAAAATGACTTGCGAACATTTGAATCCAGTTTCCTATACCTGCATCTCCATCTTCTAGAGGAGTGGGCCGATCGAATAAAACGGCATACTTTACGTCAAAGCCTTGTTGCTCTAGCAGTGTAGCGTACTCACCGATGCTGGGAAAATACCAAGGATTCATTTTTTCCGGGGACGGATAGCCGAGGTCTACCAAGACACTGTAGAGTGTTTTGGCGATCGCATTGATATTCCCCTTACCACCAAATTCCGCCACAAAGCGACCTTCTGGCTTGAGTGCGTCTCGAATGCAACCGATAACAGCATCCGGTTCTTGAATCCAATGCAGCGCCGCATTAGAAAAGACAGCATCAAAAGATCGATCGACTTTAAAATCCTTCCCATCTGCAACCGCAAACTCAAGATCGGGATAGTTTTCCTTCGCCTTCTCAATCATAGCAGGAGCATAGTCAATTCCCATCACAATAGCTCCAGCCTGGGCAATCTTTTCCGTCAATTGTCCCGTACCGCAGCCAAGGTCAAGAATTCGCTCCCCCGGTAGTACAGCCAGCAAATTAAGTAACTCTTCGCCATATTGCCAAACAAATGAATGTTTTCTCTCATAGAGAGAAGTATCCCAACGATTTTCTAGCATAGCAAAATCTCCTTTATCCACATCTTACAGCGAGTTTCAGTTGCATTAAGTACACCCCAGAAACCCGGTTTCTTGAAGAAACCGGGTTTCTCTGCACCTAACTCACCTGAAAAAAGCTGTAAAAGGTGAGAATCTTTAGCCCCCCTTTTTAAGGGGGGTTGGGGGGATCTCTTCGTAAATCCTAACTGATTCGATCGATAAATTATATCATGTCCTTACGCATCGGCCACCTAAAAAACGCTTCTTCTTACTCTTATCTGCGTTTATCTGCGTTCATCTGTCTTCATCTGCGGTAAAAATGTAACCAACGATGACAACAGACAATTTGCCGAGTTCACTCATGTACTTTTAGATCCCAAAAATTCAGGCCGTGAGTGGTGAGTCTGTTTAAGTTTTTCCTCCAAAGCGTGCCAATCTGACTCTTCGATATGGGCAATCAATTCGTCAACCCTGTGGCGATATTGTTGGAGACTTCGCAGCAATTCGCCTTTATTATACCGCGCCATCATTACTCCTAATTCTGGATTTCCGCCGCCAACCCGACTGGTATCGCGGAAACCGGAACTAGCCAATTGTTGTGCTAATTCCAACACATTTGGGTCAGTTTCGCTCATGCAAGCATCAATCAAACCAGCACTCACAATTACTGGCAAATGGGAAATCCAAGCCACAGCTTTATCGTGGTCTTCTGGACGGCAGAGATAGAATTTGCAGGCGAGCGATCGCACAATTTCTTCTACTACCTTCACAGCATTTGCAGGCGTCGTTTCCACAGGCGTCAGCACATAAGGATTGCCAGCAAATAAATTGGATATAGCCGCATCCAAACCGCTTTCTGTTGTTCCAGCCATTGGATGTCCGCCCACAAAATTAGGCCAAATAGCAGCAGCAGCTTTAACAATCGGCGTCTTCACCGAACCCACATCTGTCACAATTGTATGAGCAGAAATGTGGGGAATTAGTTCCTCAATTGTGGGAATAATTGCGCTCAAGGGAGTGCATATAAAAACGACATCAGCCGCAGCCAGCATTGACAGATTGACACCAGCATCATCCACAATGCCGCGTGCTAGAGCCTCCTGACAAGTACTAGAGCGACGGCTGACACCCAAGATTTGGTGGCCGATCGCACGCAAATCTAATCCTAACGAACCACCAATTAATCCCAGTCCAACAATACCAATCTTCATCGCTTCTGAGATTAAAGGTAATACCTAACAGTAGTAACAACCCGACTTTTGCGAGCGCGTAACTGCGCTTTCAAGAACACAGCCGTTTGGTTATGCAAAATTCCCTCCCACCAATTCCGCGTTACAAAAGCCGGAATGATTACCGTCGATAAAACACCAGGGTGTTTATCTTCAAACTCGCTCACAAAATCGACAATCGGAGTAATTACCGATCGATAAGGCGAATCCAGAATTACTAAAGGAATATCTGCCTCTAGTTGTTGCCATCGTTTTTGTAGCTTCTCGCGATCTGTTGTACCGATATCGACACTAATCGCCACAATTTCATCGGCTATGCTGCGTGCATAGTCTAATGCTTCTAGAGTCCCTCGGTTCAATTGACCTACCACAACCACTGCTGGGTGAGTAACAATATCCGTTTTTGGTCTGGGAATAGAACTCCGAGGCGCTATTCCCTCAAGGGTAAGACGTTCTGCCACATATTTATAGTGACGGCGAATGGCTATAAATAGGGTCACAAGCAAAGGAATTGCCACCACAACTAACCAAGCGCCCTCCTGGAATTTTGTCGCTACGATCACTCCTAGAACCACTGTTGTAGCAATAGCTCCTATGCCGTTCATCAAGGCGCTTGCTCTCCAACCGGATGTTCGTTCTTTGAACCAGCGGCGTACCATCCCAGCTTGGGACAGAGTAAATGAAGTGAACACACCCACAGCATACAAGGGAATAACTGCGTTAACTTGCCCTCGGAAAACAACGATCAAAACACCAGCACATACGCTCAAGAAAATAACGCCGTTGGAATAGACTAGACGATCGCCCAATAGTGCTAATTGTCGGGGCAAAAATCCATCGCGAGCCAAAAAGTAACAAAGTCTGGGAAAGTCGGCAAAGCTAGTATTGGCAGCTAAAAGTAAGATTAACAGCGTGGCAACTTGGATAAAGTAGTAAAATGGGTTATGTTCTCCCAAAATCTGGCGACCCAACAGTGAAACTACTGTTTGTCCCTCTTCTGGAACAATATGGTAAGCATTGGTTAACAAAGTAATTCCCAGGAACATGATTCCCAGAATTTCGCCCATAAACAGCAATGTAGTGCGGGCATTTTTAGACTCAGGTTTCTTAAAGGCTAGAACACCATCCGATATGGCTTCCACTCCGGTAAGCGCCGTACAACCTCTAGAAAAGGCATTCAAAACGAAAAATAAACTGACCGATTCTTTAACTGGAAGATCGGGGTAATTCTCAGGTATATGTCCGGTAGCCTGTTGATAAAAACCAACGCCAATCAGGATAAAAATGCTGACAACAAACGTATAAGTGGGAATCATAAACAGCTGACCTGATTCCCGTACCCCCCTCAAATTTGCCACCATCAGCAGAAAAACAAAGACCAAACAAAGTTCTACTGTCCAGTGCTGTAACTGTGGAATTGCTGAGGTTAGAGCGGCTGTACCCGCAGAAACGCTAACTGTGACCGTCAGGATGTAGTCGATCATCAGCGAACCACCTGCCACCAGTCCTGGAATTAGGCCCAGGTTCTCGCGAGCAACGATGTAAGAGCCACCACCCTTGGGGTAGGCTCGAATGGTCTGCCGATAGGAAAAAACGACGATTCCCAGCAGCAGGACGATCGCGACAGAAATTGGTACAGACCAACCCAGAGCAGCACTTCCGGCGGCTACCAGAACCAGTAAGATTTCTTCTGTGGCGTAAGCAACCGATGAGAGCGCATCAGAGGAAAGAACAGCTAATGCAGCGGCTTTACTCAACCGTTCTTCTGCATGGGCGCTCGTCGGTAACGATTCACCAACCAGAAATCGTTTGACTTGAGAATAAAACGACATAGAGAGTCTACCGATACGATCGCTGCTATCTAGTCTAGGAGACTGGGTTTACTCGTTAAAGTATAAAGCCCAACCTATACAGTAGGGTTAGCGCTATTAGCATATCAGCGTTAACAATTGGAATAGGGATAACTCCAAGAGCTTCTCCTGCCTCCAAGAGCCTCTTCTGTCTCCCAGATGTAGCAAACTAAAAGTGAAATGGTATTGGCACTCCCGCGCCGGAAGTGCCATCAATCTAGTAAGTATGTTTGCAAGGTAGCCTAATGCAAGTAGAAGAATTTCTAAAAAAATACGCAGCAGGAACCAGAGATTTTACTGGTGTTAACCTCAGCGAGGCCAATTTAAGTGGCGTTAACCTGAGCGGGGCCAATTTGACCGCAGCCAACCTGAGCATATCAAACCTCAGCGGCGCTAACCTCAGCGAAGCCAATCTAAGTCAGGCCAAACTCAACGTTGCTAGGCTCAGTGGAGCCAATCTCACTAATGCCAATTTAAACGGAGCTATCCTTAACGTAGCCAATTTGGTTCGCGCTGACTTGGGTGGAGCCGAACTCGTCCAAGCTTCCCTGATCAGAGCCGAACTGATTCGGGCTGAACTTAGTGGGGCTAACCTCAGCGGTGCTAACCTAACAGGAGCCGATCTGGGAGAGGCAAGACTTAGGTTAGCCAACTTGAGCGGAGCTAACCTGAGCGAGGCCAATCTCAGGGGAACCTGCCTGACAGAAGCCAGCTTGGAACAGGCTAACTTGCACGGGAGCGATCTGAGTCGGGCTGACCTCAGCGGAGCCGACCTCAGAGGTGCGGAACTCAGACAAACCAATCTCGGTTTAGCCGATCTTAGCGGCGCTGATTTGAGTGGGGCGAATCTGAGATGGGCCGATTTGAGTGGGGTTAATCTCAGATGGGCTAACCTGAGCGAGGCAAAGTTGAGTGGGGCAAACTTAAGTGGGGCGGATTTGAGCAATGCGAACTTATTAAATGCTAGTCTGGTTCATGCGGATTTAAGCCAAGCCAATTTGATCCGGGCAGATTGGGTTGGTGCCGATCTAACGGGTGCAACTTTAACCGGAGCTAAACTCTATGCTGTTTCCCGCTTCGGTCTGAAGACGGAAGGCATGACCTGCGAGTGGATGGATTTAAGCCCGGAAGGCGATCGCTCACAGATCTACCGTCTGGGCGTCGAAGAAGCGAGAAGGTTTTTTCATCAAACATTACCTACCATTCGTATCATCGTCGATGCCCCTTTAGACCAAGAAGCTAACTTTGCCTTAGCTGCCACTTATTATCACTTCGCTCAAGAATATCCGAGCCTAAATCGCCCACCCAGTATTGAAGTGGGCGATCGGAGAACTACTATCACACTTAGGATTGATAGTGACGAGCAATTATTTCCTACTGCTTATGTCGCTATTTCCCCCTTTGACGATGCCTCTGCCACTCAGGAAAATATCATGACTTTGCTCCAAATGGTTCAACAAGAAGATATAGAAACTCTGAACGCTCAAGAAAAAAATCAACTTCAGCAAATAGGTGGCGACCTAATTCACTTAATTGATAAACTCCAAAAGAGTAAACTTTTAAAATTTTTCCCTAGAAATTTTAAAAAAGGTATTTTTTTTCAATCCCCAACTCAAACAATTTTAAACAATTCCAACGAGGGAGTTTTAAATCTTTATAATCATCCTACTTTTGGCAAAAAGATTATTACGCCGTTGAAGATAGAACCGGCGGTTAAAATAGCTGCAAATCCCAATAAGTTAGCATTACCTGCTTTGAATGTAATCTGTGATTTCATCAAAACATTTCCTTGAGCGAAGAATGAGTCTTTTTTTCGGAAAAAATCGCATTTTGCCGCGAGGAAATTGAGAAATATGATAACAGCAACAACTAAAAAGTTAAATGTTGTTTGAACTATCAGGATTATGGATAAGGTAGCCAATCATGGAAGTTGAAGAATTTATAACTAAATACGAAGCAGGAGAAAGAAACTTTGCTGCTGCCAACCTGACCGAGGCTAACCTGAGTGGCTTGAACCTGAGCGGTGCTAATTTCAGTGGGGCTAACCTGAGTGTGGCTAACCTCAGTGGCGCAAATCTCTATTCAGCAAACTTAAGCCATGCCAAACTCAACGTTGCGAGACTGAGCGGTGCTAATCTCACCAAGGCTAATTTGAACAGAGCTGTCCTCAACGTGGCTAACCTGATTCGAGCAGACTTAGGTGGAGCGGAACTGATCCAAGCAGCCTTAATCAGAGCGGAACTGATTCGAGCCGAACTCAGCAGAGCAAATCTTACTGGGGCTAACCTCACCAGCGCGGATCTCCGAGAAGCAAAGCTCAGACAAGCTAACCTCAGTCGCGCTAACCTGAGTGGGGCTAATCTCAGGGGTGCTTCTCTGACAGCAGCCAACTTGGAGGGGGCAAATTTGCACGGGAGCGATCTGAGTAGAGCGGATCTTACCGGCGCTAACCTCAGAGATGCCGAACTCAGACAAGCTAACCTCAGTTGCACCAACTTGAGTGGAGCCAATTTGAGTGGGGCAAATCTGAGATGGGTTGACTTAAGTGGCGCGAATTTGAGATGGGCCGATCTCAGCGATGCCAAATTGAGTGGGGCTAACTTAATTGGGGCAGACTTAAGCAATGCTAATTTATTAAATGCCAGCTTGGTTCACGCCGATCTCACGCAAGCAAGATTGATCCGGGCAGATTGGACTGGTGCAGACTTATCGGGAGCTACTTTAACTGGGGCAAAACTTTATGCGGTGTCGCGCTTCGGTTTGAAAACTGAAGGCTTAATTTGTGAGTGGGTAGATTTAAGCCCGGATGGCGATCGGACCCAGATTTACCGCCTCAGTTCTGAAGAAGCGAGAAAGTTTTTTCATCAAACTTTACCTACCGTCCAGATTATTATCGACGCACCCTTAGACCACGAATCTCATTTTACCTTAGCTTCCTGTTACCATCAAATCGCTCAGCAACAGTCAGTTTTCTACCTACCACCCAGCATTAAAGTAGGTCGTCGCCGCACTCTGCTCACATTTGTGATAGATAACGATAACCAATTATTTTCCACTGCTTACCTTGCGATTCTTCCCTTTACAGATAGTGAAGCTACTCATAAAAATATCATTATCTTAATGCAGATGCTGCAATCGCCAGAGATGGACAATTTGGGTATCAAAGAACCTCAGCGCCTACAGAATTTGAGTAATGCTCTTATTCAAGGATTGAGTAAAATCTTTGCGAGCAAGTTATTGAAAAGTAGTTTCGTCATCAAGGAAGATTCTAAATTTTTTCAATCTCCTACCCAGATCGTGTTAACTAATTCAAGCGATCAAACATTGAATATATATCATCATCCCCAGTTTGGGAAACGTTTTGTTAAACCATCCAGCTTCGCAAATCCAGACCAAATAACTTCAATAGAGCCAGTCAAATATACTCCGCCTTCTGCTAGCGTAGTTTTTGATTTTATCAAAAATTTTCCAACCTTGGAAAAATAACTCTTCAGGTTGAAAAATTATTATAATAAGCAAAGACGAAAGTTGGTAAAATTGGCCTGGAGTAGAGAGGGGAAGAAAGATGAACGCATGGCGCGATCGCTTCGGGCAGATGATGGGCCGTAAACGTTTTGTGGTCTGTCGTCTATTTATCCATCTAGGTGGGGAACAAATCGCCCCACTGCTGGGCGTCCTCAATCGGGCTGCAAGGCAAGCAATTGATGCAGAAGGCGATATGCAAGTTTTGGGCGAAGGACTGGTGGACATCTGTCAAAGCCTATTGCAATACGACACCTACTGGCAATCTGCCGCCAATGAAGGCAACGTCTTTTGGGAAGAAGGCGAAGCTGGTGACGAATTCAACAATTTATTTACCGACTCAGCCCAGCGCTACTTAAGCGGCGAACCAGATCTCTCACGCCCCGCACCTGGAGCAAACGACCCTTTGTATCTGCCGGTGACTCGTCACCTGATTGTGATGATTACAGTGGCCTATGAAGGCGAAGTTCCCGAATTGGAAGGGGATCTCTCCAACCTAAGCGCCCTCAAAGCTGGCCTGAAAGCATTGATTAACCTACACTATAAAGGAACCTTGCGGGCCATCCAAATTCACTGGTCACCCGCTCAATTGGGCGATGAATTAACTTCTGACCAACTGTTGGAGCATTTTCCAGAATTAATCCCTCTCTAACTGGTAGCAAAAATAGATTGCTGCTTTACACCCTCGCGAGTAGGTTCTCCCTAAACCAAGTTTGTTGTGAAATTATCATGGCCAGTCACCAAACCGTATTTCGTAAATTTACTATCCTTTTTCTCGCTGTGACCTTGTGCTGGACAACCGTCGCTTGCGGCGGCAATTCTACCTCAAACAGACAATACAATCAAAACGTCCCGGTGCGATCGGCTCCCACCAAAATCAATCCAGGGGAGTATCCCGTGCAGCAGGCTAGCTATAACGATGCCAATGGGGAATACAGCTTGTTTTTGCTCAACACCCAGCCCGGTACGCCCTCTACCTTTCGCACCACAGACTTACAGATGGCAAGTCTGACACCAGAAGAGGTATCCGCTGGCAAAAAGAGTTATCTGAAGGTGGAAAACGGTCAAACCTCTTTGCACTTAAAGGAAGACTTCAAGATTGAATATATCCACGCAGTCACCGAAACTCGGACAGACCCGCAAACCGGACAACCCCAAACCGTCATTGTGCGTCAGCAAAGCGGCGGCTTCTGGGCACCCTTTGCCGGTGCTGTAGCGGGGAATGTGGTGAGCGGTCTTTTATTTAGACCCCAGTACTACGTGCCGCCAGTATATCAGCCTGGAGTCAGCCTTATGACTGGCTATGGCGGGTATGGCAGCACCTATAACCAAGCGGTGGGACAGTACCAAACTCGTTACCAAACGCCTCCACCGGCGGTAAAAAATCGACAATCCACTTTACGTACTACGGGTAATATCAGAAACTATCCTTCTTCTCGGCCAAGCTACACCAGTCCTTCGCGCCCATCTACTACCAACCGCCCCACAGGTTCTGGTTTTGGCTCCAGTACTCTGCGCCAATCTGGCAAATCTCAACCCAGTCGCAATCCATCGTCTAGTTTTGGCAGCGGTGGCAGGAGTCGAAGCAGTGGTTTCGGCAGCAGAAGGCGCTAAGTTGCAGAAGGCGCTAAGTTGCAGAGGAGCAGAGGAGCAGAGGAGCAGAGGAGCAGAATCTTCCCTCTCTTCCCTAACCCCTAGCCCCTAGCCCCTAGCCCCTTCTTCCATAGCCCCTATTTTCGATCGCAGCGTTCAACTCGGCTAATAACCTGCCTACAATTAAATACGGACTAAAATTTCAGTCTGTAGGGGCATAGCATACCATCCAATCAAGCGGATAAAGGTTAGCTTTTGATTCACCCACCCCATCCCCTGCTTTGGAGATTGGGAAACGCAATAACGGCAATAAATTTTTTAGGAACTCTTGCTTCATGTTTACTAAGCAGGTAACGGACTCGAAAGTATACAACTGGTTTGAGGAACGCCTAGAGATTCAGGCGCTGGCTGACGACGTATCCAGCAAGTACGTTCCTCCCCACGTCAATATCTTTTATTGCCTGGGCGGGATTACCCTGGTTTGCTTTGTGATCCAGTTCGCCACTGGATTCGCCATGACGTTTTACTACAAGCCAACTGTTGCCGAAGCTTTTACCTCGGTGCAGTACATTATGACGGAAGTTAACTTTGGCTGGCTCATCCGTTCCATCCACCGCTGGTCTGCCAGCATGATGGTACTGATGATGGTTTTGCACATTTTCCGAGTCTATTTAACGGGCGGTTTCAAAAAGCCCCGCGAACTGACTTGGGTGACTGGCGTCATCCTGGCTGTAATCACGGTTTCTTTTGGCGTGACTGGTTACTCTCTACCTTGGGATCAAATCGGTTACTGGGCGGTGAAAATCGTTAGTGGCGTTCCCGAAGCAATTCCTGTGGTTGGTACGCTAATAGCTGACTTGTTGCGCGGCGGTTCGAGTGTGGGTCAAGCAACTTTGACTCGCTACTACAGCGCCCACACTTTTGTTCTGCCCTGGCTAATCGCGGTGTTCATGCTGCTGCACTTCTTGATGATTCGCAAGCAAGGCATTTCGGGCCCATTGTAATCTCGGCTCGGCAACTGCCGTTTTAAAGAATGTAACAGAGGAGAGCATTTTCCACTATGTCAATCATCAAAAAACCGGATCTCAGCGATCCAGAATTACGCGCCAAACTAGCTCAGGGTATGGGCCATAACTATTATGGCGAACCCGCTTGGCCTAATGACCTGCTGTATGTTTTCCCCATTGTGATTATGGGGACGATCGCATTGTGTATCGGTCTGGCTGTTCTCGATCCAGCAGTGGTTGGGGAACCGGCTAACCCGTTTGCGACGCCTCTGGAGATTTTGCCAGAATGGTATCTGTGGCCTGTTTTCCAGCTCCTGCGTACAGTACCGAATAAATTGCTGGGCGTCTTGTTGATGGCTTCAGTACCCTTGGGTCTGATTCTTGTTCCATTTATTGAAAATGTTAACAAGTTTCAAAATCCTTTCCGTCGTCCGGTGGCTACAACTGTGTTTTTGTTCGGTACTCTGGTTACTATTTACCTGGGAATCGCTGCCACTCTGCCGATCGATAAATCCATCACCTTGGGTCTGTTCTAAAAACTGAATAGCCTTTGATATGACGTCCGTTGAGTTTCTTAGCAGTATATAGAGAAATTCATCTGGCGTCATATTGATTTTAGATTTTAGATTTAAAATTAAATGTCAATTTCTGGGATAATATATATCCCTCTGCCTAAAATTACTGACGGGTTGAGACACACACTATCTTGAGGAGGATTAGAGTAAAAAAATGCCGAAAAAGCCAAAATTTCCCTATCTAGTGGGTTCAAAATGGACAGCCAAGCAGAAAACTTGGGGTTGGCGACATTTTCAGGTGGTAAACCGAAAAAAAGAGGGCAAGTGGGTATTTGCGGAAATGGTGGCATCCTGCGACCCTAGCGTCCGGTTTTGGATCAATGCCAAATCTCTCAAGCAACAATCTATGTGGCAGGCTGGTTGGCAATCTCTACAAGAAATGCAGACGATCGATGAGATACATCTGTGGGAAGATGATTCATCCAAAATATTGGTATCAGCGATGGATCGAGGATAAGGTGTGTCAGTGTACAATATTGTGCTGGCATGGCTAATGGCAAAGTCTCCCTGTGTTGTGCCTATTCCCGGTGCTAGCAAGGTTTCCAGTATTGAGGACTCGGTGCGTGCGGTTGATGTGAAGCTGTCTGCTGAGAAAGTAGCAAGGATTGACGACGCGACAAAAGAGTGAGGTGTGCGATCGCTTAACGTGAGGGTAGCACGATATGCCTACAGCACGCTATGCGATCGCCTCTGTTGCCAAAGTTGCGATCGGCATCTTAATCGTTTTTGACAATTTATAGCAACCGCCAGGGCGATGAGGGCAACTCAAACTGTTACCTTTAGTTCATCATCCCTTACGGAGTAACCTTTTTCCTCTTCCCTAGCCCCTAGCCCCTAGCTATAATAGTGAATGCGTCAATCTCTAAGCCGTAACATAAGTATCGTTCCCCTCCATTGGTAACACCCTAAGCTGTTGATTTTTTAAATCGGGTTCCAATCCTAACTCCTCTAAAGGAATTACGCCTAGCAAAGGCTGTTCGCCGCCTGGAAGTTCGACACAATCAAATATTCCTTCTCGTCCCACTAAGGCAATTTTAACTCCTCGGAAAACACGAGCTTTTTTGAGTCCTGCGGCTGTCCTGGTGTCTATTTCTCTTAGGAATGTCAAACCCAATTGATTGATGATTTGAGCGGGTAAGCAAAGTCGAGTTGCACCTGTGTCTATTAAGACATTTTCTAGTGTAATAGAGCGGATCTGTTCCGGTGGCATAAAGCCTCTTGATGCTAAAAATTGGTCGCCTAGATTTGTAAATGTTACTGTCGTGATGACTTTGCCCATTTCTTTGATGGTTGTTGATGACATAGCGATCGCTCTAATAATCATAGTTGCTATTTTTACCTCTGTTAAAGATATTGTTAATTCCTATAAGCGCTATTTTAATATAGATTGCTTGTTGAAACCCATTGCGATCGGCTGCGATCGATCAATTTAATTACCGATAGTTTAACTATTTGTTAAATTAGCAAAAAACCTCTTGTCAAAATCTGCATCTTGACATATCATTTAAGAATGGGAATCTGTGCGCTCATATATACCAATTTTTAGATTAATAGACAACCTTCAATTGCTTAATCAAAATTCTGTAGGGGCGTTCGCGAAGTGGCGCGGATGCGCGATTCATTCGGGCGACAGTTTATGAAATCTAACCAAGATATAACTATCCGAATACTTTGCCCCTTGCCCCTACCCCGCATTCACGTTTCTGCTAATAGTCGGAAATACTCCTCTCTAGAAATTCCCGCAGTTTTCAGGTTAGTGCTGATAATTGAAACAGAAATTTCATCATAAGTAGGAATCACAACGGGGCGTAAAATACCAGGTTTAGTGTAGGAACGATGGCTTCCTTCTTGCCTAGCAAATTCAAAACCAGTGAGGAATACATTTTCTAGTCGCTGCCAGGAAATGGGAGTAATTCTTGGCATATTTAGACTCCCATTGTGACAGAATGTTTTTCAATTGCCACCCATTCAGGACTTACTCACTTTCCATCTTGGAATTTGTAGCCTGTTTCTTGGAGAATTTCATCTAAAGTGCCTATATCGGCGGCGGTGACTAGAAAAAGGTGGACTGCTTCATCTAAGGCAATTCTGGCTGCTTCTGGTGTTGGCCCAGAACTCATCACATCTAAGGGCATCGCGTGGGCAACAAATTGCGATCCTTCTTTCCAAATTTGAACTGTGTAGTCGATGTGCATTTTTGTTAACTCCTATAAGGTATAGACGGGACTTCAGCCCAATATCCGCCTTCTTCTGCTTCGTGAATGATGACTTTGATTTTCATTGGGTTATTATCTTATTATTAATTTTTTGTTCCATTCTTTATTATACAGAGTTAATGGCAACCCTCATAGCCCGCCAGCGATTTGAATCGCTGGCGGGTCTGGACAACACAGCTAATTAATTTACTACTAGATTAGTTCTCCATCTTCAAGAGTGTAAATATCGGGTTAATCTTTGAGAAAATCAAAGCTACCGCCGCTTTGGGCGAGTTGGATTAATTCGGAAGTGGAAGGATAGGGAATATTGGCAAATAGTTTTTTTTATAGTAAAATTCGCTCCTCTGGAGAGAGAGACATGATAACTTGAAATACGGATTCAACTAATTGGGTGTTAATCGTTTATTCTCCTAATTTATATTAAATTGTTCTTATTCTGATAATCTCAATTGCTTCTTTACTTCTGCTAACGATATTGAAGGTTTATCTGCATCTTCCTGTTTGGCATTTCGCAAATCTTCTAAATCTTCTAACAATTCTTGCAGTGCTTCAAATTCCTCGTAAGGGAGGACAACGAATTCTTTCTTGCCGTTTTTGCTTAAATACTCTGGGTGTAATTCAATCATGGCAGGTTTTTACTTATCCTAATTATAATGTAACTGAAGTAGCAGATATGTCATCAGAAAATTTTAGAGGGAAAAGGGATATTTCAACCACGCTGCCGAAATTGTGCGCGTACCACTCGCCACAGAAAGTTAGTCGCATTTTTTAGCCAATTTCTGTTAGAATGGGAAGGTGTTGCCGAATTTGCTTCTATGCGCTGAATTTCATTTTCAGCCATTTGAACATTTGCATCGAGTTCCATTGATTGAAATAGTTGGCGAGAATTGCGAAAAGCCCCTATTGCATCTAATTTTCGATTCTCTTTTTCTAAGGCTATTCCTAAATTAAACCAGGTAATACCTTCAACAAGACGATTGCCTATTTCCCTTTTAATTTCTAGAAATTGCTGATAGAAACCAATCGCTTCCTGATATTGTCCTAGAGAATAGTAAGCATTGCCTAAACCACCAAGGGACATACCTTCACCAAGACGATAGCCTATTTCCCTCGCAATTTCTAGAGATTGCTGATAGAAACCAATCGCTTCCTGATATTGTCCTAGAGATTTGTAAGCATTGCCTAAACCACCAAGGGAATTAGCTTCAAACTCGCGATGATTGATTGGTTGTAAAATTGCTAGTGCTT
>NZ_JAIQZN010000052.1:36529-52769 GCF_023333585.1 Argonema antarcticum A004/B2
TCTAGATGTTGCAGATGGAAACCAATCGCTTCCTGATATTGTCCTAGAGAATGGTAAGCAGTGCCTAAATTACCAAGAGAACCACCTTCACCACTACGATCGCCAATTTCCCTCGCAATTTCTAGATGTTGCTGATAGAAACGAATCGCTTCCTGATATTGTCCTAGAGAATTGTAAGCATTGCCTAAACCACCAAGAGAACCACCTTCACCTCTCTTATCGCCAATTTCCCTCGCAATTTCTAGATGTTGCAGATGGAAACCAATCGCTTCCTGATATTGTCCTAGAGAATGGTAAGCAGTGCCTAAATTACCAAGGGAAGTACCTTCACCAAGACGATCGCCAATTTCCCTCGCAATTTCTAGATGTTGCAGATGGAAACCAATCGCTTCCTGATATTGTCCTAGAGAATGGTAAGCAGTGCCTAAATTACCAAGGGAACTAGCCTCACCTCCAAGATCGTCAATTTCCCGATAAATTTCTAGAGCGTGCTGATGGTGTTGGATCGCTTGTTCATATTGTCCTAGAGAATCGTAAGCATTGCCTAAACCACCAAGGGAATTAGCTTCAAACTCGCGATGATTGATTGGTTGTAAAATTGCTAGTGCTTCTTGATAGTAATTAATAGCTTTCTCATATTGTCCTAGAGAATGGTAAATATGGCCGATATTACACAAAGAACCACCTTCACCACTACGATTGCCTATTTCCCTGGCAATTTCTAGATGTTGCTGATAGAAACCAATCGCTTCTTGATATTGTCCTAGAGAATCGTAAGCATTGCCTAAAGATGTGAGTGCAGCAAGGAATTGCCACTGTTGAAAATCGTCTTTCGGTTCCTTAAAATCAACTAACTGCAAATAGAGTTCAACCCGCCTCTTATTATAACCACGCAAATCTAAAAACTTATTGCAAAAATTCAATATATCGAAGGCTAAAGAATACTGTTTTAGTTGACACCAATGATAGAATATTTCTAAATATTCTGTCACGTCGTCTAGGGACTGCCAGGGTTTGTTTTTAGTATTTAAGAGATAGTAGTTTATAGCTTTTTGGTGTGCAGCACTTAAATCCGTTCCTTGCTTTTGCAAATATTCCTGCACCAACGGCTGAAATTTGTAATAGCTTTTATCTTCAGTTTCCAGCAACAAAGAACGGTTGTATAATTCCCGCAATGCCTTCACAATTACGAAATTATCAACAACTTGACCCTCATCTTTACCAGAAGAAGCTTCGGAATTACTCCCCTCTCCTCCCAGGAGAGGGGTCGGGGGAGAGGTCAACATCCTCCCCGCCGCCCGAACATCAAACGGTAGGCGATAAACACTCAAATTAACCAAAAAATTCTGCTGTTCCTCACTCAAACGTTGCAAATGCTGTTGCAAAATCCACTCTAACCGCGCATCCTCCTTATCCCGATGCGAACCTTCCGCCTGACGGTATACTAAATCAAACTGCTGTAAACCCAATTCCGCCACACCACTTAGCCGAGAATCGCAGTATTGCCGTAAAAAACCAGCCACTAGCTGCAACGTCAGGGGGTGTCCATCCACAATCGCCGCAAAAGCTGCCAATTCCTCAACCGTTCCCTGAATCTCTAACTTTTGCAACAATTTCGCCCCATCGCTGGGAGTCATCCCCGCCAAAGCATACCAATTGCTTTCTGCTTGCAACAGTTTTGGCTGTTCTTGGGTAGTCAGCAACAGGGTACTCGTTTCACCCTGTTGCAACCAGCGACTAAACAATTGCTGGTATGCTGAATCTGGGAACTCTCGCGCCTCATCCAGCAGCGTTTCCAAATTATCAATTACCAGCAAACACCGTTTCTGACGCAGACATTTCAGCAAATCGTTTATCAGTTGGGTAGTGTCGCCAGTCTGGGTAACGCTTCCCCCCAAAGTTGGTATCGTCTTTTCGGCAAATGCGGCAAAATCCGGCTTTTGGCTGACATCCGCCCAGGATTTAGCTGCAAAGCCAGAATTTTTGTAGAGATACGCCGCCAGAGAAGATTTCCCGATTCCTCCCAAACCTTGGATCGCGATCGTACTAATATTGGGATTTGCTAACCATTTTTGCAATACTTCCACTTCCTCTTTTCGCCCCACCCAATCCTTCAGACTCGGCGGCGAGTCGATAACGTTAACGGAATATGGGCGATTTGGGCTACCAGAGGGTCAGTGGTTATTATTGATAACATCGCCAATCTGCCCAATTGACTCAGCTTTAGCTTGAATACTTTTCGGGCTGTTAATATTATTCTGAGTCAGGTTAGTATCTTCCTGCTGGCTAACGTTAATCTCCTGATTAATCTGTTGCGCCAATGTCTGAACCTCATTAGCAAACGGCTTATCAGTTCGCATCGCCGCATCCAAAAATGTCGCCACCCGTTCCACATTCGCCGGAAAGGGATTTTGCTGCACTTCGGCTAAAGCTGCTTCGGCGTCTGCATTTCCCGTCAGCTTGTGCAAAATCTTATCACGTAAAGGTTTCAGCTTTTCTAAACCCGCTTCGATACTTTTACCAACCGCAGTTTCCACCAATTTGCCAAAAGCGATTTCTGCGATCTTTGCTGCTGCCAGTTCAAGTGCCATAAGTTAGAGATTGGGGATGGTGTCATTTTAGTTTTACTCGATCGCCATCCAGTCCGCCAACACCGATCGCACCCAAAATCAGCAACAAGCTACAAACCATACCCTAACAGTTAGGTAAAATTTTGTAGGTAAACAGGCATTCCGCCCAGCCTGCACAAGCTAGAAGAAAGATGACCGAAGATCCTAATTTTTATCAAACCAGCCCAACTCAGCCAGATTTGCCCACAGAGAGTCCAGAAAGTGGTAGTGACAATGGAAGCTTTGCCAATCAGCCTCGCACTGGTGAATTTTCAGCAGCTGCGGGGACCAGAGAACCAGAAAGGTTCCTGTCTAGCCTTGCACAATCGGAAATTGCCATCCAAAAAAATGTCGCCGCCGCCTCTGTCCCATACCGTTCCGCCTCCTGGATTATCGTATGCGCGATCGCCCTAATGTTCGTGGGAATAATCCTCAATAACTTCTTCCTTGGCATATCCGGATCGACAGTCGCCCTACTCCTATCCCTGCGACTAATGTGGCCTCTCCTACAATCCTGGTTAAATGATTTGCAGCCCCACGAGCGATCGCAGCTCTTAGGCATCATCGGCTTTTTAGCCGCCATATTAGGCTTATTCAAATTTATTGGTGTTTACCAAGGCATTAGCCGTTGGCTGGAACGGATTAAATGGGATGAATTCGGTTCCTGGGCAGAATGGACTGGCGCTTTAGGGCAAATTATGATCGCCGTTCTCGCCGTCTATATTGCTTGGCGTCAATACGTCATCTCCAAAGACTTAACCATTCAGCAAAACATCATCACCCAACAACAAACCATCGATGCTTACTTCCAGGGCGTCTCAGATCTAGCATTAGATGACGAAGGAATGCTAGAAGATTGGCCTCAAGAACGAGTCTTTGCTGAAGGACGCACAGCCGCCATTCTCACCAGTATCGATGCACAAGGTAAAGCCAAAGTCCTCAGATTTTTGTCCCAGTCCAAATTACTCAGCCCCCTCAAACGCGATCAGCACTTAGGACGAGCCATCCTCAATGGTTTCGGCGGTTACGAAGAAGACCGCGAATATGGAGTGCGAGTCATCGATTTGGGCGTTATGCTAGCTGGAGCAAACCTTTCCTATACCGATCTGCGTTGGGCTGAACTCAGCGAAGCCAATCTCGTCAGAGCCAATCTCAGAGCCTGCGATTTGGCACACGCCAATCTTTCTCGTACCATTTTGTACGAAGCCAATCTAGTCGGTGTCGATCTCAAAGGAACCCGCTTATTTTACGGTTCTGCCAAAACCGCCAGCCCCCGCAGCCGCACTGTATTGGCCGACTATCAAACTGGGGTTCACACAGGAGCCGTGGTTGAAAAGGCCGATTTTACAGGCGTTCAGCGCTTATCTGAAGAACAGCGCTATTACTGCTGCGCCTGGGGTGGCTCCCAAACCAGAGCCACTATCCCGGGCGGTTGCGAAGGCATTCCCAATAAATTAGGCCGATGATATAGCTAGGGACTATAAAAGTCAAAAGTCAAAAGTCAAAAGTCAAAAGAAGAAACAAGAAAGAAGATAGGGGCTTTCTTGCTAGGGAAAGTTTTGAGTTGTAGGGGCGGGTTTTGTTGATGATTATTATGTTTCGGCGCTTTCTTCACTGCTAAACCCGCCCCTACAGAGTTTTGAGTTAAAAGAGGGGCTAGGGAAGAGGGGCAGAGGAGAAATTTTCTTGACAACTGACCACTGACAACTGACCACTGACAACTGACCACTGACCACTGACAACTGACAACTGACCACTGACCACTGACCACTGACCACTGACCACTGACAACTGACAACTGACCACTGACAACTGACCACTGACAACTGACAACTGACCACTGACAACTGACCACTGACCACTGACAACATTTCAAATCTGAAATCTAAAATTAAATTAAATCCAAGAGGGAAACCACATTCTGATTTGAAAACTTTGCGGCGATAAAGGCAATCCTAAATAGACTGGTAACCAGAAGACAAACGCTACTAAAATCAGAAAGATAGCAGTAACGCCCATCGCCCGCAGTCGAGGTCTTGGGCTGTGGAGCCAGCGTTCTACCAGCCACGCCAAGGCCAAAAATGCGAAGATAACTCCACCCATATATAAATAGATAAAAGTGCAGCGAGTCACCTTGATCCAAGGCAAAAAGTTAGCGGCATAATTCAGCACCAAGTAAAGCACGCACCACAATTCTTTTTGCCCAGGAAAGTAAACGGCGCTTCTATCTAGATTCCCAGATGTTGTAACCCAAACCCAGACGCGCTTAGCCAGTTCCCCAACCAACAGCAAAATTGCGATCGCAGATAACCACCATAAAGCCGGGTTTCCCATCGCATGAACATCGTAAATAACTTTCGCAGTCCCGGCAGGCAAAGGCGGCAAAGATGGAACAAATTCTGTGGTATTGCTAGCAGTTTCGTAAAGATACACTACCGGACGCACTATCAAAGGCCAACTGTACCACTTGGAGCAGTAAGGATGAACCTTCGGCCCATTTTGCATTCGTTCGTGGAATCCCAGGATTTGCTGGTGCAATTCCCAAAATCCTCTTTCTGTGTTGATCTGTAAGTGAGGAATCCAAACTAAGTAGTAGATTAAGGCCGGAATGACACCAAAATAAAATAAAATCTCTAATAAATTAACCCGCGTCAAATTTTGCAGTGGTGACTGCCCCTCTGCCCCTCTGCCTTTCTGCCCCTCTGCCCCTCTCCCTCTCTGCGCCCATCGCATCGCCCAAGCACAAATCCAAATCAGATAAATGCCCAACAAAAATGCCAGTCCATTCCACTTAACCCCTACAGAAGCCCCCAAACAAATGCCGGATAAAGCTAACCAAACCCAGCGTCCACCACGCTGTTGTTCGAGTGCTGACAGAAAAAACAATTGACCCAAAAGTCCAAAGAAAACCAAATAAATGTTAATCAGAGCGTAACGGGATTCAACTAGAAATAAGCCATCGCAAGTTGTAAATAAAGCGGCAATCAAAGCATAACTGGGGCGGTGAGTCAACTGATAAGCTATTCCCCCCACTACTAGCGGCAGCAACGAGCCTGTCAAAGCATTCAGCCATCGGTAACTAATGGGCGAAAGCTCTGTACCCGCCAAGCTATTGACTGTATCTTGGCCAAAATGAAAATAATTTCCTATTGATATACCAAGTGCGATCGCATATTTGCCCAAAGGCGGATGGGCATCAAATAAAGGAGTATGAGTTAAGTAGTTATAGGCATATTTAACATAATAAGTCTCATCAAATACCAGTGTGTTGAATCGGCTCAATCCCCAAAAGTGCAAAGCTAGTGACAGCAGAAATACACTCGCCATCCCCATTCCAAACGAGGGAACAAGCTTTCTGAAAAAAGTCATTCGATTTTGGATTTTGGATTTTAGATTTTGGATTGACCCCACGGATGAATCCGGCGGGCGACTAAATCAATAATTTCAAGGGTCGTATAGCAACCTTCTCGGCAGTTAGGAGGTGCTTAATTTCTGAAACCCTTGAAACACGCCCCTAGCCCCTAGCCCCTAGCCCCTAGCCCCTAGCCCCTAGCCCCTAGCCCCTAGCCCCTAGCCCCTAGCTATAAATGTCGATCGTCTGTCCCGTTTCAGCTGACCGGCGGGCAGCATCAGCCACTTTGAGGCTATACAAGCTGGCATCTGGAGTCACATACAGGGGCTTTCCCTCTAGTAAGCGATCTAACACCATAGTGGTTTCTTTGGCAAATAAACCACGGCGACTGCCTACCTCAATGGGGGTCGTTTCCTCGCCCCGCACCAATTGACCTCGATCGCCATCAAAAATAAGGCTGCCTTGCTCTCCATAAACCTCAAAAGGACGTGCTGCCTGCCAAAAAGTTTCCCCTTTACCATAAGTTACCTCAGCCACCAACCCACTGGTAAAACGCAATTGGGCAGTGCAAAGACAGGCGGTGTAAAAAGAGTGCTGAGTGCTGAGTGCTGGGTGCTGAGTGGGTAAATCTTTTTGCGTTCCGGGGGATGATTCGGCGTCCCAAAATCGACTTTGACAGCTAACGCTCTTTACTGTCCCAAACAAATCTGTCAGTCGATGGATGCGGGAAAGGGCCCCACTAAAGGGAAAGCCAAATAGTGTTGGGTTGTAAGTCCACTTGCGGGGTGCGGGTCTTTGGGGGTTAATGGTGCTGTAGCGGGCATAAAATGCCGTGCCAATTTCCGGTAAGTATTGCCGCAGGGCCTGGTGCAGTCCGCCTAGCAGTTCGATATGCTCGACGTGCAGGAGTTTGCCCCTACTTTGCGCTAAAGCAATCAGCTCTTCGGCTTCGGTAGGGTTCAAACAGAGAGGATATTCTACCACAACGTGCTTACCTGCGTCAAGAGCAGCACGTGCGATCGGGCCATGTTGGCTATTAACAGTGGAAACAATCACCAGATCCACATGAGATAGCTCTACTAGCTGCTGCCAATCCGAAAAACCTTCAGCTTGGAACGTTTGACAGAACGACTGCGTTTTTTCTGGTGTATGACCGGCAACAGCTACTAGATGGCTTCGGGAATCGGATTGCAAGGTTTCGGCTCGTAGTTTGGCCGCATAACCCGTACCGACCAGCCCCACCTTCAAGGGCCTTGTGACAGAAAAATGGGCAGGAGCATTCATCACTTGTAGGAACTAGGGGCTTTCTTGCTAGGGGCTAGAGACTAGAGACTGGTGAGCTTCATAACTCATAACTCTGCCAATTTTTAGTCCCTGCGGGTGACCGTCCGCAATAAGTATAAGCAATTAGGATGAAATTAAGAAAATTAATTACGAATCCCGTTGGCTGAAACTGCGAATTGAGTATCAAAATTCTTAACTTTTCCCGTAGTATCAAAAAGTGAAGCAAACCTGAAAGCAGACCCGCGCAAAACTAACTTGCTAGGGCTTCTTAAGGAAAACTTATATTGCCGTTTAGAATACGCGAGAGGACTGCTACATGGCTATGACTTACAAGGTGACGTTAATCAACGAGACCGAAGGCATAAACTCGACCATTGACGTCAAAGACGACGAATATATTCTTGACGCTGCTGAAGAACAAGGACTTGACCTGCCCTATTCTTGTCGCGCTGGTGCTTGCTCGACCTGTGCTGGCAAAATCACCGCAGGTGAAGTTGACCAAGGTGACCAGTCCTTCCTGGATGACGATCAGATCGAAGCTGGGTATGTGCTGACCTGCGTAGCTTACCCCAAGTCTGACTGCACCATCATCACTCACCAAGAAGAAGAACTGTACTAGAGAATCCAGCTCTTTTAGGAATCAGGAGGCAAAATTTCTCCCGACTCCTGGTTCCTGACTCCTGGGTCACTGGGCCTGCCAAAAGCTGATGGAATCGTTAAGGGGCTGGATTTGAGTGCCGGGATAATAAAAGTTCAGAATCTGCTGACTGGACCAACCCAGATTCCCTAACTGATAGGCACCCGTTTGACTCAAGCCGACGCCGTGTCCGTATCCACCCCCGACAAAGGCGTAGCCCCATAGAGTTTGGTTGTCTTTTTTGACGGGATCTAGATAAAACAGCGTGCTGATCGGAGCGAGAAAGGCGCTGCGAACCTCTTCTTTGTGGAGTTCGATCGCACCCAGATCGGTCTGCACAATCATTTTAAGGATACGCCCGCTTGGCGATCGCTCCACCACCTGCATCTGCTGAACCACTTTAAACTTGGCCAGCGGATGTTTTTTGTCTTCAAGATACTTCTGCAACTGCTGCGCCAAGTCTGGAAGGCTGGTTTCTTTGCGCCAGCGAAACAAGCTCTTGCCCTCTTCGTTGAAGCCTTTCTGCAAGTTGATGAACTGCCGTAAGTTTCGATCGTCTGCCAAAGAATCGCGACCCAGATCCCAAATATTGCTCACCGCATCCACCACCGGACGTAGATAAGGCCGCTCCGAACCATTCCAAATATCTTTGAAGGAAGCGGTGACGCCCCCAGTTGTGGAAGAATAAACTGCATCGATCAACTCGTTATTGTAGACGATCACTAACCCTTTCGTGGCTGCGATCGCTTTATCCGTCTGGGGGAAAACACCGCTGAGTCCGTAATAAACTTGGCAGTGAATGTCCGCAGAAAGTTCGTAACCATCGATCGCAAATCGGCGTAAGTTCCGCAGGGCGTAAGTCCGCGCTAAAATCGTCTGGGCTTCTAGAGCCGCATAAGGTGCCCTCGCTCCAATTTCATTCGGCACAACCCCCCGCAAATATGTCTCTAGGGGTACTTCATTGACTAAGGTGTAGGTGCCGTAAGCGTTAGGCTGGAGTCGGAGAACTCCGACGAATATCCGCCCAGTTCGATCTTTTTTACCCTGATATACCTGAATCTTATTTCGATCGGATACGATCTCTAGGTTTTTGCGGTTGTAGCGCAAACCATTCACCACCCAAGACGGCTTTGGTTCCTCTTTCTTAATTTCCGTATCCAAATAAGCCGTTTTAAAGCCTTGGGCTTCCAAACTCTCAAGCAGCAACCGTCGCCGCAAGGGAGTACTATAAATATCCCGTTTGGCCCAAACCTGCCAACGTCTTGGCTGAGCTATTTCGACTTCAATCCCTTTTGCACGCCACTGCTGGGCACTATCTTCCGCTGTCTCGAAGTTTGGGTGAGTACTGAGGACAACTTGCTCTTCCACTTCTGGCACTGCTAGCGGTTGCATCTGTATTTCCAACTTCATGCTGTTCGCCAAAACAGTTTGTGGCTGCATATTTCCAGCTAGGAACCGCAATGTCAAGCTAGAGCCCTCTGTCGCCTTCAAAGTCAGCTCATCCTCTGGTGTCGCACCAAATCGCTGCACAATCCCGACTTTGAGTTCCACATCCCCACCCACAGCCGTTGCTCGCACGTCTGCTGTGAGTCCTACCAAACAAAACACTGTTACCGCTGTACGCCACCAGTAACCCACCCATCGACCGTCGCGATCCCAGGTTAGCATCAAAATCTCTCTGAGGATACAAGTAGTTCTCTGCATTAGCTGCCTCGCGATATATCTTTTTTGATCGAGCATAGCTTTAGGCTTTCTATCTATGTAGTCCCTTATTCCATCCTTTGGGAACGTGGTCTGTAAAACGCTGTTAGACTTTCGAGAAAGTTAATCGGCTCAAAAGTTGGTAAATAGCAACTTGAAGTCATAACGAGTATGATTAAAAGGTAGAGACTTAGGTATGGAAGCAGTAACAAGCCTGATGGTTAGAATACAGGAAATTCCCCTACGGCAGATTCATCGTCCCCTGATCCGACAGACCGATCCTACAAAAGTAGACGCATTAGTGGAATCGATTCGATCGATCGGTCAGCAAGAACCAATCGACGTTCTCGAAGTAGACGGACAATATTATGGCTTCTCCGGTTGCCACCGATTTGAGGCTTGCCAGCGACTGGGCCAAGAAACCATCCGTTGCAGAGTCCGCAAGGCTCCCCCCTCTGTTTTACGGATGCACCTAGCCTGAGTAAAAAAATTTCATTCCTAAATGAGGACAAAAATATGCAACTTCACGACAAAGCTATACCAGTAAACATCGGCATTGACAAACAAGCTCGCCAAGAAATTGCCGAAGGACTGTCTCGCCTGCTAGCGGACACCTATACACTTTACCTGAAAACCCACAACTTTCACTGGAACGTCACAGGCCCCATGTTTCAGACATTGCATTTGATGTTCGAGACGCAGTACACTGAATTGGCTCTAGCCGTGGATCTAATTGCGGAACGAATCAGAGCTTTGGGCTTTCCGGCTCCAGGAACTTACAGCGATTATGCAAGATTAAGCTCGATTTCAGAGACAGCAGGCGTTCCCAAAGCCCAGGAAATGATCCGCCTACTCGTGGAAGGTCAAGAAGCTGTAGTGCGAACCGCTCGCTCTATCTTCCCTAGCGTTGAGGGGGTGAATGACGAACCAACTGCCGATCTCTTGACTCAGCGGATGCAAATACACGAAAAGAATGCTTGGATGTTAAGAAGTTTGCTCGAAGAATGAACCAGTCTCCGCTTCAAGACTACACCCACCAGCTGCAAAGTTTAATGCAGGTGGCGGGTGTTTCTAGTTTTAAAGCTCTCAGTCGCAAGGCAGGTGTCTCGGAACGGCAGGTAATGCGGTTGCGGCGAGGAGAGGTGATGCAGATGCGCTTAGAAAATATCCTCAAACTCAGTCAAGCTTTGGAAGTGCCGGTGAGCGAGTTATTGGCAACTTTTGGGGCTTGCCAAATAAATTGGACTACAGGATCGCCAGAAACAGCACCAGCATTACAGCAGGAGTACGAACGGTTGCTAGAGCAAATGGAGGAACAGCGACAATCTTTGATGCAGGAATTTGTGCAGTCAAGTCTGGAGGTTTTAGAATCTTGGCTCATCCAGTGGCCCACAGCTGCTTATGCTGCTGGGCAAAATCAAGCGCTACCGGCTGTAAAATTGCTGCCGTTGCTGCGACCTGTGGAACAGCTCGTGCAACAATGGGGTGTGGAGGCTCTAGCACCCGTGGGAGCAGAGTTGCCTTACGACCCCCACCAGCATCAGCTGATGGAACTTACGGCGCAACCAGGCGATCCCATCAAGGTACGCTACACTGGCTATCGACAGGGCGATCGACTCCTCTACCGGGCCAAAGTTAGCCCAATCCAATCTGTTGAATGGTAAACTACCCACCGAATCGTCGGAGTACCGACTCTAGCGGGGGCTTTTAAGAGAAGCCCAGAGTTTACCCGACTAAGTACATTTCGGCAAGCTCAATGCGTGCCTTGTGTACTACGTTTTAGAAGCCATCACACCTACGGATACGTTCGCGCAAGCGTGCCGCTAGGCAAGCCAGTCTGTAGCTCTGTGGTTAACGATTAAACAGGCATATTGGGTCGAAGCCAGTGTCGTTAACGTGACAAACTTCTAAAACATTGTCAAGGCTAACATTACCCGCAAGGAGACTCATTCGTGAGTAAAGTTTTCGTTCTAGACACCAACAAGCAGCCTCTTAATCCCATCCATCCAGGTAGGGCGAGAATGCTGTTATCCCAAGGGAAAGCCGCCGTATTTCGCCGCTATCCTTTTACACTAATACTGAAAGAGGAGGTGTTAAATCCTGAAATAAGACCACTTCGAGTCAAGATTGACCCAGGAGCAAAAACCAGTGGATTAGCATTAGTCAACGACAACACTGGCGAGGTTGTTTGGGTTGCTGAACTTCAGCATCGTGGTTTTCAGATTCGCGATACTTTAACTTCACGTCGCCAGTTAAGACGTTCACGCCGCCACCGTAAAACTCGTTATCGGCAGCCTCGTTTTCTTAACCGCACCCGTTCAAAAGGATGGTTGCCACCGTCTTTAAACAGTCGAGTAGCTAACATCTTGACTTGGGTTAAGCGTCTATCGTCACTGTGTCAAATTACAGCTATCTCTCAAGAGTTGGTTAGATTTGACACGCAACAGATGCAGGATGCAGAGATTAGCGGGGTGGGTTATCAACAAGGGACGTTAGCTGGCTACGAGATGCGTGAGTTTTTGCTTGAGTTGTGGGACAGAACTTGTGCTTACTGCGGCGCAAAGGATACCAAGCTTGAGATTGAGCATATCAATCCTCGCTCAAAAGGTGGCTCTAACCGTGTCAGTAACATTAGCCTAGCTTGTGTGCCTTGCAATCAGAAAAAAGGTAGCCAAGATATCAAAGACTTCCTTAAAGGTAAGCCTGATTTGCTCAAACGAATTCTGGGGCAAGCTAAAAAACCTTTGGCAGATACCGCAGCCGTCAATGCAACCCGATGGAATCTCTACGAAAACCTAAAACAAACAGGTTTACCCGTAGAGGTTGGCACAGGAGGACGTACCAAGTACAACCGCACCATTCGAGGCTTAGACAAGACTCATTACTGGGATGCGGCTGGCGTTGGAGCGTCAACGCCAGAACAGTTAATCACGACAGGTGTCAAACCTCTACTAATTGCCGCAAAAGGACATGGAACTCGTCAACAATGCCGTACTGATAAATGGGGGTTTCCGGTTCGTTATTGCTCTAGAACCAAATTTCACAAAGGTTTTCAGACTGGTGACATCGTTAAAGCGACTGTCACTTCCGGCAAAAAGATTGGGACTTATGTTGGACGAGTAGCAACTCGCGCTACTGGAAGTTTCAATATATCCACAAAAGATGGACTGGTTCAAGGAATCAGCCATAAGTACTGCAAACACATTCTTAAGAAGGATGGTTATTCCTATGGACAGTGATTTGGATATTTTAGGGGGATTGACCCCCATAAAATATCCCCCGTTTCCGACCGCCGCTAAATCAATGCGCGGTACTCACCTACGGCTCGATGTGTCCGCGCTGATTATAGCGGGGGTCTCCACGGGGGAAGAAAGATGATAATAAAGCTCCTCTCTATGCTAAAGTCAGATGCGTAGAGTTTGAGCTTTAATGCCCATCTCTTTAAATTGAGCGAAAATTAGCGATAAATATAGACAAGCTAGGTTATTTATCGATCACCTGTGCTTTGGCTCTAAAAATCTTGACAAACTGATTTCTAGACATTATGAATCCTGTTTTTAAAGTTATTCAACCCGCTGGAATTTTAGATAGTGCAAAAGGTAGTGAATTTCGCCAGGAAATTGGCGAAATTGTGGAAAATGGAGTAAATATTGTGTTGATAGATTTCCAGGATGTCACCTTTATGGATAGTTCTGGACTGGGCGCTTTAGTGTTAGCCTTGAAAACAGTTCGTGCTGCTGGAGGTAAGCTTTTTATTTGCTCGATTAATGAGCAAATCAGAATGTTGTTTGAACTCACCAGCATGGATCGCGTCTTTCAAATATTTCCCAACCGAGATGAATTCAACAACACAATAGGCTCGCTCAGCTAGTCCACCAAATTGATTGTCAGCACTCCTAGCCCAAGCGTGGGGGCTAGTTCATAGTTCAATCAAAATTAATCTCTAGTATAGAGACATCATCATCAAAAATGTCTTTAGAGTTAATAGCCTCAACTTCTTGCAAGATCTGGTCTAAATTGGACTTGCCGTCAATTTTAGAGTTTTTCAGGAGATTGATGAAAGGATCGAGACCCCAGATAGTATCGTTCGGTTGCGGGATTTCGTAAATCCCATCACTGAAAATGTAAAGGGTACTGGACGCCTGTATGTCGCAGAATCGATCGGTAAATAGGACATCCTCGAACATACCAACAGGCATACCGGGCGTTTTCAGGCGTTGGATTGATTGCGGCGTTCCCGATAGCAAGACTGCTGGGGGATGTCCGGCGCTGGCATAAGTAAGTTGACGCTTAACTCGGTTATAAACGCCATACCAGATGGTAAAATATTTATCGTTTTGGGCAGTCATCTGAAAAGTGTGATTTAAAGCGCTCAAAACCTGGCTGGGTTGAGAGTAATCAAGATTGGGAAGGGTTTGCGATCTGAGCAAATTCATCACCGAAATGGAAGGGAGGGCAGCTTTCAACCCGTGTCCTGCTGTATCCATTAGGTAAATCGCCAATAAATTCTCATCAAGCCAGAAATAATCGAAGCCATCGCCTCCCAGACTGGTGGAGGGAATATACTTTCCTTGGATTGCGATCGGCCCCTTTAATGGTTCTGGCAGGAGACTCCGCACGTATTCAGCCGCCTCAGCCAATTCCGCTGCCAATTTTTGCTTTTCGGTCTGCAAGTCGTGGTTGAGTTTCTGCAAGGCGTGGTTGAGTTGGTGCAGTCGCAGTCCCGATCTCACCCGCGCTTGCAACTCATTGATCTCGATCGGTTTGGAGATAAAATCATCCGCGCCTGCATCTAGCCCCTTGACCCGATCTTCCACCGAATCCAGGGAAGTCAGTAGAATGAAAATCGTAGTCGATAACTTTGCATCTGCCTTTACTCGACGGCAGACTTCTATGCCATTCATCCGGGGCATCATCCAATCACAAATAATCAGCGCCGGATGTAACTTCTGCGCCAGCGCTAAGCCTTCTTGTCCATCCTTTGCCGCCGTTACATCATAACCCTGTTTTTTCAGCAGTCTTGTCAGCACTAACTGTATTGCAGGATCATCATCAATAACCACAATTTGAAACATGGATTAAAAATGATACCATTCTTCTAATATTGAAGCATCCCTCAAAAGATAAGAAAATTTCATTCTCTGCTAAGTAGTTTTAAGATACGACACTAGCACAGATGCGATCCACATCAAGCAAAGTTACTGTAAATTTAAGAATCACCTCCGAGTTCTGGTTTTCTTGAATGAAAGGGTTTGTCAAATTGCCAGCATCCCGTAAAAGTCATTTACAACTTCACACAGATCTCAAGGCTTTACCTCAAGTTCTGTCGTGGTTTGAGCAGTTGTATAAGCCGCCAATAACAAAAGAAGTATGGTTGCAATGCCAGCTCGCCTTAGCTGAAGCCTTTACTAATGCCGTTCGCCATGCCCACAAAAATCAATCATCAGAAGTTATTATTGATATTGAAGTGACCATATTGGACGATCGTATAGAGATGCGAGTTTGGGATTATGGCCCACCTTTCGATTTAGAGGAAAAGCTAGCTCAGATGGTTAGCCATGAGGAAAACGATTCTGAAGGCGGGCGGGGTCTGCAACTGATGAAGAATATAGCCTCAAGTCTAAGTTATACTCGCAATGCTGAGAATCGCAATTGTCTGTTGATGGTGAAACATTATGGTGATGATAACGGATTGAGCCAGCGTAGCACTACCGATTTTAGCTGATTGAATTCTCGATAGATTTCTTGCTTGACCCATTGACCGATCGCATCGAAGGGAGAAAAGTCCTGTCCGCTTCGCCAGCTGATATCTTGACCCAAGGGGGTCAAATGGTTTCCGGTCAGGCTTAAAGCCGTTACCATATCGGGAAAGCGTTTTTGCAGCAACTCGGTTAAAGGGGATGTTTGGTCGATCGTATCTTTGGTAAATTTAACCAGGAGATTGCGCCGGACTTGGTAGCCTTTGGCGATGAGTTTGTTGGTTTCTGTTGGCGAAGGCGTAAACTCGACATTGAAACCAGGATTGAAATTTAGCTGTTCGACAAAGGGGATGGCGTCGCGTGCGGCGAAGTTATTGAAAGAAATTAAGATATTTCCGGCCCGATCGACTGGAAAAAGACTACCTATAAGTAAATGCAGCTTGGAACCCATGCTGTGTCCGATTCCGTAAGTTGGGAGATATCGGCGTTTCAATATAGATTTTGTCCGCAATTCATCTATGGTGCGATCGAACTTATACAGTACATCTTTAGCGATCGCACTATGATCCAGAGTATTGACAAACGGAGTTGCAATCACTGCGTATCCCTGGCTTCCCAAGTGTTCCAATAATAATCTATAGGTGACTTGGGGCGCAGTCGCCACAAAAGCACCGCCCAGGAAATGGATAATTGCTTTGGGATGCGGGGGGATGTACACCCAGTTACCAGAAACTTCCTGCCAGTTCATACCGAGAAGAGATAGTTCACACCTCTTCATGTTAAAGCTTGTTGCGTGGGTTGACCTCACCCCCCTGCCCCCTCTCCTCTGGAGGAGAGGGGGAAAAGGACTAGACGGATTTGAACGTGGATGTACGGCGATGATTTATAGCAACTTTAGGGCGATTAAGGCAACTCCAACTGTTACCTTTAGTCCATAATCCCTTACTTCGTCAAGCTT
>NZ_JAIQZN010000053.1 GCF_023333585.1 Argonema antarcticum A004/B2
CCTTGTCCCCCTTGTCCTCCTTGTCCCCTACATCACCAACGGGTTTTGACCACACCCTCCTCCTTGTCCCCTACATCCCCAACGGGTTTTGACCACACCCGGTGGGGTTCCCCGATTACCTCACTTGTCATCCCTTACTGGCAAAGGTGTCTCCAGAATTTCCATCAGCAATTCTAGACGAGAACGCCGGGATAGCAAAGGCACCAAGTTTGGCAGCGCGTAGTAATCACCCGCGAAAGTAAAGGTTTCAAAAGTTACCTTGTTCTGCTGTAGCTGATGTTCCAAATAGCCGTTGTGCTGACCGACTTTGACCAGAACTACATTTGGTGTAACTTTCAACTCTTCGCAGTAGCGAGGATAAACGGTGTTGAAGTAAGGAGCGGTATTCTCATTTTCATCAGTTACGATGATAATCTGCTCGATCGCTTGTCGCTTCAACCGCATGGTTTCCAACGCCGCACCGATGCTGGTACTGCCGTTTGGGAAAATATGGCGGAAGGCTTTTTCCCAATCTGAGAGGTTTTGACCCTGTGCTTGAATGGGGTAAGCGATCGCATCGAAAGCATAAACAAACAAATCTGCTTGTGCGATCGCAGATACGATCGACGCAATTTGCTTGCCAACTTCCAGCGCCATCGTCATACTCGCGCTTTTATCCACCAGCAAAGCAGTAGTCTTGGTAATTTTACCCCGCTGCTTCACCTGCATATCGACAACTTGCTCCAACTTAGTAGCTGTTGCTTCATCAACAACCGCTACTTCAGCTGCTTTCATTGCCTTAAACGCCGATACCCGATCGGATTTCGCCGCTTCTTCCAGTTTCCCATCAATCAGCGCCTTCACATCTGGGTGATCCATTACACCCCGTTCTTTCAGCGACTTGATGTTATTAATTACCTCTTGCGGCGACATCGAATTAATCAGCGCTACCAACACTGTTGGCGTTACTTGTTTTACCGCACCAACAGCAACAGTGTAAGGAATTTTATGCTCGACAATTAACGCTGCTTGTTCGGCGGGAGTTGCCGCTTTTGCCAATTGCTTGAGCATAAAAGCAAGACTATCTTCTGGAGGTGCATCCTTGAACAACACTGCATTAGCACGCTCATTAGGCTTAATGTGCAATGTCGCATACAAGTGCTTCATCGCCTTGCGTCCCCGCAGTGCAGCACTGTCAAAGAACTTTGGATTCTTTTCCCGTGTCTTCAGATAGCGCGTTACTGCTGTGCGTGCAGAACGAGGAACTTTTCCCCGATGCTCCTTCATAAAGTCCACGATGCGCGATACTTCATAAGGCGGAAATTCTTGCAACATCACAAAACCAGCATCGCGGTGTTCGGTTAAATTGCCCGTAAGCAAATTACCAACAAACACTTCCTTATGATCGCGCACATCACCATTTTGCTGATACCAAACAGCTAAATGCCCGTAAAAAATCGGATCGAGTTCTACAATTAACTTGTGAATTTCCGATACTTGTTCCAGCTTGCGGTGAGGTGTAGTCAGTAAGCTATTAAGCATTTCCAAACGTAAGTCACGTTCTGCTGTATTCATGGCAACCTCCTTATAATTATGTGAGTTAAGGAGGCAGATATCGCACGCAAATAATTAATTAAAAACCGCACAAGTTCGGAAAGCTTTAGGTTTACCGTGGAAGGGTATGTAAGCTTTCCAAGTTAGGGCGCGGCGATAACTGCCATTGTGTTACTTGAGTCGCCCATACCCGCTGGGGGTTCAAACCCCCAGCTAATAGCGAAAGTCCATTTTAATGGACTGGAAAGAAATCTTTAGTCCACTTAAGTGGACTTTAGCTATTAGCCTGCGATTTGAATCGCAGGCGGGCTGCTTTAGCTATTAGCCTGCGATTTGAATCGCAGGCGGGCTACAAGCGTTGCAATTAGCTATAGATTTCAAATCAGGCTCAACCCAGTTTTGGCGAGCATTCCAGGACATAAGCAACTTGCGACTGTAATATTCAAGAGGCAGATTCTTATTTCCGTAACTTTGAATAAGTCCGTTAGCAAGATCTACCATTGTGGAATAAGCACCTTCAGTAGCAAGATATTCGCTGATTATCCGAATCCAAAATAGAGTTATGGTTTCGTGATAGCCGCTGTTTGGAGTTGTTTGAATACCAACAGCAGCGTTGTACCGCATGATGCCAACACGAATGCAATGTGTTGCTTCTTGTTCGGAGTAATGAAAGAGAAACCAAAGTGCAACAGTTAAGTGTGCCTGATGATTCCATTCCCATTGCGGTAGTTTACATTCTTTGAATGCGCGGACAAGACTTTCTATCTCACCCAGCGTTTGGTATGTCGAGGGCCGATCGCTCATAGTTGCCTTACCTGACAGAAACCTTTGCACCGAGTGATTCTAGCTGCTGTTTGAGATCCTGGGCGTCGGAGAGTGCGATCGCAAATTTTACAACTTGCGGCGTTGACTCAACAAAATCTTTCGCTTCCTTCAAACCCAAACCAGTGATAGTTCGTACCATTTTAAGAACAGCAATCTTCCGATCGGCAGGAACTTCTTCCAGCACCACATCAAACTCAGTTTGTACTGCTTCATCACCTTCATCATTATCAATTCGATCGCGTTTAATGATGATAGGTTCGCGAACTGAAGCATCAACACCAAAAGTAGCCTCTATCTGCTTAACCAGTTCGGAAGTTTCCAGCATTGTCAGGGATTTTAACTCTTCCAGAATTACCATAGTTTTGGCAGACATGGCTACCTCCTATACACAATAAACAAAATTAAAAAATTAACACCCCGCGCAAGTTGAGAAAGCTGTGTTGTCATACGCAGGATTTGAACCCGCATATACTTGAACCTAAATCAAGCGCCTTTTCCATTTGGCTAGTATGTAAGCTTTCTCAGTTAGGGCGCGAAGTGAAAAATTGTGGCATTTCAGACCGCGCAGGCGGTATGAGTTTGTGTAGCCGCGACTTTAGTCGTTAGGCTTAATTTTTATCCAGTTGCTGCATGATAAACTTGATTTCCTTCTTACCACACTGCTGTTTGCTGACAGCATAAACTTCCCTACCATACTCCTGCCATGCTATCCCAGTTTGGATGCTGGTTTTCAGTACAACATCCGTAGGTTTCCCCATAGGTGGAATATCTTGCAGCGTGACCAAATACCACAAATCATCCAGTTTGCGATATTGATGATATGGATCGATAACCACCAAATCATCTCGCTTGTTGTGACGCTTTTTTTTGATATCTTTATTCGGTTTTCTCTTGGCTAAACAGACAATTCCTGTATCTGGATGGACATAAAGCTCATCTCGCCAATAACCTAGCTGACGCCTTTCAGAGTATGAGTACCTCTTTTTGTTGTAAGGAACTTCATCAATTAACTCAACATCTCGTTCCAAAAACTGCCATACATGAACGAGAAGATGTTGCCCAATTAGCGTTTTGGTTTCAATCTGCTGGCATAATTCCTTATAGACAGCATCCCAATTTTGTCCTACTTTAGAACGTAACCAGCGACGCAATGGCCCCAGATGGTCTGAGAAGTGCTTCGTGCGTTTCCTTATCTTTATCAAATAAGGAGACAACAATCCATCTTCACTTGCTTCTTCAGTAATTTTTTGAAGTTCTTTCTTGTAGCCTGTCAGCTTCTTTGCACTTATCCTCATTCCTCCACGAGGGCGTTCGATGACAATTTCACCCAAGCGATGTTCGCTCATCAATCAACCTTTTCGATTTATGTGAATTGCACTTTTGAGTTGAATTTTGGTAAAAGTTTTTGATTGACAAGTAATTTAAAAGCATTTTGCTCTCCTTTTATTCAGATTAGTTATGATTAAAAACACCCCGCGCAAGTTGAGAAAGCTGTGTGTTCACACGCGGGATTTGAACCCGCGAACCCGCAAGGGTTGCTTGATTATGAGTCAAGTGCCTTAAACCACTAGGCTAGTATGTAAGCTTTCTCCATTAGGGCGCGGGAAAAATTTTTTAAGGTTGCTTCGCACAAGTTGAAAAAGCGATGGCACAACTGCCGCTCTTACCAGTTTTTACCTGGCAGTGGGCACGCGATCCTTATCTCATAGAGACTTGGAAAGCTCACTTGTTCGATCGCTCGAACATCGCTACCTTATGACCGTTATAGTTACGAAAAGTGTGTATGCTTCTTCTGTTAGGGTGCGAAGTGGAAATTGGGAATTTTGGAAATATTAAGTTCCGTGCAAGTTGCCAAAGCTAGGCACTGGATGTGTGTATGCTTTGCCCATTAGGGCGCGGAACAGAAAACATAATGGCAAAAAGCCAGAATAAACATAGTTATGGCAGTTAAAGCCACTTCGCGCAAGTCAAGAAAGCTGTTTGTTTATACGCGGGATTTGAACCCGCTACAGATCGATTAAGAGTCGATTGCTCTACCAATGAGCTAGTATGTAAGCTTCCTGAGTTAGGGCGCGAAGTGAAACTTTTTACTACCTTTCTATCTACCCCGCACAAGTCAATAAAGCGTTTGACATTAGCGCTCTATCCGTTGAGCTACAGCCGCATTTGGTGCAGCTGGTAGGAGTCGAACCTACAACCTCCGGTTACGTAGACCAGATGTATGTACGCTTCAGTAGTTAGGGTGCGGCATAGAAGAAAAGTTTTGAGTTTTGAGTTTTGAATTAATTGTTGAATTCAAAATCACAATTTTTAAAATGTTGTTCCGCACAAGTTAGAAAAGCTTTTAACAACTTCTAGTGCGTTTACCATTCCGCCATAAAGACCGTAGTCTTTAGTGGGAATCGAACCCACAATCCTTTCGGAGCTAGACCTAAATGTGTGTAGCGCTTTTGATGTCGGGGTGCGGAACAGCCTGTTGTTAGCCGTAAACAGCCTCTGGACGTACAATTAAATCGCCGCCCGGTCTGCGATCGACTATGTAAGGCACAAAGCGATCGCGATTTACGTCAAAGTGTTGTGAGAGGCGTTCTTTGACAGCAGTATCGTTCATCCCAGGTGCGATACCCAGATGATTTTCTGCAATATCGTAGGAACGTCCTTCAAAGCGAATGTGAACCATCTGAGTACCTCCTTTATCGATTTTAGATTTTAGATTTGCAATTCTTTTTCCAACAGATTCGCTGATGATTTTTACAACAAGAAACGCCGATCCAAATGATATTCCTGTCTGATTTTACGGATTGACTCAGTAACTTTTGTCTATCTGAGTTGTGCAGAACTTTCTTGCTCTAATTCCGTTTCAGATGGGTTGGAACTAATCAGAGGCGGCTTTGTTTTCGATTCAGACGGAGGCTTGGACAAACCAAACAGTCTGTTGTAAAGTAGCAACATGATAAGACCGTCTCTGTTACGAGACTTTTTGATGAACGTTGGCTGGAATTTTAAATTCCTATTCAGTTTTCAAGGTTCGGATTGGGCATTTCAGGCAAGGGTTTTTGCCTGTGATTTGATTCCCATACCATTAATACTACATTGCATACTACATAAGTGTCAAGGGGTTGGGAAAAGTTTTTTTTCTGGGCGATCGATCGCCCGATCGCTAAACATCCTTAACGTAAGACATCGAACTGTAAAGCTTGCGAAAGCCAACGGACTCGTAAAGGTGGCTAGCATTGTTGGGATTTTGGGTATCCACGCCAAGTTTAGCCGTATCCATTCCGGCAGCTTTCAATTGCTGCATTCCCGAAAGCAACATCGCTCGTGCTAGTCCCAATTTGCGGAAACCGCGCCGCGTACCCAGAATGCCTATCCAGCCTTCTTTGCGTCCGGTGCGATCGTTATCTTCTGGATGAATGGCGCAGTAGCAAAAGCCTGCGAAGGTTCCATCTGGTGCAACAGCAACCAAATCCAATTCGGGTTTGTAGTTGGGTGTAGTCAGTGAATATTTAACGCGCTCAACTGTTATATCATGGTGATTCCAGTGGTCGATAAAGGTTTGGTTGTACATCTCCATCCAAGCTTCGGCGTCTTGATGACTTGCTTGGCGTAAAGTAAAACCGGCTGGAAATTGCGGTTCTGGAATCGGTTCGGCGAGACTGCGTTCCATTGTCAAGAAATAGCGATCGGCCCTGAAACCACAACTTTCTGCTACTGTGATGTAGTACGGTTTGTCATCGCGAACACCGCAGCGCAGTTGCACACGCACACCACGCTCTAATCCAACCTCGCGCATTCGCTGCTCACCCCAAGCGACGATCTGCCTTTCCAGACTGCTACCACGAGCGCTAGGATGGACGCGATACCAGAGCCAGCCATCGATTACCTCGCCTGACTCAGGTATCCCCAACTCACCGAAGCCAATCAACTTGCCGTCTGCATCTTCCCAAAGACGGATATCTCGCGCTTTATCTAGAGATGGTACGTCAAATTCTGTCCGCAGTTCCGAGACAGACGAGCCTTCATCTAGGCGATCGACCTCTTCGCAGGTGTTCAGAAGATGTGCGATCGCTTCCAAGTCAGTTTCAGTTGCGATCGCCAACGGGCGCATCGTCAGAGTAATCATAAAGATCGCCTTTAATACTACTTATATACTACAAATAAAATAGCGATCTAACCTCACCCAGTCAGGTGAGTCATCAAGGTGAACCCAAATCTGTGTTCATCTGTGGTAAAAAAAATTACTTGTATGTTGTTGGGCTTTAGCCCCTTTAGCGCCCAAGCGCAACAACATACCTCGAATTAACCCCTTGCTCAAGAGTCGAACTTGAACCCCCATCTTTAGGAAAAATAGGGCTGCATCCCGCAGGCAAGGGAAAAATAATTTCAAATTGGAGATTGCAAATTTCAAATTCAAAGAATAAACTTCAATCTGCAATTCTTTACTCTAAGTCTAAAATTGACAATTTAAAAGAAATCCGATTACTCTCCTTCACTCAATGGATCGGGCAATTCCTCTAACTCTTGGATTCCTCGATCTTTCAATAGCTGAATGACTGCATCATCAACAAATGTCACCGCATCAAGGCTGAAGCTATAGATGCAATGACACATCTCACCGTCATCATTCACGAATTCTTCAGAGTTGATAACTCGCAAATCTTCAATCGCTCGTTCTTTCCAGTCTTGTGAGATTTCATTCATATCGTCTTCAAGTTCTGTTGTGAGTCATATCTTTTAAGACTATGGTAATCAGACAGCTTGAAGCGTATTAGGTTCAGGGATAGGTTCACCTTCTACTTGCCAACCTTCCAAGTACATTTCTATCACTTCTTCGCCGTTACGAATTGCTTCCTCACGAGTTTTGCCGTGAGTGCAAGGCATGACAACGCGATCGGCAAATTCTGGAATAGTAACTAAGAAAAGCCCATCTTCATCAGACCATTGAATCATCATGCTGTATTGACTCATAAATTATCGTCCTCCCTTAAGTCTTCCAGTTTTGTTAATAATTGTACTAACTGCTTTTCTAGGTAGATCGGTACATCATCTCCATCCTTGCCTGGAATAGTAAGCGTTTTTCTTCAAAACCGGGAGGAGTTTCATCAAAATCATCTGCCACATACAGCGGTTCCCGCTGTAATGAGGTACACTAAATATTCTTTAGCGGTTTGTAATAAATTGGTCTACTAATTACTACTGTACCTCATAAGAGCGGGAACCGCTGTAAGTAAAAATTCCCTTGCCACAGCCAAATTGACGAGGTTGGACGGCAGGAGCATTTTCATCATAATTTTCCTTCATTTTTTGGATTTCGTTTAAGACTTCAGAATCTTTTAATGACAAAATCCATTGGATTAATTCTAATTTGAGAAATTGAGTATTCATGGCTGGGAGTCATTGATAAATCAACAATTTAATGGCTGTAGGTAGTTAGACAATGCGATGGTCTAATTTCATCAAAGTAACCTCTTTGATTCTGAAGATATGCGATGCGACAAAGTAGGCTAACTATTTACAAATAGTTCAGAAATTCACCTAAGCTTAACTCCTCTAGTAAAAATTCAAGAGTGGAAAAATACAACTTTTGTTTTGTACCACCAGTTTTTCTCCACAATCCTTGAGATACTTCCGAACGTTTTCCTTGTACGAAGAACAAGTCACCGTAGTCCCAAGGGCTAGGACCATGCTTTCTGTGTAGCCCATTTGCGGAAGGAACTTCCTCACCATACTCGTTAAGTTCAGTTCCCCAAAATTTGAGATGTTCATCATCCGAATGAGGCGAGTAATAGGAAATGTCAATTTCATGAGCAGTTAGCCAATCCATCATTCTTTTGAAGTCCGCTGGACTAGCACCGCCATAACCACTCTTTGCTTCGCAACCCAAGACAAATAATTTACCTAGACTTTGGGAATTGGCAAAAATTAGGTAGAAAATATGATCTCCTAAAATTTGGCCATTGTCAGAACTTCTGCTAAACTTGTCAATACGAAGAACATTAAGTAACTGTGTTTTGTGTTTCTGAGCAAACTTCAGAGAATTTTCCAATGCAGTTGAACGACCATAATGCGTGAGGAATATATCAATCGAAAACATAGAAATTTACTCCTCAATCACCAGAAAAATAGGAACACTATAAAATTAGCACAAACTAGCAAAGTAGGCAATCAGATATTTTGTACACTAACGGCAAAGTTCAGGAGTAGCGAATAAACACTACAACCACCTTATCCTTTGCGCTTCTCTTCCAATTTATTGATTTGCTTCCTAATTGCTGTTTCCATAATAGTGATATTTTCAGGAGTATCTGGACAGGGATAAAGTTCAGTATCTTCAGCACGAGACTCCAAGCGATCGGCAAGTTTGTAAAACGCTTCGTTATCATCGCGATGCGAAAGGAAGTAAGCTCGCAGTTCGGCAATACTCATCGTATCAAAATCTGGTTTCATTAGCGCGTATAAGGTTGTAACATAACAAGACCAGGAACAACCCGGTAATGTTTGACGTTAAAAGTACAAAGCGTTGCACTTCTCCCAACAGCACAAGCAGCAATCAGTGCGTCAATCAGACCTAAATTATGGGATAGGTGATAGGCAGTAAAATCGGATAAAGCGCGGGTGCCATCAGCCTCAGTTGGCCAAATAATAGGTAATGGAGCAACCAGCTTTAAGGCATTGCGAACCTGTTGTTTATTTTGAGCGTCTTGAACGAGTTCCATCACAACAAAACCAGGAACGCTAGGAATTTCGGACAGACTAGCAAACCACGCGATCGCAGGCGTATGACCGCGTTGAATATCAATCAAAACATCGGTATCCAACAAATACATCTATTTCACCTATAGCCGATCGCGTGTTTGGGCTTCATGCCGCAACTTGCGAGCATACTCTTGGCTATCAGTAATATCAGAGCTTGAATCAATCACACCTTCACTTTGCCAATAGGCAACCAGTTCTACTCCATTTTTGGGAGGATTAGCCACACCTTGCCTTATCAACAGAACACGCAAAATATATTCAGACAAGGGCAGGTTAAGCTGAGAAGCTTCTGTAGAAAGTTCACTCTCTAATTCTGGTGGTAGATCAACACTTATACTCATTTTCCATCTCCTATTGCTTATTTTATCCTTTGCGCTTATCTTCCAATTTATTAATTTGCTTCCTAATAGCTGTTTCCATAATAGCGATATTCTCAGGAGTATCTGGACAGGGATAAAGTTCAGTATCTTCAGAACTCGATTCTATGCGATCGGCCAGTTTGTAAAATGCTTCGTTATCATCGCGATGTGAAAGAAAGTAAGCTCGTAGTTCGGCAATACTCATCGTGTCAAAATCTGGTTTCATCTAAACCTCCAATTTCCATCACGGTAAATAACAACTTGCAGTTCTTCAGATACAAAAATATATACAATGCCTGTACGCTCATCAAAACGAACAAGATCTATAGAACGATAGAAGTTTGTTAGGTACTGACAAACTCTAATGCAAGATTTTCCTTGTTCGCCTGTGGGAAAAATTATCTTATCCTCAAAACACCGTTATGTTATTTTAGCAAATAGTTGGCAGTTATGCAATATGCGAGCGCACTTTATATTGCTAACACCGATGGACTTCCATATAAGCTCGTAACAAAGCATTAATTTGGGTCTGATAACCGCGCCCTTGAGATTTGAACCATTCCAAAACATCACTATCGATCCGCAAGGTAACTTGAGATTTATTCTTAGCAGATGGTAATCCGCGTCGAATTACTGCTTTGGCAAACATTTCTGGTGTGATTTCTGGACAATCAGATAAATCGATATCTTCATCAGTCATGGCATCTAGGCGTTGCCAATCAGTTTGAGATTTGCTCGAAATAGGTTCGTTGCTCATATCTAGTTGCTTTTCTTGCCGAAATAATGCGAGTGATATCGTCTCTTTCAGTATGGACAATAGCAACGACTTGCCCTTGCAACAAGGCAAGGGTAATGAAACGTTGCTCTCCATAACTAAAGCGATCGTCTTCAACAGTCACGATGTCTCCATCAAAAACTGCCGGAACATCAACAAAGTCAATGCCGTGCTTGCGAAGATTAGCAAGTTGCTTGGCTTCATCCCACTCAAATTCGATAGCGCCATTGTAACTACAATTTGTCGTTACAGCAACTCGCCGCCAGTTAAAAGTTCCTCTGTATTATTGGTTTCATCTCAACCTCTAATTTCCACTTTCTCCCAGTACGATCGCTAAGACATCTTGCACCGACACCCCGACGGCACGCGCCAACACGATCGCGTTTTTGATGACCCAGTACGGGGAACACAAATCGAACGGATCGCGGGGGTGCGTAGCGTTGTAGAGGCTCTGGAGGCAAACCTCCTCAAAGGCTTACTGGCACACCCTGACACGATCGCTAGAGTCGATCGCTTTGTGGTTCCGCGTGCGAACTCGATCGAATAGGTCATGTCCCTTTTGCCACCTACTGCGATCGTTCACCAGTTCGACGACCCAGCCGTGCGACTCAGGGTCGGGAACGCGACCTTGGAACAGTTGCAGCAAAGCCAAAATGTCCGCCTGCATTGGCACTTCGTAGCCCATTAATACCTCTTACCGCCTAACTCCACATTGAACCCCACTCAGCAAGGTTGTAACATAAAAGACCAGGAATAACCCGATAATGTTTGACGTTCACACACAAATTTTTAATGCTTCAATATCTGCACCCACAATTTTCTCCAAATTTATCGTAATCTTTTCAATATCCCAATTCCACCAGGCAATTTCTAACAAAACATTGATTATTTCATCAGCAAAACGTTGCCGGATTACCTGTGCTGGATTCCCTCCCACAATAGTGTAAGGTTTAACATCTTTGGTAACTACAGACTTAGCAGCAATAATTGCCCCATCGCCAATTTTTACACCTGGCATAATCACAGCTTCATATCCAATCCACACATCATTCCCAATTACGGTATCGCCTTTAAAAGGTAATTCACTAAGCTCAGGTTTAACACGCTCCCAACCGTTACCAAAAATGTTAAATGGATAGGTAGAAAACCCAGATATTTTATGATTTGCACCATTCATGATAAATTTTACATTTTTGGCTATAGCGCAGAATTTATCGATGATTAACTTGTCACCAATAAAGGGATAGTGATAAAGCACATTACGTTCAAAATATTCTGAATCTTCTGGATCGTCGTAATAAGTGTAGTCCCCAATGATAATATTAGGATTTGAAACAATATTTTTGATGAAACAAACTTGAGGAAATCCCGCCATTGGATGTAAAACTTTCGGATCTGGATATTGCATCGCCACACCTCAAAATTGCAATTCATGGTCAATTATAAAATAACAAAAATGGAGAGGACGGGACTCGAACCCGCATCGACCGACAGCAACTTTTAGGAAACGCGCTTTCTTACTACCCGTAGGCAGATGGGAACTACCCCCATCTCGGACTATTAATTCCTTTCAGTGCCTCCGCAACCCGTTGCCCGTTTGCGGTTTCAGGGAACGTCGCGAAGCAACTTTTTACCCTACTCGGCAAACCCAGTCGTCCTTTTGAGAACCGTTTCCCTAGTTTCTACGGTGCCATTCCAATTTAGGCGACCTCCCCATAACGCGATCATATTAATCCACCGGGAAGGTACTGCCCCTTCTACCTCTGCGTTAAGCTAACACGCATCTAATTCGGATATTTCTAATCCGGCAATCAAACCTTCAATTCCTCTCCCACTCCCCCACTCCCCCACTCTCCCACTCCCGCTAAACATACAAATTAAATGCGTAGCAGCTTATCAGCACAGCGCCTCGCTTCTCGGCTTCCGGTGGATAAAGGAAGATGTGGTAACTCGACTGGTACTATGGCTGTAACTGCGATCGCATAAAACCATAACCATGATCGAATCGCGATATCATCCGGCAATTGTAATTATTTAGTTCCTCAACAATATCAGGATTATCAAAATCTCTGGAGTTCCGGTTAAGAAAACAAGCTACTGAGGGATGATACTGACGAAGGTGAGCAATAACTGACGCATAAATAAGAGCATCCTGTGGTTTTAAGTTGTAAGGAGCTTCATACGTTGCTGCTTCGGAAATGATATCAACAGTAAGCGCAATCACTTCTGCACTATTGAGCAAACGATCGCGATACTGCACGAAACGTTGGCGTTCCTCCTCATTACTTTGAACTAGCAAACTTGCGATCTCTTGGATACTACGAATACGAGCCGTATAGGATGCTGTGCGTATTAATTGACTGAGTTCTGTATTAAGCAATTGCTGAATATTTCTACGATTCTTTGCCTGACGGCTTAATTTTTCGTGAGGTTCAGCCAAACTATATGCTGGTATGACAAGCTTTGCACGTCCGGCTTCGCAAATTTGCAAAATCTGTTCGCAGCTTTCCCATTGCTCCTGCTGAAAAACTAACTCCAAGACAAAATTAGTTTCAACGTAAATATTCACGCAACAGCCTCGTGGTGTAAACTACCTCCAGCAATAGCAGCATAAAGACCAGAATCAATTAGCCATCGCTGAGATTCATCTGCCCCATTAGGTAGTTCTCTTGAAAAAATGATGCTTGTAAGCCAAGATGAAAAAATTAATTCAAGACTTTCCGCGCTTATTTTTTGCTCACTCTTGATACCAGCTTTCTCAAAATAAGGCTGAAAAATAGGACGTGCATCAATAGCATAAGTAGGTTCACTTTCATCCAGTCTTGCTTCCTTACCAGCCCACAAATAAATCCGATCGGGAAACACCATCAGGAAATAAGGGACTTTTGGAAAAACTCCATGAGCAAGAATATTTCGACGAAATTTTGCTACCCACTCTGGCGAAGTATGAAGCTTACTCTTGATTTCAACCACAAGTATCAGTTGACCTTCACAGTCATAACCTGCCAAACCCCAGACAGTAATTCGTTGACTTTGTGTGGGCATAGTTCAAAATTTGACTCAATACCACTATTTTGGCGCACAATTTCATTCCTCTAGCATAAAGCCATATACTTACGATCGATCCACCGGGAAGGTACTGCCCCTTCTACCTCTGCGTTATCAGCACAGTGCCTCGCTTCTCGGCTTCCGGTGGATAAAGGAAGATGGAGGGATCGAACCCCCAGGTGTTACCCTGCCCTGGTTTTCAAGACCAGTTGCCGTCCATTCAGCGGCATCTTCCATAAGGGTATCTGACGGGAGTCGAACCCGCTATGACTGGTTCCACAAACCAGCGCCGCCACCGCTTTGGCTTCAGACACCATCAGTGGATCTGGTGGGGGTCGAACCCACAGCCTCTTCTTTGCAAGAGAAGCGTTCTCCCATTGGAACTACAGACCCATGTTTTAGCGATCGCACTTAGGTAAAATAGCGTGCAAGTTACCAGAGCATTTTGCGTTTTCTCAGCTACTAGAGGGACTCCGCCGATGAGTTGTTACACACTCTTTAAAGGATGGCTACCTCCAAGCCCACCTATCGGGTTCTTTGCACTCCCCGTTTGCACACGCCCACTGCTTTTTGACAGTGTTACTTTTCCTCTCGTACTAAAGTATGTAGGCTCTCGGAAGTTAGGGCACGCTGTAAAATGCGATATGCCATTGGTGCAAAAATTAATAAATCAATTTAACTCACCTCTTTTAAACAAAACTAAAGTTTCCAGCGGGAATGGTAGGACTTGAACCCACACAAATCGGTTTAGAGGACCGATGCCCAATCCTTTAGGCGACACTCCCATAAATTTGGTAGTCCTGACAGGATTTGAACCTGCAACACCTTGCTTGTAAGGCAAATGCTCTACCATTGAGCTACAGGACTGAGAACAGCGAGAGTAGTAGGACTCGAACCTACAACCTTCAGGGTCGAAACCTGAAACTCTATCCATTGAGCTATACTCCCAAATAGTTCTGAAGCGGATGACGGGACTCGAACCCATGCGCTGAGACTGGCAGACTCAGATGCTAGCCACTACATCACACCCGCATTTTTGAAAGCGGACAACGAGGATCGAACTCGTGCCTAGAGCTTGGAAGACTCAGATGCTACCGCTACACCATATCCGCATATTTGAAAAGATTAGAATGCCGATTGCTCAGCCAGTGGAAACCTCAAGGTTTTATGGAACCTATAAAATTAACAAGCAGATGGTGAGAGTCGAACTCACAAGAAAGCTTTACAAGAGCTTCATGTTGCCAGTTACATCACACCTGCATTTTTGAGAGCAGAAGGCGGGATTTGAACCCACATCGACGGCATACCACACCCTTATGTTGCCGTTACACCACATCTGCATTATTTGGAGCAAGCGGCGAGATTTGAACTCGCAAGAAAGCTTTACGAAAGCCTTATGTTACCCATTACATCACACCTGCATTTTGGTGACGGGGGCAAGATTTGAACTTGCCGATGTTCAGGGTATGAACCTGACGAGCCGCCATTGCTCCATCCCCGCGTTGGCACCAATGCCCCTGACTGGATTTGAACCAGTAACCTCCTCGTTCTAAGCGAGGCACCTCTTCCTGTTGGGCTACAAGGGCAACAAAAGTTTAAAGTATGAAGGATAAAGGTTGAAAAAATATCTTTATCCTTCTTTAAATCAATTCAATTAAGGTAAACCTTTTTTATTTTTGCCGATGAACTGTTATCCGCTTACCGGGGTCTTGCTTCTTGACCCAAGCAAGGAATTTCTGCATCTGAGGTTCGTTTCTCAGTTTTTCCGGGGTGTTTAGTTCGTTGGCAAGATACTTGTTGTCAAATAAAACGTGGATTTGGCGATGGCAAGCCGAACAAATATCGATCGTTGGGCTTGTTTCTACTTTCTGGCGTTTGGTGCTTTGTCTGGGAACTAAGTGATGGGCGGTTAAACGTTCCATCTCTCTTTCGCAGAGTTCACAGGGCAGTGTTTGTTTTGACAGAACTTTGAAAGTCATCGTTTCGCAGATTTCGGAATTGCGATCGCTTCCCAGACATTTTCACTTTCTTACTCTCCTCATTTTAGTAAATTTATGGGGTATACAGGAGTCGAACCTATCTGAGTCAGATTAAAAGTCTGATGCACTAGCCGCTATGCCAATACCCCATACACAAGATAGCCCCATATCACAGGGGCAAAGTCGGGATGGTTGGATTTGAACCAACGACTCCATGCTCCCAAAGCATGGCTTCTGGCCGCTGAATTACACCCCGTTGATGCTCCTGGTGGGACTCGAACCCACAATTTAAAAACAAATTTTAAGTTTGCCGCGTCTACCAATTGCACCACAGGAGCGAACTTTGGTACTCCTAGTGAGATTTGAACTCACACATGACTGTTTTTGAGACAGCCGCCTCTTCCAGTTGGGCTACAGGAGCAAAATTTGGCTGCCCCGCCAGGGTTTGAACCTGGAATCTTCGCGTTCAAGGCGCGAAATGTTGCCAGTTACACCACAGGGCAATGATTGGCTGCCGGGGCAGGGCTTGAACCTGCAATCTCATGGGTCAGGGCCATGCGACTTTACCGATTCGTCTACCCGGCAATAAAATGAATGGCTGCCTCAGTAGGACTTGAACCTACAACCGCGCGGTTAACAGCCGCTTGCTCTGCCATTGAGCTATGAGGCAATGCCAGCCCCCCAGGTCAGTATCGAACTGACGACCTCTTGTTCTTCAAACAAGCGCTGCTACCAACTGAGCTACCGGGGGATAAAACGGAGAGGGAGGGATTTGAACCCTCGACGGTTATTACACCGCTCTTTCTTAGCAGGAAAGCGCCTTAAGCCACTCGGCCACCTCTCCACAATGGGTCGGGCAAGATTTGAACTTGCAACGCTTTAAGCTACTGTTTTACAGACAGATACCTACGCCAATAGGTGAGCCAACCCAGAATGATTCCCCCGACGGGGTTTGAACCCGCAATCTCTGCTTTGAAAGAACAGCGACTTAACCATTTGTCCACGGGGGCAAAATCTACTCCGTGCAAGTTTGAGAAGCTTATTTTTCAGCCCCCAAGTTGGTGGAGGCTGTAGGATTTGAACCTACTCCAATCCGAAGATTGAATACCAAGTTTGTAAGCTTCTACTATGAGGTCACGCAGTAGAACGCAGAGACTAGGATTTGAACCTAGAACATCGATTTTGGAGATCGAGATGTTGCCGTTACACCATCCCTGCATTTGGTAGCAGCGGCGGGACTTGAACCCACATTAACCAAGGTATGAGCTTGGGACTTTGCCATTAAGCTACGCTGCTATGTCGTGCCAAGGTCAGAGTGGGATTTGAACCCACGCTAGTCGGTTTTGCAGACCGACGCCTTACCAACTTGGCGACCTGACCATTTGGTAGTCCCGACGAGGTTTGAACTCGCAATCTTCACTTTGAGAGGGTGACGGCTTAAACCAATTCGCCTACGGGACTATTTAAGCGAGACTGACGGGATTTGAACCCGCGACTTCCTGTTAGACAGACAGGCACTCTAGACCGCTGAGTTACAGTCTCATAAATCGAGCAGTTTATGCCGCAGTTTCAGCGATACTGCTCTTTTGATGTGGGGTTATCTTGCGATCGCCTAATGCCTTGTATAATTTAAACTCTGTTGACCTCTGACGCTTGCGTACAGTTTTAATGTAGTTTTGCAGCTTTTCATCAGCAACAGCTTGTTTGGCTTGCCCGATCTCCTCTGGGAGAGGATATGGTTTCAACCAATTACTCAGTGTTCCTTTCGGTACTCCAGTTTGCTGGTGAATTTCCCTAAGTGATAGGTGTTTTTCACTCGCAGTTGGATTACCTTTGCTTTCACTGAGCTTAAATCTTTTGGCATTAGACTATCTTTTATGAATCAACTACTTAATAAGAGATTAAATTAAGTTGCTGGTTCAGAAAACAAGCTAACCGCACTTGTTACAGCTAGGTATTGTGTACCTCCACTGTTAACTTCTTTGCTTAAACAATGAAATGGGTGAAATTATTCAGTTTTCAAGGTTCGGTTGGGCTTGGGGTGAGGCTTTTGGCTCTCTCTCCCTCGCCATATATTTATACTACATACTATACTACAAAGTGTCAAGGGTTTTGGTAAAATTTTTTTGATGAAGGGGTTGATTTTGGCTATAACCTAGTAATTGCAAGGGTTTGGGGGTAATATATGGGCCGATCGATCTGGTTACGGCACACTACAAGAAGGCAAGCTTTAGTCACCTTATGGTTTCACGAGAGGGTTCTGACGATACGGAGGGATACTACAAGGGAGTGGGGCAATAGGTTGGTAGGGCGATCGCACTATATATAGCTAGGGGCGTGGGTCAGAAGGTTCTATAATCAAGGGTTTCAGGAATTGAGAATGTCCTAACCGCCAAGGCGATCGCACTATATATAAGAAGTAGGCTAAGTTGAGAAAGTGGGCGATCGCGCTGTGGGACAGGGCCCAATAGGCGATCGGGTAGGGCGATCGCTTAAAAAATCAGATAATTGTTAAATTGCAGCTATAACTCACTGTGGGTACTTGTTGATAATACTGAGTTCTTTAATTCAGTGTAAATTCGCATTTAATTTACGAGAAATGTTTTTATAATTCTGGTATGTGCGGGTGGTGATGAAGAGATCAATATTCTGAACGCTACGCTATTAGCGTTTGCGATCGAGCTTATTTTGGAAAATTTAATAGGATTTGAAACTACGAAGCTCAGCGTTTTAAAGGCTTTTGCCCAGTAAGAGGCAGATTTGTGACCAAAAAGTATTAAAATTCCCATTGAATTGATTTTGCCGATCCTTGGGGATAATACCTTGGGGGGATGAAATTCCCTATTTAGGGCTTTTGACCAAAAAAGAGGCCAAAAAATCCGGAATTTGTGACATAGCGCTCTTTCTTTAAGTGCAAATCTCATTCAACATTTAAAAACAAAAGTAGGAAAAATTCTTACTTTTGAGAGGTCTAGAATTAGAAAGCTTGGAGGATATATTATGGGATACTACGATTTTAACGACCATTTTTGGTCACCGAAAGAGGTTTGCGGTCAATTACCGCTGAAAACCTGTAAAAAACGAGTTTGGGGAATTTGGAAGCTGACTGGATCTGTTGCGGGTGCGTTTTCACGTAAATACGATGGCGTTTCAGCGGATGTGAGCGGAAATCGCGATCGCACTCCGCCAGCTTAATTACTATTTGAAACCATTACTACAAGTTAACTCTGTAGGAGAAGCAATCTGGCCTTTAGCTACCACCAGTGCTAATTTTCCATCTGGGGTAAACGCCAATCCCGTCGCTTCTTGAATGGTGCGATCGGGGTGAATATACTCAAAGTCAAACGATGCCCTGAGTTTTGGACGGTAATATTCCCTGGATTTTGTCCCATCTGTAAACCAATGGGAACGCTGAGAGTCAGCAAGGGTGTGGCGGTAGGATTGATGGCGCTAAATTCCACTCCATCGGCAAACCGAATACTATTAGCCGTAGTACCGACAAACGAGCCACCAATATTCAACTGAGCATTGGGGCTAAACAGAATCCCAGCCGGATTGAGCAGAAACAAATTAGCGCTACCATTGGTTTTAATTAGTCCATCAATATTAGAAATATTGCCGCCTGTTACTCGACTGAAAATATTTTGTACGTCGATCGCATTGTTAAAAAAAGCTTCCCTACCTGTAGGAACTGAGAATTCTTGAAAGCTGTGAAACAAGTTGTCGCCAGCGCGAGTACCGCCTTCGATGTTGAAGGTATCGCCATTGGTTGTAACAGTGGAACGAACGGGTAAAGTTGCATCTGGGACAATCTGTGCCGAAGTAGAAGCCGCTAGCAGACAACCTGAAACGATCGACACGCTAGAGAAAATGAACCAGAAAAGAAAGGAATTCATAATGGTTATTTATTTACTTACTATTTATTTGCTGCAAATCAAATCTTCAGCATTCTTTAATTGCCCCGAATCAGCTACCAGCGATACTGTTCCATCTGGGCTAAAGGAAAATCCCGTTGCTTCTTGAATTGAGTAATTTGGGGATGAGGAATTTGTAATTTCTCGTATTTGATTTGCTGTGTCTTGTAACTGACCCACCGCTCTCACCTGTACTACTTCGTAGGGCATCAGCAAATTTTCCGGCGTTTCTGATAAACCACCGTTACCCGTGACTACAAAGCGTCCTTGCTGCGCGTTGTGCCCAGTCAGGCAACTGCTGGCGATCGCTTGGTCTTCTTGAAGAAAATTAGTTGTAGATGTTACCAGAAGTTGATTCTGCTCTAAATTGGGAGTAGAAATATCGACGATGCCACTTACTCCCAGTTGGGAAGAAGCGGTAATGTTACTATCAGCAGAGCGAAAAATACCTTGAGTAGCAATTTGAATATTACCACCTCGACCTTGTAGTGCATTGGCAGTGATGTTACTGTTTTCTAAGTTGACGATCGTACCAGCGTTGAGTGTAATATTGCCGCCATTGCCACTACCACCTGCCTCTGCACTGATAAAGCTACCATGACGCATCTGCAAAAGGTCAGCAATCTGGAGGTCAATGTTGCCGCCTTCACCGACTTTGGTAGAGGCTGAAATGTTGCCACCGGTTTCCAGTTGGATTTGATCGGCATTAATCCTCAAAGTGCCGGCATTGCCTGGTCCTTGGTTTTGCACAAAAATTCTGGCATCATTGCTCACTTTCAGAACCAGTGTGTTGATCGTCACCTGACCGGCATCTCCACGGAGATCCCCTCCAAAACCCCTAAAACTAAGCCCAGCCGCACCAATATAGCTAGTATCTTGAGTGGAGACTCGATCCTTAACTTCAACCCACTCAGACGCATTGATCCTGAGCGTGCCGGCATTTCCTCGATCCAAAGTAGAGGCTGATAGAATTCCACCATTTTGAACTGACAAAGTGCGGGTGTTAATTGTGAGGTTGCCTGTATTTCCAGAGCCAAAGGTTGAAACTGAGAGTAGAGAAGGGGGTGTAGTCAGTCCATATACATCTCCAGGCGGAGGAGTCGGACTAACGATAAGGATGCTATCTGCCTGAACCATAAGATTGCCACCCGGCCCCAAGTCATAGGTTCTAGCTCCCACCTGGCCGCCATTGGTGATAGAAAAGTTTTGGGTGGTGATGGACACATTACCTCCAACACCATCGGCATGAGTTGTTGCAAAGATTTGACTACTTCCTGCAAAGCTTCCTATCCCCGATCGACCTGAGACGTTTAACTCGTTGGTAGCATTCAAAATGATGTCACCCCCCCGGCCATCGCTAAAGGTACGGTTGCGGACGACACCTCCATTCTTAATCTGGATCAGAGGAGATGTCAGGGTAATGTTTCCCGCCGCTCCCGTTGATTGTGTTTCACTGATGACACTGCTAGGGTTGCTTAAGTCTGGGGCAATTCCGCTAATATGCAACGATTCGGTCGCGTTAACTGTAATATTGCCAGCTGGCTGATTTCCCTGATTTTGTAGTAAGACAATTGAGCCACTTTCAATATTGACTTGTTGGCCTTGCATTTGCACTGAGCCGGCCGTGAAGCCGCTCACATCAGCAAGGGCGTTTTGGTTCATCTGGATGTTGCCAAAGCGGTTGGTCGCTGGATAAGTCATTGTCCATCCTTGAGGATGGGGATTGAGAATGGCGCTGCCATTTGTGACACTGCCCAATTCAATGCGCCCTCCAGATGCGGAGAGCAATCCCCCCTCCAAGGACAAATTGCCACCGATTAAGGCAAGGGTGTTTCCAGGTTTAACTTTTAAGTTGTATGAGTCGGGATTCAAGCCGGAAACGTCGGTAAAAAAAGTAAATTGTGCAGTGTGTCCTGTTCCTTGCACGACGATCGCTCCCGGATTGCTACCAAATTGTAAGCCGATCGGCACGCTGATGTTCAGTAGGGTAGAAGGAGCTTGGTTATTATTAGCACTGAAGGTAAAACCTTTGTCAAACAAAATGCTGTTAGCTGTGGTAGCTACAAACGAACCTTTGAGATCCAGTCTCGCTCCCGCACCAAAAATAATCCCGTTCGGGTTAAGAAAAAATAGATTTGCATTACCTAATATGCCTAAAATGCCGTTGATGTTGGAAGGATTAATACCTGTAACTCTGGTGAAAATATTGGTAATTCCTTCTGGGTTAGTAAAGAATGCTCCCCTGCCAGATTGAATGTTGAATTCTTGGAAGCTGTGAAATAAATTAGTACCGTTAATGGTGCCGCCATCGATGCGATCGCTCGGTAAGCCATTAATTTCCACATTTGGCGTGACTGTAGTTCCGACCGTGCGATCGGGTACGATTTGACCGAAACTTGGCAGTGCGATAAAAATCTCCACTGGCAATAGCCAAAACCACATCGAGCATAATTTACTTAATTTCATAGAAGTGTTCCTTGTTAGAAATATTGCCACCAGTGACGCGACTGAAAATGTTCTGCAGGTCGATCGCATTATTGAACAAAGCTTCTCTACCTATATGAACAGCGAATTCTTGAAAGCTGTGAAACAAGTTACCGCCAGCGCGGCTCACTGCCAATTACCAACTAAAACAAAGGGCGACCAAATTGCTGGATGACCGTTAGGATCGGCAATTAATTTCATTTGTGATTGTCGCAATGCTTCTGCTTTCGTAACTCCTGGTTGTTGGAGAAGTTTGTAAAAGTTTTCAATTAACGGTAAGGTATCGGCATCGTTGACAAACCAAAGACTGGCAAAGGTGGTTTGTACCCCAGATCTCAATGCAACACCAGCAATACCAAGCGTAGAGCGATCGTTTCCCGCCGCAGTTTGGCAAGCACTTAGGGTGAGCAGTTCGATCGGATGTTTACTTTGGCGTAGCACTTTCTCAAATTCGTTTAGGGATACTCTTCGATCGAAAACTTGCAGAAATGTACTATTAGGATCGGCACCAAATTTACCGTGAGTTGCTAAGTGAACTATTGGATAGTTGCCTTTGTTAATTTGCTTTTCTAAATTAGCTAAGGTGAAATCCTTATCTAAAAATCTCTTTCCTCCCACAATCTCTTGGATATCTTGAGTTTCTTTGGGAACGTTGGGTAAGGGAGCGAAAGGAGGTATTTCGGCACTCAATCCAAATATTAAAGCGTTGGCATTAGCTAGGTCTGATTTTTTATTAGAAGTTAGGTGTAAACCTAGTGTGGTAGCAATGGCGTACTTTTCAACTAAATATTTCTTGCCGTCGTACAAAGCTGCCATCGGTACATTTCTCAAAACGCCATCGTTAATAAATAGGAGCGTACTGGGTTTGGCTTTTTCTAAATCTGCCGCCATTGGTGCGATCAGCCAATCATAAACTTTCTGGCTTTCTAGTAAATATTCATCAGTTGAGATATCTTCTAAGGTGAATCGGAGACGATCGATTTTTTTTTCCATTTCCTGATGCGAGATCCCTACCTCATATCGTTTAACAGAGCCATCTGGTAAACTCAAAATGAGATATGTGCGATCGCGTAAAATAATCGAATTGATAACGGCGGTGTTGGTTTTGGCTATTACGGACTTCGGATCGCTTTTATCTCGCGCTACTTCCGTGCATTCATCACCGAAAAAGTTTTGCAATTCAGCTAATTGCAATAATTCTACAACTTGCAACGCATCTTCTATTTTGGATTTGGCATCATCACCGGAATATTTTTCGCTTTCATTTAATAGCAAAGCAATCAATTCTCGATAAACTGGTTCTACCGAATCTCTGAGGTCAAATTGCAAGTCTTTGCTAGCAGCAGCCAAGTCGCTACGAATACTTTGAAGCGTCACGATCACTTCTTTGTAAGATGCAATTGCTAGTTCGTTTTGTCCTTGAGCCTTGTAAATTCGTCCCGTTTGTGATTGCCAACGATATAGACTATCGGCGGCATTTGCTTGTTGGGCGGCTAATGCAGCTTGCTGGGTGAGTTGCATTGCTGCTTCCCAGTTTTGGGCTTGTTCGTAAACTTTTCCTAATGCTCCCACAGCAAAGGATTCAGCGCGTTTATCCCCTATGTTTCGGGTAATGCCAATCGCTTTTTGTAAGGTTTGAGCTTTCAGTTGTTGATTATTGCGATTTGCATTTCCGATGATTTCAGCCGCGCTAATTAGCGCGTAGGCTTTGGGACGAGAGTCTGGTGTTGCGTCCAAAAGTGCGATCGCTTGCGTATAATAATTGCCGATCGCATCTGTTTTTGGTGTTGGTAATTGTTGTAAGAATTGAGCTAAATTCAATAAGGCTTTGGCGTGCGGTATTCCACCTAATGATTTACTTGCTTCTAACGCACGTTCGTAATTCGATCGAGCAGATGCTGCATCTTGTTGGGCTAAATCCATCAGGTGGTTTTTTTCTTTATCATCTCCTTCTCGTTCGGCTGCATTAGCTTGTAATAAATACCGTTGATAGCGACGATTAAAAACACTTCCCAAGTTATTTAAGTTTGCGCCAATTAAACTGGAATTTTTTAATGTGGTTGCCAAATTTAAACTAGCTTGGTAAGCTGCGATCGCTTTGTCCAATTCTCCAGCAGCAGAATAGGCATTTCCTAATGCTCCTTGTGCGGCTACTTCGGTTGTGCGATCTTGATTTTTACGCGCTAAATCCACAGCAGACTGCAAAATTGGCATTGCTTGGCGAAATTGTCCCAAAGCGTTGTAAGCTTGTGCTTGTTCGGTTAATACTTGCGCCAAGAAACGGCGAGATTCTGAATCTGAGAAAGATTGATAAATTTTGGCTGCTTTTTCCCAGTTAGAAATCGCTTCTCCTAATTCCCCAATTTGGCGATAAGCAGTCCCCAAATTGGTATGAATTATCGCTTTTTGTTTTCGATCGGATGTTTGGGTTAGTGATTCCTGCCAAAGTGCGATCGCTTCTCGGTATTGTCCGGCATTGTAGCGAATGCTGCCTTCATCTCCTAAGCTATTTTCTGAGTTTGCAGCAATTAATTGATAACTGTTTTGGGCAACGCCTTTGTCTATGGCGATCGCGATTGAGTGAGTGGTTAAAGTATGCCCCAATAAACAGCTAATCAAACTAATAGCAAATAACAATATTTTTGTGATTATGGGAAATCTTTTTATTTTTAAACGCAGATGAAGCGCAGATACACGCAGATGTACGCAGATAATTTTAAACATATTGATATATTTTGGTAAATACCCTGAGAACTGTTTTGATTTCACGATCGTACTCCCTAATTTTAAATTGGTATTTGAATTATAAACTCTGCTCCTTTTCCAGGGGCAGAGATACAACTCAATTTGCCTTTGTGGGTTTCTTCCACAATTTGGCGACTGATTGATAAACCCAAACCCGTGCCTTTGCCTACTCCTTTAGTTGTAAATAATTGCTCAAATACTTTTTGCTGCACGCTTTCCGGTATGCCAGGGCCATTATCCTTGATTCGGATGGCTACCATAGAATTATCTTCGCACATTTCTGTCTTAATTGTAATCATATTGGGATTGGCTTTAATTTCATCTAAAGATCGTCCTTGGCTTAGTTCATCAAAGGCATCAATCGCATTACTCAATAAGTTCATTATTACCTGATTTAATTGACCTAAGTAACAACTTACCGCAGGCAGTTCGCCATATTCTTTAATAACTTTAATTTCGGAGCCGTTACTATTAGGCTTCAGACGGTGTTTTAAAATCATCAAGGTACTATCAATCCCGTCATGGATGTTGCACGCTACCTTATTAGCTGTATCGCTACGGGAGAAAGTCCGTAGCGATACGCTGATTTCCTTGATTCGGTTCATACCAACCTGGGTTGATTTAACTAGATTGGGAAGATCTTCTAACGTATATTCAAGCTCTATTTCGGTAGCATTTTCTTCGATTTCTGCGCCGGGATTGGGAAATTTTTCTTGATATAGTTTTAAATGCTCGCTCAAATCTTGGACATACTCTTGCATATGGGTGAGATTGCCAGAAACAAAACCGATCGGGTTATTGATTTCGTGAGCAACTCCCGATACTAATTGACCGAGGGCTGACATTTTTTCACTATTAACTAATTGCAATTGCGATCGCTGTAATTCCTCTAAAGCTTGTTCCAGATTTTTTACTGTTTGCTCTAAAATGGCATTCATTTCTTGCAATTTGCTGACATAAATGTCACATCCAATTGCTATCGTTGATGCCAGTAAAGCTAGCAATGGGGAGACAACAGGAATCCACCAACCTGCTAAAAAGCTTAAGTAACTGATGGGTAATATACTGATACCTACCCCCAAGACAAGTGCGGTAACTTTGCCAATAAAAAAGTTCCCGTTGTCGTGTCGCCATTTCCAAGCAAAGACAGGAATTATCCCAGCCCAAACTAAAATCCATAAGTTTTCTACTGGTTTAGGCCAAACTTGAATTAAGGGCCGATCGTCTAACACCGAACTCAATATTTGACTGGCTATATTTGCTTGAATTTCAACTCCAGAAGTCCGCACCGGACTGCTGCTGAAACCGGCACTGTAAGGCGTGTAAAAAACATCATTCAGGCTATTTGCTTTGGCACCAATTAAAACTATGCGATCGCGAATCAAATCCGGTGGAACTCGGTTATCTAATACATCCATTATCGATACGGTTTGGAATGTGCGGGCAGGCCCCCGAAAATTTAGTAAAATCTGGTAACCTCCCGCATCTGCACGGACGTAGCCGCCATCATTCTTCTCAAAAGGAGCAAAAATAGTTTTCCCTAATTGCAGAAAGCCATTTTGGTCTGCTTTAGGGGTAATTCCTCGCTCTTTTAAGTAAAGCATCGCTACAGCTAATCCCAAACTTGGTAATCCTTCGTTACCTTCAGGCATGGGAAACAAAATTGCACGACGGATAACTCCATCGGAATCTACAACCACATCGTTAGCACTTACTTGTCCCAATTTGGCAAGAATGGGAGGAGGTGCGATCGTAGAACTATATTTATCTCCGATCGCTTTTTGAATTCCGATTAAATTAGGTGTTGTCTTAAAGACTTTAGCTAAGCGATTGTAACCCGTTTCTACAGGCAAGTTTCGATATAAATCCAGCCCAATTGCTTTTGGTTGTTGTTGCTTGATTTTCTCTAACAATTGTGCTAAAATTTCATCAGAACAAGGCCATTTTTTCAGCCTAGTAATATCCGATTCTTCGACGCTGACAATCAAGATACGCTTGTCAAGCGGTTCTTGTGGACGCAGGCGAAAACGCAGATCTAAGGCTGCTAATTCTATAGGTTGGAGCCATCCCAAAAGCCTGATTCCAATGGTGACTCCTGCTACTCCAGAGGTTACGAGCGTCACCCCTCGCCATTGCCAAACTAGCTGTTTTAACTGCGTTTTCAGCCGAGTTAGGGATTGCAACGGTAAGGCAATCGAAAAATTATGAAATACTTTATATAAGTAATTATTCATGGGATGGTCGTTCTCAATAGTGACAGGAGTAATATGCAATCAGAAATCCCTGCCAATTCCCACTACTCATTAGCTACTAGAAGTTGTGGTTCGGAGATGGGAACTTGAGATAAACCTACTCGATCGAGGAGAAAGCGAAAATACTGATAATTCAATTCATCTTTCCGGTCTGCAAAATAAGCTTTAGAAAGAGTGGCAATTGTGTCATACCAAATGCCTGACTGTGCATAAATAGCAGCGCTTTGGCGAAGTATTTGTGCAGAAGAAGTGTGTTCTGAGTTTAAAGATATCATCTGGGTATTTGTTGGCGTTGGATTGGCAACTCGCATAATCCAACTCCGTACATATATATTCTCGGAGGGACGCTTATCGTTGCACAGAAGGGATACTGTCCAGCGATATACTTTACCGACGGACAACTCCGGCGCATCTTGGGGCAATTCCAGCTGGACAATGCCACTTTTATCACTGCGGAACTGCTTAACTAGCAAGGGTTTTGCTACTCCAGGCTCTACTAAAGCAAACTGCATCGGCATTGATGACGCTGATGAGACGTACCAGGAGAAGGTGGGACGACCTGTAGCTGTCAATCCGACGTGATCGCTGGGAATTAGTAATGTGAGCGATCCAAAAGAGCCTGTGGGACATCCTCGCGATCCGGCTCCGTCGGTGCGTTGGATGCGGTCTCGACCGCCTGGGGGGACATAATCTGAAAAGTTATTCGCTGAGGCTTTGGCACTCAAAACGCTCAATTGCCCCCATTTTGTCAAGAAATCTTCGTGCCAGATACCGCCAGATAGGAGAAGTGCGAGAAAGCCTGTTCCGGCAACTATGGTGAAAAATTTAGTCTTAGCCATAAGTAATGGGATTGGTGCGATCGCAAATTGTTTTCCTTGCCCTCAACCGAATTTGCCAGCTAAAAATTGCTCTGGTTGAGGGAATATGACTTTATTCAGGAGTCGGCTTTTTCTCAATTATTAGCTGCTACTTGTGCCACACCAACTTGCTTGAGCAGTGTGTTCAGCATATCCAAAGCTTGTCTTTCCCCTGGGTTAGCAAGATGAAACTTGTAAAGGGTAGCTACTGCATCTTGCCAAATACCCGATTGAGCATAAACCAAGGCCCGATCGCGATCGTCACCAGCAGCAGCTAACTTTTGATTTAATACAGGTGAGATAGAAGCCCTCTCGATCCACGCACGAGCATAAATATTTTCCGAAGGACGCTTCTGGCTGCAAAGTAAAGCAACCGTCCAGCGATACTGCTTACCTACCGCCAGTTCTGAAACATTCGCCGGAATTTCCACCTTCACTATGCCAGCTTTGTCAACTTTGAGTTGTTGTTGGAAAATCGGTTGAGTTGCTCCTGGCTCTACCAAACTAAACTCCATCGGTACGTTTGCAGCATTTGATACATACCAAAAGAATGTCGGGCGACCTGAGACTGTTTGTGCAATATGGTCGTTGGGTGTGAGCAGGTTTAAAGATACGGGAACAGAATTAGTACATCCTCGCGAACCGCTACCTTCCGTTCTTTGGGGTCGAGATCGATCGCTGGGAGGAACGTACTGTTTTACCTCGGCTGCATTCGCTACCGATCCATGTCCAGTCAGTTGGGGTAAAAAAGAATTCTTAAATGAAATATTGCTAAGACTGCTAAGTATGGTAAAACTACTTAGCAAACTAAATGAGGTGACTCCGAGCGCTATGGCCCTTGAAAGCGGATTGAGTTTCAGCATAAAACGGCCTTTCACTTATGATAGAAAGCTTGTTCCCGACTTGGTTAAGTTAAATTTAACCTTTTCGATACATTGTAAAATATAAAAGTAAAGAATTCGTGAAGATTTTTTACCCAGCTACCAGCCAAACCAACCAAAACTCACATTCCGTACCTCAACTGTCACAATCGGTTTTTACGTATTTTTATCGGCAAATAAAGCTATAAATTATACTAGTATTCAGTATATTAACGAACCGTGGATGAGCTTCCAGGATTTGTTCGAGAGTTTCGCGATCGCATTTTGGGGAAGATAAACGCGATCGCTCTGGCAACATCACTCCTTGGTAGCGACTCGCTCTGTGTATATTAGACTCAGGGTAAGAGAATCACAGGAGACAGTCAATGTCTAACTATACAGAGGTCTTGAAACAAGCAAGAGAACTCACTCCAGAGGAGCAACTGAAGCTGATAAACGATTTGATATCAGTAGCTCGTCATCAAGTTATGGCTAGACCAAGGCGTAGTATTCTGGAGTTGCGGGGGTTGGGTAAGGAAGTTTGGAAAGATATTGATGCTCAAGAATATGTAAATCAGGAACGCGATTCATGGAATGGTTAATTCAGCTACAGGGGCAAATAGTTGGATTAGATAGTGCGCCCCTAATTTACTATATTGAGGAAAATCCAATTTATTTGCAGATAGCAGACGCTTTCTTTGAGGCGTTGAATCGCGGTGAGTTTAGGGTTGTCACATCTGTTTTAACTCTATCGGAAGTGCTTGTCTATCCTTTGCGACAAGGTAACGCAGCGTTAGCGCAGGAATATCTTGATATTCTTTTCTATCAACAAGGTTTGAGTACCATTGAAGTTACTTCTGATATAGCTCAAGCAGCTGCACAATTGCGGGCTGTTCATAATTTGCGAACAGCAGATGCAGTTCAAATGGCTACGGCTATTAATGGGGGTGCTTCGTTTTTTTTGACGAATGATGCACGTTTACCTTCTTTACCGGGGCTAACAGTTTTAGTTTTGGAACAACTGAGAGTTTGAGCGATTTAGCTGAAGTGCAATTCTTTTACAAAAAGAGCGCAGGTGATACGTGGAAAAATTCTCCTAGTGCTTTGGCTTGATTCTTACTAATGCTTCTTTTGCCATTAATCACCTCTGAAGTGATACCCTTATAACCAAAAACTTCTATCAAATCCTTTTGTTTTAGCTCTTTGGCTAGCATCAATTCATTCAATATGTCATGGGGTGTTGCAGCTTTTAGTTGATAGTGTTTATCTTCATATTGCTCAATGAGGGTTACCAGCAAATCAAACACTTCGGCTTGCTCATCTGTCAGTTCCTCACCTAAATCCATGAGCTTTTCCACCTCTTTTACGAGGCGCTTATGCTCATCTTCTGTATGAATAACTCTTGGCAAGGTTTCAGCTAGTAGTCTTGTGTACTCTTCCTTATTCATTGTGTTAGTTATTCCTTCCATTTTTATCGCTATATTCTGTGTAGGTTAAAACTCCATAAATCTTACTAAATTCAACAAGTGCTTTACGGCTGATGACTTATCTTCTACAACTGCTCCATTTGCTTTCTGAATTCTTCTAAATTTTTGTCAAAAATTGAATTGGATGGCGAATAAAATGACTAAACAGCAGATTGCTCACTATTTGGAGAAGATATGGATAACTGCTCTTTCATTTTCATAAGTTCATCATCAATGTCAATTTCTAGTTCCTGTATTTCAGATTGGCTTTGCACATGAAAATCAATCATTTGACCTGTTTGGCAACGAGGTTGCTTCAGAATTTGCCTTACGTCTTCTAAAGCTGCTGCATTTAATTCGATCATTTGCACAATAGCTGTTTGCTGTTGAAATAGTTGAGATTTCATATTTTCCAGATCGCGTTCTAGCTTACGTATTCGAGTTTCCAAATCAGTGTAAGATAAATTAGTTATAGACTGAGAAATGTATGTTAGCTGATTAGCTTTTTGTTCGGGCGAACAGTTAATACTATTAGTAAGCGTATTATTTAGTGTATCACTATGACCGTTAAAGTTCCTTCTGAGGTTAGCGATCCTCTCTTTTTGTTCATCTAACAGTGCTTTCAAATTACTAGCCTTTTTAGTCAATACCTCTTTATAAAACTGAATTTCGTTAAGGGCTGATTCATCATTTCCTACCTTTAAAGTACGTTGATATAGGCTTTCCCATTTATCTGCTTCAGCTTGTGCTTTTTTATAATCTCGTTCAGCAATTGTGAGGGCGTGGATGTTTCCAGCAAGGGCCGATCGCAATTCACTAGCGTCCATAGCTCAGTATGATTTGTGCTAATAAGTCATTTTACTGAATTATCCCATACTCTGATTCTCGATTGGCTACCAAGCGAAACCAACAGAAAGGGGTAAGCAAGATGCCCACCCCCACAACTTGAGTTATTATTCCTTCACGCAAGAAGCTCCAAGTTGCGCTTCTTGCCAGAGTTTGAACAAGAAGAACTCCGTTCGATCGCTCATCGAGACGACGAACACACCTTCATCTTTGTCAGTACCCGCCGAAACCCAAGTTCCGTGCAAGCTGACTTCGACATATTCTGCATCACCAGCACATAGAGAGATGATTTCAGAGTCTTCGCGCCGCGCCTCAGCTTCCAGACGATCGATCCCTGGTAAGTCGGCAGGCAGCAAAAACGAAGCCGTGCTAGGTTCGACACAGATATGCCAACCAGCTCGCAGCGACAGAATCACTCTTGCCGTGACCCAATCTTCGACAAATTGAGCCAGACGCTCTAATTGAAAGCTATTTTCGGTGTAAGTGAGTTTCAGCATGATCGGGTATCTCCCGCTACTCCAGATTTTCTTGCTGTTGTTCGCGCCAGAACTGTTCGGCAAAAGTGACAACTGGGTGCATTGGTGCTTTCGGTTGGGTACGGAGTGGCATTCCGGCTTGTACAGGAGTGCGATCGCCTTTCCGAGAATTACACCTCTCGCAGGCAGTAACTACGTTATCCCAACTGTGTTTTCCGCCTTTTGACCGGGGAATTACGTGATCTAGCGTTAAATTTTTGGTGCTACCGCAGTATTGGCAGGTGTAACGATCGCGCCGCAGAACCTCACGCCGATTCACCGGCGGGACATTCCAGAGTCGTTCGTTACCAGAGAAAGTGAGACGGATCTGTTTTGGTACGTCGAACACCACAGAAGGCGATCGTACTTGCCATCCTTTCTCCTCCGTATGAGTCAGCGGTTCCGCCTTCCCACTCACCAGCAAAACAATTGCACGCTTGATATTGATTCGACTCATTGGCAGGTAGTTCTTGGAAAAAACTACTACCGACTGAGTTAAGACATCAGTTGGGCTACGCCTATGAGGTTGCGATGCGATCGTCACGACTTCACTCCTTATACAAAAACCCCCGCCTCTGTTTGGTTAGAAGCGGGGATTGGAAGGCTTTGGGGTCTTCTTGTCCTATATAGGTACAGTTACTCTGAGTCTGTACCTCCCGCTTCGTTTAATTGGATCTCCGGCTAGATTGGGCCGATGATTGCCGATCGAAAAATCGTCTTTTATCTCTGTTCCTTGTTCTCCTAAACCATAGATCACCCTAAACAGGCCATGCACGCCAATACCCCCGCCTAAGCGCCATGAGGCACTTCTACCAACGCCGAAGCGATTGGCCGGGGGCATTTGACTGGAAAGGGACTGTTGGTTGTTCACAGGAGTAATTGTTGAAGGCTGTAAATTTTAAATCTTACTTTTAAAATACTACACTTGTATTATAGATTTGTCCACCCATCTGGAGAAAAATTATGCACGCCTTAACCCGTACCGCCACCACCGACATGGACGTTACCAGCATACGCTTGGAACGAGACTTAAAAGATAGACTCAAAGACTTGGCTGGCAACCAAGGCTATCAAGCGCTGATTCGCGAAGTCCTGTGGAATTACGTCCAACAGAAATCGGGTGGCTATAAACCCCAGTTTTCGAGATCTGACATTCGGGCAAGTATTCCAGCTACAGCGGAACGAGAAGAACGTTGCGTCCTCACAGGCCAGTTTATCCGACCACAAGAACCTATGTTCCTGGGACTCACGGGCCACGGAGAGTTGGTTCCTCTCAGTGTGGAAAGTTTGGCAGCCAGTTAAAGGTTGTCGTAAGTTTAGGAGTAGCGCGATCGCCACAAGGCGCGATCGCCACATAGCGTTTTCTAGTTTCTCTGGTTCCCAGGTTCCACCTGGGAACACAGGCAAACCTATCTAAATGGATCTCCGGCACGCTACGCGAACGATAGGGGTAAATTGAAGTCGTGAAATCAACTTTATATATAACGGCAAAAGTTTTGCCAGGAAACAGAATTGAAATTCAATCTCCCAGCCTTTCGGTGGGAGAAACTGTCGAAGTAGTTATTCTAGTTCCAGAACCTACTCCTGATTCTGTTGAAGATCGATATCTTTCCTTAGAACAACGTCAAGATTTCTTAAAATTACCAATGGCTGAACGCAGAGGTATTCTCGAAAGTCAAGCCGAGACAATGCTTGCTCACTATCAACAAGATTCTGATTGGAAGGAGTTAATGTCAGGTGACATCATTGACTACTAGCTCCGATCTACCTAAACGTGGAGAAATTTGGCTCTTCCGTACTTACTATGCTATTTGAGTAGAGGGGGAGAGTGGGAAAGGGGGAGAGGGGGAGAGTGGGAGAGGAGAAAAGAAATAAAAATGTTCTTAGGTGAACAAAAGCATAGCAACTCCGAAAGAGCCAGTTTCTGCAATTGACACTCTGCAACTGAGAGGTGTAGATTTACAAAGATTCATCCGCAGACTGGGTAATGTATCTGAGCTTACGATGTCAGAGATCGCTGTTGCCATTGTTTCTGTAATCGAATTCGAGGTCTAAGTTGTCTGCGTCCCGATCGACTACTATCTATCTTGCGCCCGCGATCGCTGCAACAACTCATGAATTGACAACACAGGTACAGGCGAATTCAAAAATCCTTGTGTATCGCGTGTCAAAATACCATCTAATCCTTGTATAACGGCACAAGCAATTTGAACAGCATCTTCAAAATCAACTAAACCAGATCTGAACGCTGATTCCAAGACTGCTCGATTAACTGGACAAATCACCATAGCAGTCATTGTTTCTGAAACTGCTTGCCGCGCTAGCGAGACACTGCGAGTGTGTCTTCGGGAAATATAAAAAATATCTGTAAGCGTTGTCGCTGTTACATATCCAACGACACGACCAGAATCGATCTCCTGAAACAACTGTTCCGCCTCCTGAAAAAACGGCTCTCGCTGCAACAGAAAATCTAGGACAATGTTGGTATCAACTAAGACTCTCACTGAAGAAACTTCTCCACCCGGCGCTGTTCTAACATCGCAGCCACTTCTTCATCCGTCGGTGCTGACAGGTCTGTTTTTAACAAGCCTCGCATTCGTCTAATCGCGCCAGAACGATCGGACTCAGAAATTGGTGTGTCTTGTAGGGACTCAATAATAGCGCTCACCAGTGCAAGGCGATCGCTGGGTGGTAGCTTGAAGACTTGCTCTTTCAATTCTTGTCGCAACATAGATGGCTCTTACGATCGAAGGTGTCTACTATCCAGTATGAACGATCGTGCGCTCTATTTATCCTGAATCATTGCTTTTAGATGAGCCAGAATTGCGAGACAGAGGTGTGGCAATCTTCTTCGCTGATCAACAAATCGTGTTGATAACTGGCATGAAACAAAACTTTACCGTTTTCGTCTTTAATTGGAACTTGTGCTGTTCCAGCGACACAATCTATATTTAGCTCTTAAATTATGAGACGGATTAAACGCTCAAAAATATCCCCATTTACTTTGCGAGCTTGATTAGATCTTCCTGAAGGTAGTGCATCGAGAGCAGCGCCGATAGATTGCTGAATCGTGTAGATAGTACAAATTAAAACTTGCCTCAATCCATCATCAGGTAACTGTCGATCGCGCAACTGTTCAAGAGCTTGTAAAAACTGAACAGAATTAGTTTCAAATACAGATTCCTCATACATCAAAGATGTATTAATTGGGCGCGTAATATTGTAATAGCCATCACTCTGATACTGATAAAACTGGTAGTGATTCTCGTTCTGCGAAACAATTCTAGCTTGCAAACCCGTCTCAATAAATTTTAGGTAGCTCTCACAAAAAGTTATGTAATCCTGAATATTTTGAAATCGTTTTTTATCAGTTGCATGAATTCTTTACTGTCTTGCAAGTACCAAAGAAAAGTATGAGTATCCAATAGTAATCTATTCATTCCATATATTCTTTCATATCCTCAAGCGGCTCATCAAAGTCATCAGGCAGTGGTAGAACAAACATTCCTTTCATCGTTCCGGCAACACGACGCTTCTTTGTCGGCTTTTCTTGGGTAGAGTTGTTAGCGTGCTTTTCTATCAAAAACTCTATATAATGAAGCACTTCTGTCTGAAGAGACTCAGGGAGTTCTTCTAATTTTTCTAAAATGACTGGCTGGATCATTGTTTCTTCTCGCGATCGCTACCCATCCACCCCATTAAAGCACCAACACTCAACGTCAGCAACATAGTACTCCCAGCTGACAAACTCTACTCTACACTCATTGGTATAATTCTAACATTCGGCTTCTACCAGGTCGATCGCCATTCCCCGGATTCTACCTGGAAACCCCATCCCAGCGGCTCTGCTTCCTCAAAATGTGTAAAACTAGAGAAACGAAGCTTGCGATCGCGATTTATCTCTATCCGGGGCATCTACCAACGATGCCCCGGAAGTCAGCATACTAAACTTGGTATCATGCAATGACTGTGTTTGAGATTCACAAGTGCCTCGTCAAGACATCGATCGCATCAGGGAAAAGATTCGTCTTTGCCAATATGATATGTCAGCCCATGCTATGGAAGAGATGGCAGAAGATTTGTTGACTATTCTGGATGTGGAAGAGGCTGTTTTAAGCGGTCAGGTCATCCGAGTGGAGAAAGACGACCCCAGAGGTACAAAATATGTAGTAGTGGGGAAGGCACTCGATCGACAAACTTCTGTGGGAGTAGTCGGACGTTTCGCTAGTAGCGGACGTTATCTCATCATTACAGTTTATGAAGTCACTGAGTTTGAAGGTTAATTCTATGTACGGATACAAATGTGAGTACTGCGAGGGAACAGTTCAACCCCGAACTGTCAAGCATGAAGCATTCAAACACCGAGATGGATTTGTTATTCTTGAAGATGTGACGATTGGGGTTTGTGACTGTTGTGGCAATCGTTACTACTCAGCTGATATTCTTCGCACAGTTCATGCCGTTGCAACTGGTGCAAAAAGACCGGAAAAAACTGTACAGATTCCAGTGACTCATCTAGAGTCTGCATAGTTATGACTAATTTTCCAATTTTTGTAGGACAGTTTACTTTACGCCAACGTCATCAACTTCCTGATAATCCAGGTATTTATTTTGTTATTGATGAACGTGATCAATTACTTTATATTGGTCAGGCTAAAAGTTTAAAAAGTCGTTGGTCTGGAGGAATACATCACCGTTACAAGCAATTTTCTCGAAAAGGATTAGACAAGATTGTTATTAGATATATTCTAACTTCGGTTTCAGAACTTGATAGGTTAGAGCGAGAGTATATCGACAGGTTTAAACCTTTGCTCAATGATAGTAAAGTTAAACAATATCTTCCTAAAACAAGTCCCAGGTTCTCAGAATTACAACGCTTACTTAAACTTACCAGTAAACCCCTGTTCCCTTCAGTACTCTACACAAGCAGAGATGGAGAAACAATCCCTAGAGAAGCTTGGGCTTTATTTCGGGGTTTTGTTGCAGGTGTATATCAAGAAAACCAGCCTCACATTATAGTAGTATGCCAACAAAACATGGGATCTATTTTATGGAAGAGTTCATCCGACCGAACCAAAAAACGTTTTTACATAGAAACAGATTCTAAGTATTTATCAGTTTGTTATTTATTTGATGCTAGACAAGCAATTTTGGTGTTTGTAGAGTTGTTCGATCCCGATTTGGCAGAGCCAATATTCAAAGAGGTTTATCCTAACTTAGTGGATTTTCAAATTGCTGGAGTAATGGTTAAGAAACTAATTAATCCGAATTTATTAATGTCCGCCTTACAAAAATCAACTTTTAAACGAGGTAGTGCAGCGCAAGATTATCTTTTGAGTATTTGTGGGAATTTACAAACTTTGCCTGCTGACATAAATTTAAATCAGCAGATAATGTGGTAAAATTTATTGTAAATATAACTTTATTAAGAAGTCGCTCCAAACTGTTGTTGATCGGCAAATACAGCTTGCTGAACCACACAGATAAATTGAAGCATTGTGTTTTCTGTTCTGGCGTGGGAATTTTTGACACACTTTACTCTAAACTTATCTTATAAGTTTAACATTCAGATTTTACCAGGTCAAGCGACCGAGCAATCTATTATTATAGATAAACTGCACTTAATCTCACAGTCTATGTTTCCTCAAAATATGGCAAACTAAAGAAACGAAGCTTGCGATCGCAATTTCCAGGCGGTAACTACCATGCAACTAATCAAACGAACCACCCTCCACTACCAGGAAGGCAGTTCAGACAAAGTGTACGAAGTCGATTTGTGTCAAACTGGAGAAGACCGATACGCGGTCAACTTTCGCTATGGACGCCGGGGTAGCAACCTTAAAGAAGGTGTGAAAACAGAACAAGCTGTCCCATTACCCCAAGCACAGAAAATCTTCGACAAGTTAGTTGCGGAAAAGGTAAACAAAGGTTATAGGGATGTCAGCACCTCGCCAGCGAGTCAAACCCCTGCACCAAAAGCAGTTCGGGAGAGTTCCCCAGACGCACGCAGACAGGCTATTTTAAACCGTCTTGCGAGCCAAAATACAACGAAATGGCCTCTAGAACGGGCAATCTGGCGTGCAGGGGAGTTGAAAATTCGCGAAGCTGTCCCTTTACTTCTCCCACTCATCGGTACTGGCGACGCTCTGAGAGATTACTGTATTGTATGGTCTTTGGGTTGGTGTGGCGATCGCGAAATTTCACCAACCCTCACACAGTTATATGAAAATACCTCTACACCCGACTTTGTTCGCCGCATTGCATGGGAAGCTTTACTCAAACTTTCCGATGAAGCGACAAAAGCAAGATTGCGTACTGAAAAAATAGCAGAATTGCCAACTGAGTTGCGCGAAAAAGCTAGAAATGGTTCGGCAGATGAATTTGCCAACGCCTTGCGCGAATATCTAGAATATCGCTTTTTAGAATCTTCTTCACCACCAGTTATTGCACTGGTTAGTAAAGATTACCAGCGTTTTGCCGTCCTCGATATTATTTATCAAATCGATAACGAGTATGTTCGTCCAGCACTTTTAGAAATATTGCACGCTGGGTGGTTTCTACCAAATGCCTTTCAGCGATATCGGCACATTTTCAAAATGGCTGAATATCGCCAAGATGCCGAAGTATTTGGCATTCTTACTTATCGCTTTGAGAAAACAGAGGCGAGGTTCCGTAGTAACAGTTATTATGTAATGCTTCCAGAAGGCGGCGGGTACTTAATGAAGAACGCCTATAATTATAACCCTAAAACAAGGCGCAATGAACATACTGGCAATCAAATTGAAGAAGAACTAAAGCGTCCTAACTCAAGGATTGCTTATAGTACCAATACTCGCAACTATCTGCGTCGGCGAACCTGGCACACGCTTCGGCAGTTGGGTGAATTATGCGATCGCAATTATGTTAAAATGGCTGTAAGCGTTCTACTTCAGCATTCTAATGCGGATGCCGAACCAGTTAGAGAAACTACTTTTCATAGATACGATCGCGCTAATAACTGGAAGCGCATCTCTTCCAAACGTAACTGGGATAGTTACGCAGGCTATTTAACATTTAATCATATCCTTTACGAAAATAGTCCGCGCTACGAACTAAAGGAGAATTCAACGGCGTGGCGTTGTCGCGATTCCTATAAACCGGGAGATGCAGAACCGGATGTGCGGGAAGAAGCTTTTCCGCAACTTTGGGAACAACAACCAGATGAACTTTTGCATTTGCTTTTGGAAAGCAGTTGTAGTCCAGTTCATCATTTTGCAGTTAAAGCATTGCGTGCGTGTCCGCAGTTTTGCGCTGAATTAGAGATAGATACTGTAATCAAGCTGCTGAATAAACTTTATGATGTGACTGTACGATTTGGGTTTGAATTGGCGCGGAATTTATATAACTCTGCCGAACCTCAGCGAGAGTTGGTTACATCTGTGGTAAATTGTATAGTTGCGGAAGCGCGTGCAGAAGCTTATCGGTGGATTGAAGAAGGACGCGATCGCTACCTTTCCGACATCAATTTTATCACCGTTTTAGTCACCAGTTGCTATGCCGACACCAGACAATTTGCACGCCGACTCCTGAGTTCCTCAACCCTCAGCGATAATGTCGCAAAGTTACTTATTGCGCGAATCATCAGCGAACTACTAGAATTATCTAGGAAATCGGATATCAACCCAACTTACCAAGACAATATTGCCGAAAAAGCTAAAGATATAACCGAAACTCTCCTAACTTGCTTTACTCCCCAACTACGCACCTTGGGAATCTCCGTTATCCGCGACTTATTGGAACATCCTCTAGTTGAAATTCAAGAATTCGGCACTCGTATTCTATTAAATCACGAAATCCCTGCCGCAGATTTGCCGCCAGGATTAATCGATTTTTTAATAGCATCTCCCCACGAATCTGTACGCGGAATTGGTATTCGGATATTCGGTCAACTTCCCGACCCCACACTGTTGAGTCAATCCTCGCTGCTAGTAGCAATGTTAACTCACGAACTCGCAGATATACGTAATGCGATTCGCCCAACCGTGCGGCGACTTTCGGCAGATTACCCCGACTTTGCCGCCAGATTGGCAACAGCGACGATCGATATTTTGATGACACCAGAAGCAAAGGAAGGTATCCACGCTGCGATCGTGCGTTTGCTGAAAGAAGACTTGCCGGGATGGATGACGGGTGTAACCAAAGATACAGCATTGAGATTGCTAAAAGCCAAATCTTCAGCTTCTCAGGAATTAGCTGGTTATGTGCTGAGTGCAAATCAGGAAAATTGGGCTAATGATTTTGAGACAATAGAGATAGTCAAACTTGCGGATAACGAAATCTTGTCTGTACGACAAGCAGCGCGAGAAATGTTTCTGCATAACCTCAATCGCCTGCGTGGAAACGAACAGGAAATGTTATCCGCAGTAAGGATAGTTGAATGTAAATGGGATGATTCGCGAGAATTTGGGGTGAGGTTATTTAGTACATTCTTCACCGCCGAAGACTTGACACCCAGCGTTTTAATTACCCTCTGCGATAGTGTTCGTGAAGATGTCCGCAGTTTTGGACGAAATTTAGTCATTCGCCATTTCAAAGCAGCGAATGGACAAGAATATCTGCTGAAATTCAGCGAACATCCGTCAACAGATATGCAGTTATTCGCCACTAACTATCTAGAAACATACTCAGTTAATAATCCCGAACGATTGCAAGAATTGATGCCATACTTTATAAGTGTATTGTCGCGAGTAAATCGGAGTCGCGTTGCCAAAAAGCGCATCTTTAGTTTTTTGGATAAAGAAGCGCAAAAGACTGAGGAAGCTGCATTGATAGTAGCGGAAATACTCACCCGCCAATCTGCTACTATGGCAATAGGCGATAAAGCGACAGCGATCGAAAGTATGGTGAAAATCAAAAAAACATATCCCCATATTTCCTTACCAATTCAGGTAAAACCAATCTCGGAAATCAGAAGCGCAGATAAACGCCGATAAAAATCTTATCTGCGTTCATCTGTCTTCATCTGTGGTAAAAAAATCCTTTCCAACTGACGAGAAGGTAACGCGATCGTACTCATGCCAAACAAAAAGAGGAAATAGAAAAATGAAATATACAGTATCCAATGGTCTTCAAGTCAAACCCATCTCAGAAATAAGAACCGCAGATAAACGCAATGAAAATCTTATCTGTGTTCATCTGTGTTCATCCGTCTTCATCTGTGGTAAAAAAAATCAAAAGCAGGAGAAAGGAGAATGAATTATCGTTATACCATAATAATTCAATGGTCTGAAGAAGATAAATGTTATATCGTCAGTCTTCCTGAATGGGGAGAATTCTGCCACACACATGGAGATACTTATGAAGAAGCTATTAAAAATGCCCACGAAGTGTTAGAACTTTTAGTAGAATCGTCATTAGAAGACGGTAAACCTCTGCCAGAACCTATAACATTTGGAAAGCTGCTTCAGGTTGCTTAAAATAACAATCAAGGGATAACAAATTATGGAAGTAAACTACGCCTACAAAGGAAGTACCGCTGTAATTGACAGGGCCGATCGCACTCAGATGTCCTTCTCCCCCGACACCAAGCGCGAACCCACTTTTTTCATCGGCGAACTGCGTCAAAACATCGCATTTCGGGAAGCAATCAGCGCCTTACACGATGTCGTTGTTTCCGATCTGCGGTTCAAACCAAAAGACAAAACCGCTTACAAAGAATGGGCGGCGAAACAGTTGCAAATTGACTGGCAATTGGTAGCTGTCCAAAAACAAGAAGTCGCTAACCGCATGAAGGAACTGGGAGACGAACTGAAACAACTTAACAACAACAGTTACCAGCGTCTCAAACCATATTACGATGCCAGAAATCGCTTTCACCATTACGCTTGGCAAAAACAACTAGATATTTTATTTCTGTTCGATCCAGTCATCACAGTTCATCCCGACGAGATATTTTTTGAGTGCTTCAGCGTCGATGAATCTAGTTATGGGCGTCTGGGCGCGAGTTACGAAGTCTTCAAAAATATCGACGAATTTGCCTGCGGTACAACTAACATCGACTACTCCCACGACTTGTATAACGAATTTCAGAAAATTCGCAATTACAAGACTACCAGATTAGAAGTAGATCCGTCAGGTTTTGAAGTTCAAACTACTAACGAAGAAACTTTCAAAGAAGTCAAAATCGATTTACCGGATAGCTGGGTAAGAGGATTTTTGCAAGTAAGTTCCGCAATGTCTTTACCGGCGACACGGTTCGATTTGCACCCGATGGATATTCACAATATGTGTTTGGTTTTGCGTCGCCACAAGGAAAAGCAAGGGCCACGCAGTATGCGGTATCATCTTACACCAGGTCAGCCTGTGCGGGTGGTGTTTGAGCCGTGGGATATCGAAGTGGTTTGTCCGCGATCGCCTTACACCGGCAGTTCAGAACAAGTCATCCGCGTCTGGGGACGCCGCCGCCTACACATCCTGGAACGTCTCATCCCCGTCGCCAAAAAGTTCACCGTCCACCTTCTCGGCACGGGTATGCCTTCATTCTACGTAGCAGATTTGGGCGATATGTCCTTCACACTGGGCTTATCGGGATGGACTGCGAACGACTGGTCGCGATCGGGCAATTTTGACCTTATGACATCCCGCACCGAGGTAGACAACCTCACAAAAATATCTATTTTCGAGATGCTTAAGCGGGATTGGTTACAAACGCCAGATTTTATCGCCCGTCGCCTCAACTTAGACCGTTCTGTAGTTCTTAGCGCTCTAAGTGCTTACACGCAAGCTGGTAGTGCTATTTATGACTTAAATAAGCAAGTGTATCGGGTGCGAGAACTCAGTCGTGAACCGCTACCGATCGATAAGTTGCGTTTTGCGAACGATCGCGAAGAAAAGGCATCTCGCTTCTTGAGTCAGAATGCGGTGCGGGTGACTTCCTGCACTGGCGATGCGTCTGAAGTGCTGATTTTGCAAGGGAGTGTCCAGGATAAAGGAAAAACTTACACTCCCTCTTTGACGATCGACTCAGATCGTCGTATAATTCAGGCAGAATGTACCTGCAATTGGCATTCCCAAAACAAGTTGTTCAAAGGTCCCTGCGAACACATTTTGGCACTGAAAACTCAGCACCAACGCCAAAGCAGTTAATTTCTTTACGCGCTACGCCAGAAGGCCCAACAGCCTTGCAATCCGGGCAGTGGATCGCTGTCCATGCGCTTAGTCCGCTCACGCATCACTAGCCCGCTCTTTACTGTGCTTAGTACAGGTACTGAAGCTATTACGGTTTGGTTTCCTAGAAACTAATGAGCTTCAGTACCTGTACTAAGCTGGAGTTGAGCAGTCTAGTCCTGGGGTATTTACGAAGGGGCAACCTTCTGGCAATAGCGCGTATTTTTTTATTTAACGGTATATAAAAACCCTTGTGGTAAAGTCAGTAAAGGTTCACGCCTCTAGCCAGCGCATCTATGACTTATTCCACATCTACCCCGAAAACCCCCACCGCTGCCAATTCCCATCAATCCAATATCCCAAACGCTGATTGCAGACTGCTGGATAGAGACAAACTCAGCAAAATGTACCATCATTATGTTGAGGTAAAAGATAAATATCCTAATGCACTATTGCTATATCGAGTGGGAGATTTCTTTGAAACTTTTTTCCAAGATGCCATCACCGTATCGCGGGAACTAGAACTCGTCCTCACCAGCAAACACGCTGGCGAAGTTGGTAGGGTGCCGATGACTGGTGTGCCGCACCACGCCTGGGAACGCTACACTACCCTGCTAGTAGAAAAAGGGTATGCAGTTGTTATTTGCGATCAAGTTGAAGATTCTGCCGATGCTGTCGGTTTGGTGCGACGGGAAGTAACGCGGGTTCTCACACCTGGTACTTTGTTGGAAGAGGGGATGCTGAATGCTAGACGCAATAACTTTTTAGCAGCTGTTGTGATGGCGGGTAATCATTGGGGTTTAGCTTATGCAGATATTTCAACAGGCGAATTCCTGACAACTCAATCAGACAATTTGGAGCATTTATCGCAAGAATTGATGCGCTTGCAACCTTCAGAAGTGCTGGTGCCTACTAATGCTCCAGATTTGGGCGGTTTGCTGCGACCGGGTGAAAAATCAGAGTATTTGCCAGAGTGTTTGCCGCTATCATTTTGTTATGCTTTTCGTCCCCAAACTCCTTTCACTTTAGGTGAGGCAAAGCAGCGATTGGTGGAAAAATTTAAAGTGCGATCGCTCGAAGGTTTCGGTTGCGAACATCTCCCCCTTGCCGTTCGTGCGGCTGGTGGGTTGCTGCAATATCTGGAAGACACCCAAAAAAGCAATCCAGTTCCTCTCCAATTACTACGCACCTACAGCCTCACTGACTACTTAATCGTCGATCACCAAACTCGCCGCAACCTGGAAATTACTCAAACCGTAAGAGATGGCACGTTTCACGGTTCCTTGCTGTGGGCTATAGATAAAACCAGTACCGCAATGGGTGGACGTGCCTTGCGTCGCTGGTTATTACAACCCTTATTAGATATTAAAGGTATTCGAGCCAGACAAGATACTATTCAAGAATTAGTAGAAAATACCTCTCTTCGCCAAGACTTGCGACAACTGCTGCGCCAGATTTACGATTTAGAAAGGCTGACAGGTCGTGCTGGTTCGGGAACTGCTAGCGCCAGAGATTTGGTCGCTTTAGCTGATTCTCTCTCCCGCTTACCAGAATTAGCTAAATTAGTAGCTGATGTTCGTTCTCCATATCTGAAAACTTTGCAGAAAGTGCCACCAATTATGGAACAGTTGGCACAGAGACTGCACACCAATCTAGTAGAATCGCCTCCCATTCATCTTACTGATGGCGGATTGATTCGAGAGGGAATAAGTCCCCAACTAGATGAAATGCGTCTCGGCGCAGAAGACGATCGCAAATGGCTAGCTAATTTGGAAGCAACTGAGAAAGCGCGAACTGGTATTTCTAACCTGAAGGTAGGTTACACCAAATCATTTGGTTATTATATCAGTATCTCTCGTTCCAAAGCAGATCAAGTTCCAAATAACTATGTCCGCAAACAAACTCTGACGAATGAGGAACGTTACATCACGCCAGAGTTAAAGGAACGAGAAGCGCGAATTTTGACAGCGCGTGACGATCTGAATCGGCTGGAATACGAGATTTTTGTCGGTTTAAGGGCAGAAGTGGCGGAACAGGGGGAAATAATTCGCAATATTTCTCGCGCTGTTGCTGCTGCTGATGTTTTGTGCGGTTTGGCAGAGATGGCAGTTCATCAGGGTTATTGCCGCCCTAATATGGTGGAAGGTCGGGAAGTTACTATTATTGATGGGCGTCATCCTGTTGTTGAACAATCTTTGCCATCGGGGTTTTTTGTGCCGAATTCGAGTTGGTTGGGTCAAGAGTCAGGGGTGAGTAGTCAGTTGTCAGTCGCAAGCAAAACAACTGACAACGAACAACTGACAAATGGCCGTCCCGATTTAATTATTCTAACTGGACCGAATGCGAGTGGGAAGAGTTGTTATTTGCGGCAGGTTGGGTTGATTCAGTTGATGGCGCAGGTAGGGAGTTTTGTGCCTGCTAAGTCGGCTATGCTGGGAATATGCGATCGCATTTTTACCCGTGTCGGTGCAGTAGACGATTTGGCGACGGGTCAATCTACTTTTATGGTAGAAATGAATGAGACGGCGAATATTCTCAATCACGCTACAGCTAAGTCTCTTGTTCTTTTGGATGAAATTGGGCGCGGTACGGCAACTTTTGATGGACTTTCCATTGCTTGGGCGGTAGCAGAATATTTGGCAAATGAAATTAAAGCCAGAACAATTTTTGCTACTCATTATCATGAATTAAATGAATTAGCATCAATTTTGGATAATGTTGCCAATTATCAAGTGACAGTAAAGGAAATGCCCGACCAAATTATCTTTTTGCACCAAGTTCAACCGGGAGGCGCTGATAAGTCTTATGGGATTGAAGCTGGACGTTTGGCGGGTTTACCAGCATCGGTGATTAGTAGGGCAAAACAAGTGATGAGTCAGATCGAAAAACATAGTAAAATTGCGGTAGGATTGAGGAAGGGAGTGGAGAGCGATCGGGCCAATAAGCGAAAGAAAAAATCTACCGATGTCTCTATTTCAGAAGAATAAGTAAATTCTCGATTAATAAGGTTCATCAGCTAGCCAAAAAGTTCAAGTCCTTTTTCCTTTTCACAATCTCAAGTTTGAACTAACATTTCTTCTGACAATCTCTGATAATGTAAAAGCATCATTCGATCGGCATTCAAAGTTTCTATAGCATAAGCCCGACCATTTAGATCGCTAAATTCTACCTCAAAAACACCCGGTTCGTACACTTCTACAATTGTCCCCACTTGACCGCGATATAATCCTAATTCTGGCAAATCTTCAATCAAAGCCACCACATCCAATAACTTCATTTGTGAATTCATCTTTCCATCCCTCCTAATTACAGAACAAAACAAGTTATCAAGCGGGGAAAATCTTCATCATCCCGCACAATCCAAACACTGCGTACCATTGCCTGTTTTTCCGCTCTCATAATCAAAAAATCCACTCTATATTTCTGCCCGTATGGACTGCGTTTATCCAGAACAGCATCAGTAGTTTCGATAGCTTGCATCAGTGCAACTCTTAACTCTTGGGAATCATCTATCCCCATCCCTAAAGCTGATTCAAAAACCCGTGCTTTGTGTTGACCATCTGAATGTCTGGCATTGAGACAATAACCAGATAGTTTTTGTTCATCAATGATACTTCTTTCAGGATTGGGAAGTCTCATAAAAAAGAGCGAAGGTGCAATTTAGTATTGTAAGCGATCGCACATTGCTGAAATGCTTAGGAAATACTAAACCCGAACGAAAGAACGATCGCCAGGGGAATCCTCAAAGATTGCTCCTCGTTTGATTAGGTCTTGCTTCATGTTTTCAGAAATTCCTTGGTTATTGCTGAATCGAGCCTTTTCAACATTTGCACCACTCAGGTTGGCACCACTCAGGTCGGCACCTCTCAGGTCGGCATCGCTCAGGTCGGCACGACTCAGGTAGGCACCACTCAGGTCGGCACCTCTCAGGTTGGCACCACTCAGGTTGGCACCACTCAGGTTGGCACCACTCAGGCGACTCAGGTCGGCACCACTCAGGCGACTCAGGTCGGCACGACTCAGGCGACTCAGGTAGGCACCTCTCAGGCGACTCAGGTAGGCACCTCTCAGGTTGGCACCACTCAGGTTGGCACCAATCAGGTTGGCACCAATCAGGTTGGCACCAATCAGGTTGGCACCAATCAGGTCGGCACCACTCAGGTCGGCACCACTCAGGTCGGCACCACTCAGGTCGGCACCACTCAGGTCGGCACCACTCAGGTTGGCACCACTCAAGTCGGCACCACTCAAGTCGGCACCAATCAAGTTAGCCTTGATTAGTTTGGCATTTCTCAAGTCAGCATCGCTCAAGTCAGCACCACTTAAGTCTCGTCCCTCAATTGGGTTAGTAATAATTTCTTCTACTAAACGCCATTTTCGTTCGCTGCTTTCGTCATGTTCTGGACTTTCACTCAAGATTTGGATATCCTGAACGGGAAAACCATTTATTTCTGTTAGATTCTCTGCTTCAAAATCAGATAAAAGCTTTTGAATATCTTCTGGAGACCCCTTGATGATTAATCTGATACTGCCCTTTTGAATCGCCACAACTTTTATAGTACTGCCGGGATATTTCTTTGAAAAATGCCCCTGAAAAAAAGCTGCATCACTTTGAACTGAATTAATGTCTCCTTCTAAAGTTACAGCAACAATAATTTCTTGACTTTCTTCATCAACAGCAATGACTTGGCGAAAAATTGTTTGCACTGTCTCCACCCCCTCTTCAAGACTAAGGCTAAGATTAGTTTGTTTTTCTAGTTGACTGGAAGTTGGGCTTTCTTCGGTTATTCCTGCAACCTCTTGCCAATTCAATTTTAGCGCTTCACATATTCTTTTGAACGAATCAAGCTGAATCGGCTGTTGATTAAAAAACTTTGTGATTGTACTACGAGATAAAAACTGTGACTCAGCAAAATTACTTTTCGATCCAAATCCTAGCCTTACCAACGCTTTTTCTGCTTTCTCTACACCTTCTTCAGAGGCACTAAAGGTTATTTTCTTCTTTTTTCTGTTTTGGCTAGGGTTTATCATAAGTTAATTAAATTTCACCAAGTAAATTCTTAACGCAATCACAACTAAGGCATATCGCAATCATACATCAATCAAAAGACGTAAACAACAAAATCATTGCCTAGTCAGGGTTTCAGGTATTTTGCCTCACAGTAGAAGTATGAAGTTAATCGGTTTTAAAAGCCATGAACACCAATCTAACCCCTGACCAGTCAGACATCATCAAAGAACGCTTACGCCAAGCACGCCTAAGTTTCAACTTAGCTTTGGCAACTACTGCAACCTGCGCCCTTGTTGGGTTCTGTGGAATTGGCCTCGTACTTATAGGTAAAGCACCAGAGGGAACCATCACCACAACTGGGGGGTTGTCTGCCACAGTCTACTGTCTTAAACTGGCAAGAGATGCCAACGACAGACTCGACGAACTAGCAAAAGATTTAAACGATGACTAGAGCGATTATCGCACTAATTGGGATACAGCCGAGATCCGCGCAAAATAGGACACGATGTAAAGTTTAACAACCATCGTTCCCCACGCTTAACTACCAGCACTCAATTCGCGAGGGTAGAGTAGTACTTAGTGCTACTCTGCCCTCGTCAAGTAAGGTGTAGGTCATCTAGTCATAACTATCCTCACATTGTCTTGGTTTTCCCCACCTTATTCGGATTCGTCAGTAATCCTAACACCCCTGAATCAATAAAAACAATCATTTTTAGCTATAAAGTTTTGCATCTTTAGGACGGTTATTGTCAAGAATTTGTTTGAATTCTTCAAAAAAATCTTCCCTAGCTTTAGCTTCTTCATCACTCATATTCATTCTTTCCTGACGCAGTTCTTCTAACTTTTCTAAAGCTCTATTATTGCGTTTAATTTGTTGCTCTCTATCCCAGTCTGGATAGTTTTGAAGTTTGGTTTTAAATCGAGCAGTTTGAGTTGAAGTCATAATCAGTCTCTCTTTTAATCTTTTTCTTAAAGCTTAAACCTTCGCTCTGCTGTAATTATAGCAGATTGCAGCCGAATAATGAATGGTCTTGTTTTCTAGCGAAACCGCTATATTTTATATTCACATTCACCTGGAGTTGAGCCAGTCTTGGATTTCTTGAGCCAACCAAGCACTCTCAACATCACTCAAACCCCTACAAAGTTGATAAGTCCGATTGCTTGTACGAATACTTACATCAAAAGACTGGCTTTTATTCAACAAAAAAACGCCCAGAATATCCGCAACATATCCCTCTTGCAGACCGTAAGTAAACCTAAGCGTTTGCCGATTTAATTTAAAACGATTGCGATCAAAGTAAATGTGAGTTTGTTCGCACGAATAAATGATAAATACAGCAATGAGGGCTGTAAAAATAATTGATAAAATAACAAAACTTGTTGACGATATGATTAGCACTACTGTTGTATATAATAAGTATGCCTCAATCAACATAAAAATAGTAATACTGAACCATCCACCTCTTTGAGGGATATAAATTTTCAATCGTTCCGCAGACTTGTTTATTTTAATGCGAGTGTAATCAGGTTTGAGAATTTTTCTTAAACCACGAGATTTGGCAACCGGAGGAGTTTGAGCTAGCCGATATTCCAGCGCTTTCAGCGCTTGTTGAGCATTAGGAAATCGTTTTTCTATCGCTATTTCTGTAAGCTTTTCAATCCAAGTCACAAAGTTAGAACTTACACTGACCTGGTTAGCAAATTGAATCCGGGAATCTTTCTGCGGTAAATCAGCGGGAGCAATACCCGTTAGCAAGTGAATCAAAGTTGCTCCCAAAGCATATAAATCTGATGTCGGAACTGCACGTCCCCAGAATTGCTCAAGAGGCGCGTAACCGCTAGTACCAACAACAGTAAAACTAACTCCTGTAAAAGTACCTTTATCCTGCACTGCCCCAAAATCCACCAGATAAACCTGTTCATCTTCTCCCCAAATCAAATTACTCGGTTTGATATCCCGGTGCAAAACAGGCGGACTCAGTTCGTGCAGATAAATCAGAATATTCAAAATTTGGGTAGCAATCTTTTTAACCTGCGTTTCGGTGAAGTGTTTACCCTGTTCTAAGAATTCCTGTATAGAAGCACCCGGAATGTAATCTTGCACTAACCCAAACCAAGGCAACCCCGAACCTGTTTCCCTATCCAAGCTAAAATAATCTCGATAGCGAGGGATGCGGGGATGATTGAGATTTTGCAAAACTTGCGCTTCTCGCTCAAATAGTTTCAATTCCTCCCACTGCATCTGCGGACTAAACGCCAGCAGCTTGACAATTACTTCTTCATTTAACTGTAGATCTTTTGCTAACCAAGTTTGACGACCTGCGGCAGTTCGTCCTAATTTTTCTTGGAGTTGATAGCGTTCTTGAAGAATCTGTTCTGCTTGCAACATCTGGTAACGCCTCGATACTTTATTCTTATATTGCCCGCCCTTTCGATTTAAAAATAACTGTAATAGACTATCTGAGCTTTGTAGGGTGCGTTAACACAGTGTAACGCCGCTAAAATTGTTGAAAATGGTGCGTTACGGCTATTGTCTAAAGTACCCTACCGATAATGAATGGTGCAAGACCTCAGTTAAGTTTAATTATCGCGGCATTGCTTATCGCGCTTTCCCGGTATCAGGACGTTTCCGCCTTCGTCACTCACTCCAGCTTGACCAACCCCATGCACGGCTATTTTACCGGCGCATATCGTGGCGCTATACTGTTCGTGATGATGACCGTGAAATACTGTGTGAACTCCCAGCGCTTGAGCTAAATCATCCAAGGCTGAAAATCCGTAGCGATGGCAAGAGGGAGCTTCATGAGTTACCAGAATATCCGCTTGTTTGTCCCAGAGTGCCTCGTACTCTTGCCAAAATATACTTACGTGATGTTTTCGCGGGATGTTGCCGCGCCACCGTTCTCCCTTGCCGCAAAAGTATAATAAATCTTTGTGGCTCTTGAATCTCGGTTTTGCTGGTGGTCTCCAGATTTTTTCGCGGAAGACGCCGCCTAATCCAGCGACTCGCTTGCCATCAATCTCAATGATACGATCGTGCAAGTTGCGATCGCCCAGCTTCGACCCAAACAGGTTATCATACCAATGGTCTCGATCGCCGTCGTGATTGCCGGGAATAAACCAAACTTCAGTTTTCTCCAGTATAGCGGCAAGTTCCTCGTCAAGCGATCGCTCCAAGTCCATATCCCCAAGCAAAATCACCGCTTGCGGAGAATAAGCCTCCACCGCTCTAATCACTGGCCTAAAATCACCGTGAGGATCTCCACCAAAAAAAATCATGACTGGGATTGCTTTGACTATCAAGCCCGATCGGCCCAAAATGCCCATACCATATCTATGGTAGAAGGTAAAGAGGTCTAAAGCGCGATCGCCATAAGTTTACCTTTCTCAACACGATCTAGGCCAAAACATTAAACTTGATTACAAACGTAAAAGATAAGAATAACTGCGTGATAACCTCTATGGATGTTGACAGATGTTGACGAACGGCGTAAAAACAGGCAGGGAGAACACATTGCAACTGAATTTAGATCGATCGCCAAACGACTCATTTCGTGAAGACTTTAGCGAATACGTCGCTCACCTTCAGCTTCACATGGCGTTACAGGCTCGTAACCTAGTCCCCAATCTCAGCGAAGCATCAGATAGCCGAAAGCAGCTGTTGCAGCAAACGCAGGCAGACATTGAAAAACTGGTGTCTCGGCAAATGCGATAATTTAATGTAACCAAGGCCCGATCGCGATTCTAGTGGGGAGCCGGTGAAGAGCAGAGGAATTTTTCAACTCAAAACTCTTTTAGTCCCCAGTCCCCACACATAACTGAAATAACGAACTATAATAGAAAAATGTAAGACATGGGGCTGTAATGGTTTCGACAGGTCGGCGAATGCTCCCCCGTGATACAGGTCGAGAGTGAGTCTCCTCTCGTTAATCAAAGGCTCAAAAAAAAGTAAATGCGAACAACATCGTTCCCTTTGCTCGTAAAGCAGCCACTGTTGCTGCTTAATAACCCATAACAAGGTTCGAGCGTCTGTAGTCCGACTCCGTTAAAGGCGACAGACAAAACCCCAACGGAATGCTCTAGCAAGATTTCTCTGGTAAATTGCTAGCTAAGACTTAACCAGTGCATCCTGTCATCCGGGATAATGGATGGTTCCCGCCATGAGGATCAGAATGGCTAAACCTGTGAATGAACGGTAAGTTAATACCCGATTTGGACGGCAGTTCGACTCTGCCCAGCTCCATCCAGATACTAATAAAACAATTAAAAACCACCCTATACTATAAGGTAAAGGGTGGTTTTTAATTGTTTATGGCATTTGAGTATGGAACCATTAATAGACAGCATTGTTCAGAAATTACATCATTTGCCTCAACCCAAATTAAATGAGGTGCTTAATTTTGTTGAATTCTTGACTTGGCAAGAAAAAGGCGAAAATCAGTTAGATGTCAGTGAGTCCACAGCAGAAATTAATCCCACTTTTGAAGATATTGCAGATCGGCTAGCTGAAGAATTCGCCAAAAGTGTTGGCACCAATTTACCATTACTATCGGATTATGCTGTCAGTCGTGCAGGGATCTACGAGGAACATCCATGACGGCGATCTATCTTTTAGATACAAACGTCTTGTTGCGCTTTGCAGATCGAAATCATCCTCTCCACACGACGATCCGTGCTGCAATCCGAAAACTCCGAGATGAAGGACATCAATTACAAATTGCTCCTCAAAATTGCGTTGAGTTTTGGAATGTTGCAACACGCCCGATCGACAGAAACGGATTTGGACTTACCCCTAATGATGCAGATCGGCTACTGCGTCTGATTGAAAGACTGTTTCCATTGCTCGTTGATGTACCTGAAATCTATATAGAGTGGCGTAGATTAGTTGTCGTCTTTGGTGTTTCAGGAGTTCAAGTACATGATGCTCGTCTTGTTGCTGCGATGAAAGCAAATAAAATTAGTCACATTTTGACGCTGAATACGGCTGATTTTGCTCGTTATGCAAATGAGGGAATTGTAGCAGTCGATCCGCGATCGCACACCCGCCAGAATTGAAAAAACAGATTAGCAACTGGGAAGCCATACCTGCTGACCGACGGGCTGACACCAACAAAGACACCTCTGACATAGACTCTGACCCGATTCCAGACCTCTCCACACTTCCCCATCTCCCAAAAGAGTATTAAGATAAGCACCCCTCACTATACAACTGAGGGTTCATCAACAGTTGTAACTTTACTAACATTTACTCACAATCCTTCACTTTTACTCCCTGGCCTTACCACAC
>NZ_JAIQZN010000054.1 GCF_023333585.1 Argonema antarcticum A004/B2
CCACAGAAGGCAGAGCGGATGAAACTCGAAGCCTACACTATATTTGGTACTCCGAATTAGTGTAGGTACTTCACTTAGGTTTTCTCAACAGCGAAGATAGAGGCTGACGTTTTCGCAAATCCATACTTTCTGCCAATTTGGCCTTTTTCCCTCTTTCCCTGGCGTTGTTTGGCAATGAGGGCTTACCCTGCGTAACAGGGGGTAAACCGCCGCCCAGAGAATCTGCTACAGCTAAACTTGAGGGAGCCGATCGTTGGGGCGTCTTGACAGCAGGAACGGCTCGACGAGGTGAAGAAGCCTTCTTTTGCTCTTGCCGATCGACTTGGCGTTGGGAGTTAGAACGCTGTTTGAGTGGCTTACGAAGCTTGCGACGCCTACGAGAGCCTTTTAGCTGTTTTAAGATTACCCAGGAGCCTGTAGCACAACCTAATGCGATCGCACCAAACAACCACGCGGTCGGATTGTTCTGACTTCGATCCTCTAGCACTGTGTTCTCAGTAGCCACAGAAGCATCAGCTTCTGATGCTTCTCCTTTTTTTACATCACCGGGGTTAGTCAGACGGAGCATGGCAACGCTACCTGCCAATAGAATTGTTGCCAACAGGGCACTCCATACCAGTAGGGGACGTTTCTGAATCAGTTGCAGCAGGGGATTAACGCGAGTCGGTGGCGTGGTTTTTTTCCCTTGCCGATCGAGATTCCCTGTCCTGGGCCGCGATGATTCCTCCCCCACTCGCGCCGGTTCAGCACCACGCTGCCGTTGCGTTGCGGTTCTTAACGGGGGTGTTTGCTGCTGTGCAAGTTGGTTTTTTGCCATACCCACTCTTTAATACCTACACCTTATCCTCACAACGATTGTATGCGCTCGTGCAAAAGGTAGGCAACCATTCTAAGACGTATAACAAAAGTCAGTCATTCAAAAGTCACTCATTCAAATGCTTGCTGTGAATTGGTTCTGGCGTTTTAAGATGTCCTAATAGCCTTGACTGCTGCTATATAACACGGGGCATAGACTATATGTTAAATTTTGACCATTTTTGGCTCTTTCGGAGTTGTGATGCTTTTGTTGAAAAAATCACATTTTTATGCCTCTGCTCCTCTGCTCCTCTGCTCAAATAGCATAGTAAATCAGGAATAGCCCGTTTTTTCACGACTTATGCCGTTCTAACGCTGCTTGAATTAACTTGTCCGTTAATTCTGGGAAAGAAATACCGCTATGCGCCCATAGTTGAGGATACATACTCGTGGACGTGAAACCTGGTAAAGTATTAATTTCGTTAATCAAGACTTCGCCTGTCGCTTCAACGTAGAAGAAATCCACTCGTCCCAGTCCGGCTGCATCAAGAGCGACAAAAGCTTTTACGGCCATCTCTTGAATCTGAGCAGCGACATTTGGCGGTATATTCGCTGGAATGAACAAATCTGCTTTGCCTTCAGTATATTTAGTTTCGTAGTCATAAAAATCACTATTATAAGTAATTTCTCCAACTACAGAAGCCTGTGGGTTATCGTTACCCAAAACAGCGCATTCCACTTCCCGCGCTTGAACTCCTGCTTCTACAATCAGACGCCGATCGTAACTAGCTGCATTATCTAGCGCTTTTTCCAGTTCAGTGCGCGATCGCACTTTGGCAATACCCACCGACGAACCCAAATTAGCAGGCTTCACAAAACACGGATAACCCAACTTTGCTTCAATTTCATCGCATAGTTTCGGGAAAACACAAGGATTAGACCAAACCTGAGATCTGTTAATTGCCATATATTTTACCTGCGCCAATCCAGCGGAGGCAAAAGCTGTTTTCATAGCAATCTTATCCATACCCACAGCAGAACCCAATACCCCCGAACCGACAAAGGGAACTTGCATCAAACTCAGCAATCCCTGAATCGTACCATCTTCACCATTTGGCCCGTGTAAAATTGGGAACCAGACCTCCACCGATTCAGCTTGGGTGGGAAACTGCCAAAGATTTCCGTCGCTGGCAAATTGCTGGGGAACACCTGAATCCAGCACCTGTTGTGCTTTTTCCCCACCTTGCCAAAGACCATCTTTTTGAATGTAAAAAGGCAGAACTTCGTATTTATCGGCATTTTGTTCTGATTTAAGCGCTTTTGCGATCGCTTTTGCCGAACTGATGGAAACTTCGTGTTCTCCCGATCGACCCCCAAACAGCAGCCCCACTCGCATCTTATTCACCATTGATACCTCTGACACTCCTCTTCGCAGCTAGCCTATCACACCCGGAAAGTACCTCATACGGAATTCGCAACAATTATCCCCTTATTCTCTCCCTCTTCTTCTTGGCGTTCTATAGCGCTATCGCGCATGGCTAAAGCCTGACGGCATGAACACGCTAAGGCGTCTTGGCGGTTCGTTAAAAAGGGGGTAGTTAGCCCGGATTTGGTATCATATCATGTCCTTTAGCATCCTTATTGCATAGTAAGGACGGGTTTAGCTAGGATATTTATGAGCAGCAGAGTTTTTCTATAAACCCGCCCTACAAAACCTCAAACTATATGATAACGATGCGTAAGGACATCATATCACTCACCTGAAAAGCGCTGTAGCTGTTTTCAACTAGCAGCCTGAGTATCAAAACTTTCTAATTCCAATACTACTTTTTCAAACTCTTGCAACATCCAATGACGATCGCACTCACGATAAATTGGCAACAAAGCGCGATAAAACCACAAAGTTTGCTCTTTTCCAGCTTTAAACAAAGTCCAGACTCGCTCGCCATATTGATGCAATGAAGCCAAAAGAGAACGAGCATTGTGCAATTTATCTGCTAGAGAAACGAATCGAACGGAAGGCGAACTCACTTGCAATTGACGCAGATAACGTTGTTTGCGTTCCATCCAAGGTGGTTTGGGAATTACTTCCGATTCAGTGCAACCTTCCACAATCGCGAGAACTTGTGCCCCAAATTGATGGAGAATTTCTGATTTAGTTCGATCGCCTCCACGATCTTCCAAGCTGTCATGTAATAGAGCTGCGATCGCATCTTCTTCATTTCCCCCCGCTTCTAATACCAAAGCCGCCACAGAAAGCAAGTGAGCAATATAAGGAGTGCCATCAACTTTGCGAATTTGGTCGGCGTGCAAGTTCGTGGCATAAACTAAAGCATCTGCAAATTTCTCAGTCAGAATTGGTGTTTTCATCCTCATTAAACTCCTGTAAATACAATTGTGCTTCTGCTGCTACTTCCCGCGCTATTTTATGGCGTAACTCCCAAGGTAAAAGCACTTCACCTTTAGGTCGCCAAGAGCGCAAGCGTAATTCCACATTTGTATCGCCATCGCGATAGTATGCTTTGTAATAAGCATCTTCACGAGAACGACAACCAATCGCTTTTAATAAACTATGCTGCTGGTTTAAGTTGGGAGTTTGTTGCTGTATTAAGCCGATAGCTTGCTGATAGCTGATGGATTGAAATGTTTCATGGCGAAAAGTCTCTCGAATGTAGCGACGAGCGAAAGAGCGATCGAATCGTAATATCATCCACTTGGGTTCGAGGTAAAAATCAAATCCCCAAGCTGCGGCAATTTTCTCTTCAATTTCCTCTGGTTGAGGTAACTGTTTGGGATAAGACTGACGCAAACAGCGAGGCAAATTAAGATTCTCCCATTGCAAAGGCTGCATCCGTATAATGCGGTCTAAGCGATAGTTGTACCACTCACCTTGTTGAGTGGGAGTTTCACCGAACGCACAGAGATATATTGCTCGTTGTACATAGTAGATACTAACGGGATAAACAATACATTCAACCTTTTCTCTTACTCTGGCACTTTGATAAGTTAATTTCACTGGCGGAACCGGGTTTTGTTCCCACAGTTTTCTTAATTGATATTGCCAATCATCTACTAAATCGATCGTACTTTTGGGAATTACATAATCTAGGTGTAAAAAAAACCTTTGTACGCCTCTGACCTCTCGCGAGTGATTTTGGGCAATATTTGCCAGTTCTGGATGCAAAAAATTAAAGGAATATTGACTGGTTTTTATGGATTCTGATTCGCGATCGTTTTCGAGCGGATACTGAGGAAATTGAGAGACGCGGTAATAGCGTTGTTCTCGATATTCCAGCCAGCAGTAGGTTTTGCTTGAGGGAACCCCGCGCCAACCATTGCAGGAGGGGGATATAGGGCCGATCGCGAAACAGGGAAGCCGACATCATCGCTACAGAAGAAATTTAATTTTAGTTTAATTTTATTGGAAAAAGCCGCTTCCAGTCAGGTAGTATGATGGGTTTATTCGTGAATCCAATTCCCACCATGACTACTTACAAAATCGAGCTAGAAGGCGATGTGCTGAAAATAAACTTTGGCGAACCCGCCCAAAATGACCAAATTGTGCGCGATGCAGCCGCCCGGTTGGATGAAATGACGACAAACGGAGAACTAAAAGGGGGTGCATTGCTGAAAATTAATGGCCCAGCTTCATTACCCGTGGCTTGCGTATTAACGCACAAGGTAGCACATTTGTATGGTGCAATTAGTGTTTTCGATCCAAAGTTGGGCAAATATGTGGTCTGTATTACTCATAATCCAGCTTACAAAGTTGGGGATTTGATTGATTAATTAAGGTGAGCGATTAGTTATGAAAATTGTACTTTGTGGCCCGCCTCATTCTGGAAAATCTTGTTTAAGGGAAGGGTTGAAACAGGCGATTCGTCGGGTTGATGGTGCGCCTTATCCCTATGTGATTACTGCTTGTCCTGATGGGGAGGGAGCGTGGTTTTCTGAGACTGTAGGACGAAACCCTGATGAGGCCAGACAATTAAAAATGGCTTATAAATCTCAGTTCACAAACGACTTTGCTGCGGTGAGAGCGAAATGGGTGAAAGATTGTTTAGAGCCTCTGACGTTAGTTGATGTGGGTGGCAAGATCGATCCCAAAAATCGCCTGATTATGCAACACGCTACTCATGCGGTTATTTTAGCGGGGGAGATGGCTAAAGTTGCCGAATGGGAAGGGTTTTGTAGGCAGCTAAATTTGAAAATTATTGCGATTATTCACAGTGATTATGAGGGGAAGTGTGATGCGATCGAATGTGAATCTCCTATACTGAGGGGGAGCGTTCATTATTTGGAACGGGGGGAGGATGTTTCAAGTCGTCCGATGGTGCAGGTGTTGGCGAGGGTTTTGGTGGGGTTGAGTAATGGGGGGTGAGCGGTATTGCGTTTTTGGAACCTGAATCGTTGTTATAATTTACCTAAGTTTGGAGGTATCTATGAACAGTAACAATCCGTTAGAGTGGGAAAAGCATCAAGTCGATCATTTGTTTTTGTTGATTGGGGAGAATCCTTTACCGAATTATGTCGCGGCTCGGACGCTACTTCAAGTCGGTGGTAAGGTATATCTTGTAGATACTACTGGCACGAACCCAACAGAACCAGGTAAAGAAGGTCCATCACAACGACTGCGAGAAATCTTAGGTCTTAGCGAACAAGACAGAGTTCCCCTAGAGGACAATGAATCAGATGCCTATGAAATTAAGAAAACAATCACAGCTAAGGTTAAAGAAATTCAAGAAAAAGATAAACAAGATTATCCTGGCGAAACAAAACGTTTTGGACTCAACTATACAGGCGGAACAAAAGCAATGGCCGTTCATGTCTATCAAGCATTACTAGAACTGAAACTTTCACCTGAACCTGTCTTTAGCTACCTCGATCCTCGTAGCTTGAAAATGCGTATAGATCATCAGAATACACAACTAGATGTCTTAGAAGATAAAGTAAAAATATGGTTGGATATATCGTTTGAAAAGCTATTTGATTTACATAACTTACGGTGGAACCCTGATGATGAACCGATTAAAATTCCATGCTTAACTGAAGCAGCTAAAGATTTGGTTGATTTATATATTAACCAACGAAACTCAGTTGCCGAAGGATACCGCAAATGGCGTGAGGACATACTAGCAAAAGAAGCCAAGTACCAAAATAGACACTGGCTATATGAAAATCAACTAAAATCTGTCTCACTTGATTTGAGTAATTTACCGTCACCAATCCAACAAGTTTTGAAGAAAGGACTAAATCTGAGCAGCAATCAATTGGACTTAAAAGTTGCTAAAAGCTATGGATTTAATAAAATTAGTCAATTTTGTGAATGGTTGAATTGTGGTTGGATAGAGCATTATGTACTCTGGCAAGTTCAACAAATTAGAAATATTGAAATTAATGAAAGTGCAATGTCATTCCACATTGAAGATTCTGATAACCCTAATGCAAATTGGGACAAGTTTGAATTTGACGTTGCTTTTCGACGTGGTTATCAACTATTTGCGTTATCTTGTACCACTGCCATTTATGATGATACTTGTAAGGAGAAACTTTTTGAGGCTTATATTCGAGCAAGACAACTCGGAGGTGCAGAGGCAAGAGTAGCTTTAGTCTGTCCGCATAACGATCCGGCTCGTCTGGAAAAACATCTCAAGATTTTGATGCAAGACAAAAAAATAGCTGTTTTTGGGCAAAGGCATCTTAAGAAGTTGTCAGAAAACATTTCTAAGTGGATTGAAGGTCAGTCTTATTAATTCAGGAGTCGCTATGAGTGAATATACAGCAACAGTGATTGATACAACAGGAATTCAGAAATATGTCTTTGGCAGCAACCGACTTAAAGAAAATATCGGCGCTTCTCATTTAGTGAAGTTGGCAACGACTCAATGGGTTAAAAAGTGTCTTGAGGAGCTTTTTCCTAGCAGTGTTTATATTCCTGACGAAACCAAAGATGAAGTCAAACCTAGAATCAATACCGATGAAAATATCAATGCTGAATTAGTTTATGCAGGTGGTGGCAATACAGTTTTGCTGTTTAGAAGTGTGGAATATGCAAGACATTTCACCCAAAAGCTAACCAGAAAAATACTCAAGGAAGCACCGGGACTGAATATTGTTATTGCTCACCAGCCTTTTAACTGGGATACAGACATATTACAGCAAGTTATTGAGCAAGACTTGATAAAAGGGAAATTGGATGCTCAAAAGAGACAACCCAGAACATCCGTTCCATTGCTAGCTTTAAGCGTAACAGCTACTTGTAAATCAACTGGGTTAGTAGCAGTAGAGGATACTGATGACAAATATGGAATCCCTAAAGGAGAGGGCTATCTTGCTTCAAGAGAGATTATTGCCAAACTCATAGCAGCAGATGAGGCTAATACTGAACTAAAAGAAATGCTCTTTGAAGGAAAACCCAGTAAGTACAAAGTCGCTCGTGATGTCGATGATATGGGTCGAACTGAACAGGAAAGTAGCTATATTGCTATTGTTCACGCTGATGGTAACAGAATGGGTAAGCGATTTGAAGATTATGTAAAAGAGGAGTGCGATCGCGTTAATTCAATCCCAGAAAAGAATGAAAAATGTATTATGGCCATGCGTAAACTGTCTTGGGCAGTGAATCAAGCTGCAAGTAAAGCAATAAAAGAAGTTGGTAAGCTAGTTATTAACACAATTGAGACAGGAAAGTTTACGCCGAAGGACAATTTTTTACCATTTCGTCCGATTGTTTATGGGGGTGATGATGTTAGCTTTATCTGTGACGGGCGACTTGGATTACCACTAGCAGTTAAATTCTTGAAAGAGTTTGAGAATTTGACTGAAAACTTACCCGATGGAAAAGGTAAAGCTACAGCTTGTGTTGGTATCGCCATAGTCAAGACTCATTATCCCTTTTCGAGAGGCTACGAGTTATGTGAAGCACTATGCAGCAATGCCAAAATCTTTGTCCGAGACAAAATAAAAACAGGCAACCGCTTATGGACAAAACCATTATTTTCTGCTATTGATTGGCATATTGCTGCTAGTGGGGTGTTTGGCTCCATAGGTGAAATTAGAGAACGAGAGTATCAAGTTGACCAAGGAAAGCTAACAATAAGACCTATGCGATCCCACGAATACGGCGATGACTGGCTGACTTGGACTAATTTTGCAGAAGTTGTTAAAACTTTTAATGAACAAGAACCCTGGAAAGATAAGCGTAATAAAGTCATTGCTTTGCGAGAAGTGTTAAGAGAAGGTGAAAACGCAACAGAGCAGTTTCTTAATGCTTATGGTATTGAGGAATTACCCGAATTTTCTACGAAAGCTAATTCATTAATGAAAACGCAGGGATGGTTGGATAAAGTTTGTTACTACTTCGATGCCATTGAAGCAATGGAATTTTACATTCCATTAGGAGAATAATTTATGTACGCAATTAAAATTAAACTATTGAGCGATACAACATTTGGACGAGGAGATGGAGTCGCAGGATTAATTGATTCAGAAGTAGAACACGATCGCTATGGTTTTCCCTATTTGAGAGGACGCACACTCAAAGGATTGCTAAGTGAAGAATGCGATAACTTAGTGATTTTGATTCCAGAAAGTCAACGTCAGCGTTGGTTAGAAGCAAGAAATACTTTGTTTGGCGAACCAGGTAGCACCGATAAAACAATGGCAAAAATGCACGTCGGTGATGCTTGTTTACCTTCGGACTTACGAGAAGAAGTTGCATTTCAACTTCAAAAAGAAGAAGACAAAAAGCGCAAGGATCAATGTTACAAGCCCTCTGTAACCTCTACAGATATTCTTGCTTCCTTAACTGCTATCCGCCAACAAACCGCGATCGATCCTGAAGATGGCGCACCTGCGGAACATAGCTTGCGGTCATTTCGAGTTGTAATACGCGATCCTGTCGATGCAGCACCGAGTTTTGAGGCTCCTTTGTTCTTTGATGAAAACCCTACACCAGAAATGCTGGCACTTTTGGGAGTCGGGACGCTGGCACTTCGACGCATAGGAAGTGGACGCAACCGAGGTAGAGGCCATGTACAATGCACCCTGCATTACAGAGACAAATCCAAGAATATTAATGAGGACATTACTAGAAAATTTATTAACTGTTTTGAGGTACTTAAATGAAAGCCATTACTTTTTTGATCCATACACATCAACCAATTCTTGCTACATCATTACAAGGCGATCCAAACAGTGATGTTTCTTATCCTTATATTCCTGGTAGCATGATTCGCGGAATGTTGATTAGTCGGTATTTAAGGGAACATACAATCCCAGAAGCAGACATTTTGGATAACACAGAAGTAACGCGATTATTTTTTGACAGTACAACTCGTTATTTGAATGCTTATCCTTATATTGCCAATAACTCTGACAGTGATGACAAGAACCGCTGTTTGCCTATTCCACGTTGTTTGTACAAAAATAAAGGAATAGAATTTTCTGAGGGGGAAGAGCAAGAGGTTTATGATTTTAGTCAAAATAAACCTAATGATGACGATTTTTCACCCAAATCATTAGGAGAGGATATTTTTTGTAGAGTTGAATACAGGGATATACAACTCTATAAGGTTAAGCGTAGAATTAACATTCACAATCAGCGCGATCGCAAACGTGGTAGAGGCACTGATGGAAGTGGTGCAGTATTTCGCTACGATGCCATTGATGCAGGTCAAACTTTTCAATCCGTCGTTTTATGCGATTCTGAAAAAGATGCTGAAATCATTAATTTATTACTGACTCATCCACAGGAGAAAGAACAGATTAACGCTTGGCTAGGTGGTTCTCAAAGTGCCGGTTATGGTCATGTCACAATTGAATTATTACCTGATGAAAATAACTGGAATGAGGTAAAAGATGAAAATAACTGGAATGAGGTAAAAATTGATTGGGAAGACAGGAGTGAGCGCCAAAATAATTTAACCATTACTCTTCTGAGCGACACAACTTTACGCGATGATTACGGTCAAAATACAACCGCTACTCAGGAACTTGTCAAGGTAGTTTCTGAAACTTTAGGAGTACAGCTTAAGCATATAGATACCTATGCCACCAGCACAATTGTGGGAGGATTTAACCGTAAATGGGGTTTGCCCTTACCGCAAGTCGCAGCTTTTGCAGCAGGAAGTGTTTTTGTCTTCAAATCAGAACCATTAGAGTCTCAAAAAGTTGATAATTTAGAAAGACAAGGGATAGGAGAAAGGCGAGTTGATGGTTTTGGTCGTATTGTCTTTAACTGGTTAAGAGAAGAAAGCACTTTTTCGGCTATTAAAATAGACTCTACAGCAAATTCTAAACCAGAGGAAAAACCTTTAAGTCCAGAATCTCAAGAAATTTCTCAAAGGATGGCAGAAAGACTACTGAGGCAAAAATTAGATGAGTTACTACTAGAAAGGTTAGAAGCTAATACCCCAAAAGATTCTACTAAAATTTCCAATAGTCAACTGTCAAGGTTGATGATTGTAGCCAGAAAAGCTTTGGCTGAAGGCAAGCCAGATCCACTTTATGAATTACTTGGTAGAGATGAAAATTCTGATAACTTGACTAAGACTGCTCGTACTCAGTTTAAACAAACTGAAATGAGCAATGGGAAAAAATTAGATGAGCAAATTAGAGACTGGTTAAAAAATCCTGATATTTGGATTCTTTCGGCTTGGGGGTCAAGACCTACAGTTAGAAATAGACCGAGAGTTACTATTGCTCAACAATCAGAAATTCTGGATGATAATAACCAGTTATCACTAGAGTACACCCTCCGTCTGATTATTGCAGTTACTAAAAAAATGATGAAGGATAAAAACAATGACTAAACTCTATAGAACCGACCATCGAAATATTATTAAGCGTATTATTGTACGCGGTACTTTGGTGCTTGATACACCAACTTGTTTAGGCACAGGAGATGCAGATAGTCCCACCGATTTACCGTTGCTGCGGGATAGCCTTGATGATAAATATGCTTTGCTCACAGGTTCATCAATTGCTGGTGCATTAAGGAACTATTTACGGGAAAAAAATAAGGGATATGGAGAAAGCGATCGCCGTTATGATCGAGCAGTTTTACTATTTGGAGATCTGTTCTCTTATAAGGATGAAAAAGATAAAAGTGAACCGGAAAAAATTAAATTAAGGGAAGATGATACCCAAAGTCCTTTAATTATTGATGATGCGATCAGCACTAAACCCATCCAATCCGAACTCAGAGATGGAGTAAAAATCAATAGCATCACTCGTACTGCGGCTGATAAAGCTAAATACGACTTAGAGTTACTGCAAGCCGGAACTGAATTTGCTGTGTGTTTTGAATTGTTGATTGATAAAAAAGAAGAAGATAAAAGCAAACAGGACGTTTATGAAGCTGAGTTATGCAAAGGATTAGCGATCGCACTCCAAGGCTTAGAACCTAAAAATGGTTCAAAAAGTGGCGAAATTTGCCTTGGCATGAAAAAGCGGCGGGGTTTTGGTCGCTGTCATGTTAAAGAGTGGCAGGTTTGGAATTTCGATCTAACAGATGCAAGCGATCGCATGGCTTGGTTACTCTTCGATCGCGAATGCACCAACAAGCTACCTGTTGTTACAAACAAAATCGCTGATGCTTTAGGGGAGGTATTAGATGAGGGAGAAGATCGGCGCGATCGCTTCCTCATCCACGCCACCTTTAAATTAGTCGGTTCTCTCCTAATTCGTTCCGGTCAAGCTGCAACCGGACGCGCTCCTGATGTTGTACACTTGAAATCTTATCGACCAGATAAGCCCAATCCAGAATCAGTATTATCCGGTACGAGTTTAGCAGGAGTATTGCGTCATAGAGCAGAACGTATTGTCAAAACATTGGGTAGTTGTTCGCCAATTGTCGATAAGTTATTTGGTTATGTTGTAGGTAAGCAATCCCAAGCTAGCCGTTTAGTTGTTCACGAAAAAGTTATTGAAAAGGCAACTGAGTTAGTGCAAAATAGAATTGCGATCGATCGCTTTACAGGGGGTGCATATCATGGAGCATTATTTGACGAACAACCTATTTTTGGTGGTGATGAAACTTGCGTCACAATTGAATTAGAGTTGCGTCAGCCAAAAGAGTATGAAATTGGGTTATTATTGCTATTAATCAAAGATTTGTGGACAATGGATTTACCTGTAGGGGGTGAAAGTAGCATTGGACGGGGACGTTTAAAGGGAATCAAGGCAGATTTAATTCGACATCATCCAAAAGAGCCGAAAGGATGGACAATTGCTGAAGCCAACGGAAGTTTACAAGTTATGAATTTAGCAGATCCAAAACAGTCAGAAGATTTAGTCAAAGATGAGCTAGAAAGATTTGTTAAAGCTTTGCTAAAAGAATTAGGAAAAGAGGTGGAAGTATGAGTGAAAACACAAAGCGATCGCAAAGCCCATCCAAGATACCAATCACAAAATACTATGGAGGTTGATAGACAATGCAAACTGAAACTAAAATATCTCTTTACGAACGGGACTTTGCTTTATGGATTGAGGATGTGACAGCAAAATTAAAAGCACGAGATTTTGATAATCTTGATATTGATAATGTGCTTGAGGAGATCGAAGCTTTGGGAAAATCACAAAGACGGGAGGTTAAAAGCCGTTTACAAACTTTGCTAGCACATATTTTGAAACGAATGTACGTTGACAGTCCATTAAATTATAATGGCTGGGAGCGAACAATACGAGAACAGTGCAAAGAATTAAAACTTTTGTTTGAACAATCTCCGAGTTTAAAGGGATACTATACAGAAGTTTTTGAGAACGTTTGGCAGTCGTCACTGTCTGAAGTACAGCAGGAGTATAAGAAGACAGAATTTCCTGAAGTGTGGCAGTTTAGCAGCGATGTTGATAGTGTCCTAAATGAAAATTTCTGGGAGGAGATATGAAACCAGAAATTATTACAGATTGTGGCGAACGGCAATTTGCTAGTAACGACGCTCTAAAAAAATGGCTCACCGATTACCACCTAACTTATTTATTAGCTCATGCTGATGATGGTGTAATTTGGGGACGCTTTGATAATGGAAAGTTAACTATTGCTAATGAAGTATTTACTAAGCCTGATTTCTATTTTCCACCGTTACGGTTATCGACTCTGCAACAGTGTCGCATTTTTGGACAGCAAGGTGAAGTATTGCTCTGGAAGTATGGGGAAAAGTGGAAATGGCGATTTATTGGTAATCCACAAGAAGACTTTATACCAGAGTCTCAAATACTTTGGGGAACTCAACTAGAAGAAGAACCTAAAAATGGTTTTACATTAGTTTCAGATGGTTCTCAAGGTCTAAAACACGCTGTCCCTTTAATCAATATTCCATTTAGTCCAGACAAAAAGAATTTATATCGCCCGATTCGTTTAGAAGTTCGTCACTATATCGACTATGATGATAGTGGAGTGGCAAAAATTTATCTGAGTCGGTTAGTTGATTTACGAGGAACCTAATTATGATCGCGAATCCTCAAGACTATCAAAAAATGACGGCGGAAGAATACCTAGAATGGGAAGCAAAGCAGGAACTTCGCCATGAATATGTTGATGGCGAAATCTTCGCGATGACAGGGGGGAGTATTCCTCATAACGACATTGCCCTGAACTTCTATAGGGCTTTATATCCTCATCTGCGTCAGAGAGGCTGTCGAGTTAATGTGTCGGATGTGAAAGTTCAGGCTAATCAAAACAGTCGTTATTTCTATCCTGATTTGGTTGTTAGTTGTCACCCTGATGACTTAAAATCTCGTCAATTTATCAATTATCCTAAAGTTATTATTGAAGTGCTTTCCCCTAGTACAGCAAGTTACAATCGCACTAAAAAGCTAAAATATTATCGTCAGATACCGACTTTGCAAGAATACGTCTTAGTGGACTCAGAAGAAATAGCAGTTGAGGTTTATCATCGGGGGGAAGGGAAAATGTGGCATTATTATGAGTATGCAGAAGGGGATGCGATCGCATTACAAAGCATTGAGTTTGAGTGTGCGATTGATGTGGTGTATGAAGGTGTTATATTCGGTAATGAATAAGAGTTATGGATTTAATTATGTACGAAAAAGATTATGAAGAAAATGATTCCCAAAAATGATACTCTTTACGAGCAAGATTTTGTGGCTTGGTGCGAAGATACTGCGGCTAAACTGAGAAGACGGGATATTGATAACCTAGATTTTGATAATTTGATTGAGGAGATAGAAAGTTTGGGAAGAAGCGATCGCCGGGAATTGAGAAACCGATTAATGGTACTACTTGCTCATATTCTCAAGCGGATGTATGTCAATAGTCCTGAAAATTTCAATGGGTGGGAATTAACGATTATCGAACAAAGGCGACAAATTCGAGATTTATTAGAAGAATCCCCCAGTCTCAAACCTTATCTAGTAGAAATATTAGCTAAAGTTTGTGTTAATGCTTTAGAGAGTGTTCAATTTGAGTATAAACAAACAGAGTTTCCTGATAGCTGGCAATTTGATGTTGAAACTGATGTACTTTTATCTAAAAAATACTGGGAGGAGCAATAGATGAGTCCTAAGCATATTAACCATGTACCAGAATCAATTCCAGATCGAGACGGAAAAAGTATTCCGCGCCGTGCTGTTGCACCTTACAACTTTGTTGAACTTCCTGAAAATATAGTTCCAGCAGAGCCAATACCAACACATAACTGTTACCATGATAACCGTCATACTGGTACAATTAAGTGTACCTTAACTACTTCATCACCGTTGTACATTCGCTGTGGAATGTTCCAGGATGACTTTGCTAAGTTTGGTGGTAAATCTGATGAAGAGTTAACGGAAGAAGAAGAAAAGGAAAAAAGTAAAAATCTTGCTCCATTCTTTGAGAATCCTGCTAATCAATATTCTACTATCCCTGGTAGTAGTTTACGCGGTATGCTAAGGAGTTTAGTGGAAATTATTAGCTACAGCAAGATTGATAAAGTGGCAGATAAACAGCTAATTTATAGAGCTTTTGCTGACACTACATCTTTAGGAGAATTTTACCGCGATCGCTTACTACAAGAAGAAGGCGAACGTCAGTATTCTTTTCTAATGCAAGCTGGTTATCTGATTAAAACTCAACAAGGTTCTGGCTGGGCAATCCAACCAGCTAAGAATCTGGTTGAAGGTACATCTTTTGTCAAGATAGATATATCACAAATTAAGAATTTAGTGAAATCTCGTTGGCATGAGATCAAACACGCTAGCAAAGTAACTGTTCATGTTGAGTCAATGACTTGGCATCCTCATAAAGGAGGATTTATCGAACTGTACTATGCAAAAGCAGTGCCACCATTTGGACATCACTCAAAACACCAAGGAGTTTTGGTAGAAACAGGTGGAATGCCAGGAAAGAAAAAAATGGAGTGTGTAATTGGTTTACCCGATGATGACGCTCAACTAATCCACATTCCAGATTATCCAGAGTCAATGATTCAGGACTATAAAGAGCAGCTAACAAAAGAGCAGAAAAAGCTCCTCGGTAAAGATGGTGTTCTAAAACCTATGCACCCTGTCTTCTATCTAATGGAGGAAGGCAAGCTGGTATTTTTTGGACACACAATGATGTTTCGCTTACCTTACAAGGAATCGATCAAAAACTTTATTCCCGAACCTAACTATAAATTTCTTCCAGATTATTCTTACAATTCTCCAACTCTCGATTTAACAGAAGCTATTTTTGGATTTGTTAAGGACACTAAACAAAAGGAACATCAGGCGCAAGTTGGAAGAGTATTTATCAGTGATGCCAAGTGTCAAAAACCTGCTGCTGAGGACATCTGGCTTAAAGGTAATGCCATTCAATCAATACCTCTCAAAATCTTGGATACCCCTAAACCTACAACATTTCAGCATTACTTAGTTCAGGATAGTGATAAACCGGAGCAATTAAGACATTATGCAAGCTCATCTAAAGAAACAATAATTCGGGGTCACAAAGTCTATTGGCACAAAGGGAATGTAGGAGAAAGTAAAATTGAGGATAAAAAATCAAGCCGCACAGATATTAAGCCTATCAAAGAGAATGTATCTTTTGACTTTACTATCTGGTTTGAAAATTTAAGCGAAGTTGAGTTAGGTGCTTTGTTGTGGGTGCTAAATATTGCTGCTGACAAAAATTACCGCTTATCGCTAGGCATGGGTAAACCTTTGGGAATGGGAGCAGCGCAGATTATTACATCCGAGTTTTCATTAAGTATCCGTCATCATCGATACACTCACCTGTTCCAAGATTGTAATTGGGAAACAGGGAATAATTTTAACATTGATCCTAATGAAGTTAAAGAAACTTGTTTACAGAAGTTTGAGGATTACATTCTCAAACATACTGAAGCTCAATCTAAACATTTACATGATGTGTCGCGAATTCAAAGCCTTTTAAAAATGCTGCGTTGGCCTGGTGTTGCAGGAAATTCAAGCCGATACATGGAAATTGAGCGTAAGCAACAACCTTGTATTGGCAAGTTAGGAACAAATGGCAAAGCTAACGAATATAAAAGTCGCCCAGTTTTGCCAACACCTTCTCAAGTGATAAAAGACGATCAAAAAAAAGACTATCCAGGTTCTTCACCATCTTCAGGAGGGAATAATTCTGCTGCTTTAGCTAGACCACAAAAACTCAAGCATTGAAATGCGATCGCACCCTTAATTCCCCATTTCATTAAGTTCGATCGCACCCTTCCAATTCTGCTAAACTATACTCAGACTTAATTTAGGAGTCCAATATGTCTTTCAGCAATTACAAAAGCATCAGCGCAGTCCTCAAGGAATTTCAAATCACCTACACCGAAGCAGATTTTATAATCGAAACCCCCTTTAATATTCCTCAATACTTTCGCGAAGACTTGCAATTTGTAATGAGAGAAGGAGTCGTTAATAACTCAGAGTTTGCCATTTGTGAAAACTTGATTTATCCAGTCCTTAAAGAAACATGGAAATGCTATTTCCAGAAATTAATTTTGTGGAGTCACCAATCGTTAAATTATGATGAAAAATTATCTGGCTTTCCAGAATATATTATTGCCAAGCGATCGAAGTTGGGGAAAGTTGTTTTTGAACAACCCTATCTGCTTTTAGTTGAGGCAAAACAGGATAAGTTTGAGGAAGGATGGGGACAATGCCTAGCTGAAATGGTGGCAGCACAACGACTTAATGCAGAACCATCACTTATTGTTTTTGGAATTGTCTCTAATGGAAAAATGTGGCAATTTGGCAAACTGCAATCTAATGCCTTTATCCAACATACTATTCCTTATAGTATTTATGAATTAGATCAACTTTTTGCAGCAGTTAACTACATTTTTCAACAGTGTATTTTACAGTTAGATGAACTGGTAGCGGCTTAATCTAGCAAAGTAATAAAGCGCGTAGGCGAATCGCACCCTTAATTCCCCATCTTATCAAAAGCGACTGAATGCTGAGGTGATATAGTTAGAATTGAAAGCAATAAGGGAAAAGCGATACCTGCGGCTGGCTACGTCTACGCGCTCTAAACCTTTTAAAATTAAATCAATAGACGATCGAAACCATTTATAGGAGGTAAATATGTCTTTCAGTAATTACAAAACTATCAGTTCAGTTCTTAAAGAGTTTCAGATTACCTACACCGAAGCCAATTTCATGGGTGAAATTGAGTTTAGCATCCCAGACTATTTCCGCGAAGACTTAGAAACAGTTATGCAAGATGGAGTAGTTGATAACTCAGAATTTGCCATTTGCGAAAACTTAATCTATCCAATTCTCAAAGAAGTTTGGAAACACTATCGCAGCAACTTTGTTTTGTGGAGTCATCAATCCTTAATTTGCGACCAGAATCTTTCAGGCTTTCCTGAATACATTCTAGCTAAACGTTCTCCTTTGGGAAAAGTCGTGTTTGAAAAGCCATATTTTTTATTAGTTGAGGCAAAGCAAGACAAATTTGATGAAGGATGGGCCCAGTGTCTAGCTGAAATGGTGGCCGCACAGAGACTTAACGAACAACTACAGATCGTCATCCTTGGTATTGTTTCCAATGGACAATTCTGGCAATTTGGTAAGCTTGAATCTAATATTTTCACTCGCAATAAAACTTTTTACACAATTCAGGAATTAGATAAGTTATTTGGGGCAGTAAACCATGTTTTTCAACAGTGTGAAATACAGCTAAATAATCTCGTGAATGTTTAATTATAATGTTACCTATCAACCACCACTTCCACACCCTCACCGGCTTTCCCCCCCGCCAATTCCAACTCCAAACGATCGCACACCTCCTCGATCGCCAAAACATCCTCCTCCGGGCCCCCACAGGTTCCGGGAAAACCGAAACCGCGATCGCACGCTTCTCATCTTGCGAAACTAGAGTCAGACTTAATTCGAGAGGTCAATAGTACTAACGATACAACCGGACACGATGTCACTGGATTCCTCCCAGAAGCTGCTCTAGGCTAAGCCCAAGCAGTATGATAATGAAGACGGTGTAAAGAAATGTAAACAGCTATGCAGGACAAAGTGGTTGTTGTCGTTGGCGCAACTGGTGGTATTGGTTCAGCCTTGACGCGCAAACTGGCACCGATGGGCACGCGCTTGGTGCTGGCAGCGAGGGATAGCAGCCGATTAGCGACCCTGGTATCCCAACTTGGGGTAACTGAAGGAGAACAAGTTTTGACCGTGCCGACGGACATTACCAAGCCGCAGCAGGTACAAGCCCTAATGGAGAAGGCAGTTGCTCAATTCGGCCAAATTGACGCCTTAGTTAATGCCGCCGGTGCCGGTATCCTCAAACAGTACAACAAACTGGAACCAGCAGACTTGGATGCCATGCTCGACCTGAACTTAAAAGGCAGCTTCTATACCAGTCAAGCGGCGGCTGAAGTGATGAAAGAGCGGAAATCCGGCCATATTTGCAATGTGGTGGGAATTTTGGGCAAGCACTCGATGGCAATGGCGGCGGCTTATTCTGCCTCTAAGTTCGGTGTCGTCGGTTTTAGCAAGTGCATGGCGGAGGAACTGAAGCGGTTTGGGATTAAGTTTACCTTGTTTTACTTTGGTGGCGTCGATTCTCCCTTTTGGGACAATGTGAGCTTGAAGGTTGACAGGTCAAAAATGCTTAGTACTGAAACTGCCGCTGATGCTATTTTGTTTGCTCTTAGATCTGAGCCGCAAGCTGTGCCGATGGAAATTAATATTCAGCCAGAAAGTCATTTATTTTTCTAATCGTTCGTTATAACCTCTCTCCAGAGAGATTGAAATCAGGAGAGTATGCTGGGAAATTCCATAAGCGCGATCGCATTTCCTTAACCTACAGGTGCTAGTCAACTCCTATTGCGACTGGTTGTAACAGCCGTGAAAATCAGGAAAGCAACGCCTAGACCGATCGCTACTTCCTCATCGCACAATTATATGCAGATTGACCACGTTCACTTCTATGTAGAAAACGCTCAGAAATGGCGTGACTGGTTTGTTCTTCAGCTCGGCTTTCAACGCGCAGCAGGTGATGCCAGCAACCACACTAGCACGGAAGTGGTCAAAAGTGGCCCCGTATACTTTGTGATCTCCTCACCCCTCACATCTGCCAGTCCTGTTGCCGATTATTTGCGCCGACATCCTCCAGGTGTCGCCGATGTCGCTTTTCTTGTTGAGGATGTGGAAGTAGTCATAGCCCGGTGCATCAGTCAGGGCGTTAAAGTCCTGCAACCCATCCAGCCACAAAAACAGGGTAAGCAATGTCTCAAGCAGGCCAAAATTGCCGCCTGGGGCTCTCTAAGTCACACTTTGATCGAGCGAATCGGGTATGACAGAGGGGAAGAGTGGGAAAGTCAGTATTTCAAAACTCAACAATCAACACTGTTCGGGTCGGAAGTTCCATTCACTGGTATCGATCATGTGGTGCTGAATGTGAATGCTGGTGAGATGAAGCGTGCGGCTACCTGGTATGAAAATATACTGGGATTTCGACGCCAGCAGACATTTGACATCCAGACTGAGCGATCGGGCCTCTACAGTCAAGTGATGGTTCATCCGAGCAGCTCGGTACAATTTCCCATAAATGAGCCTGCATCTGCCAATTCTCAAATTCAGGAGTTTCTGGATATCAATCGAGGGCCAGGAATTCAGCATCTCGCCTTGAAGACGCCCAATCTCGTACAAGCGATCGCCCAACTGAGAGCTTCTGGTGTCCCATTCATCCAGGTTCCTCCTACTTACTACAGCCAATTACAGCAACGACAGCTACTGCCTCTATCGACGGCAGAATTGCAGGAGATTGCCAAACAGGAAATTCTGGTAGATTGGGAAGTATTTTCTGCCCAATTGACTGAGCAAGCCCTACCCCTACTGCTTCAGATTTTCACCCAGCCAATTTTTTCCTTGCCGACTTTCTTTTTTGAGCTAATTGAGCGCCGAATTTGTTATATCAATGGCCAACGACGGCAGGCTCAAGGATTTGGGGAAGGCAACTTTCGCGCTTTGTTTGAAGCGATCGAACTAGAACAGATGAAGCGAGGCAGTTTAGAGGCTAGGGGCTAGGCGAAGAGTGGGGGAGTGGGGGAGTGGGAGAGTGGGGGAGAATCACCAATATGGGATAATCTTATCAAAAATTAACAATTCTTGTGACCATGTTAAGACTTATTACTGACTTCGACGGGCCGATAATGGATGTTTCGGAACGGTACTACCAGGTTTACCAATTCTGTTTAGAAAAAATTCGGGGTAAGGATGGGCTAGTGCGACAGCTGTCCAAAGCGGAATTTTGGCAGATGAAGCGATCGCGCATTCCTGAAAAGCAGATTGCGATCGTCTCCGGATTAGACGAACAGCAAGCCCAAGAATTTGCCCAGCTAAGGCGGCAAACCGTGCATTTACCGGCCTATTTCCCCTACGATGGACTGACACCGGGAGCGGTAGAAGCCCTAGAAAAAGTGCAGCAGGCTGGAGTTGATTTAGCCGTTTTAACCATGCGCCGAATCGTGGAGCTGGACTACGCCTTCAATCGCTTTGACTTAGGCAGATTCTTTCCAGAAAATCGGTGCTATCGGCTCAGCAATGACTACGTTAAGACCCGCGACATCGACGACAAACCGCTGCTGATGGGGCGAGCTTTAGCAAAACTGCCACCAGCCTCAGATACCTGGATGGTTGGTGACACAGAAGCCGATATAGTGGCCGCCAAAACACATGGGATCAAGGTAATTGGGGTTTTATGCGGCATCCGCGATCGGGCCTCACTAGAAGCCTACAATCCCGATGCGATCGTCCCCGATCTCAGCGAAGCCGTAGATCTAGTTCTGAATCAATCCCGGCAACAAAATCAGCACTTACCCATTTCCACGGGAAACTGAGCTTCAAACTGAAGCCCTTTTTTCAAAAGAGACGCGATTAATCGCGTCTGTACTGCGCCTGAAGTCTTACTTCAGAAAACTGGTCACCAACCAGAGGATGACAAAAGTTATCCCGGCAGCAATTGTTTCCGTTGCCAAAGGGATATTTAGAAATTGAGTTTGGAGTAAAGCGTTAACCGCCGCCCCCAAGGCTAAACCAGCAGTCAAGCCCAAGAGAGACATTAGCACGGCTCGACCCAGTTTATTTTCCTTCCGAGTGAGAAAATAAAGGCTGGTTATTACTCCCAAGGCCAATGTCAAAGATGCCACAGGCGGAGAGTAAAAACTCACACCAGCCAAGGCCAGGAAAACACCAGCGGGCCACAAAACGTCCGCTCTGGTGGGAGTATCGATCAGCCCTTGCAGCCATGCAGCGGACTGCTTGACGGCGGCTGGTGGCGTACTAGCGGGAGCCTGAGTTAAGCGCTCAGCAAAGCGAATGCCTTCTGGAACCTTTATTTTTCCTTCCTGGCGCATTCGCAAACGTTCCATCAGAATCGCATCGTAGGCCGTTTCGATCGCTTCTTGTCGTTTCGGGTCGCTACTGTACTCAGCCGTCAAGCGACTGCGAGCCGCTTGAATTTCCTCGAAGGTCGCGTCCTCGTTTATTCCCAATTGCTTATAGGGATTTTCAGCACTCATTTAAAACCTCCAAGACATCCCATCTTGCCACAGATCCCGATCGACCCCAAACTGGTTGCGCTTTGACACTTCTCGATATTCTGACACCACACGGCTAGTTCCAGCTAGCGGTTGGTTGTTGACCGATCGTCAAAGCGATTACTCCTGCAAGTAGTTTAGCTTGATACCCGGAACACGATCGGTTACCCGTTTTCCCGCAAGCCCCAGCTAGTTACTAGCATGACAAATTTCTAGGTTATACTGGCGGCTTGCTCTTAACGTCGCTCGATTGCCCTAGTAGGGCGGACTCAAGTCAACTAGAACTATATTTCAAGCCCATGCTGTAGCCTATGGGATGATAATGCGTAAGTCCTGACTTCGATCGATTATCGAAAGTATAGCCACCAGGTAGGGCATACTAATGCTGGGCTCATATAAAATCCTTTAAAATGCTGAATACACAATTAATAGGCGAATCTGTCCCCAAGCCTTGCTCGCTATACTTGTCCCCCAAAGCTCGCATCCAGCTTTTCAGTTCGCTAATTTATCCTCAACTTTAACTTTAACTGTGAAGTGGTGGCCATGTCTCTCGCCAAGATTCTTGTCGTTGATGACGACCCTGCGGTCCGAAACTTAATCCAGCGGTTCTTGAGTAAGCAAAACTACCAAATGGAGTCTGCTGTTGACGGGAAGACAGCCATAGCGGTGTTTGAGCAATTCAACCCAGACTTGGTAATTCTGGATGTGAATTTGCCTGATGCAAATGGCTATAACCTCTGTCAAGAAATGCAGAGTCGCACTGGTGTATTTGTGCTAATGCTAACAAGCCGGACAGACGAAGCAGATAAAATTACGGGATTTTCCAAAGGTGCCGATGACTACATCACTAAACCTTTTAGTCTAAGTGAATTGGGAGTCAGAGTTGCAGCTATCTTGAAGCGCCAGCGGATAGTCACTACTGCGGAACTACAACGTATCATATTTGACCAACTGATGATCGATCCGGTGCGTCGAGAGGTAACGCTCAACAATCAGAGCGTGCCCTTAACAGCCTTAGAGTTCGATCTGCTACATTTTTTAGCCAGTCATCCAGGTAAGGTTTGGCGTCGAAGCGAGCTGATCCAAGCTGTATGGGATTACGAATACGTAGGAGATCAGCGGGTGGTAGACGTTCATATCGGCCAAATTCGCAAGAAATTGGAAACCGATTCTGGGCCGGATAAAATGATTCGGACGATTCGGGGTGTTGGCTACCAGTTTGAGATTCCCGATCCCACTGAAGAAGCAGACAAATCTCAGCCGTGACACGCTTCGGTTTCTGGCTCCTTGTGGGCCAGGTTCCTATTTTTGCTTTTGAAGTTTCGACTGTGCTGCTTGAGACCCTACCGTCAACCACCCACCACTAATCGGAGTACCGATATAGTGGAGGCTTGAAAGAGCCTAGTTGACCAGTCTAAGTCTTAACTGACTACGTTTAAGGCAAGCGTTAAAGACCTACCAGAGAATGCGTTGCTAGTTCTCTGCACTAGAACTTAAAAGTTAAACAGGTTTAAGGGTTAAGCCAGTGCTTTTAAGATAGTCACCGACCTTAAACATTGACGAAGCTAATATCACCCCGAAAGGGAGGACTTAAAATGTCTAATTTTGTTTTTGTACTTGATACCCAGAGACGGCCACTTAATCCAATCCAACCAGGACTAGCTCGTAAGTTGTTAGCCAATGGTAAAGCGGCTGTTTTTAGGCGGTATCCATTCACCCTAATTCTCAAAAAGGAAGTAACAGCAACTCCAGAACCAATCATCTTAAAAATAGACCCTGGTTCTAAGACAACTGGCATAGCTTTAGTTCAAGGAGAAAAAGTGATTTTTGGGGCTGAACTAACCCATCGGGGTCAAGCTATTAAAGCTAGTCTTGAATCTCGACGCTCAATACGCTCTTGGCGACGAAACCGCCATACTCGCTACCGTAAAGCCAGGTTTCTAAACCGTAACCGTTCTAAAAATTGGTTGGCTCCTAGTCTCCAACATCGAGTTGAAACCACATTAACCTGGGTAAAAAGACTAATTAAACTTGCACCTATTAGCTCAATTGTTCAAGAGCTTGTAAGGTTTGATTTGCCACAGGTAGAAAACCCTGAAATCTCAGGCGTTGAATATCAACAAGGTACTTTATTGGGTTACGAGGTTAGAGAATATTTACTCAATAAGTGGGAGAGGAAATGTGCTTATTGCGGTATTGAAAATATACCGTTACAAATAGATCATGTTCATCCTAAAGCTAAGGGCGGGTCTAATCGAATTTCCAACCTCTGCCTTGCTTGTGAAAAATGCAATACTAAGAAAGGAACTCAGAATATTGAGCAATTCCTAGCTAAAAAGCCGGAGATTTTGAAACGCATTCTTTCTCAAGCCAAACGTCCACTTAAAGATGCAGCAGCGGTGAATTCAACTCGTTGGGCGTTGTTTAACCGACTTAAGGAAACTGGTTTGCCTGTTGAGACAGTCAGTGGCGGTTTAACTAAGTTCAATCGCACTCAATTAAATTTGCCTAAAACCCATTGGATTGATGCGGCTTGTGTTGGACAAGTTGTATCGTTGGAAATTCTAACAAGCAAACCGTTGTTAATTAAGGCTAATGGACATGGAACTCGCCAAATGTGTCGCACCGATAAGTTTGGATTTCCATCTCGTTATGTTCCAAGATTTCAGTTTGTTAAGGGTTTCCAAACGGGTGACATCGTAAAAGCGGTAGTTACTTCTGGAAAGAAAATCGGCACTTATGTCGGTCGTGTTGCAGTTAGATCGACAGGTTCATTTAATATTTCTGCATCAGAATTGGTGTCGGGGATTAGCTACAAATATTGTTCAACTATTCATAGAAAGGATGGTTATTCTTATGCAGCATAAACCTTGCCCCCCTTTTCCTCCCACCACTGACAACCGTACAGGTACAGTGGGGGTCTCCAAGGGGGAATACAGATGAAAACCGACGTAGCTCGCAGAAAGATCCTTGTCGTTGATGACGACCCAGCAATCCGAAATTTAATCTATCGGTTCTTAACCCAGAGCAAGCAGAACTATCAAATAGAATGCGCCGCCGACGGTAAGAACGCCTTGGAGGTGTTTAAGCAATTCCAGCCTGACTTGGTGATTCTGGATGTGATTTTGCCTGACACGATCGGTTTTAAACTCTGTGAGGAAATGAAGAACCGTACAGGTGTGCTTGTAATGCTACTGACAAGCCTAACAGACGTAAAATCTCAAATTATTGGATTAGAATCGGCTGACGCCTATGTTACCAAGCCTTTTTATGTGGAAGTTCTAGAAAAACAAGTGCAGGCTCTTTTGCGGCGAATCCACCCGACCCCGACTCCTGCACAACAGCAGGTTCTAGTCTTAGAAAAGCTGGCAATCGATCCTGTGCTACGGGAAGTCACCCTCAACAATCAAAGCATACCTTTAACTACATTAGAGTTCGATCTACTGTATTTTTTAGCCCGTCATCCGGGTAAAGTTTGGCGGCGCAAGGAGCTGATTCAAGAAGTTTGGGGTTACGAACACGCAGGAATAGAAGGAGCAGAAGACCGCGTTGTTGATGTTCATATCGATCAAATTCGCAAGAAGATTGAAGCAGATGCGAGTCAGCCGACATTAATTCACACAGTCCGAAATGTCGGCTACAAGCTTGTGGTTCCCAATTCTACTGAAGCTTTAACAGGTTTGTAATTCGATCGTACCTATCCGCTAGTCCAAAGGTGCTAGCTGCAAATGTTGGCGAACTTCCGCAGATAGCTCAATAGCCCGCTTAACGCAGTCTCCTAGCGAAACGCCATCAAAGTAGTTACTACACAGGAATAAACCGGGAAATTGTTCTATAGCTTGATTAACTTGCTCTAACCGCTGGAGATGCCCCAGAGTGTACTGAGGAATCGCCCGTTTCCAAAGATGCACGGCGAGAACTTTTGGTGGTACATCTTCTTTAAGGAGGATGCGGTAAAGGTCTTGATGAACAGCTTGAACAATTTGCTCATCGTCTAAATCGCCAATTTCAGGATCGGTTGCGCCGCCAATAAAGTTGGTTAGCAGTTGCCATCCTTGGGGAGCGCGACCTGGGAATAGACTGGAAGACCAGATAGTGCCAAGGGTACGAATGGACTGACCGCGTGGAATTAAGTTGCCGAAGCCACGTAGAGGTTGCTTTAGGGCAGTTTGTGGATAAGCGACGACAACGCAGGCTACGGGAGGATAAGGAATTTCCCTTAAAACTTGGCTTGCTGTTGGTATCAAAGGTTGCAGGAGGTCAGCTGTTACGTAGGCGGGTGTGGTAAGGACGATCGTGCGAGCTTCTACCTGTTCAGGTCCTGCGGGTGTATCAAATTCTGCTATGTATGTTTGACGATCGCTCTTTTGCAGCTTCTTCAGGTGCCAGCCTAGTTTAACGGTATCGCCCAGATGAGATGCGATCGCTTGCGGTAAAGCGGAAATACCCTGCTTAAAGGAGCCTAATTCCCCAGGCCGAGTTTTGGGAATGTTGGGGTCTTGGGGCTTCACCTGTTTCTTCGTTCCCCGACGTTGCAATATAGCTCCTGCCAACAATCCTCCACCAATTTCGGAAAGCTTGACAATTCGCCGAAAAGATGCAGATGCACTCAGTCGATCGGGATCGCCAGCATAAACGCCGGAAACGAAGGGAGCCACCAGTCGCTGGGTTACTTCTGCTCCCAGATGACGCTGGAAGAACTGAGCGATCGTTTCCTCTCCCCCTTGTTCAGATAGCGCCATAGCCGGTGCTACAAACCCCAAAGCGCCCGTCAGTGCCCGTAGCTTGCCTTGCAAGGTGAGTAGCTGGGAACTTATGGCTGTGGGAGGACTCATCGGTACCGCGAGCAGTTGCCCTTGCCAGTAGACGAAACGAGGCAATTTGCGATCGGCCAGCACCAACTCTTGCTCCAGTCCCACATCTACAGCCAAGCGAAGTAGTTCTGGCGTCGGCGCAAAGCTGGTGGGGCCTTCTTCCCAGATAAATCCCTCAGCCATACCTGTGGTGATATTTCCACCAACTCGTCCCTGACGTTCGCACAGTAAAATCCGCCGCCCGTCTTGCTGCAAGGCGTGAGCTAGGCTCAGACCGCTAATTCCAGCCCCAACAATTAAGGTATCTAGCACGTTTGTCATTTGTCAAAAGTCATTTGTCATTGGTTATTGCAACTGCAAAGGCGGTTACGACACTATATAAATGCTCAAAGCAAGGCGGGGTATATGTTTGTACTAAAGCCGAAGCACTTTGCTACATTGCAAATAACTGTTATACAGAATTTCGGAACAGTGTTTCAAGATATACCTGGGCAGCTCTACGATAGCTGCGCGACGCTTCTGGGGTGTTGCCACCCCCATTTTGCAGCAAAAATAGGGATAGAGCAGCAGTAAAAACCCGGTCTTGATCCCAATCTGGATGACTTTCCAAATAGCTTTTGAGCGATTCGTGCAGTACTTCAGGGATTTCGGCCAGCATACTAACGTTTGTGTTCATAAACACCTCCAGAGAAGAGGGGGTGAGGGGGGGAGTGGGAGAGTGGGGGAGCGGGAGAGTGGGGGAGCGGGAGAGCGGGGGAGCGGGAGAGTGGGGGAGCAGAGGAGAAATTTTCTTGACCACTGACAACTGACCACTGACAACTGACAACTGACCACTGACCACTGACCACTGACCACTGACAACTGACCACTCAAAACTCTTTGAGTCCCCAGTCCCCGATCGCCTTATAGGTCAGCCGCATCATTGTCTGCTATTTGGGGGTGGGTTTGTCAATGCTGCGAAATGTTACAAATGTCTTGACATAAACAAAAAGGCTACGAGCCAATAAGCTTTTCAGCCTGTTTTTCGTTACATATCTTTACTAAAACTCAGCATATCCGGGCTGCTCAAGTGTTTGTCAAAGAAATCCCCAATCGGATAGAAAGACCGCATACGAACGTTGAAACCTGTGGAAAACTACGGAAGTTCTGTGGAAAAGTTTTGACAGCTTTGGGGAAAGGTTGTGGAATCTGTGGGGAAAATTTTGGCAAAAGATAAGAATTGCAAAAAATTAGTCAGTGGTCAGTGGTCAGTGGTCAGTGGTCAGTGGTCAGTGGTCAGTGGTCAGTGGTCAGTGGTCAGTTGTCAGTTGTCAGTTGTCAGTGGTCAGTTGTCAGTTGTCAGTTGTCAGTGGTCAGTTGTCAGTTGTCAGTTGTCAGTTGTCAGTGGTCAGTGGTCAGTGGTCATTCTCTCCCCCAGTCCCCCAGTCCCCCAGTCCTTCCCTAGCCCCTAGCCCCTAGCCCCAGATTAAGCAGCTGAGTCTTCTTCAACAGTGAAGGTGTGACCCAAGATCCCGAACACCTGACGTTGGGCGAAAAGCTCTACCAAGTCGCTGTTGATTTTGTTTTTGTTGACTTCTTGTCGAAGAATTTGTAGGGAGGTTTCGACGCTCAATCTGCGCTTGTAGGGACGATCGCTTGCGGTGAGGGCGTCATAGATATCGGCAATTGTCAAAATCTGAGTTTGAATGGGAATATCTTCGTGTGTTAAGCCTTGAGGGTAACCGCTACCATCCAGCTTTTCATGATGTCTGTAGGCAATGAGGGGTAGGTTTTTGAAATGTTTCGTCCAGGGAATGCGCTGGAGAAATTTGTAGGTGTGGGTAACGTGGGCTTCGATCTCTAAACGCTCTTCGGGTGTGAGGTTGCCTCTGGGTACCATTAGTTGAGTCATCTCTTCTAAGGAAACTAGGGGCTTTAACTGTCCGTCGATATCTCGATAAGTATACTTCGACAGTTCTGTCAGTTGAGCGAGAGCTTCTTCAGAAAAAGCCTGAAATTCGTCGGTTTCCCTTGTTTCTGGTTCATTGACATCTAATAGCAGTTCCCAAAATCGAGTGAGTTTATCGATCGCTTGAGCCAGATGGGTATCGAATTTTTGTTGTTCTTGGCAATAAGGACAGCCTATTTCAGAGGTAACATCAGTAAGATGGCGATGATCGAGCGACCCCAATAAATGCTTGAATTTAGCTTGAGCTACTTCCATTTCCAGGGTTCGCTGGGCTATAGCAAAGCGGTGACGAACGATCTCTAGTTGTTCGGGGTAAAGTTTTTTCTGCTTTCTCAAGATGGCTTCTGGGACGCAAACTTTGCCAAAGTCGTGCAAGAGTGCAGCGTAGTGAATTTCTTTGATTTGGCGATCGCCAAAATAAATCGATCGCAGGGAACCAGCGGTAACTAAATTTACTTCTTTACTCAGACAAACAACCAGTTCGGCGACTCGCTCAGAATGACCCGATGTCGTCGGGTCCCGCATTTCAATTAGTTCTACAGAGGCTTTGACAAAGCTCTCGAATAAGTTTTCGATGCTTTCTTGCAGATTATTGCGTTCAATAGAAATAGCCGCCTGAGAAGCAAGCGATCGCACAATCCGTTCTTCCCACTCGGAATAGGGCTGGGTTACTTTTGTCACATTTTCTGGAGTGATAACCGCATCCGGTTCGACCTTGCGATTGATTAGCTGAAGTACCCCAATTACTTCCCCATACTGGTCTTGCATTGGCAATACCAAAACCGAACGAGTGCGGTAGGAGAAGTCGCGATCGAAACTGTCGTCTAGGTCGTAAGGGACGTCCGATGGTAAATTATATGCGTCCGGCAGATTTAAGCTTTTCCCAGTCAGCGCCACATACCCCGCCAGACTTTTGTGGCTCAGGGGCATAGCAAATTCTTTTAAATCTGCGTTGGGTTGAGAAGCATTCTGCGCCGCCTTAAACAGCAACTTAGGAACGGCATCGCTCTGGTCTATCAGATAGACGCTGCCAGCATCGCTATAAGTAATTTCCCGACTCTTCGATAATATTAAACTGAGCAATTCCCCCAAGTTCTGGCTGCTCGAAAGGGCTGTGCCGATCGCCAAAAGTTGCTCGATCGGTTCAACCCGTTGAGTCGATTCTTGCGGATCTTTGTGGTTTTCGCAGGGCATGAGCTGGGAATCGAGAAGGATCATGTATTTTCACCCTAATATCACAGTCAGGCTGGCTATGAAAGCGTTCTTGTTTTGACTAGAAGGCTGGAACAACCCAGTCACAGAATTTTCTCCTAATTGACATCCTCTTACTGCTCAGTCAAAAGGAGTATTGCGGAAGATCCCTCTTTGGGCTTGCTTGTCACAAGCTGTTGCTAGCCCACGCAACTTGGCGTGGATTAGCTGAGTGTTTAACTTTATTATTCATCTTCCAAGCTAGCAAGATTTCTCCTGTATCGGTGAAGAAAAGAGCTATTTGGGAGGCTAATCTGCGACTTTTAGAGAGGTTTTACTCAGAATTGTAAAGTTCTAAGACACTTAGTTGACTAAAGTAGAAATTTTTCTGTAGCGTAAGTTACAGAAGCAATTTAATTTTAGACCATTGGCTAAGACCGCTTCGATCGAAAGCTTGAGGAGTCGATCGAAAGGGCTTAGCAGCAGTCTGCTTACCAAGGCAAGAAAATTATGAAACTCGACATCGATAAGCTAGAAGTTGTTAGAACGCCACGTTTCCAATCCTACAATTGGGCCATAGAAACCCAAACGCTTCCTTTGGAGGAAGAATTCCAACCGTCTACATGGGTAAAACTTTTAGAGCTTCCTAGCCCTTTGAGTTTTGACGAAGCACTTCTTCTGTGCCAGTGTTCGCAGAGAGAGTGGTTAGCCTGGATTCCCGATCATGGAGAAGTTGTACTCCACACTCGTCAATTTTGCTGAACCCGTTAGCTTCCAGAACACCGATTCAGTAACCGGGTTTCTTTGGTTGTCAAGGTCGATATAGCCACCGTCACATCGGTTAGGACAGTATTAAACGCTTCTTCGCAAGGCGGAGACTGTGTTTATACTAAAGCCGAAGCACTCAGCACTCAGCACTTTGCTATATTTCGTTCCTCCAACCCAAGAAACCCGGTTTTTAGTTCTCACCCTCAAGCTGAAATGGCGCAATTACGTTGAGACGACCGGAGGGTCGTCTTTATTTTTTGGCAACATCCAAACTTGACCAGCTGCTGCTGTGGCAGACATTTTGCCGATTTTTGTTTATGATGTGGAAAGCAAGTGAGGGGTGTCACCCCTCATCCCAGAAATTAAAGAATATGAATCGCGGTTTTCAGTCCAAGAAACTTCGCGGTCTGGTCTAAGTGGTAGGAATATGGCTGGAAATAGCGCACATATCAAACGATTGCTCGAAACCAAACAATGCCAAGGGGGTGACCTGAGTGAGGCAACCCTAGTAAGGCTGAATTTGAGTGGTGCTGACTTAAGCGGTGCCAACTTGATTTTTGCGAATATGAATGGTGTCAACTTGAGCGGTGCTAACTTAAGCGGTGTCGATCTTAGTTTTGCTAACCTGGTTTCGGCGAATCTGGTTAATGCTGACTTAAGTGGAGCTGATTGTAAGGGGCTAAACCTTTTTGACTGTCAGATGAATAATGCCAACTTGTGCGGTGCTGACCTGGGGTTTGCCAATTTGGTGAACGCCAACTTGAGTGAAGTCAACCTCAGCGGTGCTGACTTGGATGGTGCTAACCTGATTGGGGTTAATCTGAATCGTGCCAATCTCTGCGGTGCGAATTTGGGTGGTGCTAATTTGGGAAATGGGAATTTGGTGGGTGCTAATCTCTCTAATGCGACTCTGTGTGATGCCCGTTTAGTGGGTGCCGACCTGAAAGATGCAAACTTGAGTGGTGCGGATTTGAGAGATGCTAACTTGTTGAACGCCAACTTGAGTGGTGCTAACTTGTTGAACGCCAACTTGAGTGGTGCGAATTTAGCTAATGCAAGGTTGGATGGTGCGATCGGACTTTATCGAGAAGAACCGATTGTGGTTAAGCAGAATGAGTCGCCAAGGTCAGGTATGGCTTATGTCACTTTTTCCCAGCCCGGTTTGTATGCCCCTGCTAGTAACGGCTTCAGCCTGCCACGTCCGGGATTGCCATCGTGAACTATCTACACCTAACTTATCTACGTTTAGACGATCGCACCGCAGGTGCGATCGTCTAAACTCCAGTTACTTAGGGTGTGGGCGTTCAGGCGAGCGGGCAAAGACGGCTGTAGTACCGCTGCCGTCGCCGACGAATAAGAACGTTACTACGTCTATAGCAATCACAATTTTTACAGTAGAGGCGAGTGTTGGTACACCGCCTCTACTGGAGCGGTTGATTTTTTGAAAATTCCTTAGCGATGGGGCTCTTCCGTACTTATAATAATTTGGCACACTAAGTACGGAAGAGCCGGGTAACTTAGGACTTTCGGAGGAAAATATACCAAAATTTTTCCCGTCCAACTGGATAATGGTAGTACCTTGAAATTGGTAATAAGCTGTTAGGCGATCGCTACTACGGTAAATTTTTGTTTCTAATCAAGCTGTAGCAAATTCTGTGAAAGGTCGCTTACTGGGATGATGAAACCCTAAAACAATATCACTCTTAGGAATTTCTGCTGCCAATAAATCGTCAACTACACACAAATCAGTCCAATCTTCTTCAACCCAAATTTTGCCATCTTTAATGCGAAGATACATAGTAATGTAACGTATCCGTTGTTTGCCTTCCCAACCAGAGTGAAACCATAGATATTGATCTCGTTCTTCGTCAAATGCAAGACGATTATCTGACTCTAATTCATCTAGCGTAAGCTCTCCCTTGACCGTCATTTCATAATATCCAGTTAATATTTTTTTAACCGTACTGCGATAGTATTCTAGTTTATCCATTGCCTAATTTCCTCTTTTTCCATTTCAACTACTATTAAAAGAAGCTGATTCTGATGAGTAACTACTTGTACAGACTTACGTTGAAAGAACTCTTTGTATACGACATCATCAATTGCCAAATATAGCGTGTATTCTGGAGCGGTGAGTTGAATGAGATTTCGGTATACAATGTATTGACCTAGTGCGGCATGAAAATCATACATTAGCGAACGCCCAACAAAGCTCTTAATTTCAATAACTATTTTTTGTCCCTGACGTTCGGCTGCAATCGGCTTTTCGGCTGCTAAATCCGCATATAGCCCAGCATCCTCATATTTGATCAAGTAGGGGTCAGCCGTAATTGTCCAACCGTCTTTTATTAAGGCATTTTTAACGGCATTGTGGTAGATATCTTTGGCAGGCATACTAAAAACAGTGCAGAATTCACCCAACAATTAATATAAACCGTTTTTGTTTGAAATTCTCTTCTGGATTCTAGCATAGGAAAGGATAGCGATCGCAGCATTTTGAGTTTTGTTGCGATCGCCCCCTAAAACCCAACCACCCCCACTCGACTAGCAAATTGGTATTAACTTTGCGGTGGGGTAGGCTGGTTTTTGAACTGTTGAATGAAAAGTTGAATGCCTAAAGCGACAAGACCGATCGCGATTATGCCAAAGATGACGGTTGCCAAGGTGCTGACGCCGACGACGAGGGTGCGAACGGCAACGGTGATATTAATAACAGTGATGTTGTGGGATTGAATTGGTTTGGTGGCAAAGCTTTGGGCAATGGAAGCGGTGAGGGAATAAAGTCCGGTCGCCATTGCACCCGCAATCAGGGAACCTGTTATACAACGTAGGGGAGTCGCTGAGGTGGAGTCGGTCGATTTGGGATTTTCGATCTGGGATTTGGGATTGGGGGGAGATTGGTCAAGCATAAGCTTTAAGCTCGTTTTGGGATTTTGGATTAGCAGGAGACTACAGAGTTTGAGTTTTTGATAATTTAAGTCAATTGGCAACGCGAATGCCGTTTGGGCTAAATTGGGCTATCCAGAAGTCTAGATCGGGGTTGGCGATCGCATTCTCTACTTCTGTTTGTATTTGTTGAGCTTGGGGAAGGGACTCGGTGAGGGCAAAGACTGTGGGGCCGGAACCTGACATCATTGTGCCTAAAACCCCCGTGCGTTGGAATGCTTCTCGCAGTTGCAAGACTTGAGGATAGGCTCTTAGGACGACTTTCTCTAAGTCGTTGTAGAGGCATTCACCGATTTTAGCGTTATCTTTATGAGCGATCGCATTTACGAGGCAACCAGAATTTACCTTAACAGAACGGGCTTCTGCACTTTCGGTGTTGCAGGCATAAGTATTGCCAAATTGTTTTCGGTAGGTGGAGTAAGCCCAAGCTGTGGAAACTTCTAAACTGCGGTATTTAGCCAATATCAGGTATAGATGATCTAAATCGGGTAAGGGGGAGAGCTTTTCGCCGCGTCCTGTGGCGATTGCAGTTCCGCCAGCGACGCAAAAAGGCACGTCCGAACCCAGTTGAGCTGCTATTTCCTGCAATTCCGACTGAGTTAAGCCCAAATTCCAGATCAAATCCAAGCCTACCAAAACTGCGGCTGCATTTGTAGACCCGCCAGCTAACCCAGCTGCGATAGGAATCCGCTTGTCAATCTCAATTTCCACGCCGCCATATTGTGCAAAGGCGTCAGGGAATTGGTCTATCATCAGTGTGGCGGCTCGGTAAGCGAGGTTCGTTTTGTCTTGCGGTACGCCGGGATGGTTGCAGTGAATGCGGATGACATCGGTACCGTTAGAGCGCAGATCGATGCGATCGGCTAGATCTATACTTTGCAGTACCATTGCCAGCTCGTGATAGCCATCCTGGCGATCGCCCAGGATTTCCAGATATAGATTAATTTTGGCTGGGGCAATTAGGGTGTAGGAGCGCATTTCTAGTCCCTAGAAAAGTCAAAAGTCAAAAGTCAAAAGTCAAAAGAAAAAGGGGAAAAGGAACGAAGTAATTGCCTGCTCTCCCACTCCCCGCTCTCCCACTCTACGGGCTAGGGGCTATAAAAGTCAAAAGTCAAAAGTCAAAAAGGGGCTAGTGCCGCTACGCGGAAGTCAAAAGTCAAAAGTCAAAAGTCAAAAATCCTTTGAGTGTAAGGCATTTAACTACTTCTGAACTGGTGGATTATTTCTGCCGCGCTGCACTAGGGGAAGAGAGGGGCTAGGGAAGAGGGAACTCTTAAGAGAGAGAATTTTCTTTCTTTTGACTTTTGACTTTTGACTTTTGACTTTTCTAGGGGCTAGGGGCTAATCTGTTACTCAATTCCATCCACTGAGCGACGCTGAGGTCTTCGGCGCGGACTTGGGGGTTTATTTCTAATTGTTCCAGTAAGTTGGTCAGGCGATCGCGTTCTACTATACTTTTCAAATTATTTCGCAACATTTTGCGCTTTTCGGCAAAGCTAAGTTTAACCAAATTATCCAGGAATTTGGGGTCACTGGCAGCTTGTCGGGTGTGGGGACGCAACCGCACTACGGCAGAATCTACCTTTGGCGGCGGCTCGAAATCTCTTGCTGGTACGTGACAGACTAACTCGCAATCTGCTAGATACTGCACTCTGACTGACAATGCGCCAAATGCTTTCGACGACGGTTTGGCATATAGCCGTTCTGCCACTTCTTTTTGCACCAGCAGCACGATTAGCTCGAAGGGTTGGGGATTTGGGTTGGCGATCGTACCTAAGAGTTTTTCCAGAATCGGCCCGGTAATATTGTATGGGATATTGGCTACAACTTTATTAGGATTTTGGAAAGCGGGCAAGTTAGCCAGATTAGCAGCTAAATCGATGCTGAGGACATCGCCTTGCAACAGTAAGAAAGTTTCAGTTTTTCCCAACTTTTTAGCTAGTAACTGGCACAAGTCGCGATCGATTTCCACGGCGACGACAGTTTGAGCTTGGGGCAATAAGCGGCGTGTCAGGATGCCAGTGCCGGGGCCAATTTCCCAAATGCGATCGCTTTTAGTAATTTCTGCCGCTTTCACAATCTGGTTTAGGGCTTTATCACTCTTGAGCCAGTGCTGAGCGAATTGTTTGCGAGGTGAATGAGTCATTCGATTTTGGATTTTAGATTTTGGATTTTAGATTGAATTGCCGCTGGATAAACATATTTTTACAAAATTATTATCGTATTTTACCTGAGCGGCAGACACGATCGTTGATAATAATGAAAAATTAGATTTATCCAATTATCTATCTAAAGGCGGTACTTATGTCAACTTCATCTATCCTTGAACCGCGCACGATTAGCAATAGTGAGGGGCAGGCTGAATTCAACGCGCTTTTCAACAATAATCCACAGACGGCTGATGATGCCGCCTTAAAACTGAAGGTTTATTGGAGCAAATGGGCTGTTGCCTTTGATGCCCAGTGGTTTGAGCCTACTGAAACTAACGCCAAAATTTTGACTGGTAAGAAGCTTCTAGAAGAGGTAGAACAAGCCAAATTCAAGGTTGCTGATGCGATCGCACTTGCCCTGGATGGAAAACAGGTAACAGCACCAGTTACCCCTGCTGTCAACCCAGTGAATAACGATGAGGCTGTGGCAGCTTTTTACTCAATCTTTAAAAGCACGCAAATCGCCGATAAAGAAGTGGAAAAACTCATTGCCAATTGGGATAAGTGGGCTGACGCATTTGGCGGACAGTGGTACGCAGCAGAGCCTTACAATGCAAAAGTTGTAGCTGGAAGGTTGATTGCCAAAGCGATGGATGATGCGAAAAATAAAGTTACTAAAGTTATAATGCAAGCCATAGATGGCAAACAAATTAGTCCCTTTTCCGAGCCAACAAATAACAAAGATAATCAGCCGATTCCTATTACAGTGAATAAGCTAGAACAAGCAAAAGACAGGGTGCAAATTTTTAAGGATTTGATGAAAATAGAGATTAACATGAATGCCAGCGCTGATAAGTTAGCGTTTTTATATAGAGGTGTTCAAAGTTCGCCATACAAACAAGATATTAAAGACTATCCAGAGCGTCTCAAAGCCAAGCCAGATCGTGATAACGTGGTTTCCTACGGGGAAACAGTTGTGCTGAAAGGATCTGACAAAACGGTAACGTTTACTCCCTATCCAGAAGTAGGAAAAATGCCAGAAATTGACCAGCAAGGATTAGACTTTCTGCATAGCGATATTCAAGAGGCGTGTGTTTGCGTTGGCAGTTTTGTAGAAAATAAGATTAAGGCACACTGGTTAGGAAGAAATGCACTTACCAAAGGTCAATTTTGGAGTAGTACTAAAATCATCCCTATACTCAATGTTGTGTGTAGAGTAAATGCAAATTCACCCGATACGGATATCGACAATTGCGTTATTAGAGATCGAGATCGACGCAAAAGAGATCTGCCATTTTATGAGTTAGTATGGGATGTTGTAAGTTATGGCGATCGCATAGCCAGTTCCAACTCATTGGCTGCTATGTTCAAACGATTCGAGACTCGTCCCGGATTGGAAAATTGGGTAAAAAAGATTACCGGCAATCCTAATTCGGATTTCCGTGGCAGCTACGGCGAACCTGCTTTTATTTATAGCCCAGAAGTCTACGATCTAAAAAAAAGAAAAGTTTTGCTAATTCCCGCATCAGAGGGTTCTACAGGAGAAAATCTCCTCACGACCTACGATTTGACTCGATTTATTTCCATGCTAGGATGGCATCATCACATAACTCAGGCAGCCCGGTTTCCCAACGCACAATGGGTAAGTCTTGAAAGCTGTATTAGAGCGATGGGTACAGATGCTTGCCGCTACACTGATGTGGCAATCAAAACATTAGGATTGTCAGGGTTTATCAGCTCGCCAGTAATTATTTCTAAATTGGGTAATGGTTACAGCAGTAGCAGAAATAGATATGAATTTGTGTATGTAGCGCTGATACAATTTGTCGATGAACTTCCCAAAGCGGAGGGAAATCCTGCTAAATTGAGAACTGTGAGCATGGCTTTGCGGGGAGCTAGTCGCGATGCAGTTCAACTCGATGCTAGAATGGCAGTAGAAGTCACAGAGATTTTGCGCCGAGTCGTGACGGAGGAACTGGCTTGATATTTATAGCAAAGTGCTGAGTGTTGAGTGCTGAGTGCTGAGTAAAAACACAGTCCCCGCCTTGCTTTGAGCGTTTAATACTGTCCTAATGTATTCGCGTAGCGCTATATATACTTTTTTAAAGAAATCTGGACAATGGAAAAATTTCTGCCAAACTGACAGATATTGGTATAGCAGTTGCCAAGGCGATTAGGACAGTATTACAGGCGCAAAGTAAGGCGGGGACTGTGTTTTTACTCAGCACTCAGCACTCAGCACTCAGCACTTTGCTATATCTGCCAAAAGGAGAAGATTTACCAGTGAAATATGAAATTCGCTATAAACCAGCCTTTGCTGCTATCTTTGTTACTCTCAGTCCCGGTGAGAGTATGACAGCTGAAGCAGGAGCAATGACGAGTATGGATGGTCAGATGTCCATGAAAACCGAATTTTCAGGTGGCTTTTTCTCAGGATTGCTTAAAAAATTTTTGGGTGGTGAATCCTTATTTGTCAATGTATTTACCAATCAAACTCAGCAAACTTTAAATTTAGTATTGACGCAATCAGCTATTGGCGACATTGGTTGTATCGAACTGCGAGGCGAGCGGGAAATTTGTTTTCAACCGGGTGCATATATTGCCCATAGTCCTGGTGTAAAAATGAGCGTTCAGTGGGCAGGTTTTAAAAGTTGGCTATCAGGAGAAGGGCTGTTTAAGCTGAAATTAAAGGGTAACGGTCAGGTGTTTTTTGGTGCTTATGGTGGTATTACAAAAAAACGCATCAACGGTGAATTTATTGTCGATACTTCTCACTTGGTTGCCTACGATCCGGGAATTAAGATGAATATTGGGATGGCTGGTGGCTTGATTGGTTCTGTAACATCAGGCGAAGGATTAATAAATCGGCTTTCGGGGGAAGGAGAGATTTATTTACAGTCTCGCAGCATTGGTGGTTTGGTTAAGTATTTACGTCCGAAAGTGTTTTAAAAGTTGAGGTTGTCAATAAATGAATGTAGAACTTTTGCATCAACCGGATAGCGCGATCGCTCGCGTTACTTTGAAAGCCGGAGAAGAATTAGTTGCAGAAGCTGGCTGCATGATTGCCATGAGCGGCTTCATTAATGCCAGCACCACTTTGCGACAAGGCAAAGGAGGAGGAATTCTGGGCGGACTTAAACGTTTAGTTGGTGGTGAATCCCTATTTTTAAGTGTTTTTCGTTCTCCTACCGCTGGAGGCGAAGTATTTCTCGCCCCCAAACTAATGGGAGATATTTTGCAATATCAAATGACGGGGAATGGTTTAGTCGTGCAGTCAACATCTTATCTTGCTAGCGAATCAGATGTTGATATTGAATTGGGATTTCAAGGCTTTAAATCTTTATTTTCAGGCGAATCACTTTTTTGGTTAAATATCAGCGGTTTTGGTTCTGTATTGCTCACTTCCTTCGGTGGTATTTATGAAGTAGACGTGGATGGTGAATATATTGTTGATACCGGACATATTGTTGCTTTTGAAAAGAGTCTGAACTTTAAAATTACCAAGTCAGGTTCTAGTTGGGTGGGTGCGTTTTTAGGTGGAGAAGGATTAGTTTGTCATTTTCAAGGTCAGGGCAAAGTTTTTTGCCAAACCCATAATCCAGGGGCTTTCGGTAGTTTGGTTGGCTCTCAGCTACCGCCAAGATAAGGTAGATAATTTACGATTTGAGATTTTTTATTTCAGATTTTAAATCTGAAATAACTAATGATAAATGACCAATTACTAATGATCGAGGACTAATGACTAATGACTAATGAGATTGTTTACACGGTTGAGCATTCGCCTGCTTATGCTTCTCTGCGTCTGGACTTGAAGGCAAATCAAACAGTATTGGTTGAATCTGGCGCAATGGCGGCAATGGACCCCTGGATTAAAATGAAATCGAAAGTAAAAGGGGGTTTAATGAAAGGTATTGGTAGAATGGTGAGCGGTGAGTCGTTTTTTGTGAGCGAGTTTACTGCTGAAGGAAAACCTGGGCAGTTATACCTTTCGCCTGGGGTTCCTGGAGATGTGCAGCATTACTATCTCAATGGTAATGCTTTGATGATTCAATCTTCTGGTTTTGTTGCTGCTAGTCAAACCGTTGAAATTGATACGAAGTTTCAAGGAGTTAAAGGATTTTTTAGCGGTGAATCTTTGTTTCTGTTGCGGGCAACTGGTCAAGGTGATATTTGGTTTAGTTCCTATGGAGCAATTGTAGAAATTCCTATAGACGGTGATTATGTAGTAGATACTGGTTACATTGTGGCGTTTGAAGATACTTTAAATTACCAGGCTGAAATGCTGGGTGGATTGTCCTTTAGAGGGCTAAAAACTGGTATTTTAGGCGGTGAGGGATTGGTCTGTCGCTTCAAGGGTCGCGGACGCTTATGGATTCAGTCTCGCGAGATTTACGGTCTGATCAATTTCTTAAATCCTTTCCGCCCAACTAAGAGTAATTAAATGTCTTCTTCTTTTCCAAGCGAACCCCCTTACAGCAGTCGCAATCCACCGCCCAATAACCGCCAGTTACTAACTCTTTTGGGACTGTTTGTTGGGTTTATGATCGGCGTCATTTGGTTGCTGGGGTTATTAGCGGATAATTTAATTGGATGGATTCCTCCCAGTGCGGAACGACAGTTAGGTGCTGTGTTTATTCCTAGTTTTGAACGGTTAGCTAAACCTTCTCCTGCACAAGATACGCTGAATCAATTGCTGGAAAGATTGGAAACTAAATTGCCAGCACAGCAGCGACTGGAACGTAATTATCGAGTGTTGTATGTTCCAGATTCTACGGTGAATGCTTTGGCGCTACCGGGGGATGCTATTGTCATTTACTCTGGTTTAGTGGCAGGGGCGAAATCTGAAAATGAGTTGATGATGGTGTTGGGGCATGAGTTAGGTCATTTTGCTCATCGGGATCATTTACGCAGTTTGGGGCGAATTTTGCTGCTGAAAATAGCGATCGCTTATTTTATCGGTGATGCCGATTGGTTACGATCGACTGCTGCTGCTAGTGTGGAAGCTGTGAGTCGATCGCATTATTCCCAATCTCAAGAAACTCAGGCAGATCAGTTCGGTTTGACTTTGTTGCAGCAAACTTACGGTCATGTAGCAGGAGCGACAGATTTTTTCGCCCGGTTGATGGAAAAAGGAAATACTAACTTAGCGTTTTTGTCAACCCACCCCGCACCAGGCGATCGCGTTGCCAAGTTGGAGCTATTGATTAAACAGCAAAATTATGGTGTCGGTACGCGATCGCCTCTTCCAGCCACCCTAGCCCAGCCAAAATCTTAATATGACACTCCCCGGCCTCTCACACACGGGGTTTTCATCATTTCCCTTATAAAAATAAACTTTGCCAACAACTTAATTTTTTGTATCAGCCAACACTTATTGTTAAACGTAAAGAGTAATAGTATATCATGTCCGCTAAGTGTATCTATCATTTAGCTGATTGTGCAAGGAGTAGTGAACGGCATGGCAAAGCGATTTAATCGGCGTAAATTTCTCTTGTATGGTTCAGCCACATTTGGAACCAGTCTTCTTCTCAAAGCTTGTGGCGGCACCCCAACGACTACATCCACTCCAGCTAGTCCAACAGCAACCACATCTCCCGTAGCAACTACTAGCACTGCTGCAACAGACGCCATCAAAGTGGGAATTTTACACTCTCTCAGCGGCACGATGGCAATTAGCGAAAAAAGTGTCGTGGATGCCGAACAGCTGGCAATTGAAGAGATCAACAAAGCTGGCGGCCTCTTGGGCAAGCAGATTCAAGCAGTTGTCGAAGATGGTGGTTCAGACTGGCCGACTTTTGCAGAAAAAGCCAAAAAACTGATCGAGCAGGATAAAGTAACCACCATTTTCGGCTGTTGGACTTCTGCTAGCCGCAAAGCCGTATTGCCGGTTTTTGAAGAAAAGAAACATATGCTCTGGTATCCTGTCCAATACGAAGGCCAGGAGTGTTCTCAGAACATTTTCTACACCGGCGCAGCCCCCAACCAGCAAATTGAGCCAGCAGTTGATTGGTTGTTGGAAAATAAGGGCAAAGAATTTTTCTTAGTTGGCTCGGACTATGTGTTTCCGCGCACCGCCAACACCATTATCAAAGCGCAGCTAGCAGCCAAAGGTGCCAAAACCGTTGGTGAAGATTACTTACCGTTGGGCAATACAGAAGTCACCGCCATCATCACCAAAATAAAACAAGCTTTGCCAAAGGGCGGAGTCATTTTTAACACACTCAATGGTGATAGTAACGTTGCCTTCTTTAAACAGATGCAGGGTGCCGGATTAGGGCCAGATAAATATCCTGTGATGTCTGTAAGTATTGCTGAAGAAGAAGTCAAAGCAATTGGTGTTGAATATCTCAAAGGTCACTACGCTTCATGGAATTATTTCCAAACTGTCGATACACCTGAAAACAAAAAGTTTGTGGCCGCTTTCAAAGCAAAATACGGTGCTGACAGGGTGACCAACGACCCGATGGAAGCAGCATATATCATGGTTTATCTGTGGAAACAGGCAGTTGAGAAAGCTAAGACAACGGATCTAGAAGCAGTGCGAAAAGCTGCTTTAGGCCAAACATTTAATGCCCCCGAAGGTAAAGTGACCTTAGACAATAACCATCACTTGTCCAAGTTTGTGCGGATTGGTGAGATTGCGGAAGATGGGTTGTTTAAGATTGTTTATGCCAGCAAGGAAGCCGTTAAGCCAATTCCTTGGAATCAATACGTTGCTGATACCAAGGGCTATGCCTGTGACTGGTCCGATCCTGCCAAAGGAGGTAAGTACAAAATTTAAATAGTAGTAGTAAGGTGGGCAGTGTTACTCGTTCCCAGGCGACCGCCTGGGAACGAGAATAAAATCGCGGGAGGTAACGGTGTGCTAGCAGGATTATTTGATGGCATATTTAACGGCATTAGCATAGGCGCGGTTTTATTAATGTCAGCGCTGGGACTAGCTATTGTCTTTGGTTTGATGGGTGTGATTAATATGGCTCACGGCGAATTAATGATGCTGGGAGCATACACAACATTTGTGGTGCAAAATGGTTTCAAAATTATCGGTGGCCCTTTGTTTGAAATCTATATCTTGTTTGCTCTGCCTATGGCATTTTTGGTGGCGGCTGTTGTAGGATTAATTTTGGAACGGGGAGTGATTCGGTATCTCTATGGGCGACCTTTAGAAACATTGCTGGCGACTTGGGGAGTTAGCCTGATTTTGCAGCAGTTTGTCCGCAGTGTAAGTTGGGTGCTGGTAATTGACATTGCTCTGTTTTGCATCCTATTTTTTGGTGCTTTGTTCATTCTGTCTAGACGCCCGGATTTTGAGCGAATTCGCAATTGGGTAATAGCGGTGATGTTATTGCTTTCGGGAGCGATTTCTGCGGTTACTGGCGCATTGTTAAGTCAAACTTTTAAACTCGCAGTCACCAAACCCTGGTTTGGGGCTCAAAATGTTGATGTAACTGCACCAAGATGGTTGCGTGGCGGTTTACCTTTGGGGGATTTTCAACTGCCTTATGCGCGGCTGTTTATCATGGCATTAACGATTATTTGCCTTGTCGGTATTTATCAATTTTTGCAACGCTCTGTCTGGGGATTGCGAATTCGTTCCGTAACCCAAAATCGCACTATGAGTGCTTGTCTTGGTATTCCAACTCAAAAAGTTGATGCTCTCACATTTGCGCTTGGTTCTGGTTTAGCTGGGGTAGCTGGATGTGCTGTGAGTTTGTTGGGTTCTGTGGGGCCAAACACGGGACAAAACTACATTGTGGATACGTTCATGGTTGTGGTTGTGGGCGGTGTTGGTAAGTTGGTGGGTAGTATTGTAGCGGCAATGGCGATCGGTACGCTCAATTATATTATCGGTTCGGGAACTTTGGCTTCGCTGCTAGCCCCGATCCCGCCTCTGGTTGATTTTTTCAATTTCTTTGCCACAACGAGTATGGCAAAAGTGATGGTATTTGCGCTGATTATTGCGTTTCTGCAAGTGCGACCGGCGGGAATATTCCCACAAAAAGGACGAACGGTTGATGCTTAAAGAGTTTTGAGTTTTAAAACAAATAAGTTGGTTTGATGATCAAGAGAAAGGGAGATTGGAAAAATGAAAGAGGAGGAGAACGAGAGAAGTAGGAAAATATACCACTTTCCTCGCGTCAGAAAGTCAGAAGGGGAGAAGGAGAGAGCGGAGGAAGTATCAACAGATCCCAATGAGTCAATGACTGCATCTTCTGAGCAAATCTCCCCATTGGAAGAACAGGAAATGCCTGAGAAAGAAAATGGGGTAAATCGGGAAATAACCAGCTTGAATAGCGGCCAAAAGTCAGATAGGGAAAAGGTAACAGAGCAAGCAGTCTCAGTAGATATCAACGATCGCATATCCGCATCTCTTCCGCAAATACCGCCATTAGAAGAACAGGAAATACCGCAGGAAGAGAACGGTAAAAATCTGGAAATATCCAATTTAAGTGGCGAAAAAAACTCAGATAGGGAAAAGGTAACAGAACAAGCAGTCTCACCGCATATCAGTGAGCAGATATCCGCATCTCCTCCGCCAATATCCCCGGAAAAAGAGGAAATGTCTGAGGAGGAAAAGTGGGAAAATCAGAAAATATACCACTATCCTCGCGTCAGAAAGTCAGAAAGGGGAAAAGCAAGAAATAAACAATTTTCCCACTCTACTACTGTGCCACTATCCCACTCTCCCATGCAACTACCTCGATCGCTCACTCAACAGCAGCGATCGCTCTTAATTGAAGCGGGTGTTGTCGCTGCGATCGCATTCATCCTCATATTCATAATGCCACCACTACTAACAGTGTTAGGGCAAGCATTTCGCGTCAGCTTGTTAGGGAGATTTTTAGCTTTAGCAATTGTCGCCCTGGGCATCGATTTAATCTGGGGATATACGGGAATGCTTAGCTTGGGTCATGGTGTGTTTTTTGCACTGGGCGGTTATGTCCTAGCCATGCACCTGAAATTGCAAATTCCCGCCGATGCCAGCATTCAATTACCGGAATTTATGACCCTTTACGGGGTAACAGAATTGCCTTGGTTTTGGAAACCGTTTTATTCTTTCCCTTTGACTGCGGTAGGTGTATTTATTATACCATCAGTGCTAGGTGCAATACTTGGATATCTAGTATTTCGCAACCGTATCAAGGGTGTCTATTTTTCCATTTTGACGCAAGCAGCAACGATTGTATTTTTCAACTTTTTTAACGGTCAGCAAAAACTTTTCAATGGCACCAACGGTTTAACGGATTTCAAAACTTTGTTGGGAGCTAATGTGAGCAATAATCAAACGCAGTTTGGTTTTTACACGCTCACAGTGCTGTTGCTCGCAGGTGCTTATGCTCTCTGTCGGTGGTTGACAAGCGGACGGTTTGGACGCTTATTAATTGCTCTCCGCGATGATGAACCGAGAACTCGCTTTTCAGGTTACGACCCCACGGGCTTTAAAGTGTTAGTGTTTGCGGTTTCTGCTGGTTTGGCTGGTATTGCGGGTGCTATGTTTACAGTCCAAACTGGTCTGGTTTCGCCGAAAGCGATGGATATCGCCTTTTCGATCGAAATGGTGATTTGGGTAGCGGTGGGAGGTCGCGCTAGTTTGGTGGGCGCGGTGCTGGGAGCGATCGCAGTAAATTTTGGCAAGAGTATTTTGAGCGAACAATTCCCGGAAGTTTGGCTATTTTTCCAAGGCGCACTATTCCTAATTGTGGTAACGGTGCTTCCCGATGGTGTGGTGGGTTGGCTGCGAACTGAGGGAATTGAAAAAATGCGATCGCTATTTGGACTCCGCAAGTACGCAGTCACATATCCCAGCCTAGAAGAAAACCCAGAAGTACAGATCGAACGGGAAGAATTAGAGACTGAGGATTAGGCAATTTTAGATTTTAGATTTTAGATTGAAATTCAATCTGAAATGACCAATGACCAATGACCAATGGCTAATAACCCATGAGCGGAAAAATATTAGAAACTGAAAACGTAACGGTAAGTTTTGATGGCTTTAAGGCGTTAAATAACCTGAATTTCAGTATGGACGCCGGGGAATTGCGCGTAGTGATCGGCCCTAACGGTGCTGGCAAAACAACCTTCCTGGATGTAATCACCGGCAAAGTGCAACCAACTGTGGGACGAGTGATGTTTAAAGGGCGAAATACTCAACGCCTTTCCGAACATCAAATCGCTCGTTTGGGAATTGGTCGCAAGTTCCAAACTCCGCGAATTTACCTCAACCTGACGCCCCGCGAAAACCTGGAACTTACCTGCAACCGCAATAAAAATGTGTTTGCAACTCTGTTTGGGAGTCTCTCTATTAGCGAACAACGGACTGTGGCAGGTTTGTTAGAAACAATTGGCTTAAGTGCCAAAGCGGATCTCAAAGCTGGGTTGCTTTCTCATGGGGAAAAGCAACGTTTAGAAATTGGGATGTTAGTGGCGCAGTCGCCGGATTTGTTGCTGGTTGATGAACCCGTCGCCGGTTTGACTGATGAAGAAACTTATAACATTGGGGAGTTGCTACTCGCTTTAGCCCAAAGTCATTCCATTGTGGTGATTGAACACGATATGGAATTTGTGCGCCAAATTGCTCGGAAGGTGACGGTGCTGCACGAGGGCTCGGTGCTGTGCGAAGGGACTATTGAGGAGGTGCAGAACGATCCGCGTGTAATTGAGGTGTATTTGGGCCAACAGTCGGAGACTGAGGAGTGATAACTGACGAGGCGGTCAGCGCATCCAATGTTCCAGGGCAAACGCATCTTGTCAAGAATAACTTTTAATCTCAATAAGCTCAGTTTTAATCTCATTTAAACTGGAGTTCACCCTGCGGGGGAACTCCAGTTTAAGTATTGTTGACGAATAAGAAATAACCGCAGCAGTCAGTGTAGATGTGTAGTAGGTAGACCGAAATAGCAAAACCTATGAAAGCACTTCATTTTAAGAAATGGTTATTAGAACCTAACCAAACACTCATTCATCTGAAAGCAAGGCTGCTCTTGGTTATATTAATTGCAGCAGGGTTTACGGGAAATTTCTTTCGTTTTCCAATTTTCTTTGGAGTTGATTTTCTCTTTGGCAGTATAGCTACGTTGATTATTGTACGCATATATGGAGTTTGGTGGGGAACAGCAGCAGCTTTCATTGCCAGCAGTTACACCTACTTTGCTTGGGAGCATCCATTCGGCATTATCATCTTCACTTGTGAAACTCTGTTTGTGGGACTGTTCCTCCGTCGGCACAACCAGAACATACTGCTGTTGGATGGAATGTTCTGGCTGTTAGTGGGTATGCCTATGGTTGTAATTATTTACTCCACATTTCTACCTGTAGATCTGACCCAACTTTTGCTGTTAATGTTTAAACAGTCTATCAACGGCATTTTTAACGCTCTTGTTGCTAATCTGTTGCTCCTCGGTTGCTCGCAGCAAAACTGGACTGGTTTACAAGGAGTCAGAACGACCCTATCTTTGCGAAACATCCTTCTGAATTTGTTAGTTGCCTTTGTGTTTTTTCCATCTCTTACATTAATGATGATGGACTCACAGGAAGCCGTTCGTGAGATAGAAACGAGAATTCAAACAAACCTTCAGGTACTCTCTGTAGATATGGCAGCCCAAGTGCAGCAGTGGTATCAACAATCTCTTGGATCGGCTAAGGAGCTAGCGCAGTTTGTGGCAGACTTGGAAAATACTTCGGCATCTAAGCTGCAACAAAATGTAGAATTGCTGCAACGTTCTCTGTCTCAATTTCAAAATATGGAAGTAGCTGATGCAACTGGCACCATTCTTGCTGCCTATCCTAGCAGCCTACCTCATTCTCAAATTGGCTCAAATATTAGTAATCTTCCACTCTTTAAGCGTGTTAAAACTGACCGCCAACCTTACTTAATGGATGCTCAGATAGATCCTGTCTCTAAAACACCTGTCGTCGCTCTGGGCGTACCGATACAGAAGGGTAAAGATTTCAAAGGACTGGTATCCGGCAACCTCGCTCTGGCCTATCCTAATCAGCTTTTTCATAGGAAGGCTAAAACGCAGCCCCTCCAGATTACTCTCGTCGATGCAGGAAACAATATACTGGCCAGTACAAAGCAAGACCAGAAATTTCTGCACCCATTTGATATTCGTCAAGGAGGAGAACTTCGCTCTGTACGAGGAACTTATCACACAATGACTCAATGGTTACCCGTTAGTAAGAATATGCCTCTAGTCGTGCGTTGGAAAAAGTCTATTTTCTATGAAGAAACAACGATTGGAAACAACTTACCTTGGAAATTAATCATTGCTATTCCTGCTGCTCCTTTTGTTACAGATGTACAAGAGCCGTACATTAGTCGATTAGGCATCCTGTGGATTATTACTGCCCTGGCGCTGCTTTTAGCAACGATTGTCAGCTACTGGTCTACAGATCCACTGCTTAAACTCGCTCGCGTCACAACTAACCTTCCCGATCGCTTGTCCGATCGAGAGCATATCCATTGGCCTCAGAGCTGGGTAACCGAGATCGATCTCTTAATAGGCAACTTTCAAGTCATGGCGAGTAGTTTAGAGCAGAAATTTCAGGAGTTATGGCAGCTCAACCACAATTTGGAGGCTGAGATTGTTGAACGTCAGCGAGCTAGTGAGGCGCTGGAATCTTCTGAAGCTCAATTGCGCGTGCAGACAAAGCAACTTCAGCAAGCTCTTCACGAACTGCAATGCACCCAATCTCAACTCATTCAGAATGCCAAAATGTCTTCTTTGGGACAACTGGTTGCAGGGGTGGCTCATGAAATCAATAATCCGGTAAATTTTATCTACGGGAACTTGACCCCTGCTCATGAGTATACTCAAGACCTGTTGGAATTGGTAGAGCTTTATCAACAAGAGTATCCCTATCCTAGTGCCAAACTGGAAACTGCGATCGCAGACAAAGATTTGGAATACTTGGCTGTTGACTTACCCAAGCTGTTAAACTCGATGAAAGTTGGAGCCGATCGCATTCGCGAAATTGTTCAGGCATTGCGGAACTTCTCGCGTCTTGATGAAGCAGAACTGAAGGAAGTCGATATTCATGAAGGAATCGATAGTACCCTGATGCTCTTGCAAAATCGTCTCGAAGCGAAGTTAGAGCGTCCAGAAATTAAAATCATCAAACATTACAGTTCTATTGCTAAGATTAAGTGCTATGCTGGTAAGCTCAATCAAGTTTTTATGAACATCCTTAGTAACGCCATCGATGCTTTGGAAGGAATTGGGAGTAGCGGCAAGCAGATGCAGTCAGCCTTAAATTTTCAATCCTCTACTTCAACCTCCATACCTTATATTGAAATAAGCACTGAAATATCTTTTTCTGACCGCGTTATTATTCGCATTCGTGACAACGGTCCCGGTATGACTTCTAAGGTAAAAGAGCATCTCTTCGAGCCTTTTTTTACGACGAAACCAGTCGGCAAAGGAATTGGTATGGGGCTATCAATCTCTTATTCAATTGTTGTCGAGTGCCATCAAGGACAATTATACTGTCTCTCTGATGAAGGGCAAGGAGCAGAGTTTGTAATTGCTCTGACAGCAATTTACTGAATATACTTTGCCAAAAAAAGTTTGCTTTAGACGCCTGGTTTACGGATAGGTGGTTCACTCCTTGCGGAATATGCAGATTATCCCTCTTTTGTCACTCTGAGTAGAGGATATCCTCAATTGGAGAGATGGCAGATCAATTTAGAGTTTGCTGTTGTTAAGAGTAGTCATTCTGAGTGAGGAGCTATATGCAAGATACAACTGTTAGACCTGAGCGTAGCGCGAAGCGCATCACTAGGAAAAATCTGGTTTCCAGCCTGCTGATCGGCCTTGGGCTCGGCATCCTTGCAGGCGCACCCCTGGGCTGGTTTACGCATCGAATTTATGCCCAGCAACGTGCTGCCCAGGTTCTGCTTTGTCGGCAACAAAGTTTCGGAGTGTCTGAAGCCGAATTGCAATCCCGCTGCGGCAGCGTCTATTAAAGCTTTGACCCTTGCAGTCAAAGCTTTGACCCTAACACTACCGCAAGATTGGGAGTGTCAAGAGTGATGAAGATGCCGTAGCGTAGGTCGCACTAACATGGCAGTGACCCCAAAGTTGGGCTTGAGGGCAACTACGGCTGTGAGTGTTACCCAATAGCCTCTGGGCACTTGCAATAGCGAGGCTTTGTAATTGAGCGATCGTCACTACCTGGTTAGAGGATATAAAAATTAGAAGTAGGGCTGCTCCAATCCATGACCTTTTGATCTGTCCTCATTTCTGTAAGCGCGATACTTCCTGTAAACGAAGACGGAATCTTCTTTCTGGTTTTGTGTAATAAATATATTGTTGAAACTCGACAGATCCAGTTGCGCTTGTGTGGACAAAGGCCAATTTACCTTTTGAGACACTTAACTGGAAGGTGGTTTTTATAGTAGCATCATATCAAGCTAAAAAAATGGATATAAAATAACGACCTTAGAGCTTCTTGAAATGCCAACATGGTATATAATTTATGATAGTTTGGGCGATATATAGCAACCGCCAGGGCGATTAAGCCAACTCCAACTGTTACATGAAGTCCATAATCCCTTACGGAGTAACCTC
>NZ_JAIQZN010000055.1 GCF_023333585.1 Argonema antarcticum A004/B2
TCCCCCTTGTCCCCCTTGTCCCCCTTGTCCCCCTTGTCCCCCTTGTCCCCCTTGTCCCCCTTGTCCCCCTTGTCCCCAACTGTTTTTGACCACACCTCCCTTCTTCCCCTTCTTCCCCTAGCCCCTAGCCCATTTCGTTCGCGTGCTAAGGATAGAATAGCAACAAAACTTAAAGACTAAACCTAACAGTGCGTCACTGTCCGGTAGTACTCTGAAAAACAACTACTCAATCGGTAGAAAATCATCTCGAAAGGGAAAGCAATCATGGTTCAACGTGGTTCTACGGTCAGAATTCTCCGTAAAGAGTCCTACTGGTTCCAAGATCTAGGAACAGTTGCCTCTATCGATCAAAGCGGGATCAAATATTCAGTTATCGTTCGCTTTGATAAAGTCAACTACGCTGGCGTCAACACCAATAACTTCAGCCCGGATGAACTGGTAGAAGTTGCTGGCGCGAAAGCAGGAGCGAAAAAAGGCAAGACACCTTCCGGTGGCTACCAAACCCCCGTCGAAGCGGGTATCCGCAAGACTGGCCCTGCCAGCAAAACTACCACCAAGGCTACTGCCGAGCCCGAGTCTGGAAGTGGCGATCCGCTTGTCGAAGGTGGCCCCAACCAAGGAACCGAAAAGCGTTAACTTGTGCCAGAACTGCCAGAGGTTGAAACAGTTAGACGGGGCCTCGATCGAGTCACCCTCGATCGGCAAATAGAGGGTGGGGATGTGTTGCTACCGCGCACTGTTGCCCACCCTGTTTCTGTTGCCGATTTTCTAACTCCGCTGCAAGGTGTCAAAATTGCCCAGTGGCATCGACGCGGCAAATACCTGCTGGCAGAACTCGTAAAAGGGGAGCGGGGGAGCGGGGGAGTGGGAGAGTGGGAGAGCGGGGGAGCAGGGAAAGAACTTCCCAATCTCCAGTTCCCAGTTCCCAATCCCCAGTCCCCAGTCCCCAGTCTCCAATCCAAGGCTGGCTGGCTGGGAGTTCACCTGCGGATGACAGGTCAGCTGCTGTGGCTGCATCGGGATGAGCCATTGCAAAAACACACGCGGGTGCGACTGTTTTTTGAAGAAAGCCGCGAGTTGCGCTTTGTTGACCAACGGACTTTCGGTCAGATGTGGTGGGTCGCCCCGACAGATAAACCCGAAAATGTGATTTCGGGACTAAAAAAATTGGGGCCAGAACCGTTTTCACCTGAGTTTTCCGTCGAGTACTTGGCTGGACAATTGCAAAACAGCCGCCGCCCCATCAAAACGGCACTCCTGGATCAGAAGTTGGTAGCTGGACTGGGCAATATTTATGCAGATGAAGTTCTTTTTGTGAGCAAAGTACGACCGACGACGCTGTGTTCGGCTTTGAGCAGAGAGCAAATCGAGGGCTTGCACAGTGCCATTATTCAGGTGTTGCAAGCGGCAATTGAGGCCGGAGGAACGACTTTTAGTAATTTTCTGAATGTCCAGGGCGTTAACGGTAACTATGGCGGTGTCGCCTGGGTTTATAAACGCGCCGGGGAACCTTGTCGCGTCTGCGGGACGGCAGTTGGACGATTTAAGTTGGCGGGCCGATCGTCTCATTTTTGCCCCCAGTGTCAGAGGTAGAGAAGTCAAAAGTCAAAAGAAAAAAAGAAAAAAAGAGGCTACGGGAGGGGGTCAGGTGCGATCGCAATGTTGTAACAACTTCTACCAGTAGCTGATAATTGTGAATAAAGAAGTGAAAAAATTCTCAAAGGGCAGGCTATGGCAATAAAAAAAGGCGATCTAGTTCACGCTGTTCGGGAAAAATTGGAAAATAGTCTAGAAGCTAAAGCCAGCGATCCGCGTTGGCCACCCTATCTGTTTGATAGTAAAGGCGAAGTTGTAGACTTGCGGGGTGAGTATGCCCTGGTGAAGTTTGGTAAAGTTCCAACTCCGAATATGTGGCTGCGCGTCGATCAGTTAGAAGCAGCAAAATGACCTTCTTACAGACGCCGAATCTGCTGCCCTTCATATCTGCGCTGAATCGGTACTCCAGAAGATCGAAGTTGCGAATCAAATGTTAGCAGCCACATCTAACAACTTTAATTGTGGGCATATCTGATTTCTAGTCGATCTGGCTATATTTCTTTTGAGCGATGTTAACATCGCTCTTTTTTTAACTTATACCAGTTCTAAAAAAGAATGCTAGAATACACAGCGTTTGGTTTAGCTCATACAATCAACCTACTGTTGCGTAATTTTAGAGAAATGGTATTAGTTAATGAACCAGACGGGAATTACAACTTTTGCAGTCAAAATCCTTCTGGAGAAGGATTGCAAACGAGTCCATGTTTTTGGTTCAGTTAAAAAAGGCGATCGCATCAGGTGAGTGAGTTACAGAAAACCGAGTTTCACAGACGTTGCCAGGTTTCTTGTACTTCATGCAACTGAAAACCGCTATAAAGAATCAGGGAGCGTTATGGATGTTTTACCAGATGATCTGCAAACTGAACTACCTGTTGAGTTAAATACGCAAGCTCGCTGTATTGTTTATGACTCCCAGAAAACTATTTACACTTTGTTGTTAGATCTTGTAAAGAGAAAAGACCCAACCTTTGTTTTGTCTTTATTTAAAGACTTATTTATTAATTTTGTGGAAAATGTAAATTCTGCACCTTCACAAGCGATTCATGAAATTGTTTTTGCCAATAATGAGGATGAATTTAAAAATACACTCAAGCGTTCTTGTTATATTTTAGTTAACAATTGGGAAGCCGCCAGAGAGCATCAAGCCATTCGTGAATTAATCGCAATACTTTCAGAGCCGTTAATTAGTCAAAATCCTACTTCTAAGAAGTTGCGTATAATTAGAAAATGGCTAAAAAATTTCATAAATAGTAAAGACTACCAAGATCTTAAAATGTTTGCTTTAAAACATGAAGACCGGGAAAAAGGTCACTGGAGTTACCGTTATACTTCTTATTTGTTAGTTCCTCAATACATCGATCGCACCAACCCAATTGAACAACGCAAAGCCGCTAGAACGCTATCTAAACAACTGAAAGATAAGTTCAAATTCGATCTTGCTATGTACACATCTCGTGCCGCGTCTGCTGGAACAATAGACAATACGCTAAAGAATCCAACTGGTTTGGGAGATGAAGTAATTAATCTAATTAAAATGATTGTAGCGAGACGAGGACAGTTCAATTATGTCAGCTTAGCTAATATTTTTATTCAACAAACTCAACATCTTACCTACAAAGATTTCAAGCGTAGCCTCCAGAAATATCTAATGTTTTGTTTGGCTAATAAACAGTTGGAAACAACTCTCAATATCAAGCTTACTGAAAAATTCAACGTTCTTTATGAGAGTTATGATGCGGAACCAATAAACAAGCTACTTTTACTAAAAACTTGCGAACGAGTCATTGAGTTTTTAACAACTGAAAATTCTCAGTCACCATCGGAAATGTTTATTTTATTAATTTTTCAAAAAACTCCGCTGATTTTAGTCATTTTACTTCTCAAGATAGTTTTGATATGCCAGCCGTCTCGCCTACGTCTAGAAGGGTGTATCGCCGATTTGATTCGATACTATGAAAATTTTTCCGAGTCAGACTGTCAGTTGATAATTAATTTTGTGGAAATTTTTAATGTTACGTTTACTATTTATGCTGAAGACGTAGAATATAATTTAGTTAAGATAAATAATTATAATTCAGATGAGCATTCGATTCCTGAGTGGGAGGATTATCGGGTTTTCTCCCAATTAAAGGGGAATGCCAAACCAGGTGCTGACTCTTTAGAGGAAAAAAACTCATGATAATTTATGATCTTACTTACATTCGCTGCTGAAAAACTGTATGATTGATCTAACCATTGGATAAAGGCCAGAACTTATTATGGGAATCAAGAAAATAATTTCTTACGTCCTTTTAATCTTCATCCCCATTTCCATTGCCGCTGAATACTTACACTGGGGTTCGCTGACAGTCTTCATCACATCGGCTTTAGCCATTGTACCCCTAGCCGTGTGGTTAAGCACTGCCACTGAAGAAGTGGCGATCGTTGTTGGCCCATCTATTGGCGGTTTGTTAAATGCAGTCTTCGGCAATGCTACCGAACTGATTATTGCCTTAGTTGCGCTTAAAGCGGGATTGGTTGATATTGTGAAAGCAAGCATTACTGGAACCATTATCAGCAACTTACTCCTAGTCATGGGACTTTCCATGTTTTTGGGAGGATTGCGCTATAAAGAACAGGTATTTCAGCCGGTGGTGGCGCGGGTGAATGGTTCAAGCATGACTCTAGCAGTGATTGCAATTGTTTTGCCGACAATGGTAGTTTATACCTCAAATGGAGTTGCGGAAACTGCCATTCGCAATCTTTCGCTGACAGCAGCGGTAGTGTTAATCGTAGTTTATGCTTTAACGCTGGTTTTTTCATTGAAAACTCACAGTTATCTTTACGATGTGGGAATAGTAGATTTGGAGTCAGAAAATCCCAAAGATGCTGAAGGTGAGTCAACTCACAAACCTAATTTGTGGTTGTGGGTAGGTGTGTTGTTGGTATCTACTATAGCAGTTGCTTTTGAGTCAGAGATTTTCGTGGGAGTTGTAGAGGAAACGACAAAAGCGTTGGGGTTGACTCCACTTTTTACGGGGGTTGTACTTTTACCTTTAGTTGGCGGTGCAGCAGAATATGTAACAGCGGTTAGCGTAGCAATTAAGAATAATATGGACTTATCGGTTTCAGTTGCTATGGGGTCTAGCTTGCTAGTTGCGCTGCTAGTGGCTCCCATGTTAGTTTTGGTAGGGGTGGCGATCGGTCAACCGATGGATTTAAATTTCAATCCTTTTGAGGTGGTGGCTGTAATAATTGCTGTTTTAGTCGCTAATCTCATCAGTTTGGACGGACGTTCTAACTGGTTGGAGGGAGGATTGTTGTTGGCAACTTACATAATTTTAGGTGCGGCTTTTTATTTTCATCCGCCTGTTTAATCATCCAACTTTGCTAGAGCGCCAGTCTAGTAAAAGAGGTTGACAAAAGCAACATGGTGCGATCGCTTATACAGACCACGGCGCAGGCGTTGCATTCGAGCAGAAAAATTATTGCCGATTGCGTTCGCTCTCGCCCCTACCCACACATCGGATTGTTTTTTTGTGAATTTATTCTACTGGACTGGCCCTCTTGCCCCTTTTTCAAAACTCAAAACGTCCCCTAGCCCCTAGTCCCTAGCTATACCGCCCTCTACATCTGCCTATAGGTAGGTGTAATTTGTCAGAATAATTTGACTTTTAGCCCAGTTCATAAGAAACGGTAACATAAGCTACAGAAGTTTACAAAAATTTGCTATTTTTGTGTCGGGGATCACACCAAAATGAGCGTTCAGAGCGCTACTCTAATAAACAGTGATGCCTTCGGGATCGCTTGACTTAACTTTTAACCCTGATTTAGATAACTCCATAGGAGGCCAAATTTATGCAATTCAGTTATCGCGGTGCTACCTACGAAAACGACATACCTACCGGCGAATTTACTGAAAGCGAGATTGGCGGTAAATACCGGGGTCAAGATTGGAGATATAGCTATCCCAGACATATTCCTGTGCCGCAACCAACGCCTCACTTAAGATATCGCGGTGTTAACTACTGCGCCAATCCTCGTGCAACCGCAGAAGCTTGTTTTACAGCACCGGCAGCAGAAGAGAGTCCTGTTAGAGTTATGTCAACGTCTGGCAGCTGTCGCCAAATTTTGGATGAGGTGGAAAAAACTCACTTAGCTAATATCCGTCGCCGTCTGGAGTACCGCCTGCAAGTTGCTAGAGATAGAGGCGATCGCGATTTGCTGAGGATGTTGGAAACAGAATCAAAGCAGCTAGTTAGACAATACTGCTAGTTTTCTAGGCAGATGAAATATAGCTAGGGACTAGGGGCTAGGGGAAGAGGGGAAGAAGGCTTGTGTTTCAAGGGTTTGATGGAATTAAGAACATCCTAACTGCCTTGAATACTGCTATACCATTGCCCATAAAAGTTATAGGGTCTGAGGGATAAAAGCGATCGCCAAATGCGATCGCTTCTTTTTTTTCTTAGATCGATAACTTCTTCCTCTTAGCCCCCTCCCCGTCTACGGGGAGGGGGTTTGGGGGCAGGGGCAAGGGTTTCAGGAATACGCCTCCATCGGTAAACAAGAACAGACAAAATTGCGATCGCCAAACGCATTGTCAATTCGCCCCACCGCAGGCCAGAATTTATGTTCGCGAGTCCAAGGCGCGGGATAAGCAGCTTGTTCGCGAGAATAAGGATGATTCCATTGGGAAGTAATCAGACTTTCTGCCGTGTGGGGTGCATTTTTGAGCAAATTATCGTGAATATCTGCCTTCCCTTGTTCAATTTCCGCAATTTCCTGGCGAATAGCAATCATCGCATCGCAAAAACGGTCTAACTCTTCCTTAGATTCGCTTTCCGTCGGTTCCACCATCACCGTACCCGCCACAGGCCAAGATACAGTAGGGGCATGAAAACCGTAATCCATCAGACGCTTAGCAACATCCTCCACTTCAATAGAGGCAGATTTTTTGAGCGATCGCAAATCCAAAATACACTCATGCGCCACAAAACCAGCCTTTCCTTGATAAAGAACTGGATAATAAGACTCTAAGCGACGAGCAATATAGTTAGCATTGAGAATTGCCACCTTAGTTGCTTGAGTCAAACCCGCGCCACCCATCATCGCGATGTACATCCAAGAAATTACCAGGATACTGGCGCTACCCCAAGGCGCAGCGGAAACAGCACCAATTCGAGAGTGCTGAGTGCTGAGTGCTGAGTGCTGAGTAGAGTTGTTTAGAATTCCCACAACAGAATGACCGGGTAAAAATGGCACCAAATGCTGTGCAACCCCGATCGGCCCCATTCCTGGCCCACCGCCACCGTGAGGAATACAGAAAGTTTTGTGCAAATTCAAATGACAAACATCTGCGCCAATATCACCAGGACTGCACAATCCCACTTGGGCGTTCATATTCGCCCCATCCATATAAACTTGTCCGCCATTCTCGTGAACAATAGCGCAGATTTCCTTAATTTCTGACTCAAAAACACCATGAGTAGATGGATAAGTCACCATCAAAGCAGCAAGTTCATTGCTATGTTTTTCCGCCTTATTTTTGAGGTCATTTAAGTCAATATTCCCCTGGGTGTCACAAACAACAGGAACAACTTTGAAACCGCACATCACCGCACTTGCAGGATTAGTTCCGTGGGCAGATTCAGGAATCAAACAAATGTTGCGATGACTTTCACCCCGACTTTCGTGATACTGACGAATTACCAACAGTCCTGCGTATTCGCCTTGAGATCCGGCATTTGGTTGTAGAGAAACTCCTGCAAATCCCGTAATTTCAGCCAACCATTCTTCCAACTGCTGAAACAAAACTTGATAACCCCGCGTTTGCGATTGAGGTGCAAACGGATGAATCTTGCCAAATTCCGGCCAAGTTACAGGCACCATCTCTGCCGTTGCATTCAACTTCATCGTACATGAACCCAACGGAATCATTGATGAAGTCAACGACAAATCTTTACTTTCCAACCGATGCAGATAGCGCAAAAGTTCTGTTTCGGAATGATAGCAGTTAAAGACTGGATGGGTGAGATAGCTACTTTGGCGAACAAATGATTCCGGTAACGATGAATCGGCGACGATTTCAGCTACAGTAAATGGAACATCCCCACCTGCAAAAATCTCCCAGATATCCAACAAATCTTTAACTGTGGTGGTTTCATCTAGAGAAAGTCCTACAGTAGTTGTATCCAATTTCCGCAGATTAATCCGACGAGTTTGGGCAGTTTCGATAATTTCTTCTAGACTGCGACTTCCCAGTTCCACTCGCAAAGTATCAAAGTAATTCTCAGAACCGATACTATACCCTAAACGCTGCAATCCTGCTGCCAGAGTTACTGTCAGTTTGTGGATATTTTCAGCAATTTTCTTAAGTCCTTTTGGCCCGTGATAAACTGCATACATAGAAGCAATTACAGCCAGCAAAACTTGTGCAGTGCAGATATTGCTAGTGGCTTTTTCGCGGCGGATATGCTGTTCGCGAGTTTGAAGTGCTAGACGCAATGCTGTTTTGCCGTTTGCATCTTTGGATACACCTACAATGCGGCCTGGAACTTGTCGCTTATAGTCTTCTTTGGTGGCGAAATAAGCTGCGTGAGGCCCCCCATATCCCAAGGGAACTCCAAGGCGCTGGGTGCTTCCTACCGCAATATCCGCTCCAAATTCGCCAGGGGGTGTAAGCAGAGTCAGGCTCAAAATGTCTGCGGCTACTGTGACTAAGGCACCGGCGGTATGAGCTTTTTCGATAAAATTTCGGTAATCGTAAATTGTGCCATCGCTGGCAGGATATTGCAAGATTGCCCCGAAAATTGGTCGATCGAATGGTGAAGTTGTTTGATGATCTCCAACAATGATATCAATGTCTAGGGGTTTGGCACGGGTTTGCAATACTTCAATGGTTTGGGGATGACAGTCTTTGGAGACAAAAAAGGCTTTTGCCTTATTTTTGCACAGACCGTAACTCATGGTCATGGCTTCTGCGGCTGCTGTTGCTTCATCTAATAAGGAAGCATTGGCAATTTCTAAGCCTGTCAGATCGATTACCATTGTCTGGAAGTTAAGCAGCGCTTCGAGTCGCCCTTGGGCTATTTCTGCTTGATAGGGCGTGTAGGCGGTGTACCAACCAGGATTTTCTAGGATATTGCGACAAATAACGGGTGGGGTGATGCAGTCATGATAGCCCATGCCGATGAGCGATCGAAACACTTCATTTTTAGACGCAATCTCTTTTAATTGAGTAAGGGCTGCATATTCACTCTGGGATGAAGGCAGTTGTAGGGAATTCTTCAGCCGAATTGCTTGCGGTACTGTTGCCTCAATCAGGGCGTCAAGGGTCGAAATACCCAGTATTTCCAGCATTTGCTGGATTTTCTCCGGCGTTGGGCCTATGTGCCGCCAAAGGAAGGAATTTGAATCTAGTTCTATTTCTCCTAATTGCTGCTGACTGCTTGACTGCATATCAGTGGTGTAATTGACCACAATATCTTCTCCAGAATTGACTCCTTATTACTTTGTAACAATAATTCCGAAGTCAGTCGAATCAGCACTTACGCATTTTATCGCCTCATCCACTACAGATGTAGAGTCAATTCATGAATTGACTCTACATCTGTATTCTTAGTCGCCTTCCACCTCTGCGCGATACTCATCAGCGGACATAGCATCATCAAGTTCGCCAGGGTCGTCGATGCGAACCTTGATTAACCAGCCTTCGCCGTAGGGGTCTTCCGTCACTAGGTCTGGTGATTGTACCATAGGCTCGTTGCGTTCTACAACGGTGCCAGTGACCGCAGAGTTAAGGTCTTCGACGGCTTTAACGGACTCAACGGTTCCGAAGGCTTCTCCCTTTGTCAGCTTTTCGCCGATATCTGGCAATTCGAGAAACACAATATCGCCTAGTTGGTCTATGGCAAAGGCACTAATGCCGATCGTAGCAATCTCGCCATCGAGTCGTACATACTCGTGGCTGTCAAGGTATTTCAGGTCATCGGGATATTCTAAGGACATTTCACTTCCTCACTCTTTCAAGTAAAAGATTATAGTTTAGGTAGCTTTGCAAGCAGATGGCGCGATCGCACGCAGGCGGAAACTGGCAGATGCTGATTATTAATACAGATTATCGAGGTCTTTTCTACTGAAAGCGGACTCTAACAGCTTTTTAGTGTACAACTTTTCTTTAAGCGATCGCTCTGGCTTTCGCTCAATCTTTACTTGGACGATCGATCCGATGGACAAGAAAACCCTCAAACGGCTGCTAATCGGCGATTTTTCTCTTAAACGACTGGTGCGTTCCGTCCTCTTTGTTTACGCTTCTTTGTGCATATACGGCTACTTTTTTACGGACTGGATGATCTTTAAGCCTCAACCCTCCACTTATCAAGACACCAAGGATATTCTCAAGCTGACTGCTGCTGATGGCGTGCAGATCTCGGCTGTTTACTTGCCCAATCCTAAAGCAACTTACACTATCCTGTACAGTCACGGCAATGCTGAAGATTTGGGAGATATGTTACCGATACTGCGCGAATTGCACGACTTGGGTTTTTCTGTATTTGCCTATGATTATCGGGGTTATGGTACGAGTGGGGGAACGCCTTCCGAAAGCAATGCTTATCAGGATATCGACACCGCCTACGATTATTTGACAACTAAGCTGAATGTTCCAACTCAGAAGATTATAATCTATGGGCGATCGGTTGGTGGAGGCCCGTCGGTAGATTTAGCTTCGCGTAAATCTGTTGGGGGTTTGATTGTGGAAAGTGCTTTCACCAAAGCTTTTCTCGTGGTGACGCACATTCCTATTGTACCTTTCGATAAGTTTGCCAATATCGATAAAATTAAAAGGGTACGCTGTCCGGTTTTAGTTATTCACGGAACGGCTGATAGCGTGATTCCTTTCTCCCACGGAGAACAACTTTTTGCTGCTGCAAATGAACCGAAGCGCTTTTTGTGGGTGGAGGGTGCAGATCATAATGACGATCTTACTTCGGTGGCTAGCTATTCTAAAATGCTCCGCGACTTCGGTCAACTGGTTAGTCAATCTCGAACATCGCCAAATCGCCAATAACGCTTTCTAACCCAGCTACTACCCGCGCCAAGCGATCGAAATTAATTTTATCGATCGTACCAAGGATGATGCTGAAAATTCCTAACCTGGTCAACGCGGCTCGACTTAATAACTTCATTTTAAACATTGTTTTGTAATTAGTTTATTATGTTGTTACGCAGCCAAGTTAGTTTTTATTTATTGTGTTATAGCAACCGCCTTGGCGGTTAGGACATTCTGAATTCCTGAAACGTTGGCGGATTATAAACCCTTCTGACCCTAGTCCCTAGCCCCTAGTGCAGGATGGCGGAAATAACTCACTACTAAAAATTGCCAATGATTGCTCTGGAAATGTTGATTTTTACCACTGACAACTGACCACTGACAACTGACCACTTGCACTAGCTATACCAGGTTAAACTAAGAAGCTCGATACGAAGCGCGATAAAAAGGTTTTTTGACCACAACAGCGGGATAAGCCTTACCGCGAATTTCGACTTCTAGTTGCTGACCCAGTTTAGATAGCTGAGTGGGAAGATATGCAAGTGCGATCGCTTTTTCCATTGTCGGCGACCAACTGCCACTTGTCACCTCTCCCACCTTTTCCCCATTGTGCAACACCGGGTAGCCGTGACGCGCAATATTCCGTCCTTGCATTTCCAAACCTACTAAGCGACGCTGCACCCCAGCAGCTTTCTGTTCCTCCAACACAGAACGACCGATAAAGTCGCCTTTAGTATCGAGGTGAACAAGCCAACCTAAACCAGCTTCCAGAGGTGTGGTACGATCGTCAATATCCTGTCCGTAAAGTGCCATTGCCGCTTCCAGGCGCAACGTATCTCTGGCACCCAAACCGCAGGGAACCACACCCGCCGCAATCAGACTGCGCCACAATTGCATCCCCACCGCTGGGTCTACCATCACCTCAAACCCATCTTCGCCAGTGTAACCAGTCCGAGCAATGAAAGCCGGTTTATCTAATACCGTGGCTTCCAAATGACCGAAAGCTTTAATCGGCGTAAGATCTTCCTTGACAAATTGCTGAAGATGTGAGACAGCTTGCGGCCCTTGAACCGCAATCAAAACTTGGTCTTTGGAGACATCTTGTAAAGTAACATTAGCTGATTCCAAGTTTGCCAACAACCAAGCTTTATCTCTTGTTCTAGTGGAAGCATTTACAATCATCACTCCCCACTGCTCCCCAGACTCATCCTGTCCTTGGTAATAAAAAATTATATCATCCAAAATCCCGGCGTCGGTATTCAGCAGAACGGTATACTGAGCTTGACCTGGTTGCAAGCGACTTAAATCCGACGGCACCAAGTATTGAAGTTTGGAAATTAACTCTTGACCCCGCAAGGTAAATTTGCCCATATGGGAGATATCGAACATCCCCGCATTGGTTCGGATTGCCTGATGTTCTTGCCCAATACCAGTGTACTGCACAGCCATTTCCCATCCGGCAAAGGGAGTTAGTCGCGCTTTCAATTCTACCGCTAGTTCAAATAGGGGAGTGCGTAACAGGGGTAAAGGTGTTTCGGTTTGATTGCTCATCGTTTTTGGGGAACTCATTAAGGGTGAGATTGTATTGAGATTATCTTGATGAATTTATTAATAGACTTTTTGGAAAAATGTTTAGAACCCCACCCTAACCCTCCCCGTCCACGGGGAGAGGACAAGAAATTTCCCCCCTCCCCATCCACAGGAAGGGAACAAGAAATTTCCCCCCTCCCCGTGGACGGGGAGGGGGTTAGGGGGAGGGGTTTCCAAGACTTTTGCAACAGGTCTAATCACTTCTTTTCAGCAACCTGACTGGCAATTTCATCGGTTTTCGCCGCCATAATGAAGTCGTTCTTGTGCAGTCCGCCGATCGAATGAGTCCACCAGCTTACTGTTACTTTACCCCATTCGGTGAGCAAAGCTGGGTGATGACCTGCTTTTTCGGCTATCTCGCCCACTTTATTGGTAAAGTCTAGGGCCTTCAGAAAATCGGGAAACTTGTAGATACGTTTCAGCCGAGATTCGCCCTCTTCTTCCACAATATTCCAGTCGGGAATCTGCGGCGAAAGTTGTACAATTTCTGCGGCGGTGACGCGGGGCGAATCTGCCGTGCAGGCGGTGCATTCTTGTTGTGCTAGTTGTGCCATAGTTGTCCGTCCTCACTTAGATTAATAATTTTAGATTTGGGATTAGGGATTAGGGTTTTTGCTCGACGCTTCGACCCTGGTAGTCGGATGAAACATATCTTTTTGATAGTTTACCACAATTTGCGATCGCACGGTTCAAACCTCTGGCATTTATACTTTATTAACTCAAGTTGCTAATTCGTTCAATTTGCTCTTGTTCGGAATCGATATTAGGTACGTTGTTGCGCTTTAGCGCTAAAAGAGCGCTAAAGCGCAACAACGTACCTATTGAATTTGAGTTATTAGGGCGATCGCTTTTTCGACACATCGTGACTAAGAATCATCAATTGTTCGCCTAATTGACTTTCTTGAATGGCGATAACTGGAGGACGATCATTAGGATTTGCATTTGGAGGTAAGGCGGGAAACAGATAAATCCAACCGCCACGTTCCATCAGTAAACGCCAAACGATCGGATCTTTTGAATCAGCCGTATTTGTTCGTAGCCGTGGCGCTAGATCATTAAATAAACCTTTATCTCCAATGAAATGGTAGCCTTTTCCTGTAGGAGATTTGAACTCCTGATCGAATTTACGTCCCAAGGCTAAACGGTTTTCAGGCGCAACTAGAGTAACGACGGGTAAAGTAGAATTTGAGCCAGCATCTCGTCTTGCATCGGCAGTTCCTTGCCAACGTGCTAACCAATATAAAATGATTAATATCCAAAATACTATGACTATTTCATCTAAGAGCGATCGCAAAAATTTAATCGAGTTAAATTCGGTATAACTAAATTCCGTTAATGATTTAAGCTGTCGAGATATCCAAGATTGTTGACGCTTTTTCATAGGTACAATAATGGGCGATCGGAACCTCTCTATTTTTTCAGCAATTGCATTACCTATCGACTGAATCAACCAAAGAGTAATGTGAATGGCCACAGCACTGAAAACGAGAGCAACCACTGTTTTCAAAATCGCCCAACCATCACCCAAAAATACCTGTAACGGCACAATAAAAAACGACTGCGCTGGTAAATCTAGCGTGGTTATTTCCAACTGAAAAAAATAGAAATACGACCAGCGATAAATCCAACCAGTAAAGAAAAGTGCAGCACCCAATAAACCAACAACGCTGGCAATTTTGCCTAAAATATTCGGTTCCTGGGTAGGTTCGGGAGTTGGGGACACAAAATCACTCAAAAGCTAGATGAACTATAATAAGTGTAGCTCAGTAAAAAAGATTGCCGACGCTATGAAAGCTTTTTTCAAGATATTGGTTGTGGCACTTGTAGCGACAGCGCCCCAGTTAGGAGGATGCACCCGCGCCCCAAGTGGTAACGATGTAGGGAGGGGAAATTTACCTGCTGCACAAGCACAAGTCAAGGCGGATGAGGCATTAGTACCTGTCGCTTTACCTAAATTGGCAGTAGTTTCCCTCAAAAACGGTGACAAAATAGACGGTGAGGTAACGGAAATCGATACCAAACAGCAAAAGTTGTCCCTTCAGGGAGAGAAAACTACCTCTTTTCCCCTCAGCCAAGTTGACAAGATAGAATTCAGCAAGAATGCTTTAGTTTACAAAACTGATGGGCGTCAGGTTATTCGAGGTGAGGGTGTTGCAGCCGCAGGGGTTCAAGAAAATTGGAAATCTCTTCAGTTAGATGATTTTCGTTTGCAACAAGGTAAAGGTGAAGTGAAGCTAAAGCCACCTGTAGTTTCTGAATTGAAATTGCAAGGGATTTTGTCTGTGTCAAAAAATAGGTCTTTTGTAGTAGATGAAATTCAGTTTGATTGGCAAAATAGGACGATGACTATTATGGCAACGCCGTATTAGTTTAATTATGTAAGCTATTAGATAGTAACAGGGAGGATAATATGAAAATCAAAGGCATCAAACGTGGGAGAACGATCGAACTGTCAGAGGACGTTAATATTCCTGATGGGCAAGAAGTGTGTATCGAGATTGAGGTTATTCAGCAAATGAGTAACGAGGAAAGGGTGAAAAAAATGAAGGAATTACTTGCTAATTGGGAAGAGAAAGAAGATTTCATAAATACAATGAAAATGCTAGAGGAAGAGAAAAATGCTAAATGGGAAAAACTTTACGGAAACCAATCATAAATTAAGGCAAGAAAATTGTGTATTTGCTAGACACAAACATTTGTAGTGCAATCATCAACGAGCATCCTCAAGCAGAGGCTAGATTTTACCCAATATTCAGCCAGTGTTGCCTTTCAACAATTGTGATGGCAGAACTGTATAAGTCTGCGTACAGCTCTCAAAAAGTTGAAGCAAATCTCAGAAAGATCCACAGCTTTATTAATTTGATCTCAACTATTGTTCAATTTGATGAAAATGCTGCGATCGAATTTGCTAAAATCCAGGGTGAGTTAAAAGTAATAGGCAGACCTACAGAGGATATAGATGCGCTCATTGCGGCGGTGGCTCGTTGTCATGGATATATTCTAGTGACTCACAATACTAGGCATTTTATAAATATTCCTCGCTTGCAATTAGAAGACTGGTTAGAGTAATAGGAGGAAATAAGATGATAAAAATCAAAGGCATAAAACGAGGTAAAACAATCGAACTCTCAGAGGAAATTAATATTCCTGATGGTCAAGAAGTGGATATCCAGATTGAAGTAATCCAGCAAATGAGTATGGAGGAAAAATTGGAAAAGATGAAGGAATTTTTAGATAGCCTTACTGATGAAGATAGAGAAGAATGGAGAAAAATGAATGATTTTTTGGAAAAGGAGCGCCGCCTTCACCGGGAAATAGCGCAAAAAGTATTTGAATTGATGTGACGTTATCGCGTGTTTTTACTTAAAAGCCCGGTTTTCATTCGCGCTAAAGAAGACAAAAGGAAGAAAAACTATGAATCTCACTGTAGAAGATTTAGAAAACTTACAGCTAATTTTACAAGAAAAACAACTTGATTATAAACTCGAACTTGTAGATGGAAAAATCCAAGTTATGGGTTTATCAGATTATATATCTGAAGTTATTATCGCTCGATTGGTATTTTTGCTGCAAAGCTGGGTGCTACCGCGCCAACTCGGTTATGTTACTGGGTCAAGTGCGGGATTTAGATTGCCAAATGGCAATTTACGAGGGCCAGATGTATCTTTTGTTTCTGCTGCACGACTCAATCCATTACCGCGTTCATTTGCCGAAATTGTCCCCGATTTGATGGTAGAAGTAAAATCGGCTTCGGATAGTATTCCGCCTCTAGAAAAGAAGATTCTAATGTTTTTAGAACTGGGTACGCAGGTGGGGATATTAATTGACCCCGATAAACTAACTGTGACGGTTTATCGCTCTACGGGTGAGCCAATTGTGTTAACTGGTAATGATACGCTGATTATCCCAGAGTTATTTCCTGGCTGGGAATTGCCGATTTCGGAAATTTGGCCGCAAGTGTTTTAGTTAAAGGCTGTTGGAGTACAATTTTAAGTAAAGTTTATTGCGAGGTAAATTATGGAAGCCGTCAATATCAAACAAGAAGCCCGACGATTAATCGATAGCTTACCTGAAAACTCTACCTGGGATGACCTGATGTATGCAATTTATGTTAGGCAAACAGTAGAAGCGGGACTGGCTGATAGCAGAGATGGTAAAATAATTCCTGTTGAGGAAGTACGCAAGAAATTTGGATTACCAGAGTGAAAGTTTATTGGACAGAGCCAGCAGTAGAACATCTTCTTGCTTATTAGGGTTGCTAATTCCAGGGAAGTGGGGCGATGAAACGCATTATTAGTGGTGTTTTAGCTTTGGGTGTTTGTTTGACTCCTCTGACTGTTCCGCTGATGGTTCGACCTAGTTGGGGGCAAAGTGAAAATTTACAGGAAGACGTAGGACAACTTTTGCAGCAAGCAACGCAACAAAATAAGCAAGGCAAATCATTAGAGGCTATAGCAACTTTACAGCGGGTTCTAGCCATTGGACGAAAATTTAAAGATAGACCAGTTGAAGCAGCAGCACTGCTGGGAATTGGCTTGAACTATGACGAAATTGGGCGAGAAAAGGAAGCCTTAAATTTCTACAAACAAGCTCTCCCAATTTGGCAAAAAATCAATAATCGTAATGCGGAAGCTATTACTTTGAATAGTATCGGTGGAGCTTATCGAGACCTCGGACAACTGCAAGAGGCATTGAAATACTATAACCTAGCTTTACCGATTAGGCGGGAAATAAATGACCGTCTTGGTGAGGTTACTACTCTAAGTAATATTGGCTTAGCTTACCGAAACATCGGACAACCCCAAGAGGCATTGAAATACTATAACCTAGCTTTACCGATTAGACAGGAAGTGAATGACCGCTTTGGGGAAGCTGCTACTTTGAATGGTATTGGTTTAGTTTACCGAGACCTCGGACAGCCACAAGAAGCTTTAAAATACTATAAGCTGGCTTTACCAATTATGCGGCAAGTGAACGATCGCTCTGGGGAAGCCACTATTCTAAATAGTATCGGTATAGTTTATAAAGAGATGGAACAGCCACAAGAAGCTTTGAAATACTATAAGCTGGCTTTACCAATCATGCGGGAAGTAAATGACCGCCCTGAAGAAGCTACTACTCTGAATAATATTGGTAAAGTTTACGGAGACATTGGACAATCACAAGAAGCTTTGAAATACTATAAGCTGGCTTTACCAATTATGCGGGAAGTAAAAAACCGTTCTGGGGAAGCCACGACTTTGACTAATATTGGTACAGTTTACCATCACATCGGACAACCGCAAGAGGGATTAAAATATCATAACCTGGCTTTATCAATTATGCGGGAAGTGAATAACCGTTCTGGGGAAGCTACGACTCTCAATAATATAGGCTTAGTTTACGCCACCATCGGACAACCGCAAGAGGCATTGAAATACTATAAGCTGGCTTTACCAATTATGCGGGAAGTAAAAAACCGTTCTGGGGAAGCTACGGCTCTGAATAATATCGGTGGAGTTTACCAAGACATTGGAAAACCACGAGAGGCATTGAAATACTTTAACCAGGCTTTACCGATAAGGCGGGAAGTGAATGACCGCTCTGGAGAAGCTACAACTCTGAATAATATCGGTGGAGTTTACCAAGACATTGGACAACCGCAAGAGGCATTGAAATACTTTAACCAGGCTTTACCGATAATGCGGGAAGTAAAAAACCGTTCTGGGGAAGCTGCTACTCTAAATAATATTGGTACAGTTTCCCAAGCAATTGCAAAACCACAAGAGGCATTGAAATACTATAATCTGGCTTTACCAATAATGCGAACAGTGAATGATCGCTCTGGAGAAGCTACAACTCTGAGCAATATCGGCTTAGTTTACCAATTATTCGGAAAATTGCCAGAGGCATTGAAATATTTCGGCCTTGCTTTACGCATTCGGAGAGAGGTACATGACCGTGCTGGGGAAGCTATGAGTCTGAATGGCGTTGGATTAGTTTACCGAGACCTCGGACAACCGCAAGAGGCATTGAAATACTTTAACCAGGCTTTACCGATAATGCGGGAAGTGAATGATCGTTCTGGGGAAGCTACTACTCTGAATAATATTGTCTTAGTTTACGCCAGCATCGGACAACTTCAAGAGGCATTAAAATATTACAATCAGGCTTTACCGATAATGCGGGAAGGGAATAACCGTTTCGGTGAAGGCGCTATTCTGAATAACATTGGCTTACTTTACGCCAATATAGAGCAACCCCAACAGGCATTAAAATACTATAATCTGGCTTTACCAATAACGCGGGACATCACAAAGCGTGATTTGGAAGCTTCTATTCTGCATAATATTGGTTTCGCTTACCAAGACATGGAACAACCAACACAGGCTATTTCTAACTGGGAACAATCAATGACAATTACCTTAGAAATGCGTGGAGGTTTACAGAAGGAAAATCGGCAAATGTTTTTGGAGGCTTATAGAGAAACTCCGATCGCACTCATCTCCCTCCTCATCGACCAAAACCAACCCGATCGCGCCTTTCAATACGCCAACCTCGCCACCACAGCCGACCTCGCCGACTACACCCGCCTAATAAACGCCAAAGTTTCTAACCCACAAGCACAGCAAAAAATTGACGAATGGAATCAAAAAAATCAACAATTGCAATTCCTCCAACGACGATTGCAAGAGAAGTTTTCCGAACAACTATCCCGACAAATGCGGGAATTAGAATCACAAGTATTTGCAGACGCAGACAAAATTTCCAAAGAATTTCCCGAAGCAGCCGAACTATTTGAAACCACCCGCACAGATATTAAACAGCTAAGAGATAGCATCCCCGCCGGAACCGTTGTAGTTCAACCCATCTTGCTGGCAAATGTAAAAAACGTACCGAATACGGTAGCCATATTTGTTATCACCAAAGACCAACTAAGCGTAATAAAAAATGCGATCGACCCGAAAGAATTCGATCGACTCCTCACGGAATACCGCGAACAACTGCAAAACGACGGCGACACTCGCTACACAGAAACCGGAAGTAAAATTTACGACATTCTGATTCGCCCAGTAGAAGACAAAATCCAGGCATTCTCCCCCAAAGAATTGAGCATCATCGCCACAGGCAAACTGCGCTACATACCCTTTGAAACCCTTTACGATAAACAAACCCGCCAATACCTAATCCAAAAATATCCCATCAACTATCTTACTCGCCTTTCTCCTCGTTCATTGTTAGTAACTCGCAATTTCCCGCTTATAAAAAATATTCCCACACTCCCAGGTATTGCCGCAATAATCATCATTAGTAGCATTGCAATCTGGATGTGGCGCAAATTTGGCATCGTACCAACTGGAGTTTTGATAATTATCTTAGGTAGCGGCACATACTACTTCATAGTTCAGCCCAACGCTCATGTTTTAGCATTAGGAAATCCCATCCCCCGCGACCCGCAAAATCTACCCGGAACGGAAGAAGAAGTGAGAAATATCGCCCAATTCTTCCCCGGTAGCGAATCATTTCTCCACGACAACGCCACCCTCGACAAATTCAAAACCTTTGCACCCCGCTTTCCCTTCCTGCACCTAGCAACACACGGCTGTTTTCAACCCCAAGGCTGTCAAAAATTAGGCATGAAAGCGAATACTATCCTTTTTGCAGATCGACAATTAAATATTGCCGACGCCGCCTTATTGGGATTGCAAAACACCGAACTCCTCACCCTCAGCGCTTGTCAAACCGCCCTGCAAGCTAACTCGAACGGCGAAGAAATAGCCGGACTTGCCTATATATTTGAACGTGCGGGTGCAAAAGCGGTGATGGCGAGTCTCTGGAATGCTGAGGATAATACAACTAAGGATATTATGGTTCAGTTTTATCAGAATATCAAAAATGGGATGAGTAAAGGGGAAGCGCTGCAAAAAGCGAAGTTAAGTCAAATTGGACACCATCCTTTTTATTGGTCGCCTTTTATTTTGATTGGCGATGCGCGGTAGATTTAGGGGGGAAGTATTCGGGTGAGTCGCACACACCCGCCCGGAAATCAATTTCCGGGCTAATAGCGAAAGTCCACTGAAGTGGACTGGAAGATTAATATTCAGTCCACTTCAGTGGACTTCAGCTATTAGCCTGGGGTTTGAACCCCAGGCGGGCTGGTATCAAAACCAAAATTGCGATCGCCAAATGCTTCGCCCCTACAATTATGCGCCGCGATCTTGCTACCACAACAGAAACCCGGTTTCTCCAAGAAACCGGGTTTCTAGGCCCTGGCTGAGGCCCTACAATCATGCGCCGCGATCGATCTCTCTACCAAAACAGAAACCCGGTTTCTCCAAGAAACCGGGTTTCTAGGCCCACAGCTGCGATCGCCCCTACAATTATACGCCGCGATCGATCTCTCTACCACAACAGAAACCCGGTTTCTAGGCCCACAGGTGCGATCGCAACAGCGATGCGTAGCACGATCGCACTCACCACAAAATCACGCTAAACTCTTAGTGTGCAAGACTTTCTTCAATCTAAAATCTAAAATCTAAAGTCGATATGAGTTATTGCCTCAACCCTAATTGCCCAAACCCCGAAAACCCAGATGTCACGCTATTTTGCGTCACCTGTGGCACTAAATTAATTCTAAAAGACCGTTACCGCGCCATCAAACCGATCGGACAAGGCGGTTTTGGTATAACTTACTTAGCAGTGGATGAAGATAAACCATCCAAACCACCCTGCGTAATTAAACAATTTTTCCCTTTAGTTCAAGGTGCGAGTAACCTTCAAAAAGCATCGGAATTATTTACCCAAGAAGCGGTACAACTGGATGAATTGGGCAAACATCCCCAAATTCCAGACTTGTTAGCCTATTTTATCATAGATAATCAGCAATATCTAGTCCAGGAATTCATCGACGGACAAACTTTATCTCAAGAATTAGCACAAAAGGGTATTTTCAATGAAATTCAGATTCGACAATTGCTGAATGATTTATTGCCAGTCTTGCAATTTGTCCACAGCAAGCTGGTAATTCACCGGGATATCAAACCTGATAATATTATTAGGAGAAAGATCGATCGCAAACTCTTCCTCGTCGATTTCGGTGCTGCCAAAACCACTACTGGCAAAGCTTTGCAGCAAACTGGAACGAGTATCGGCAGTCCCGAATATGTCGCACCGGAACAATCTAGAGGTAGGGCTGTTTTTTCTAGCGATATTTATAGTTTAGCAGTTACCTGCATTCACCTATTAACTGGAATGTCGCCTTTTGATTTATTTGATATGAACCAAGATGTTTGGGTGTGGCGGCAATTTCTGAAAAATCCCGTCAGTAACCAGATGGGTAAGATTCTTGATAAGATGTTGGATAATGCGATCGATCGACGCTATCAATCAGTTGCTGATATTCTCAAAGATTTGAATATTCAAACACCACCAGCCGCGACACCAAAACCTCAAACCCCTACAAAGCAGACTGTAAAACCATCTCCCGTTACACCAGCTATTCCAGTGAAAAGTAAAATTGATGATGAATTAGCACAATTAAAATCTGAATTCATTAATCCTGCTGCACCTAAAAAAAATCAGCCATCGCCATCTCAGCAAACGCCGTCACCTAATTCTACCACAGCCAAAAGCCAGATTGATAAGGATTTGGAAGAGTTGCGATCGCAATTTGGTCAAAACCTAAATAATTAATTAAAATTGTCCGGTTATTGGCTCTTGGGAAGTATCCTAGTTTTTAAGTAATTTAACGAGGTAAAGATATGGCAAATAAATTTAGCAAAGAACGATACTCTCCTTCATTTTTTGACCTTGCACAAGATATTACTGGTGGTTTACCGATCAAGCTGGTTAACCAGTGGCTAGAAAGTGAACAAACGGAAGAAGATGCTTTGAAGCTGCTCGCTCAGTATAAAATCAAAGGCTATAGTGTCTCTTCTGATTCCGCTGGTTTAACGAAACTGACCAAGCAAAAAGGCTTGATGGAAATTCTCGCCATTATCAATCAGCCAAAAGAAATTGTGCATGGTTACGGTACTGCGATTGGCGGACAAGGGATTGGCATTTGGGCTGCTGATAATACTCAAATGTTTTATCCAGAAGCAGTTACTGCTGAAACTCTCTTGTCTGCATTGCTAACTATGCAGGATGAGATTAAGAAAACCTGCCAAATTAAAATTGGGCTGGGGGCGCACTTGGGTGAGTTTTATTACATTAATGGTGGCTTGTATGGATTAGAAGCAGATGCGATCGAAGAAGTTGCTGAAAATGAAACTGAAGGTGGCGAAATTGCTATCAGTGAAGGTATTTACAATCTCTTACCAGAAAACCACCAGTTTGTAATTGAGAAAAAAATCGCCCATCCTATAATAGGCAAGATATTTCGCCTCATAGATGGCCCGCGTTTAGCTAATGTCCAACCTGGAAATACTAAATATCCTATTCCCTACTCTGAGGATTTTTATCGAGACTTAGTTACTTATGAAAACCGACTGCATGATACTGCGTTTGGTCAGCAATTGGCAGATAAGTACATGATTAAAAAAGTGGTCGTACTGATCGAACGGGAGACAAAAGAAATTGAATTACATCAAGTTTCTATGTTAACTAATATCTCCCTTTCCACAATTTTAAAAGATGTGGGTATGCGGCTGCTTTCTCAAAACAATGGTGTTGAAATCAAGGTAGTTAGCAACTTAGGAATTTACATTTTTGACGATGGAGTAGCGGCGATTAACTTTGCGAAATTGATTCGTGAAGAATTAGTTAAACAAGACCTTAGCTGTCGAATTGGCATTGATGTAGGCCCAGTTTTAATATTCGATCTACCTGTCGGTGGTAAGGATATTGCTGGTATGCCCGTAAACATTGCTTCAAAAATGGCGCAAGATAAAGGAAAGTTAGGCAAATTGTACTTGAGTGCAGCAATGAAAGAGTTGGTAAATTTAAATGGATTTACAGAAATTAAATACACCGTTTCAGGGGTAGAAATGGCCGCATACGAAGGTTAACATAACTCAGAAACCCGGTTTCTTGAAGAAACCGGGTTTCTTTACATCAGCGATCATCAACCTGTATTCCGCATCCCAGCAGCAATACCGTTAATCGTCAACAACGCACCACGCAACAATTCACCGCGACTGTGACGAGAATCGATCACTCCAGAAGCAGCTTGAGTCTTACTTTGGCGGAGGCGTTTCAGCAGAGACACTTGCAAGAAACCTAGCGGCACAATGTTACCATTGCGTAACTGGACCGATCGCTGCAAATCCGGATCGCCATCCAACAAACGTTTGTGATCGGTGATGCTTAACACGAGATCGCGAGTCAGATGATATTCATTCGCAATCTGTTCAAACAACCGTTCAAAACGGGGCATATCTTCGGTTAAAGATAATTCCTTTACGTAATGATGAGCGAGTTGTAGGTCAACTTTTGATAAAGTCATCTCCACTTTGGAGATGACCATTTTAAAGAACGGCCACTTGTAATAAAAGTAGCGCATTAACTTCAGGTTTTCCTGGGAATCTTCATTTAAAAAATCCTGAAGTGCCGTACCAACACCATACCAAGCTGGTAGCAGGAAACGGCTTTGCGTCCAGCTAAACACCCACGGAATAGCGCGGAGAGTAGTTAAATCTTTCTTCCCGCTGCGGCGACGCGCCGGACGAGAACTAATTTGCAATTGGCTGATTTCATCAATTGGGGTAACGCTATGGAAGAAATCGATAAAATCAGGTTGTTCGTAAATCAAGGCGCGATAGTGCGTGCGTGATTTAGCTGACAACTCTTCCATTATTTCGTTCCAGGGTTGAATATCATCAAACCCAGTTCTCAATAAGCTGGCTTGAATTACCGCCGAAGTGACGGTTTCCAGGTTGTAGATGGCTAATTCCGGCCAAGAATATTTAGAGGCTAACACTTCGCCTTGTTCGGTAATCTTGATCCGCCCGTTGATGCTGTGACCGGGTTGTGCCAAAATAGCTTCGTAGGATGGGCCACCGCCGCGTCCTACGGAACCGCCGCGTCCGTGGAAGATGCGTAAATTGACATCGTATTTTTCTGCGATCGCTTGCAGTGCTTTCTGCGCCTTGTGAATTTCCCAGTTACTGCTCAAGAAACCAGAATCTTTATTGCTATCAGAATACCCCAACATCACCTCTTGCAGGCTTTGCCGCTGTCTGTTAGCAGTCTCTGGCGTTTCGTCTAAACTTTTTACTGAGATCGCAGACTTACCACCGGCCAGCAAAGACCGATAACAAGGCAATTCAAACAGCGTCTGCATCACGTATGGAGCCTGTTTGAGGTCTTCTACGGTTTCAAAGAGGGGCACCACGTACAGCGTACCTTCCCCTGTGGATGGGTCATAGAGTCCGGCTTCTTTCGCCAGCAGCAACACTTCCAGCAAGTCGCTCACGTCGTGGCTCATGCTGATGATATAAGTTTGGCAGATTTCAGGGCCAAATTCTTGCTGAAGCTGGCGCACTACGCGAAAGGTTTCAATAATTTCGCTGGTTTGGGGGCCAAACGGCAGTTCTGTTGGAATTAAAGGTCGTCTGGTTTGCAGTTCCGCCACCAACCATTCGATTCGTTCTTGCTCTGTTAGTTCGTTGTAAGGCCGGGGTAAAATTTGCAGGTATTGGGCAATTTCATTAACGGCGTCAGAGTGATGGGTACTTTCCTGGCGGATATCCAGGTGCGCCAGCTTGAAGCCGTAGATTTCTACCTGACAGATCAGATTTTCCAGATCTCGGCAAACTAACCCGGTTTCCTTGAGGTTGCGCTGAATTAGCCGCAATTGAGCTAGGAATTCTGAGGCAAACTGGTAGTAGCTACCAGGCTGGGGTTGCTTGAGCTTGTCCAGTTGTACGTCATCGCTGTTGTAGAGTCGCCAATTGCGATCGAGGGTATTTTCCAACCGCTTTTTCACAAAAGATAGCTTTAAGCGATAAGGCTCTTGCCGATATTTAATTGATAGTTGTTCGTATACCTCTGGCATTTGCATTCTATTTTGCTCCAGAGATTCCAGCAGTTCCGGTAATACATCGCACCAGTGCAATGACAGACTCAATCGCTCGATCAGCTGTCCTACCGATTTGATATATTTTTCCAAAACCAGATTCCGCTGGTAGCAAGCTGTTTGCCAAGTGATCGCCGGTGTCACCGAAGGGTTACCATCCCGATCCGATCCTACCCAGGAACCGAACTTGCAGAAGTTGTGGTTGGGAGGACGCAGATTACCAAAGGAGCTGTTTAAACTTCTCTCTAAGCGTTGATAAAGTTGAGGAATAGCATCAAACAACACTTCTTTGAAGTAGTGGAGGGTATAGTCTACTTCATCTAACACGGAGGGTTTGAACTGGTGCAATTCGTCAGTTCGCCACCACAGGCGAATTTCTTCTGTCAATTCCTCTTGGAGTGCTGATGCTTCCCAAGGTGCTTCTGCGCTGTTCCACAGGGACGCTTCTGTGATTCCGGGACTCCGTGCGGTTTCCCCAAGGTTAGAGTAGCTGAGGTTACAGTATGAAGTTTGCGCGTTTTGCTCCACTTCGTCGAGTTGTTGTAAAATCTTGGCAATGCGCCGCTGTTTGTCTCTGATGGTGTGGCGGACAATTTCTGTCGGGTGAGCTGTGAACACCAACCGGACATCCAGGTTGTCAATCAGTCGCTGGATAACTTGCGGTGGCATATTTAATTGCCGCAATTTGGGAAATAACGACTGGAAGGTGCCTTTTTCCCGCTTTTGACCGTTTGTTTCTTGCCAATTTTTTTCTAGGGAGTCTCCTCCGGGTACGGCACTTTTGGCTTCTGCATCTAGTTTGGCAAACGCTTGCAGGGCTGGATCGGCTGGTTCTTTAGCGGGTACCATCCTTAAGGAAAGCTGTTGGGCTCGTTGCTCGTAGTGCTGTTCGACAATGTTGATTAGCTGGAAATATAGCGCAAAGGCTCTCGCAGCGCGAATGGCGGCGTTAATATCCAGGTTTTCAATTAGCTTAGAGACTTCTGCGTCTTTTTCGTTGGTCGCTTGTCCTTCTGGAGAACAAAGCGATCGCAGTTGTTTTAGTAAATCTACCAGTTCCTGACCGCACTCCGAGCGGAGAACAGATTCCCACAACTCTTCCACCACTTTGAGGCGATGGCGCAGATACAATTCTGATGGCGAATCGGATGGCGATGCAAGATGAACTGCCTGATGGTCAGAGTGGAGTATGGAACTCATAGGGTCTGCTTTAGCTGTTCTTGGATATTCCATAATTTTAGGCTCTTAAGTTCGATGAATTTAGTCTCATAGAAGACCAATTGACCGCTAAAGAGCGGTCTTTTTTTATTCAGTTTGCTTTTGGGCCCGATCGGGGAATTCGATCGCCGGTAACCGATCGCCCCGAAATACTTCCTCGCTGGCTTCACCTAGCGCTTGTAAAAGCTCTATTGATGCTTTACCACATAGTATTCCCAAAAGCAATGGCCCTGTGGCTAGACTCACCAGCATTTCTGTGGGAATTATAGCCTGAGAAACGTTAAAAGTTTCTTTTTGGGGTATATTTGTGCTATCGCTCTGCATAACGTTCCTTGATATCGAAAAGTGCTGTGTGCTGTGTGCTGAGTGCATCGGGTATGATATCGATCGCACCGAGGCGCTCTTGTTTCTTATTATTGCCAGTTTTCAGAAAAATGGTTGTCTTAGGTACTGGTTACGCTTTAGCGCTCAAAGAGCGCTAAAGCTGAACAACATACCCATTATCCATTCCGAACAATAGTCAATGTAACTAACTAATAACTTGAGTTAATAAGCTGCTACGCATCTAAAATGACCGTCAGTTTTTCTCTTGCTTCTTGTGGGATGGGCAGGAAAGCCCGTCTTTGTATGCGATTTAGATGCGTAATATCTTAGTCAATATCTTCACCATAAATAACAGATGAATTATTGTCTAATTAGGTAGTTAGCGTAGTTGAAAATATTCTTATAAATGTTGCAGAAATTATCTAGCTGTTTACATAGCCAGTGGTTTCGATCGATAATTTGTCTTTCAACTACCTGCATTTGTTGAAATAACTGTTGAATTGGCAAAATTAGATCGGATTTGGCTATACTTGGCTAGAACGTCAGGAAAATTAGTTCGTCCTGTGTCCAAACTATGTTGTTAGCCTGAAATAGTAAATAAAAAGAAGTAGAAAAGGGAATGGTGCAGTACTTGCTTGTCCCCCTTGTCCCCCTTGTCCCCCCTGTCCCCCCTGTCCCTTATTTCTTTTGACTTTTGAATGAGTGACTTTTGAGTTTCTTGGTAAACTCATCAGAACAGGCTATAATTCCAGTCGTCTTTAATTAAGCGGATCTGGCCAATCAGCCACCGAAAGGTCAAAATGACGATTCCCAAACAAACTCAGGTAATATTGCCCTGATGGTAAAAGTCAATGAACGCAAACTGGCGAACAACGCCTCAACCCTAGAGCAATGGGCCGATCGGGCCATAAAAATTGCCGGAGTGCAAGTCAGAGTCCGATTACGAGGTAACAAGCTGCATATTCTGTGCGAGGGTCAAGAGTGTCCCCACAGACAAACAGCGGTGGATCGATTCGTCCAAGCGCTCAGGGCCACAAACATCAATGACCTGCTTGGTGTTGAAGAGTCTTCGATCGAGCGAGTGTTTCTTTACGGTCGCCCTTTGGGTGAAAAGCGTCCAGATTGGACAGAGCGGATCGACCTCAACCAGCTATACAATCATCACGAAGAGCATTTAAGGGAAGTAAAATTTCCAAAAGCGGGTTTAACCAGCAGCCACCGGAAAATGTCAGAAATATCATTAAAACCGCCTTTAAGCAGTCAGGAAATTCTACCGGGTCAAATGGCAGAAGTAGTGGAATCGACTGAATCTTCCCAAAACCGGGCTCGTCAAGGACATCCAGAAGCGATCGCCAGGTATCTCGGTAAAAATCTCCAGTCCTTGGGAGTGCGGGTCAAAGTTGTGGCAAAAAGCCTGCAAAGAAAGAATGACAGCGACTGGATGAAGAATGAAAATTCAGCACCAGATGCAAAAAAAGAGCGTCGCCTTTGGGTGTTCTGCGAGTCCGCCTACAGTCCAGATCCGTCATTGCTAGCTTCCCCAATTGCCCAGCAGCTGAGGGATCTGCGCGTTGAGGGGTTCAGAGATGCCGTCATTATCAGCCAAGTAAGCGGCGAAGAAACTCCAGATTGGATGCTGCGGGTGGATCTGACTTCGCCAGAGGAAATGCTATCTTCATGGGCAAGCTGGGGCGACGAGAAGGCTCTAGGGCGATTGATCGATCGCGCCACAGAGCATCTGGATATGGAAATATCGGCAGTGAAGAAGGAATCGACACTGCATATTTCCTGTACGGAAAAGAACAAATCTGCTAAAAAACAACAGTCCGATCGCGAGACACCAGATAAGGAAAAGGCCGTAGGAGCGATCGCACCCCTTTTAAACTCCCTTGCACCTAGAAATATTCAAGCTGCAATCATCTACGGTCACGAAGCAGAATCTTCATCACCAGTTTGGGTAGATTGGCTGAATTTACCAGCAGCAAGTCAACCGGAATTAGCAACCCCCGCACAAGAACTGGCATCTGCTGGAAACGAAACAGCAATAGAGTTTTTGCTAGGTCAGTTACTCAATCCAGACCTGGATTGGCGTCTGGCCACAGGTGGCATTCGCGTACAAGCCCGACGCAAAGAAGATTTACTGCATATCATGACCGATGCGCCGGTTTGTCCGAGTCAGCGACAGGTGGCCGTGCCTGTTGCTAACTTCGTGCGTAAGCTGGAAATCGCAGGAATTTCAGGCGTCAGGGTTTATGGTCGTCGCGCCGGACAAAAACAACCGTTGTGGAATTCTGGACTGGATTTTGTTGCCCGGAATCGCCAAGTAGAGGAAACTAGCCCAGATTTTGCCGCAAGCGACGAATACGTAGAAGAGGTGACAACCGATAGCCTCAACTTGGAAAATTCATACCCTCCTTCATGGAGTTACCCCAACGGGGAACGGTTAGCAGATGTAACCGTAGCAACAGAGGCAAGGGAAGTCTCAAAAGAGATCGATCCGCCACAAAATACGCCGCGCCTCAAGCTTGCTTGGCACAAGATGATGCAGGCACTCTCGCAGGCACTGATGCGATCGCAAATCTTCACTCCCGGTGTCGAAACCCACAACTTCCTGTCTTTACCAGGTCAAGTAAACAACTATCAAGGCGTTAAAGTGGCTTTGGTTTGGGGTGCGGTGGGAATTACTCTGACCTGGAGTCTGGATTTAGTTCTAGGCCAAATCCTCAGAAACGTAGAAAATCAGATCCAAGAGTCATTAGTCTTATCTCAAAAGTCATTAATTTCTGACGAAATGACCGATGAGCAAACACAAAAGCCAAAGAAAGATCGCGGCAATTCCTCTCAATTACCGCCAATCTCTCTTGGACAAACTTCTGCTAAAAATTCCCAAGTATTCAATTCGTCAGGATTTACTAAACCGGGCGGTAAGGAATTCAACCTCAACGCCACGGGTGCAAGTGCCACTTTAATTAAGCCCGCGTCCTTATACCCCAGTTTCAACAATCCTCAGTTAGACGAAAAACTGGCTCTTTACAAACAGCGCGTCGCCCAGTTAGGAGCCCCCGATATTCTGATTTTGGGCAGTTCCAGGGCACTGCGGGGGATCGATCCGCAAGCGTTGCAAAAAGCTCTGGCCGCTCAAGGTTATGGAAAAATGGAGGTGTTTAACTTTGGCGTAAACGGTGCTACAGCCCAAGTCGCAGATATGATGCTGCGCCGCTGTTTGACACCAGAACAATTGCCAAAAATGATTATTTGGGCAGACGGAGCCCGTGCCTTTAACAGCGGTCGTACAGATCTTACCTATAATGCGATCGCCGCATCCGCTGCCTATAAACAAATGGTTTCCGGTACTCTGCCAAGAGAAAATTCCCTAGACGATAAACCTGCGAAAAACCTCGAACCTTTCACCGCAACACCAAGCGTTCCAGGCGGAAGCGGTTTGTCGATCAACTCGCAAGCGATCGATCGATGGTTAAATCAGTCTTTTGCGATCGCTTCCTCCACCTACGAAGAACGCGATCGTTTGCAAACCCTCCTGCGTAATGGATTTGCCAGCACATTCAGTTTTTCTTCATCTCAGCGTCAAAAAAACCAACAGCCCTTTCTCCAAGACAGATTGGTTGACTGGGATGGCTTTTTGCCAGTGACTATCCGCTTCAATCCCACCAGCTACTATGAAAAGCACTCCAAAGTCACAGGCGAATACGATAACGACTATAAAAGCTTCCAGCTAGTAGGCACCCAAGTAACTGCCCTCGAATCCTTCGTTCAGTTCACCCAAGCTAACCAAATTCCCGTCATTTTTGTCAACCTCCCCTTGACAAAAGAGTACCTAGACCCTTCACGGAGTCGGTACGAACAGGAATTTCAGATGTATATGCTGCGCCTATCCCTCAGTCGCGGATTTATTTTCCGCAATTGGAGTCAGTTATGGCCTACCCGCAATGACTACTTCTCTGACCCCAGCCACCTCAACCGCTACGGTGCGATCGCCGTCTCCGAACGTCTCGCTCAAGACCCGCTCATTCCTTGGCCTAAGAAATAGGGGAGTAGGAAGTCAAAAGTCAAAAAGGGAGTGGGGGAGTGGGGGAGTGGGGGAGTGGGGGAGAATGACAACTGACCACTGACCACTGACAACTGACCACTGACCACTGACCACTGACCACTGACCACTGACTAATTTTGACTTATGAATTTTATCTCAATCTTTTATGGCATATTCTTGTTGTGCATTCTCTTAATCTACTGGACTGTGCAACACCAGAAATTACGATTGTGGATACTTCTAATTGCCAGTCTAGTCTTCTATGCCACATTGCAAATCCAGTATATTCCCCTGCTTTTTGTCGTTATCCTAATTAACTTTCGGCTGGGACTTGCGCTGGGACAACGTACCGTACCGAAGTTGCTTCCTTCAAACTGGCAGTTGACGAACGAAGATTGGCAATCTCTACAAATCGACTGGGATAAACGACGCCAAAAAATATTATGGCTGGGTATCGCCCTGAATGTTTTGTTATTGTTGGGCTTTAAATATGTACCCTTTTTCTTAAATTCGATCGGCGCATTACTGCACCTGCCACAAGCACAAACACAAGCTAGCTGGGTTAGCCTTCACCTGATAGCGCCTTTGGGAATCTCATTTTTCTGTTTTGAGTGCATCGCCTACTTAATTGATGTATATCGCGGTGCTACTGCAACTGGGGAGTTTCTCAAATTTGCGACTTACAAATTTTTCTTTCCCAAACTGATTTCAGGGCCGATCGCTCGCTATCATCACCTGTCAGCCCAGTTTAATACGCTGCGGTTTCCGAGTAGCGATCGGGTCGTAGAAGGATTGTGGCTGATTGCCTGCGGAGCCTTTAAAAAAGCCCTCATAGCCGATAATCTGGGAATTTTCGTCAAACTCTGCTTTGACAACTTACAGCGCACCGGCAGCGGTGACTTGTGGCTGGCTATCCTCGCCTACGGACTTCAGCTATATCTCGATTTCAGCGGTTATGTCGATATTGCTATTGGTAGCGCCATCCTATTGGGGTTGAATCTACCCCAAAACTTTGATTTCCCTTACTTCACTACCAGCATTGGCGACTTCTGGCGGCGCTGGCATATAACTTTGGGAGATTGGCTGCGTAATTATTTATACTTTCCCTTGGGTGGATCGCGGCAAGGTCTGGCACGCACCTGCCTCAACTTGTCGATCGTGATGCTAATCGCCGGGATTTGGCACGGTGCAGCTTGGGGATTTATCGTCTGGGGGGGATTGCACGGTTTGGCTTTGGTCGCTCACCGACTCACAGAAGCTTTATCCCATCGTTTTTCTGGGTTGAAGGAGTGGTGGCAAAGTATACCAGGTACAGTGGTGGCATGGCTGCTCACGCAATCGATGGTCTTCACGTCCTGGATCTTTTTCCGGTTACCTAATCTGCAAGATGCTGGCTGGGTAATTCAGCACCTGTGGGGACATAAAGGTGATGTTCAATTTGCACAAAAGGTTTACGTGGAAGCACTGGGACTGGAGCGTTTCCAACTAGCTTTGTTAGTTTGGGCAATAGTTGCAGTAATGGCGATCGTATTTGCCCTACATCGCAGTCTGAAGTTACAGTTGAATTGGCCGATCAAAATACTATTAGTGCCCGTAAGTCTCTACGCAGTTTGGCTGTTGGCTCCCAAAGAAGGTTTACCTTATATCTACTTCGATTTTTAGAACACCTGCATAGAGGGGAAAGAGTGCGATCGCATCCCCGCAAAAATCGGCAAAAATAGAAGCATCGCTCAATGGTGAACTGGATTATGGGTAGAGAAGAACTGTTACTTGAACGCTGGCGAGAACTCACACCCGATCTTCAACAAAAAGTTTTCGAGTTTGTTGAAGCGCTTAAATCTGAATCAGACGCAACAGCACCAGAATCTGACTACATTCCACAAACGCCCTTAGCTAAGAAACTGTGGGAAATTCGTCAACGAGCGATCGCCTCTGGAATGCAATTACTCAACGAAGCAGAAATTGAACAAGAGCTTGCTGAACGTCGGGGTGGACACCGTGAGTCGTAAGAAAACATACATCGACGCTGGCGTTTTGATCGCTGCTTTTCAGGGTGTTCACTCAACCAGCATTCGATCCAAAAGGAATTATTCCTATAGATTTAGTGAGGTTTTCTCCATGATTAAAAATGAAAAAGAATATCAATATTCCCAAGAGTGCGTCAGGGGATTTCAACAATCTATCGCCGATTGGGAAGCAGCAGAAACTGAGAAAAAAGATGACCCGATAGGTTGGCAACTTCAGCGTGCTACTTTACAAAGACATTTGGATGCTTTGAACGCAGAAATTGCCGAATATGAAACTCTTACCAATCACGATTCTCACACGCCGATCGTATTAAAACTAGATGATATCGACTACGTAGCTCAAATCCTAATAAAAGCTAGAATGGCAGCGAAACTCAGCCAACAAGAATTGGCAAATTTAGCTGGATTGACTCTCGAACAAATTCAGCTATACGAAGACAGAGACTATGAAAATGCTAGTTTTCTTGATGTGACAGCAGTGATTGACGCGCTGGATATAAAAATTCGATCGGCTGAGTTTTTGGTTCCTTTAGACACTCTTAGAAGAACACCAATTACTAAGGAAGAATTGCTACTTAGGATTTGTCGGTAGAGGCTGACAAGCTTGAGGGTTATACTGTTCCTTTGAATTTTCTGTTTTCGCATGAATTGCCACCACCCGACCGCCTGCATCAAACAAAGGACTAAGCTGCTACGCATCTAATTTGATAGTCAGTTTTTCTGAACTTCTTGTGGGAAAGAGTCATCGCGGATCATAAGGGACAAGATTTGTGCCAGTCCATTGCTAACCTGTGCTTTCTCCCGCCAGATGACTTCACCTAAGCGACTATCTTTTGGTAAATCTTGTGGATCTAATCCTGTTAGTGCTTGAATAGCTGTCATTCCCAGCGCATAGATATCGCTGTTAGGTTTTGGTTCGCCTTGAAGTTGCTCTTTAGGAGTATAGCCTTTTATATAAATTACAGTTGGTCTTGTTTGCGTACTTTTTCCTAATTTTAAAGTATAGCAACCGCCAGGGCGATTAAGCCAACTCCAACTGTTACATGAAGTCCATAATCCCTTACGGAGTAACCTCTTCCCTCTTCCCTCTTCCCTAGCCCCTAGCCCCTAGCCCCTAGTCCCTAGCTATAAGATTATCCGAGTAGTCTTATAAATATTGCTCCCCGACCTCTTAGAGATCGGGGATTGCCAGCTCGCCCTAATCATTTACCGTCTGTATCGATCGTTCTGGTTATATCGATCATTACGGTTATATCGATCGTTGCTGTTATATCGATCGTTCCGGCGATTCCCAACCGCGAACTCGGCTCGGCAACCATTCCTCACCCAAATACGATTCCTGTCATAGCCCCAATTCCCGTTGCATCTGCTGTTAGAGAGCTGTCTGACGAGTCTTACACCGCCATTTGTATTCACCCGACAAAAAGTCCGCTCGCGATTATTACTTTGACAAGTTATAATTCGCTGCGCCTCGGCTGGGATGCCAGCAGCGAAAACCGTGCCTATACTAATCGCCAAAGCGGTAGCAATGGCTGAAAAACGGTTAACCATATTAAATTCCTCCATTTTGGATTGGTGTTCGATGCAGAGCAAATGAAATAAAATTGGCCTCAAAGCCTTGTAATAGACTGAATTGCTTATTAAGGAACTTTCACTTGCTACTAGCTATATCGACGAGTATATCGAACCAAAGTTTCCATAGCACGTAGTTTCCTTCATGTCAATTGGAGTGACACTAATCCCTATATCATTCTTCGGCATAAGAATTACACCCCTAAAGGTTGATTTTGAATAACCACAAACGCCCTCCAGATGGCGATCGCTTTCTTTATGATTGAAAAAGATAGATTCGGAGGCAATCCCACGGTTTACACACGCCCTTTAGCTCGTTTGATCGAGCAATTACAACGCCTGCCCGGTGTTGGCCCTAAAACGGCTCAGCGCTTGGCTCTACATATCCTCAAGCGATCGGAAGATGAAGTACAGGCACTCGCCCAAGCTTTGATTGAGGCTAAGCAACAAGTCGGTTTGTGTCAAGAGTGTTTTCACTTATCTGCCGAGCCTGTTTGCGAGATTTGTCGCAATCCAAACCGCGACAATACCACTATTTGTGTGGTCGCTGATTCGCGGGATCTGATTGCATTGGAAAAAACGCGGGAATTTAGCGGTAAGTATCACATCCTGGGCGGTGTAATTTCTCCAATGGATGGCATTGGCCCAGAACAGCTGAATGTTTCGCCCTTAGTGCGGCGGGTGAGTCAGCAGAAAACTAAAGAAGTTATTTTGGCAATTACTCCCAGTGTGGAAGGCGAGACGACGACGCTTTATGTGGGTCAATTATTAAAGCCTTTTACAAAGGTGACGCGCATTGCGTTTGGTTTACCTGTGGGTGGCGAGTTGGAGTATGCAGATGAGGTGACTTTGGCGCGTGCTTTGGAAGGGAGAAGAGAGTTGTGATCGATTCAGAACCGATCCGAAAAGTCAGTTTTGGAGATTTTTTACCGCAGATGGAAGCAGATAAACGCATATAAACACAGATGAATGACAGCGGCTAAATGATTTTTCGGAGCGGCTCTAAAAATGGAGAATTTGGAGGTAAGATATGACTCTTAAAGAGTTGGAAACACAACTCGTTTCTTTAACTCCTGATGAAAAAGTTCAGGCAATACAAATATTAACTTCAAGTTTAGCCAACAACTGGCCTGAAATTAATAAGACTCCCGGCGTAATGGGTGGTGACGCCTGTATCAGACTGACTCGGATTCCTGTTTGGTTGCTAGTCAGTTATCGTCGGGATGGTGCGAATGATGCAAAAATTCTTGAGGGTCATCCCGATCTTAGTGCCGCCGACTTGGTGAATGCTTTCGCTTATGCTGATGCACACCCTGATGAAATTGAAAGAGCAATCCGAGACCAGGAGGAAGCCTAAACCTTGGCGCGTTTCTATACAGATGAACAATTCCCTTTCCCAGTTGTGGAATTCTTACGCTCTTTAGGTCATGATGTCTTGACGGTACAGTCAGCGGGAAATGCTAATCAAGGTATTCCCGATGAAGATGTACTGGCTTTTGCTATCAGCAACAATCGAGCAGTTTTGACGCTAAATAGAGATGATTTTATCCGGCTGCATCGGTTACAACCAATGCACGCTGGTATCATTGTCTGTACAAAAGACGATAATTGGGAGAGGTTGGCTAGACGGATTGATGAGGCTATTTCTACGGTAGAAACATTAAGTGGTCAGCTAATTCGAGTTACCCGTCCTTCATCATAAAATTGATTATCTAGGGTGCGATCGGATTTCCGGCATCTAAACAACAACTATTTTTGGTGACTTTTTTCCAAAGTTTATCTTTGCAACAAGAAGCTGAGATTATGAAGGCTATTGGTTGTATGGAAGCGATGAATTTAGATGGGGGTGCTTCTGTTGCTTTAGCTCGGAAAGGAAGGATTTTGTTGGCACCGGGACGGAACTTGACGAATGTAATAGTGGTTTACGATACTGAATATCGAGCGCCACAAGATCTGAAAATGTCTTGGCAACGGTTTCAAAATGGCGATCGGCCCTTAGATCCGTAACTTGTAAGAACACAGGAGGCAGAGCCCCATGCCCCATGCCCCAATAAAACTTTGCTTTCTTCCGAATGGCTAGGTCACTTGCTGCCCATAAAATATTATCTTTTGTAAAGGTGAAGATTAATATAGGTGAGGACAAAGGATGTACATCGTACAAATTGCCTCTGAATGCGCTCCTGTCATCAAAGCTGGAGGCTTGGGCGATGTTGTTTACGGGCTCAGTAGAGAGTTAGGAATTCGGGGTCATGGGGTAGAAATTATTCTGCCAAAGTACGATTGTATGCGCTATGACCACATTTGGGGGCTCCATAATGCCTATCGGGACTTGGAGGTGCCTTGGGATGGCGGCGCGATTACCTGTTCTGTGGATTGCGGCTGGGTACACGGACAGCTGTGTTTCTTTATTGAACCCCACTCTAGCGATAACTTTTTTAACCGGGGTTGTTATTATGGTTGCCTAGACGATCATCTGCGCTTTGCATTCTTCAGCAAAGCGGCTTTAGAGTTTCTGTACAGAACTAACAAGCGTCCTGATATTATCCATTGCCATGACTGGCAAACAGGCTTAGTTCCAGTCATGCTTTACGAGATTTATAAACATCACGGGATGGAGAATCAGCGGGTATGCTATACGATTCACAACTTTAAACATCAAGGGATAGCCGGTGCGAACGTGCTTACGGCAACAGGTTTGTATCGGGAGGAGTATTATTACGATCGCGATCGCTTGCGCGATGATGGCAACGAAACGGCGTTGAACTTCATGAAAGGAGGCATCGTCTACTCGAATTTTGTCAACACGGTTTCGCCCCATCATGCTTGGGAAGCGCGTTTCACAGACGTTGGTTGTGGTTTGGGTTACACCCTGCACAAACAGCAGCACAAGTTTGGCGGGATTCTTAACGGCATTGACTACAATGTGTGGAATCCAGAAGTCGATCCCTACATTCCCTATCACTACAGCAAAGACGATCTAGAAGAAAAAGCCAAGAACAAAAAAGCCCTACGCGAACGCCTCTGGCTGAATCATGTCAATAAACCGATTATTTGCTTCATCGGTCGGTTGGACGATCAAAAAGGCGTTCATCTCGTTCATCACGCCATTTATTACACGCTAAATCGAGTCGCCCAATTTGTGCTGTTGGGTTCAGCTACAGAACCAGGGATTAACACCCATTTCTCGCACGAAAAACAGCACCTGAACGATAACGCAGATTGTCACTTAGAAATTGGCTTTAACGAAGAATTAGCCCACTTAATCTATGCAGGTGCCGATATGATTATCGTCCCCAGCAACTACGAACCTTGTGGGCTAACGCAGATGATTGGTTTGAAATATGGAACTGTGCCGATCGTGCGGGGAGTAGGCGGTCTTGTCAATACTGTGTTCGATCGAGATTACGACCAAAACAAACCGCCTGAAGAACGCAATGGCTATGTGTTTTACCAGACAGATTATCAAGCTATGGAATCTGCGATCGATCGGGCAATTGATTTGTGGTACAAATCTCCCAAAGAGTTTCGCAAACTCGTACTTCAGGGTATGAAGTATGACTACTCCTGGAAGCATCCCGGCGATCAGTATGTAGGGATTTACGACCACATTCGGCATAAGTAAAGCTAGTAGTAGGGTGCGTTAGCGATCGCGTAACGCACCGTCTCCGCAACTTGAGTTAATTAGTAGCGTTCTCTACCCCGACTGTTGCCGCCCCAGCCACCGCCAGCAGGTTTTCTGTCTTCGCGGGGCTTAGCCTTATTAACTTTTAGATCCCGACCCATCCACTCAGCACCGTCAAGAGCTTCAATGGCAGCTGCTTCTTCAGCATCCGATCCCATTTCCACAAAACCAAAACCGCGAGAGCGACCAGTTTCTCGGTCAACGGGTATTTGAACCCGCTTGACAGTTCCGTAGTCGCCGAAAACTTTGGTCAGTTCTTCTTGCGAAACTTGGTAGGATAAGTTACCTACATAAATTGACATGGAAAATCTCCGAAATCAGATAGAAGTAACGATTGAGATTCGGAGAGAAGCCTGTCAATATCATTACCAATACCAACCACAAACACTACACCGAATTCAACAGTCGTATAATACCTTAGCACAAAAGTTAAAACCAAAAGCTTTTCTCCCTCCAAATTCCCTATTTAGGGTGAAGTGGGACGCGAGTGGGTGCTGTACAGATTGGCGCTAAGCCTGTCTATAACCGCACTACCAAACTGGGATCGATGTCCTGTAATTTAGCACAGCCGCTCAAGGCCATTGCGACATCCAATTCATCTTGCAACAGTTCGAGTACGTGCCCAACACCAGCTGCTCCGCCAACAGCTAATCCCCACAATACGGGGCGTCCCAACAATACTGCGTTGGCTCCTAAAGCCAAGGCTTTAAGGATATCTGTGCCGCGACGAATGCCACCATCAACGAGAATTTCTGCTTTGTCCCCTACAGAGGCAACCACTTCACTTAGGGCATCGATAGATGCTCTAGCTCCATCCAATTGTCTCCCCCCATGATTGGAAACTATTATTGCTCTAGCTCCATGTTCCACCGCCCTCACCGCATCATCTCCCCGCAAAATACCTTTTACTACTAAAGGTAGATGCGAAATAGATTGCAACCATTCTATATCTTTCCAAGTTAATGCAGGATTCAGCTGCTCTAAAAAATAGGTAAACAAACCCGATTCCCCAGGTTTGTAGGGAATTTCCAAATCTGTTATACTCATCAAATTAGCAAGTTCCATACCTGCTGGCAGCGCAAATTGATTGCGCCGATCTCTCTCCCGCCGCCCCAAAACTGGAGCATCGACCGTCAGACAAAGCGCCTGATAACCAGCATAATATGCGCGTTCTACCAGTGCCTTGGTCAGACCTCTGTCCCGATGTACATATAATTGAAACCAGAATCGATTTTGAATTTGGCGCGAAGTGGGCGTCTTGGCGGTTCCCGTCACGATGCCCACCGACGCACCAGAGGATTTTGGATTTTCGATTGAAGAAGCTTGTTCCGTCTCTTGCTGGGCTAACGCCACTTCCTCTAAACTCTTTGTCGCCAGGGTACTAAGCACCATCACCGTTCCCAACTTGGCAGCAGCTTTCGCAGTGGCAATTTCTCCTTCTGGATGCGCCAGACACTGGAAAGCCATCGGCGCGATCAGAATTGGCATCTGGAGAGATTGACCCAGTATAGTCGTACTTAAATCGCGCCGACTTACATCTACCAACATTCGGGGACAGAGTTTGTACCGCTCAAATGCGGCACGGTTGTCTCGCAGGGTGATTTCGTCCCACGCACCGCTGGCGTAGTAGTCTAGCGCCATCTGAGATAGATGCTTGGCGGCTAGGGTTTCGTACTCAAATAGATTGATGGGTTCAACAGCAGCAGTCATCTGCTAAAACTACTCAATGGTGAATTAGTATTATCGCTGAAAGAGAAGTGCGATCGCACCACTACATTTTTATATTATTCTAATGGCTATACAGCATTAAATATTTGACAATGAGTAAATTTCAATTCTTTATATGCAAGAAACAACCCTGACTACTAGGGACAGGGTTGCCAAATACTAAATTTTTAACTACCAATTTGAATCGCCAACAGCATCCCCATTTAAAGAATAGGGATCTACACGCCATTGCAGTTCGCGGTTAATCATTTTCAAATTATCGTTTTCTGCTTTCATCTCATCTAGTTGAGCTTGAAGCTCTTGAATCTGATTATAGTAACTTTGATTCAGTCGGATAACTGTGTCAATCTCCTCTTTTGTAAGCACTAATATCTGAATCATCGAAAAGTCCACCTCTGTATCGCTTGGGGTTTACATTCCCAACATAGGTTTGCTTTCCCAGCAGTGGACGAATTGCGATCCAGATGTAAAGTTTTGTTAACTGGCGCGATAGACTCCACCAATTTTAGAGGCGTAAACCTTTTTCCCGTTTATCCAGGCGAATGAACGTTGTTTTCGCCATGTTTTTGATTCCGGTTTTCGGCAGGCAGTAGCACCTAAACGACACATTTCAATTGTAGATTCGTTAAACTCTATCAATTTATGCCTCAGTGCTGGATTGACTTGCGCCGCAAATTGAGCTGCCACGAGTGTCATTGGCATCCATGAAACATGGAAGTTTTCCCACGAAAAATTATTTTTAAGCTTTCGCATTTCGCTCTGATTTAATCTTGGATAAAACCCATCTGGCATTCCTTTATCAACAAATCCTCTTACTTGCTTAAATCCCTTTTGGCCTTTATCCATTGAAATTTCTTTATAAGGGCGTAAGCAGACGGAAAACCTATCATTTTCAGTTTCTTTTAAAATCTCTGCAAACAGCTCGTAAGCAGACTTAAAATAATACTCATTATCCAGTATTTTCCCAAAAAGCTTAACGAACTGTTCGGGTAGCTGCACAGAAAAACACTTAGGCAAGAACAAAGCCGAGCGCAAATCAGAATGTACTATTTTGACATAGGATTCTGCTAGTTGAACTATTTCCCACAAACTCTTGTAGTGTCTAACCAGCAGCCAAATACCATCGTACTTCAGTTTGTCAATCTCTTTGTTGTCTAAAGCTTGAGCAATTGGATCGCCCTGTCCAACAATAAACTCTGCTCTCCAGCATTCAGCAATAATACCATTCCCTTTTCTCATGGTATGCCATTCATCAATTTTGTCCTGTGTATTAGCCTGATGTAGCAGGTGTTCGCTAGGTAGATTTTCTATAATTTGAGCGATTTCTTCCAAAAATTCAACATCTTTTTTGCTCATTTTTACCTCCCAGATAGTTTAGAAACTTAATTGATATATATTAAAGCATTAGAGTCAGTTGGGGCGATTGTCCTGCCTTATATAACTTTATCTGCTCAGATCTGCGATCGCACTCCTCCATCCCTATATTCCCTGGTGTACCATTAAGGTGTATCATTAGGAATGCTGAGATGTCTAAGATTACCGTTGAAGAAGCCAGTCAAAATCTGCAAGCAATCTTGGAACAAGTAGCAAAAGGACAAGAAGTGAGCCTCTGGCAGGAAGGAAGGGTCGTAGCCAGAGTAGTTCCACCGCTCACAAACGAGGAATGGTTAGCTAAACGTGACAAATCACGAGCGTCTATAAAGTTGAAAGGTGAGCCAATCAGTCAAACAGTGATTAGACTGCGGCAGGAGGAGCGCTATTGATCTACTTAGACACCAGTGTTATCGTTCCGTTCTACTTGCCAGAAGCTGCCAGTCAAGCCATTAGGGAACTGTTGAGTAATGAAGCACAACCCGCATTGAGTCAGTTGGTGGAAGTAGAACTGTTTTCAGCAGTATCCCGCCGAGTACGGATGGGGGAAATCTCTCAACAGGAGGCAAGACAAATAGCGATCGATTTTCAGACAGATCTGAACGACGGTTTTTATACCCGTATCCCACTGGAATCAGTTCACTATCAGCAGGCGCGTGAGTGGCTCGCTCGTTTTGATACACCTTTACGCACTCTAGATGCCTTACACTTAGCTGTAGCTGCCGACAACGATTTGCGTCTGGTAACAGCTGACGAAACACTCGCAGACGCAGCTAATATTTTATGAGTATCAGTTCAGTTATTAACACCATAAAGTTATTCTAGTTCTGCGATCGCGATCGCCCTCCTCAACTAAATCTATCTCCTTAGTAAAAGCGATCGCACTATCCTCAGAAGTATTCCTCCTAACTACTACAGTTCTATCCCTAAATCTCGCAACCGCTGAGCTAAATATTCAGCGCGTTGTTCGGCTTCTTGAGCGCGTTGTTCGGCTTCTTGGGTTCGTTGTCGCTCGATATCTGCTTGTTGCTGTGCTGCTTCAGCATCAGTTGGAATCCAGTTTCCTTCAACATCATACCAGCGCAACCACAAGCGATTAATTCCTTGATACTCTCCTTGCCACAATCCCAAACCCAATTTCAGGGTCGGCATCCAAACTCTTGGTTCAATCAAAATTAACTCTTGATAACGACCAGATGAGAGAGTAAATGCTCGTAGCTGGTTAGTATAACGATTAAATACAACATAGTAAGGCGCTCGCAAAATCCGCTCATAAACTTCCCACTTAGTTGGGGGTTTATTCACCTCACTGGTTGTTTCTCCCAAATCTTCCTTCTCTGTACCGGGAGACAGTAATTCCACCACAGCCAAAGGACTAATTCCTTCTTGCCAAACTACATAACTCAAGCGTAAATCTCGATCGTCATAAAGCCTCGGCACTCCTACAACTCCAAACCAATCCGGTCGTTTATACCAGTTTTGGTGACGAACATCGTAATATAGGTTCATGTCACTACCGCAAAATACCCGATCGGGGAAATAGTTCTGCGGACGGAAAGTGAAACTCAGCAGTTGAGGTTGCAAATCGTGAAATTCGTCAGGCAAACCGGGTGACTCCGGGTCTTCGCTAGGTAGATCGTACATCGTGGGCAGAGTTTCCCTGGGAGAGAGAGGCGGATCGGTTTGCTCAACAGGATACTTCAACAGAAACATAACTATTCTCACTTGCTGTAATTTCTAATATAGAAGTCCCACGCTGCGGTAGCCTAGATAAAGTGACTTTACACACTCCTTTGAAAACACAGCTTTATGTACTCTGCCGTTTCCGCTCGTCCCCGCACCATTCGCATCGCTTCTCGCAAAAGCCAACTTGCCTTAGTGCAAACCCATTGGGTGCAAGAACAACTCCAGAAACACTTCCCCGAAATAACCTTTGAAGTCCACACCATGAGTACCCAAGGCGACAAAATACTTGATGTCGCTTTAGCTAAGATTGGGGATAAGGGACTATTCACCAAAGAACTCGAAGTGGGAATGCTCAATAACGAGACAGACTTTGCCGTCCATTCCCTCAAAGACTTACCTACCAAATTGCCAGAAGGCTTAATTTTAGGGTGCGTCACCGAACGGGAAAACCCAGCAGACGCCCTCGTAGTGCATGAAAAGCACAAAGATAAGCAAATTGACACTTTGCCAGAGGGTGCAGTAGTGGGAACATCCTCCCTGCGGCGACTGGCGCAACTGCGTTACCACTTCCCCCACCTAGCTTTTAAAGATATTCGGGGTAACTTAAACACGCGACTGGCGAAGCTGGATGCGGGTGAGTTCGACGCGATTATTTTGGCGGTGGCGGGGTTGCAAAGATTGGGAATGGGCTCACGCATCCACCAAATCATCCCACCAGAAATATCCCTCCACGCAGTCGGACAAGGAGCCTTGGGGATCGAATGTCGTAGCGACGACACTGAAGTGCTATCTTTAATCAAAGTATTAGAACACGCTCCCACCGCCCAACGCTGTTATGCAGAGAGAGCGTTTTTACGAGAACTAGAAGGCGGTTGTCAAGTGCCGATCGGCATTAACACCCAAATTGAAGGCGACACCCTCACCTTAACCGGAATGGTTGCCAGTCTCGATGGCAAGCAGTTAATCAAAGATATCATTAGCGGTAATGTTAGCGAAGCTGAAAAACTAGGCATAGAACTAGCACAACACTTACGCCAACAGGGAGCCCAAGAAATATTGGATCGAATCTTTGCCGAAGTCAGACAGCAATAAACTGACTCTTAACTGGGGGAAGCGTATATTTTCCCCCCTCCCCACTCCCCAATGCCTACTGACCCCTACTCCCCTTTTGAACTGACATTGTTGATTTACAAAGCGATCGAACATGGTGTAAATATTGTTTTTGTTAATCCTAGATATACTAGCCAAACTTGCCACAATTGCCACCATATTCACCCAATCGTTGGAGAATCCTATCGGCATGGTAAAAAGTTTGCTTGTGGACATTGTGGTTGGATTGGTGATGCCGACTATAACGGAGCGAAGAATATTTTTGCTCTAGGGGTGTCTGTAAATACACCTAAAGGTTCGGGGTTATCTTGCTTATTGGAAGATCATCTCAGGGCTATTGAAAGCCCCCACCATAACTGTACTCAGCTTGGTGGCGGGTAGTTGTACACTATCATGTAACAAACCATTGCAGGGAACGCGAAAAACTAAGATGCGGATTCTATTTGTTGCAGCTGAAGCAGCACCCCTGGCTAAAGTAGGCGGCATGGGGGATGTCGTCGGGGCCTTACCCAAAGTCCTAAAAAAAATGGGGCATGATGTCAGGATCTTCATGCCGTACTATGGCTTTATGCCCGACAAAATAGACATACCAAAATCGCCTATCTGGTATGGCACAGCGATGATGCAAAACTTCGCTGTCTACGAGACGGTCTTTCCAAATAGCGATGTACCCCTGTACCTATTTGGTCATCCCTCCTTCTGGCCGCGCCGCATCTACTACGGAGATGATGAAGATTGGCGGTTCACCTTGTTTGCCAATGGGGCAGCTGAATTTGCCTGGAACTATTGGAAGCCACATATTATCCACTGCCATGACTGGCACACCGGCATGATTCCAGTGTGGATGCAGGAAGACACGGACATCAAAACCATTTTCACCATTCACAACTTGGCTTATCAAGGGCCGTGGCGCTGGCGCTTAGAGCAGATTACTTGGTGTCCCTGGTATATGCAGGGCCATAATACAATGTCCGCCGCCGTTCAGTCTGCCGATTGGGTGAACACTGTTTCTCCCACTTATGCAGACCAGATCAAAACCCCTGCTTACGGCGAACAGATGGAAGGCTTGTTATCCTACGTCAGCGGGAAGTTAAACGGTATCCTCAACGGGATCGACACCAATAGTTACGACCCCGCTACGGACAAACACTTAACCAAAAATTACACTGCTGATACGATCGACGATCGCCGTTTCAACAAGATTGCTCTCCAGGAAGAACTGGGCTTAGAGGTGAACGGTAGCGTCTTTTTGTTTGGTTTGGTATCACGTTTGGTAGAACAAAAGGGCATCGACTTAATCATTCAGGTGCTAGACCGCTTCATGGCCTACACTGACGCACAATTTGTTGTTTTGGGCTTGGGCGATCCTTATTACGAAAACCAAATGTGGCAGATTGCCACCCGTTACCGTGGTCGGATGTCAGCTTACATCCTTCAGAGCGATGCTTTAGCCAGACGGATTTACGCGGGTACTGATGCTTTCTTGATGCCCAGTCGCTTCGAGCCTTGCGGGATTAGCCAAATGCTGGCGATGCGCTACGGTTGTGTACCAATTGTGCGTCGTACCGGCGGTTTAGTTGATACCGTCTCCCACCACGAACCGATGGATCATGAAGGTACGGGTTTCTGTTTCGATCGCTATGAACCGCTAGACCTATACACCTCTATGGTGCGGACATGGGAGAGCTTCCGGTATAAAAAAGAATGGCGCGAACTGCAACAGCGGGGTATGCGGATGGACTTCAGCTGGGATAAATCTGCCCAGGAGTACGATCGATTGTACCGCTCCCTAGTTGGCTCGCTCCCGCCGTCACCGACACCAGAGCCAAAGCCGACGAATCTAATCAAAAAATAACGCAGTCAACAGATTCGGAAAACTTTCAGATTTCAGATTTCAGATTTCAGATGGGTCTTTGGGAATTATGATGCTGATGTTCCACTGCGAACATTTTTGTAGAGACACGGCATAATAAAAATTTTGGACGATCGACATTATGCGATAATGCCTTGTCCAAAGCAGCATAATTGACTCCAAAGAACCAAGAAAGCTAAGCTGCACATTATTCACGGGCATCCGTCAAGGGTGCCCTGCTTTTGTTTTTTCTTGGCTTGAAAACATCGGATCGCCTTGGCTTTGAGTCGCCTGGATATAAGGTTTGGGGTCTTCTGCTACCCAACCTAAATCTGAGTTGTAGCGAACTTCAAAATGCAGATGCGGAACGTTGATGTCAGGCTTACCTGTGGAACCGACTGTTCCCAACTGCATACCTTGTTGAACTCTCTGTCCGGTGGAGACTGTAATAGTGTCCAAGTGGGCGTAGCGGGTTTGTTGTCCTTGCTGATGATTCACTACCACTAAATTGCCATAATCTTTTCGCTCTCCGGCAAACGCTACTGTACCATCGCCTGCTGCAAAAACAGGTGTTCCAGGTGTCGCTAGCAAGTCGATGCCGCTGTGAAAGACTACTTTGCGGGTAACTGGATGAAGATTCCAGCCGAAGCCAAAACCCACCGCAGCTTGTGAGGGCAAAGGATAGCCTTTCAAGGTGCTATCCTCAAATCCAATGTCAGAACCCTCTGGTGACCAATTTACTCCCGGCAAAAAGACTACTCTGGGATTTTCCTGACAGCCATTAATCTCGTATACGAGTGCTGGACGGATTTTGTAGGTTTCCGCTAGATCTCGCCAGGTTCGATCGGTTGGAACTTCTACGCGGATACCATTGTAGGGAGGAATGACAATTTCTGTGCCAGCGCGAGCCGAGCCTTGCCTTAAAGTTGGATTCATGCCCATCAGGGTGGCCGGGATGAGGTTGTATTGACTGGCTATACTTTCTAGAGTCTCGCCAGCGGCAACTAGATGTTTCTTCAGGCGATCCAAAGCTGGCTGAGGGCAATTTTCTCCCGTTACTGCTGGTTGAGCGAGATTGGCTTTGGCTCCTAGTAGGGAAATAGTCAGCCACAGAAGTGTTGATAGCAGTGGAAACCAACGATTAAGAGCCATGAACTCAAATATTTATGAGTGCGTCTGATGTCGCGTTTTGTTTAGTTATTGTGAACTACCCGCCGACAACCGCTTGAGGCGGTATGGCAGGGGCTTCAGGCTTCGCAGAGGAATGCCTCAGAACTGACTTACGCCCTTTCTTTGGTCTTACTTCCTCTCCACCTGCGGAAACGGCTGTTCCATCCGTCTGTAGCATTCTGATTCCTTCGGCTCTAATGTTCGCGGCGGCGTTCCCATCTCGATCGTGATGAGTACCACAGTGAGGACAAGTCCATTCACGGACATCTAGAGGCATCTCATCAACTTGATAGAAACAATTAGAACAAAGTTTAGAACTAGGGAACCATCGATTTATTTCTACCAACTTTCCGCCTTTGCGCTCTAGCTTATAGGCCAGAAAATTAGTGAACATTCCCCATCCACAATCAGATATTGCTTTGGCGAGATTATGATTTCGCACCATGCCTTTGACATGAAGATTCTCTACTACTACAACTTGGTTATCGTTGACTAGCTTATGACTCAGCTTGTGTAGAAAATCTTGGCGTGCGTTCGCTCCTCGCTCGTATACTTTAGCTGCTAACTTCTTAGCTCTTAGTCTGGAGTTACTCCCCTCCTTTTTTCGCGCTAATTTTTGCTGTTTTCGTTTGAGATTTTTCTCGTGTTTAGCTAAATGTTTAGGATTGCTATATTTAGAAGTCTTGATGCCATTGTGAGTTACAGCAAAATCTTTGACTCCTAAATCTATGCCTAGCACTAACCCTGACCTTGACAATGTTGGGTTATTCCCCTCAGTTTCAACTAGGATTGATGCGAAGTATTTACCTGTCGGAGTTTTGCTAATGGTAACTGTCTTTAAGAGTCCCTCAATTGGTCTGTGAATCTTAGCTTTTACTGACCCAATTCCGCCGGGGATTTTGATAGAGTCATTGGCTAATATCTTGACGTTCTGAGGATATTGGACAGATTGTTTACCCTTCTTTGACTTGAATTTGGGAAACCTAGATCTACCAGCAAAAAAGTTTTTATAGGCAGTTACTAAGTTGAGAGTAGTAGCTTGCAATACCTGACTGTAACAATCAACTAACCAAGAGGTTTCTGCTTGCTTTTTGAGGTGAGGCAACATGGCGTTTAGAGCGATTTGTCCTAAACTTTTGCCAGTCTCCTTGTATGTCTCAATCGACTTATTGAGTGCAAAATTGTACCACCACCGCGAACAACCGAACACCTGAGCCAATTGTTGTTCTTGGCTTGGGGTTGGGTAGATTCTGACTTTGATGGCTTGATGTTGCACTGCAATATTTTATAGTTATCTCTATTCATTATAAATGCTAATCGGATTGCTGTCAACCAAGGGATTTTGGCTCATCGACGATTGCCTGTCCACATCCTCGTTCCACGATTGTCGGTTTTGTCGGACAGGCAATCGTGGAACGAGGAGCGCGGCTTTCATCCCACCGCCATAGCGACTCAAAGAGAGCTTGGCGGGGGACTTTTCGCGATCGCCCGTTGACTTGGCTCAAATTATAGCTAAGCTCAAGGCAGTTAGGACGTTCTTAATTGCTGAAATCCTAGCCCCTAGCACTCTTAGTCCCTAGTTTCTAGCTATATATGAGTTCTGAGGCTAGAAAGTTTCTTCCCTTGGTAAGGTTATGCTTAGAACAGCTAGAGTAGATTTGTCACTTTTTACCCTGTCGTTGAGCCTGACGACCTATGAGTTTAACTTTTAAACAACTGATTCTTTATTTAACGTTGCTAAGTATTGGCGGCGGTGCAGGAGTCTTGGGCAGTCGCTATCTGCAAGCAGACGATCGCTTTCGGGAAACCTCCTTGACAATGCCTCCCCAAGAGCAACTACTTCCGCGCCAGGAAAATCCAGCCCCGATAATAGGTGGAATTCCCACCAACGATGGCAACTTCATTGCAGAGGCTGTTAAAAAGGTCGGCCCTGCGGTGGTACGCATTGATGCCGCTCGCAGGGTGGAAACTAGATTGCCGGATGTTTTTCAGAACCCCTTCTTTAGAGGGTTTTTTGGTAATGAGACGCCGCCCCCACCGGAAGAACGGGTAGAGCGCGGTACAGGTTCTGGTTTCATTCTCAGCTCAGACGGTCGCTTGATCACGAATGCCCATGTCGTGGCTGGGGCTGACACAGTTAAAATAACTCTTAAGGACGGTCGATCGTTGGATGGTCGGGTGCTTGGCGTCGATCCGCTCACAGATATAGCGGTAGTGAAAATTCAGGCCAACAATTTGCCGACTGTGAGGTTGGGGGATTCTGAAAATCTGGTTCCGGGTCAGTGGGCGATCGCGATCGGCAATCCCTTGGGTTTGGATAACACTGTTACTGTTGGTATTATCAGCGCTACTGGTCGCTCCAGTTCTCAGGTAGGCGTCCCAGATAAGCGCGTTAACTTCATTCAAACGGATGCCGCCATCAACCCCGGTAATTCTGGAGGGCCACTTTTAAACGATCGCGGCGAAGTTATTGGTATTAACACTGCCATTAGATCTGGTGCCCAAGGACTGGGATTTGCCATTCCCATTCAAACTGCACAGCGAATCGCCAACCAACTGTTTGCTAAAGGTCGTGCTGAACATCCTTATTTGGGAATTCAAATGACGGGTCTCAACCCATCTGTAAAAGAACAGCTCGGTCGGGATACCAATATGAAGATTACCCAGGATAAGGGAGTTCTAATTGTGCGCGTCGTGGAAAACTCACCAGCCTCTAAAGCAGGTTTGCTCCAGGGAGATATCATTCAAAAAATTGCTGGTATACCCGTTCAAGAGGCAGCCCAAGTGCAACAGATTGTAGAATCAAGCACTGTTGGCGCGTCTTTAGAACTGGAAGTGAACCGCAACGGTAAAATCCAAAAAATCCAAGTCCAACCGGGTGCTTTTCCCACTGAATGACATCCAATTTTGGATTTTAGATTTTGGATTTTGGATTTTAGATTTTGGTTCGTGCCTAGTATAGTGCAGGCCAAATATAGCTAGGGACTAGGGGCTAGGGGCTAGGGACTAGGGAAGAGGGAAAAGGTTACTCCGTAAGGGATTATGGACTT
>NZ_JAIQZN010000056.1 GCF_023333585.1 Argonema antarcticum A004/B2
TCATTATTGGCATTTAGCTATAAAAATGAGTAAGATTGAGCAGAATTAGCTAGATTTTCTGGAACTGCATTTACCCCCATTTTTCGCTGTTGGCGGAGTCTCGCGACAGGGACTGGGAGCCTAACAAGCTTTCCTCTAGGTGCATCCTTTGCTCCATCTGGCGGAGGAAATAGCCTGTCATCATTGCCGAAGCCAGCAGACCAGCCAAGTTTTCCCGGTCAGTGGTAATTTGAACGTTAAAATGCTCCCCTGGTAACATCCCGACCAGACCCTGAACGTTGTGAGAAATAATTTGCTTAATTTCGGGACTGGCCGCCTTGGCTACAAGGGCTAAAACCTCCGGTGATTGGTGCTGTAGATAGGTCAGCAGGGGATTGGCTTGGACATCTTCGGTGCCGGAACTTAAATAGTCAGGATTGAAAACCATGAGGCTCCTAAATATTTCATTTAATTCTAATCTAAACGAGTCACAGATGGGAGCAGGTTTTGGAGGCGGGTAACCCGTACATTCTTTGGTGGTGATGCCGAACGAACAGGTTCTAGCTTCTCAAGCTTGGGTCGGCTCATCCACCTGCTGTGGCAGTCGATCCACTTGAAAATACTGATGAAATTTGTCGGTCACCTGTAGCCGATAGGATCGACTATCTGCTTGACGACGTTTGTGAATATAGCCCAGTTCCACGAGTTCCTGCACTTGCTGATAGGCTCCCGAACCCCGCAAATCGACGAGTTCTGTTTGCGTGAGGGGGCCTTTGAGGGCGATCGCAGCTAGCGTCCGCAAAGCTCCCACACCTAATTCTGATGGGATCAAATTTTGCATTAAGCCCTGAAATGATGTCCGCAGTTGCAGGCAGTAGCCCTCCGCTGTTTCGACGACTTCCAACGCGCTATCTCGGTGGGCGTAGTCAGCCATGAGTTCCAGCAGTGCTTCTTCGGCTTTGGCCTTGCTGCATTCAGCATACTCTGCGATCGCCGCAATTGAAAGAGGTTGTCCTTTTAGGTAGAGAATGGCTTCAATTTTAGTTGCTAAACGAGGCATTATGATGTGGCTGTTGAACTGGAATCTCGATCGTATTCGCCGTAGGCGTTCCCCAAGGGTAGCACGATCGCAAACTCCGCTCCCTCGACTGGCGCTGAGATACACTTCAATTCTCCACCGTGTTTTTCCACCACAATTTGGTAGCTGATAGCTAATCCCAAACCAGTACCTTTGCCTACGGGTTTCGTTGTAAAGAAAGGATCGAATATTTTACGGCGTACCGCCTCTGTCATGCCGGGGCCATTATTGGCAATGCAAATCGCGATTCGATTATCGTTTAAGACTTTGGTGCTAATCCGAATAGTTGGTAATTGCTTATTTGGATTTTCTGAGCCTTTACCCATTCCCTCATCCAAAGCATCAATAGCATTGGTGAGTATGTTCATAAATACCTGATTTAGCTGACCTGGATAGCATTCCACAAAAGGCAATTTACCATAATCTTTAACTATCTCAATAGCAGAAGAAGTAGCCTTTTCTTTCAACCGATGTTGCAAGATTAGTAACGCGCTGTCTAGTCCTTCGTGAATATCGACAGGCTTCCTTTCAGCTTCATCCAGACGGGAAAAATTACGTAAAGACAAAACCAGTTGGCGAATGCGATCGGCCCCGACCTTCATTGATGCGATCGTCTTTGGCAGATCTTCAGTCAAAAACTCTAAGTCAATAGTATCAATTTGTTTAAGAATCTTAGGAGTAGGATCGGGGTAATCCTGCTGGTAAAACTCTAGTAGATTTAGCAAATCTTCAGCATATTCATCAATGTGGGTGAGATTGCCGTAGATAAAATTGACTGGGTTGTTAATTTCGTGGGCAATACCAGCTACTAGCTGACCCAAACTCGACATTTTTTCTGTTTGAATTAGTTGAGATTGGGTTCGTTGCAGTTCGTCGAGGGCTAACTCTAGCTGTCGAGCTTTCTCCGTTGCTGTGGCGGCAGCAATGCGGCTTTCTTCGTATAGTTCCGCTTGATGAATTGCGATCGCAGCTTGATCCCCTAACTGTTGCAGCAGATCGATTTCCCCAGCCTGCCAAACTCTTGTAGAATAACACTCATGGGCAATTAGTAATCCCCACAGATAATCGCTTCTCCTAATCGGTACGACTAAGTTACCTTGTACCTGAATCTTTTGTAAAAATTCTACGTGACACAGACTCAAACCTCCCTCAAGTATATTACCAATAGCCCGAACCCTTCCCGCTTGGTACTGATAGGTGTACTCCACTGGAAAACAGTTAGCGTGGTAAACTTCTCCCAAGATTGACAGGTTTTGGTCAATAACTTCTTCGACCACCACCTTGCCGCTCCAGGTTTCCAGGAACTGATAGATTATAACTCTGTCTGTGTTTAACAGAGCGCGAACTTCTCGGACAATAGTTTGCAAAATAGTCGGCAAATCTAAAGTGCTGCGGATTAGATTTGTCACTTGCTTGAGGACTCTGGCTAATTCCAACGACTGCTGCAATTCCAGCGTTCGCCGCTGCAATTCCAGAGTTCGCTGTTCAATTTGATGCTCCAAATCAGTATTCATAACCTGCACTTGTTTGTAAAGATGATTCTGCTGAATTGCTATCTCTAAAAGTAGATGTACTATAAGACGGTTTCTTGCTTAAATATGACTTTAGTTATAAAACTTATGTTTTATTTACAAATTTTAATTGTACAGAATTTACTTCTGGGAGGGATAAAAGGTAATTGTTGCTAAATTGTCAAACAAGAAACAAGGAAAAAACCAAATTTAAGAAACTGCAAACTAGAGCATCGGTTGAGTATAAAAGTTGAAAGATAAAAGCCAAAAAAAAGGTAAGCGAAATATCAAAAACCTGGCTTACTTAAATCGCACTATTCTTGAGGGGCTCTTTCCGAGTTGTTATGCTTTTGTTCACTGTGTTTGTACGGCTGACCTTGCACCTTACTATACAGACAAACTTGCTGACATGGTTTTAGTTATCAAAGATACCTTAACTAAAAGTTAACTTTTTTATAATCTTTATAACATAAATTTTTAATCTTTCCATAAAGTTACATAATAAGCTCTTAACCATAAACAGGTATCCTACTAAAGTTCAGATTTAAATGGCGCTTAGCGTCAGGGAGAAAACAGTATGGTGGTGAATAAGCTCAAATTCAAGCTTAATCGCTTGACGTTAGTAGGTGTTATGGCAATTGTAGCTACCACCATAGGCGTATCAGTATCGTCTGTCAAATCCCAAAGTCCAGCCTTAATTAAAATTGATGGGTCGAGTACGGTTTACCCCATTAGTGCAGCAGTAGCAGAAGAATTCCAGCGGGCTAGAAGAAATGCAATCAGAGTTACCGTTGGCATTTCTGGAACTGGGGGAGGCTTCAAAAAGTTTTGTCGTGGCGAGACGGATATTTCTAACGCATCCCGGCCAATCCTAGCCGAAGAATTGCAGGCTTGTAGAGCAGCTGGCGTTCAGTTCATCGAATTACCAGTGGCTTACGATGCGCTAACAGTAGTGGTTAACCCCCAAAACAACTGGGCCACTAACATGACTGTTCCTGAACTTAAGAAAATGTGGGAACCTACGGCACAGGGTTCTATCACAAAATGGAATCAAGTACGTCAGGGATGGCCTGACGCGCCCTTGAAATTATTTGGCGCAGGTGCCGACTCTGGTACGTTTGACTATTTCACCGAAGCTATTGTTGGTAAATCTAAGTCCAGTCGCGGTGATTACACGGCCAGTGAAGATGATAACGTATTGGTACAGGGAGTGAGTCGCGATCGCAATGCCTTGGGCTACTTCGGCTATGCTTACTACGAAGCCAATAAAGCCCGACTGAAGGCGGTGGCGATAAACGGCGTGCTGCCTTCTCGCCAAGCAGTTGAGAATGGTTCTTACAAACCACTTTCTCGGCCTATCTTTATCTATGTCAATGCCAAGTCTGCTCAGCGGAACGAGGTAAGGGATTTTGTCAATTTTTACATCAGCAATGCGCCCCGTTTAGTACCAGTGGTGAGATATGTCCCCTTACCGGCCCAGGTTTATAGAATTGCGACAAGCCATTTCCAAAATCGCAAGCTCGGTACGGTATTTGCCGGTGATGCACCAGTTGGACTGACAATTCAGCAACTACTACAGCGCGAAGCTAGCCAATAAAATGTTTTGATTCAAACGAAAAGCGATTAGCATTTGAAATTTAATTGCTAATCGCAAACCGATTACTGATTTTATGAACGACAAACAACTGCAACTATCTAAGCAAAAGCAAATAACCCCAAAGCTAATCCGCGATGTACGAGAACGAGCGATCGAGTTTTTGTTGTTTCTAGCTGCCTTTTCCTGCGTAGCGACTACCGTTGAGATCCTTTTTATCTTGATTTCTGAATCCGTAGCTTTCTTCGAGAAAGTTTCGATCGTAAAATTCCTCACGGACACCCAATGGACGCCCCTATTTTCTGATGCCCACTACGGGATATTACCTCTTGCTTCAGGTACTTTTGTCACCACAATGGTGGCTTTGTTGGTGGCAATTCCGCTAGGTACTATCTCTGCCATTTACCTGAGCGAATTCGCCGATAACCGCCTGCGCGAGTGGATCAAACCCTGTTTAGAATTGCTGGCAGGTATCCCCACAGTAGTTTATGGGTATTTCGCCCTGGTTTTTGTCACTCCCCTGTTGCAGAAGTTTTTTCCCGAACTGTCAGGGTCCAATATGTTAAGTGCGGGGCTGGTTATGGGAATCATGATTATTCCATATATCAGTTCCGTGAGTGAAGATGCCATGCGTGCGGTGCCGGTACAGTTACGAGAAGGTTCTTATGCAATGGGGGCGACGCGCCTAGAAACGGCTTTGCGAGTCGTATTCCCGGCTGCCATTTCTGGAATTTCAGCGGCTTACATCTTGGGAATTTCTAGGGCAGTGGGAGAAACAATGGTAGTAGCGATCGCAGCTGGCTTGCAGCCCAATCTCACTTTGAACCCAATGGAACCCGCCGCCACAATCACCGCTTACATTGTACAAGTAAGTCTCGGTGATTTGCCTCATGGTAGTATTGGATATCAAACCATTTTCGCTGCTGGACTTACACTGGTTCTAATTACCCTGGTATTGAACATTGCGGGACATTTTTTGAGTAAACGCTATCGAGAAATTTATTAATGTCAGGAGATAATCTACAGGAAATACGAAAACTTATTGCACGTAAAAATGTCTGGGACAGAATTTTTGCTGCGATCGGCTTGTTGTCTATGCTAGTGGGAATTGTTACCCTGCTGGCGTTGATAATTGACCTGTGCAGTGACGGCTTACCGCGTCTTTCATGGCAATTTTTGACTTCATTTCCCTCCTACAAGCCTGAACAAGCAGGCATTCTCTCTGCCTGGGTAGGAACAACTCTCGTCATGTTGTTAACTGCAATAGCTGCAATTCCATTAGGTGTAGCAGCTGCGATTTACCTAGAAGAATATGCCCAGAAAAACTGGATTGCCGATTTAATCGAGATCAATGTAACCAACCTAGCGGGTGTTCCCTCAATTATCTACGGGCTTTTGGCTTTAGGCTTGTTCGTTTATAAACTCAATCTGGGTGAGAGCATTATGGCAGCCGGGTTGACTTTAGCACTGTTGATTTTGCCGATAGTCATTGTTACCACTAGGGAGTCTATCCGCGCCATTCCCAATATTATTCGCGAAGCGGCTTATGCCCTTGGCGCAAGCAAGTGGCAGATGATTTGGGATCACGTATTGCCCTATTCAATTGGGGGAATTATGACGGGCGTTATTGTTGGTTTGTCGCGAGCTATCGGCGAAACTGCCCCTATAATTACGATCGGCGCTCTCACTTTTATCGCCTTTTTGCCGGATTCCCCAATTAAGAACGAGTTTCCCTACATTTCTTTTTCATGGCTGATGTCTCCCTTCACAGTCATGCCGATTCAGATGTTTAATTGGGTGTCCAGTCCAGAGCCTGAATTTCAGGTAAATGCAGCAGCGGCAGGAATTGTGTTAATTCTGATGACGCTAGCGATGAACTCCTTAGCAATCTATCTGCGCTATCGTTTTCGCAAAAATATCAAATGGTAGAAAAAACAACCAATTCCATGTCCGAATCAATTGCAGTCAAGCCTAAAGCTGAGGTGAATAACCTCAATTTTTACTACGGTTCTGTACAAGTTCTTAAAAATATCAACCTAGCACTGGCGTCAAAGCGGGTTACGGCGCTGATTGGGCCTTCAGGCTGTGGCAAAACCACTTTGTTGCGGTGTTTCAATCGTATGCACGACCTTTACCCCGGCAATCGTTACGAAGGGGAAATCATCTTAGACACTGATGGGATCAACATCCTGAGTCGTCGGGTCGATCCGATCGAAGTCCGAATGCGGATTAGCATGGTGTTTCAGAAGCCAAATCCCTTTCCTAAGTCAATTTATGAAAATGTGGCCTATGGTTTGCGGGTGCGGAATGAATCGAGACGTAACGTTATTGATGAAAAGGTGGAAAAAGCCCTACGAGGTGCTGCTTTGTGGGATGAAGTGAAAGACCGCTTGAAAGACCAAGCTTACAACCTTTCTGGCGGTCAACAGCAGCGCTTGTGCATTGCTAGGTCACTAGCGACCGAACCTGAGATTATTCTGTTTGATGAGCCTACATCTGCGATCGATCCGATCGCAACTATGAGCATTGAAGAATTGATTGAGGATTTGACGCAACAGGTGACAATTCTAATTGTGACTCACAGTATGCAGCAGGCCGCTAGGGTTTCTGAGTTTACCGCTTTTATGTACATGGGCGAGATAGTGGAGTTTGACGACACTAAGACCATTTTTACTAATCCCTCGAAGAAGCAAACAGAAGATTATGTTAAAGGAAAGTTTGGATAATTTCAAAGCTATAGCTAGGGACTAGGGGCTAGGGGCTAGGGGCTAGGGGCTAGGGAAGAGGAAAAAGCTTGACGAAGTAAGGGATTATGGACTAAAGGTAGCTTAACCAGGATTTGGTATAAGCTATAGTTGTGCGATCGCAACTTGCCACTTGCCTTTTTTCTGTTCCACCTTAAAAGAGGTAAAATACTGCAAAAATTTAAGTAAATTACCGTTTAGCTTCAAATTATCCTTAATAATTGCATTAATCGAATAGCCATATTTCTTGCTAAATTCCGTGCCGATGACTTCCAGAGAAATCGATCTTCCGGGATAATTAACAGTTAACTCATTTACAAGCATAAGTAACACTTTTTCTAAATCTGCTGATGAAGTAATTGCAGACATGAGATTATTCTTAGGCTCGCCTCGATCTTGCTGTTCGTCACCTTTACTTTCTCCATTGTTTGCTGGTGGGGTATGAAACAAACTCACATAAAGAGGAGATTGACTTGATGGCTGGTGTACCACAAAATCAGTAGGGTACTCATAAAAAATATCTCTAGATTTTTTACCGGGAAGATGAGTAGATACGACTTGGCTAATGGTTAAATTGTACTTAGTTTGAAAAAGGTTGGCAACTCTAGATAATTTTATCCATTGCAAACCAGTTCTTTGTTGCTCATCCTTGATTAAATCCTTCAGTTGGGCGAGGGATTGAGTCAGAGATGGAATAACGGGTAAAGGCTTAAGCGAATGTTTCTTTATTTCGGAAGTCTTGCTATTTAAAACTGTAATAAAATCGCCTTGTTTGCGAACCCGATACACAGTTAATCCGTGGGTTTGCAATGTATTGTATAAATGAGTTAATCCGTTGTCCGAAGAACAGACTAAAACTTCCTTCGCATTGGGATAATGTACAAAAATAGACGAGCCAACGGTTGCCATTTTGAAATCTGCGCTATCTTTGCCCGGTGGTACGTGAATCAGTTCGTAACTGCGTCCGTGAAATTCCAAATCTTGCTTTCCCATACTGCGCCAATTGGCGAAGGCAACTTTAATTTGGATGGGATACTTGCAGATTCCAGCCAAGAACTTTTCTGTTTCCAGATCGAGTTGTAAATTTTCCGCGTCTAGAAGTAGAATAGCAATACTATTACTCTGAGCAACAGACTCCGCAACAGGTTCTGCTGATGTTGGTATTTCTGATATTTCACTTTTTGCTGTTAGCTTTTTATCAATAGAAATCTCTTCCCTGGGTGAAATAATTTCTAGCTGAGTTATTTGCCTAACTTTTACCATTAAAGACTTAAATTCAGTCGCGTCAAAAAAGCTGCGAACCAGAAGAATTTGGAGAAATTTTCTGACTTTAAGAAGTAAAACCTTTCGATCTGTGGTATTGCCAATCTCTTCTTTCAATCTTCCCAGAAAGATAGATTGGCTTTTAGCATCGCGCCAGTTAACCTTCTTGTACTTTTCATTCAGCCACTCAGGCTGGTGCTGGTGAATATCAAGGAAGGCTTGATAAACACAGGTGCTGATTTTGTCGATAATGGCAGATTCATTCACGTTAGGCAAATTTGAGTTAACTGGCATAGCCCTCTACGCGCAGGGGGTCGGGGTTAAGTCCATAATATGAGGAAGACAAAGCTTCACATATTTTAATTATGACTAGAGACTTGCGGGGATTCATCAAACTGCTGGAAGAAAGGGGACAATTGCGGCGAATTTCAGTGTTGGTTGACCCAGATTTGGAAGTGGCCGAAATTTCCAACCGGATGTTGCAACGGGGTGGCCCAGGGTTACTGTTTGAAAACGTGAAAGGGTCGCCGTATCCTGTAGCTATTAACCTGATGGGGACGGTGGAACGGATTTGCTGGGCGATGAATATGGAACGTCCAGAGGAGTTGGAAGGACTGGGTAAAAAGCTGAGTATGCTGCAACAGCCTAAGCCGCCGAAGAAGATTTCGCAGGCTGTGGAGTTTGGTAAGGTGCTGTTTGATGTGCTGAAGGCGAAACCGGGACGTGACTTTTTCCCCGCTTGTCAGCAAATTGTCATCCAAGGGGACGATCTGGATCTGACTAAAATTCCGATGATTCGGCCTTATCCGGGAGATGCTGGTCAGATTATCACGCTGGGGCTGGTGATTACAAGGGATTGCGAGACGGGTACGCCGAATGTGGGGGTGTATCGGCTGCAACTGCAATCTCGCAATACGATGACGGTGCATTGGTTGTCGGTGCGGGGTGGGGCGCGGCATTTGCGGAAGGCGGCGGAACGGGGGAAGAAGTTGGAAGTTGCGATCGCACTCGGCGTCGATCCCCTCATCATCATGGCAGCCGCCACACCCATCCCCGTAGACTTGTCGGAATGGCTGTTTGCTGGACTCTACGGCGGTTCTGGGGTAAATTTAGCGAAATGCAAAACGGTGGATCTGGAAGTGCCAGCGGACTCGGAAATCGTCTTAGAAGGTACGATTACCCCCGGCGAAGTGTTGCCGGACGGGCCGTTTGGCGACCACATGGGATATTACGGCGGAGTGGAAGATTCGCCCCTGATTCGGTTCCAGTGTATGACTCATCGCAAAGACCCGATTTATTTGACCACGTTTAGCGGTCGTCCGCCGAAGGAAGAAGCGATGATGGCGATCGCGCTTAACCGCATCTACACTCCCATTTTACGGCAACAAGTAACGGAAATTGTCGATTTCTTTTTACCAATGGAAGCCTTGAGTTATAAGGCCGCAATTATTTCAATTGATAAAGCTTATCCCGGTCAAGCACGACGTGCGGCTTTAGCTTTTTGGAGTGCATTGCCGCAATTTACTTACACCAAATTCGTCATTGTTGTGGATAAAGATATCAACATTCGAGATCCGCGTCAAGTGGTGTGGGCAATTAGTTCCAAAGTCGATCCATCAAGAGATGTGTTTATTCTGCCCAATACACCTTTTGATAGTTTGGATTTTGCTAGCGAAAAGATTGGTTTGGGCGGACGAATGGGAATTGATGCAACTACTAAGATTCCGCCGGAAACAGAACACGAATGGGGGGAACCTTTGGAGTCTGATTTGGATGTAGCGGCGATGGTAGAAAGGCGTTGGGCAGAGTATGGTTTGGCGGATTTGCAATTAGGAGAAGTTGACCCGAATTTGTTTGGATATGATATGAGGTAGACCCCACCCCCCCAACCCCCCAACCCGCAACGGGGAGGGGGGGGAAAAAGAAAGCAAAAAAGAAAGAAACTTAAATTGTGTTTGAGGTAATTTTATGCCTTCTCCTTTTCCCGGAATGAATCCTTATTTAGAACATCCTGAATTATGGTCTGGAGTACATCACTGGCTGATTATCGCCATTGCAGAGTCTTTAGTTCCCCAACTGCGCCCTAAATATCGAGTCGCAGTAGAAGTGCGAATTTATGAAACCATTGGGGATAAATCGCTGCTTGTAGGTGTTCCTGATGTGACGATGCGAAGTTTAAGGAATACAACAAATCAAACCAACCCGAATGTCGCTATTGCTGCACCCCCAACAGAACCTTTAACAGTGGCAATTCCTACACCCGATCCTGTTAGAGAAGGCTATTTGGAAGTGCGAGATGTGGGAACAAACGAGGTAGTGACAGCGATTGAAGTTCTCTCTCCTAAGAATAAGCTTTCAGGTGAAGGACGCCGCACCTACGAACGCAAGCGTCGCCGGGTGTTGGGAAGTTTAACTAATCTAGTAGAAATAGATTTGCTGCGTGTAGGGCGACCAATGCCTATTTTGAACGATCGCATCCAAACTCATTATAATATTTTGGTCTGTCGGGGCGATCGGCGTCCTTTAGCTAATCTATATGCGTTTAATTTACCAGATGCAATTCCTTTATTTTCCCTGCCGTTGCGAGATGAGGATGCTGAACCTTTGGTAGATTTGCAAACCTTGATAAACGGAGTCTACGATCGGGCCGGTTACGATCTGGTGATAGATTATAGAAACGAGCCTGTACCTCCTCTGTCGGAAGCAGATGCAGCTTGGGCAGATGCACTGTTGCGAGAGAAAGAGTTACGGTAAATTCTTCCGAGTATCCGTGGATCTTAATTTTTTAACCCGATGTCAGCGTCATTCTCAGAGGATGAAACTCTTTATAAAAAAGAAGAAGTTCGGATTACCAGGACTTTGCTCGAAATCGACGGTACTCAATATCAAATTCGGAATATCGATACTGTCAAAATTGTTACAAAAAAACCCGATCGCAGTCAAGCTTGGAATTGCTTTCTTATTGGTGTTTTAATGCTGATAGCGTGTGTGTTTTACCCATCGCTGGAATTCTTCTTGGTAACGCTGATAGTAATAGGACTTGGAATTAATTGGCTGATTTCTTTGAAGGATACACACACACTTTTAATCGCCACTACTGGAGGCAACCAGACAAGTTATAGTTCTGAGAATCTTGAGGAGATTAAAGCGATTCGATCTGCATTAGAAGCAGCGATGGCGAGATTAGCATAGAGATATGGAACTGCAAACAAAAATTATGACTAATGACTAAAATTGACGCGACCAATCTTTTGGCCATCGCTCCACAACCACTTTAGTTTGCGTGAAGAATTCGACAGCATGACGCCCTTGTCCGTGCAAATCTCCAAAGAAACTTGCCTTCCAACCGCTGAAGGGAAAGAAAGCCATTGGAGCTGCTACGCCTATATTAATACCGATATTCCCAGCATCAACTTCGTAACGAAATTTTCGCGCTGCTGCACCACTGGTGGTAAACAAACAAGCCATATTTCCCCATTCACTGCTATTTACCAAAGCAATAGCATCATCAATTGTATCCAAATGAATCAATCCCAGCACTGGGCCAAAAATTTCTGTGCGGGCAATTTCACTTTTGGGATTGACATTTTGCAAAATGGTTGGTTTAATAAAATTACCTTTTTCGTAACCGGAAATATTAGGATGGCGACCATCTACTAACGCCGTTGCGCCTTCATCAATTCCCTTTTGAATTAATCCCTCGATTCGAGTTTGACTTTCGCGGGTAATTACTGGCCCCATTTGCACTTTTTCATCCAAACCATAGCCCACAATTCGCGTTTCGGCAACTTCAACAATAGCTTCTGTAAATGTCTCGCGTGCTTTTCCCACTGTGACTGCCAAAGAGGCGGCGAGGCAACGTTGTCCGGCACAACCAAAAGCACTATCTGCCGCAATTTTTATGGTAGTTTCTAAATCCGCATCGGGCAATACAATAATAGGATTCTTCGCTCCTCCTTGGCATTGAGCGCGTTTGCCGTTGGCGGCGGCGCGACTGTAAACGTACTTCGCTACTGGTGTGGAACCGACAAAACTAATGGCGCGAATAATTGGATGATCTAAAATGGCATCGACGACTTCTTTGGCACCGTTGACTAAGTTAACCACCCCTTTTGGTAATCCGGTTTGTTCTAACAAATGGAAGATTTTTTGCATTGTCAGCGGCACTTTTTCTGAGGGTTTGACAATGGTGGTATTGCCGCAAGCTAAAGCGTATGGCATAAACCAAAAAGGAATCATGCCGGGAAAGTTGAAAGGTGCAATAATGGCAGTTACTCCGACTGGTTGACGGATCGAAAATTCGTCAATGCCACGCGCCACATCTTCCAGGTAGTCTCCTTGCATTAGGATGGGAATTCCGCAGGCGACTTCTACATTTTCGATCGCACGGCGAATTTCACCCTTAGACTCAACTAAAGTCTTGCCGCATTCGAGGGTAATGGTACGCGCAAGCTCATCAAAATGCTCTTCGAGGAGGTTTTTGAGTTTGAACAAGTATTGCACCCTTTCTGTTGGCGGAGTTCGCCGCCAGGTGGTAAAGGCAGTTCCTGCTGCGACAGCTGCTTGCTCCACTTCCGTTGCAGGCGACAATGGTACAGTACCCAGCACCTCGGCGGTAGCCGGATTAATCACATCCAGGTAGTTTGTAGCGCTGGATGTACACCATTCAGCATTTATATAGTTTTTTAACACGCCTATTCCTTAATAACGGTTACTATTATTTGAGTGGTCAGCGCTGTACCCTATCTGGGTATGCGTTTGGAGTATATCATTTCAGGAGTGTACAATGTCAGAGTTTCAAGATTTTTTGAAATATAAATGTGCCTACGTTGCTATTGGTGAGTTCAAACCGGGTAAGTTTCCAGAGGCGGAACAACTTTACGAACAAGCTGTTTCAAGCTACGGACAAGGTTTCAAGGGGTCTTACTTACTGCAAGAACCGGGGACTGATAAAGGAATTGCGATAATTCTATGGGAAAGTGCGGAAGATATGGAAGCGAATCAAAGCGAGGTTAACCAGGCTATTTTGCATGAGATAAATCATTTATTTGCTAAACCGCCGATGACTGGTTGCTATGAAATTGTTAGTGAAGTTCACCACACAGATTAAAGTGGTTAATCTTCATAGCTTAAGCGGGAATAGGTGAGGAAGTGAGGAAAAGCGAGCGCTTTATTTTAGAGTGAATTTCTTTCACTCACTTTCCACCATTTCTAGTGTCAAAATGCCTCTCTGTTTATTTACGGCTAACTCCATGATTTCTAGCCATCGCGAACCGATTAAAATGTCAGGAAGCGCATCTCCAACGTGAACGGGAATAATAAACTCTTGCCCATCCAAAATTACTTTCCCTTGATAGATGTCGAAGAACTCATCTCCCCGCGCTGTCCGCAACTCAATTTTAGACCTAATTAAAGGCCAGTCTAGCGCCTCTAGGTCTTGAACATTAATCGCCAGAAAACCTGTGGTAAAACCCGTGTCTAGCAGCGCTTCAACTGGGAAGCGTTCTCTGTTATTGGCAATCAATTCAATTTCAAAGAACAACTCCCCATCTTCCCCAAACCTGCCTGCTATCATATCCTTCCGCAGAATCCTTCTTCATTAAGGCGAAAAGTTGTTAACATAACCTTCTCATCGCCATACCGTTCCTTAATTTTTTGGATGATGCCTTCTAATTTGGGGTCAAGTACATACTCGCCAGTGTCCGGTTCTATGGCAATTAACCAATTGTAATACTTTTCCATCAGTTCCGGGCGGATTCGTTCAAAGATTGCTTTACAGCGCAGTCCGAGTTCTGTTCTTTCAGCTCTGCGTCGAGCTATTTCTTCAGGCGGGACGGTGTATTCTGGAAAGATTCTACCCCGTCGCGGTTGTCGCTTTTCTGGTAAGTCGCTCATATCAATTGCAAAGTCGATTATTGTATTATTTTATAATAGTACCTATTCAGTTAGTAGAGTGGGCAATACCGAATATACTCAAATTTGATTGTTAAAAGTAGCTAACTCAAGAGGATAGTCAATGGACTTTTTCACAGGAACAAGCAGGCGGTCTTTTATCTTTGGTCTTTTCGCCTTCCTGGCATCGGAATCAATTATTGCACAGATGGAGGAGATTGTAGTCAGCACGGTTGAAGAATTCGTTGCTGCGATCGGCCCCAACCGTACTATCAAACTCAAACCGGGAGCCTATTCTCTATCCGATCTCGATCCTGCCGCTAGTAGCAGATACGCCTATTTTGAGAAAGCCTTCGATGGCAACGAACTGATTATTTCAGGAGTAGAAAACCTGCAAATCATCGGTTTGGGTATTAAACCGCCTCTGCTACTCACCCGACCCCGTTATGGTGATGTTTTGAAATTCCGCGACTGTCAAGATATTACCATTAAAAATATCGAAGCCGGACACGGGCCGGAAAAAGGATTTTGCAGAGGTGGCGTCTTCACTTTTGACGATTCAGAAAATATTCAAGTGAATAGTTGCATCCTTTTTGGCAGCGGTATCTTGGGTATCAGAGCCAATAATGTTAATAATTTAACCTGTAGTAATACGGTGATTAAAGAATGTACCTATCACATTCTCAGTTTGTTCAATTGTCAAAATATTGCCTTTAGACAATGCCAGTTTAATAATAACAAAGAATACGAGCTAGTTAACGTACTTAACTCTCGAAACGTACAATTTTTACAATGTGGATTCCGCAATAATAGTATCAGGGTAGACTACGACTTTTTCTTCAATGTCAAAGACAGCGAGCCTGTGAAATTGCAAAGATGTACAATTGAGAACAACAATGTGCCATATTTCGCCTCGTCGCCGAGCTTGGTCAATTTGATTGAAACTGACTTAGAAAGCAATACTTTCCGCAAGGGCTCTGCATATCCACCCAACAGTTAGTATTAGTAGCATTTCGTAGGTTGGGTTGAGCAATAGCGAAACCCAACCTATAATTCTATTACTACCTAAAATTGACAAGAACTGCGGACTAAAGCTACTATCGCTGGAATTGTTGGATTGCTGGTTGATAGAGGGCCACAAGGATAGTCAATGCCGTTTCTAAAATACACACCTCCGCCATGATATTGAAGACCTGGTTTTTTAGGTATAGCTACATGAATTACTATTTGGCGACCATCGAAAAGCAAAATTAAATAGCGATAGTTTTCTGTTTCCAGTGAATAATTCAGATTGCTGGCATCGTCTGTAAAAACTGAATTTTCTAAATAGTAATTTCGCTCAGCCGTGATAAAATTTTTAATTCTAACGGTAGCTTCAACTCCTTTAGCTTTGTTCACTTGTTTGAGGAAAGAAGGCAAAGCAATAGCTGACAAAATCCCAATTATAAAGATGACGACGAGCAATTCGACTAGCGTTAATCCCTGCTCTGGATTTTTCAGGTAAGAATATCTCAAAAACTCATTTTTGAAGTTGTTCATAATTACCTCAGCGAAAAATAGGTTAACAGAAATTTATGTAATTTTAGTCTCTATTACCGCTTGCAATTGACTCAAGGATTCGTTATAATTAAGATGAGATGAGCAGATAAATTCTCGCCACATCCGGGGAATTTCGGCTTGATTCTGGCAAATTACTGGCAACCAACTAGCACAGGGAAATTTATCCTCCATGCGTTGCAACTTTTGTCGCGCTTCTCGCACAGAAACGTATAAAGATTTGCCCGAACAAAAAGTTGCGATCGCGTTTTTGAGAAATTCCTGTGCGACTAAATCGGGTACAGGTTCGCGCATCACAATGATTTGCGGGATGTGCAAATCTTCCAGTTGTTCCGCCAATCCCAAACCGTCGCAAGAGTTGAAAATTGCTAAATGCAAACCGCGATCGATCGCAGCTTTCAAAGCATTTTCCAACTGTTCTATAGTTAGCCTTTCTGTTTGATTAATATCAATCCAACCGTTAATTTTATCCCATTTAGTCGAACTGTGTCCCGAAAAGCAGAGGATATCCCAACCTTGTTCATCCCACAGATATTCATCAAATTGTTTGCGAGTTGGTTCTACTAAAAATACCGTTTCGGCGGCGGGTAAATTTTCTAGGATTTGCCTATCTTCTTCCAGATTCAATCCTTTGCTATTCCCCAGAATCGCCAAGATTCTCACTTTATTTCTGGAAGGAACAGATTTTGTCATTCTGTCACCTTTTGTAGCGCTCAAAGCGACTTCAGATTGGCGATAATCTTCGCACAAATCCCACAAATGCCAGGGAAGGCGTCGCACTTGGATATCTTCGGATTGGATAATTATTCGGATTTGGTCAGATATATTTAATTTTGTCCGTAACTTATTTTTAATTGGACTAAACGCTTCCGAGTTAAGCCAAGTATTGAGTTGCTTTTTCAACTCGTTAGCCAAACTTTCAATTTCTTTCTTTAACTTAGGAATATCTTGAATCGAAACCTGCTTTACCTGAGACTGTGGTTTGATGCGGGGAAGCACACCTTGCGCTTGATAGCACAACCTGAGATTTTCATATTTTACTTGCCATTGTTGATAAAGTGCCGGTATTTCTGGTTTGGCAGGTAAGCTGGCGGTAAAATTGGCGGGGAGGGGATTTTCGTCCCACCAAATCTGCGCCGTGACTGCGGGAAATCCTATCTGAAAATCGCCTTTTCCCAGATTCAAAACCACTAATTTTTCAGATATACTAGGTTTAGCAGCTATCTGTTTAATCACCGACAGCATATCTACATTTTGTTGATGATAGCGTTCCAGCAGGGCCGATCGATCTTTTAATTCAGCTTGATATTTTTGCTCTAAAGCTTTCAGGTTATCTTCATAAATTTGGATGAAATCGCTGTGAATTTTGGCTTTATTCGCATCGACAGGTACTCTGACCTTGACGATCACAACGCCATCGCCTTTGTTTTCAATGCTTTGGATATCGAGTTTAGTGCCTTCATTTTCGACTTGCACTTGTTGGAAAGATTGGGTGAAAGCTGTGGCGTCGATACCGTTGCGGAAAATCAAATCGACAGTGTTCAAAACCTCTTGAAACAGACTGGTAAATTCTCCTGGTGCAAACTCGCCGCTGCTGGGACGGCGTTCGCGATCGTCCGTTCTCGGCTTGGGATTTTCTAACAGATAAACCCACCGACAATCGACCCATTCCAGTATAGTGCTGCTGTCAATATTCCACGTTCCCAAACCGCAAGCGCCTGTTAGTTTGGCGTTCGTGAAATCAGTGCTAATTGCCTGAACTTGGGTTAAATTTGTCCACTCCAAACAGGCGTCCTCAAACGTAGCTTCGCTGAGATCCGCTTCTCTCAAATTAGCATAGCTGAGGTCTGCTGCCATCAGGTTTGCTCCTTTGAGATTAGCATTAGTATATGATTGCTCGCGTCCATTTCCGCTAACCAGAAAATCTCTAACTTTTGAGTTCATTAATATTGTACCACTTAATCTTGCCCAGTCAAGATTTATTGCTCTGTGCCATAAGGTGCGCGTTGTATTAGCAAATCTAATATCGGTGCTTTTGAGTGTGGCATAACTGAAGTTCGCATTAGTTAAATTAGCACCACGAAAACTGGTTCCGCCTATAGCTGCGATCGCAACGCCAATTTGGTGCAGAATGATATATTTATCGTCTTCTGCTAAAACTCGATCGGCAATGTAATTAGCCAATAAAACTAAAACAACAGCTAAGATTACGGCGATGGAAATGACGGTAATTTGAGCAGCAAGTGCCACCGATTGAGGTAGAGGAGGTTTTAATTTAAAAAAATATCTAGAACCATTGCGGGTGACGATCGCAGTGGCAATTATCGCGATCGCCATTGCCTCACCTACAACCAAAAATTTTATCCCCTCTCCCGCCACAACTACAGCTAAAAATACGGCTAAACCTAATGATACCACTACCGCAATGGTCGCCGCAACTGCGATCGCCAAATACAAAATTACATAAGCCGAACTTGACGCACCAGCTTGTCCGTTGGCAGCATAAATAAAATTACCTAATCTAAAAGCTCTAAACCAATCAAAAAACTTGTTGTTATCATTACTAATAGCGCTGAAAATCCCGATCGTAGAACCACACACAGCTACCACACTCGCGACAATGGCGATCGTTCTTTGGATGCCTTGGTTAATGGTGATAATCAACAATACTATATTGATAGCTAGGATGAAAAAGAAGCATAATAAACTAGCAGTGATTCCAAGTTGCCTATCTGGGTATGGTATTAAAAAAGTCGTTGTTCGATAAGCTGTAGTTACAGCCGCCACACCTGATATTGCTGATAGCAGTGCGGCAATAATTAATATTCCTATTCTCCAGTTAAGTGGGAGTCCCGCTTGAGCATTGGTGAAGTTAGCATTTGTGAGATTGGCATTAGTAAAATCTGCACCTTGGATGTTTGAATAAGAGAAATCGGTATTTGAGAGGTTTTCACCTCTGAAAGAACGTCCTTGGAGATTTCTGCGCTGTAGTTCGAGGTACATGATTGATGAGGAAAAATGTTAGTTAAGTTGTCCAGACCCGCCTGGGGTTCAAACCCCAGGCTAATAGCGAAAGTCCACTGAAGTGGACTGGAAAACAAAAAAACAAATATTTTGTCCAGACCCGCCTGGGGTTCAAACCCCAGGCTAATAGCGAAAGTCCACTGAAGTGGACTGGAAAACAAAAAAACAAATATTTTGTCCACTTTAGTTCACTGAAGTGGACGTTGGCTAAAAGCTCTTGCGTTTTCACCTCTGGTGGGCTATAAGGCGACTGCATAATGTTAATGAATTTAACTTTGTTCATTTATTCAGTCCACTTCAGTGGACTTGGGCTATTAGCCTGGGGTTTGAACCCCAGGCGGGCTATGAGGTTGGAGTTTTCACCTCTGGTGGGCTATGAGGTTGGAGTTCAAACCTCCGGGCTAATAGCGAGGGGCTACAAACAAAAGTCTTGCTTCACACTCGTTTCTCCCAGCGCCACGGCGACGGTGAAACGTTCTTCTAATTCAGCACTGAAATGCAACTGAATAAAATTATCCGCCTCCCTCGATTCTGTGTCAAGAACTATTTCTCCCGATTCATCTATTACCATCAACTTCACTCCCGGCGGCAAAAAAGTTTGACCTTTCATCGGATGCACCTGCACCCGAATATCTACTTCTGAATCTGGTTCTGGCGGCAGCATAACTACCAGCGCCAGGGACTGTTCCCCCAGTTCCATTCCTAAGTCAATCTGCTGACCCCGCGTAATATTCACGGCGCCTCTAAACATATATGCCAGTTCGACTTTTTCTAGGCTTAAAAGCTGCTCGATCGCTTGCCAACCAGCCTCAATTATCCCTGAAAACCATTGTCTCAGATTTACAGGTTCAGATTGTCGTTTTTGACACAAAAAATCTGTAAATTTTTCTAAAGATTGCAGTTGGCTGAGGTGGATTTCTTTGGCTGGGTTTTCGGTGAATCCCAACAATGTCGCTTCTTTCAAAGATTGGTTTAGCCGCACGGCAACATAGCCAAGCCTGTTTTCCCAAACATCGGGAGGAATGTGGCAAACTTCTGCATCTGGTAAGACGGGGCGACATTCTAATTTGCCTAGATATTTTATATCCAAATCGGCAACATCCATGAATTTCAGCATCACCGGATTGCGGCTATCACTTTGAGACCAATTGGTGTCAAATCCCAGGCAGCGGATGTAAAAATCAACGGCGTATACGGCTAATGTATTGAGATAAACCTGTTTGGCTTTTTGAGGTGATGGTTGATGTTTGCAGCACTGTTGGGCGATCGAATGGGCTTCAAAAGATAGGGGTACTGCGAATGTCAAATTTTCAGTTAGTTTACTCATAATTATCTCTTTTCCAACCTCTTTGGCAACTATTCCTGTAAATATCTATTGAAATAAGGCATTAAATTACGCAAATTCCGATTGAAAAAACTACAAAGAGTCTGAGGTGAAATGCCTAAGTTTTTGGAAAGTTCATCCCAGGAATAGTCTTCTACAAATCTTGCCCACGCTAAAATTTGAAATGTCACATCGGGACGGCCTCTGATTGATTCAGCTTGCAAAAGATTTTCTGGGTCGTCTTGGAGAAATCGCCGCACCAAAATGGCGTCGTCAAGGGTATCTTCCTGTGATGCAAACCTCTCTAAATCGTCGAGGGATGGAAGGGAGATTATCCTGTTGTTGTTATAGTCGTTGACAACAGCAATAAATTGATATCGCAGCAATGAATTCACCCACGCCATGACGGGATATTGTGGTTTGTATTTGTCTATATTTTGGCAAATTTCTAGCATGGTTCGCTGGCGGGCTTCATTATAAAGGTCTTCGTAAACATCAGGTAGCCATAACCCACTTTGGGGATGACCAAGCTGGTTTGATTGCCAAATTTCATTTATCAGTTTATTTAATGTTTGCAGCCGTTGACTGCTCTGGGGCGGGTGCTGTTGAGCTTCTATTGCTAGTTTCTGAAGTTGCCGATCGAAATCATCGCCTGGTGGGGCAACCATCTCACTCTCCTTGTTTGTTTGGGATTTTCTGTAGGACACTTCCGATAAGGCTGTGGGTGAACCTCTACTTGTTCTTATGGTTTAGCGCCAAGTTTTTACGCATTTACACCTGATTTGTTATAAAACTTTACTTTTACCTGGCTCTGAAAAAAAGTTTCGAGATTTGCGTAAAAAGTTTGGCGTTTTCCATAGAAGAGGTTAGCAGGGGTTGACACAAGTATCTTTGCTGTCAATTAACCCAAGGTTAAGGGGTGTGTGCGATCGGCTTTCTGTGAGGATATGCGATCTTTGCTCGCAATCTTTCTATTTTCAACTTCTGACTTCTGAAAGGAGTGAATTCTATGCCTACTTCTACTCTTGTGAAAAAACTAAAAAAGCTTTCCTTCTCACTGACTACCATCACTGCACTAGGACTTGCAACATCTCAGTCTGCTGAAGCTGCATCTTTCTACTCCATCAGTGATCTCGGTACACTCGGCGGGACTGAAAGCATGGCTTATGGTATTAACAACTTAGGCCAGGTAGTTGGTCAATCGCAAACAGCTAGTGGAGCTAAACGTGCCTTCCTATGGACGGATGGTGTCGGAATGAGTGACCTTGGTCATTTTGGTAGCAACGGCAGCTATGCCACAAGCATTAACGATAGTGGACAAGTTTCGGGTACAAGTGGTTTATTCCCCGATTCTAGAGGTGAAGCTCGTGCCTTTCGTTACACTGACGGTGTTGGCAAAGTAAATCTCGGTGTATTGCCCCCCAATGGAGGAGATAGCCGGGGCAACGACATCAATGCTAGTGGACAGGTCGTAGGTTGGGCTAATAGAGGTCATGGCTTTGGCTATCCAGAATCAAATGATAATCCAGGTTACGCCGTTCGTTGGACAGGCAGTTCCATTCAATCTCTCGGTACTCTGGGCGGTTATTACAGTGTTGGCACTGGTATCAACGACAACGGGCAGGTTACTGGTTACAGTGCCACAGCACGCAATGCTGCTACTCACGCTTTCCTCTGGACTGAAGGTGTTGGTATGACTGACCTCGGTACGCTCGGCGGTAAGAACAGCTACGCATCAAAAATCAACAATTCTGGTCAGGTAGTCGGTAAATCTCAAACTGCTAACGGAGACGAACGAGCCTTTTTATGGAACGAGAGTGATGGAATGACTGACCTCGGTACGCTCGGCGGTAAGAACAGCTACGCTTGGGGCATTAATAAATTCGGCCTAGTGGTTGGTAACTCGGATGACGCTAATGAAAGTTCTCGTGCGTTTCTCTGGGAAAATGACGTAATGACCGATCTTAACAGCTTAATTGCTACTGACTCCGGCTGGGAACTTAAGCAAGCACGCGATATTAATGATCTAGGACAGATTGTGGGCTGGGGTTCTATCAATGGCAAAACTCATGCTTTCTTGCTAACGCCTGTTTCTGAACACAAGTCAGTTCCCGAACCTTCTTCTACATTAGGTTTATTAGCATTTGGTACTTTCGGTGTCGCTTCCCTACTGAAACGCAAACAGCAAGAAAAAGTTTTGAATTGAGTTGTATCTGATTGATGAGAGTGCGATCGGCCTTTCTGTGAGGATATGCGATCGCTCGGATCTCAACCACTGCTTCTGATGCGATCGCAACAGATCCTGGACTAACCTCTCACCCGCCAGAGAATCAATTCTCTGGCTAATAGCAGAAGTCCTCTCAAGAGGACTAGAAAAGCGTCTTCAGTCCGCTGTGCGATCGGCTTTCTGTAGGGATGTTCGATCGTTCCTTAGAATATCCGCCTTATCCAGCCTATCCTTCTATAGTTTAAAGGAGTAATTTCTGAGGACTGCAAATCCTACCACAAATTCTTCATGTCCAAAATATTCCATTTTTCGGAGAAACCTGTTTTATGAATACTATGAAAAAGCTATCTATCGCTTTAGTGGAATCAACGCTAGTCGCCTTCGGAACAGGAGGAATGGCACAGGCGGCTATCTTGTTCAACTCAGATACAGGACATTACTACGAGTTTGTATCCGAAGCTCTCACATGGAATCAGGCAAAAGCTGCCTCCGAAAATAAGTCTTACCAGGGTCTTCAGGGGTATCTGACAACAATTACCTCTCAAGCAGAACACAATTTTATTATTTCAAACGTGACTAAGATTGGAGCATGGTTAGGCGCGAGTGATGCAGAAAGGGAAGGAGTATGGAAGTGGATGACAGGGCCGGAAGCAGGAACGGTATTTTGGCGTGGAGGTAACAAAGCTACTGGGGGCAGACCAGTTAATGGTCAATATGCAAATTGGGATATCCATGCACCTAATAATGACTATCTAGGTCAAAGTGATGAAGATTATGCCCATCTATGGTACGGCTCTAAGGGCCAGTGGAATGATGCACCAGGTTTTGCACGTATGTCTGGCTACGTGGTTGAGTACGGTGGGATGGAAAGCACGTCGCCTGAACCAACATCAGTTACCGAACCTTCTTCTATGTTGGGTCTATTAGCATTTGGTACTTTCGGTGCCGCTTCCCTGCTGAAACGCAAACAGCAACAGAAAGTTTTGAATTCAGTTGTAAGCGATCGATGAAAAAGGAGTGCGATTATCTACGGTACGCTTTGCGATATGCCGAAGGCACGCTACGCGATCGCGCATAAAAGTGCGATCGCCTACCTGGAATTAATCGAAGTGCGATCGAGTTTGGGAATTAATCGAAATGCGATCGAGTTTGGGAATTAATCGAAATGCGATCGAGTTTGGGAATTAATCGAAATGCGATCGCGTTTGGGGATTAATCGAAATGCGATCCCTCCTCCAAAAACCAATATTTAATTAACTCAAACTTTGGAGCGATCGTTTTTCACTAATTGTCAGCTAACACAGATGGCGGCCCAACAATTGTAATTCCATCAGGTTGAAATATCCGCCAATCATCAGTATCATAAGTGTAAACCTCGTTAACGCCTGCAACTAAAGCAGTAGCAGCGTGTCTTGCATCATGAATACGACGAGCAGTTAGCCTTCGATTTGACGCAATTTCTAACATTTTTAGCGTCGCCTGCAAATTAGTTGGTAAAACAACAATTGCCGATGGCGGCTCTACCAAAAGACGAGCCGCTTGACTAGCAAGCTCCGGTGTTTGGGGAGGTTGAGCGCCTATCCAAGTCAGTGCAGCATATACTTCACTCAACACACCAGCAGATGTACAAGCAGCAAGTTCACCCCGTCGAGCCGCTTCTACAATTGGACGCGCTTCCACATGGCGAGGATCGCCACTCAGCAAAGCGCCGATGAAAATTCCCGCATCTAAAAATACTAAGGTCATGTCAATGCTTGTAAATTTCCTCTTTCCATCCTTGCGGTACATACCCATCCAATATGGGTAATGGCGCTAGTTCAACTTTCGCCTGTACGATTAGCGATTCACCGTTGGGAAATTGCACTTCCAGGGCAGATTTTTGTCTTAACAAGCTCAAAAAATCTTCTACTGAAATGTTTCTTAGACTTTCAATGGTAATGGTTTGTTTGACGTTCATTCAATTTTCCTTTTGCTTCAAAAGTTGCGGTAATTACGGGTTAATTAGTTAACACTGTAACCACAGTTAGCTACCTGTTCTTCCACATAAGTTCCCATTGAGTCTGGCAGAGAAATGTTAATGCTTTTCACATTCGTTACTCGATCTACTTGACTTTCCTATTATGGCAGGTTTGGCCATTTTATGCCAAATTGAGTTCGCATATCCTCCCAAATCCCTTCTTAAGCTTGCAGAGAAAGGTGTAAATCAGCCAAAATTGGTAATTCAAACACATTACTTTCCTGGAACCGCTTCGAGAAGAACATCACTTCCAGATTCTCAATTTCCTCAGTCACAGGATTAAGACGAGCAACAATTCCGTAGTCAATTTCTGCTGATTCTTGTTCTGCATAAGGAGAGCATTTGTTTATGTAGAGAATATCACCGACGCGATCGTATTCAACAGTTAATTTCGCTGCCATATTATTTCACATTGAGTTATCGTTTTGCTGATGTAAGCTGTCACAATCCAATTTCGTACTTCGGGAAATGAATCAGTTACTACGGCTACTACAACATACCTACCTCGACGCCCTTTATCATAACCTCGCGAGAATAGAATTGTATCCTCGAAGCGCACATCGCACCGAACCTCATCGGGGTCAGCTAGAGTCTCAGCAATTCTTTCCTGGTACGTTGGTAGCAGATCGGGATGTCGATCTGCAATGTGCGATTCCCGTTCATCTGTCAGTTCAACCTCACTATCGAGATACGGACAAAAAAATCTTGTTGTCACAGTTCTCCAGCACCACCCATCGTCGTTACTTGATCGACTTCATCTGACTATTATGGCATTTTTGTCAGCGATCGCTACTTTCAAAGAAATTCTACGCGATCGCGCATTTCCTCTGGTTCAAGACACTCCCAGATTAAAACCAATCCACTGACAATATCGCCAATTGATCGAGTATTCTTACGACAGAAAGCAATTCCAGTGTGAGTGGCACCAGCTTGATTTAGCCGTAAAAAATCTGCATCTTGGGTAAAAATTACCCGTTCCTGAGAAATTGCAAAAGCTAGTTGTTCCTCATCTGATGCAGAAATAAGTCCTTCTTCTGGTGTGGTAGTTACATCAATCCCACGTCGTCTTAGGCTATCTGCTATGGAATTACTAACATTTTCATCCGGGTGAAATCGAATCATTCTTGACATTTTGCTTCCTTAGTTTTTCCTGAACCAAAGAAGGAGTTTTAGCCTCCAACTCCCGTACAAATTTTTCATCTTCATCAATCTGTTGTCTGATCTCTTGGATATGGTCGTGATAATACGCCAAAGCAGCATACACATCAGCCAAGGTAATACTTGGATAATGATACACAATTTCATCAGGAGACATTCCCATTCGTTCGTGCCAAATCACAACATCCTGCACTTTAATTCGATGTCCGGCAATACGCGGTTTACCGCCGCACACACCAGGAGTGATTTCAATATGTTCCGAAATTACGCTTTGAATAACCATCTTTGCTTAGTACCTGATGACAAGCAATTGACAAACATTTTTATTATGGCACTTTTTGCCATCTTCTGCCAAATTCAGTTGTAAGAGAGCGATGAAAGAGGGATAGGATTACCTACGGTACGTTTTGCGATATGCCTACAGGAGGCTGCCCCAACGCGCCTAAATGAAAAAGTGCGATCGCGCCAGCGATGCGTAGCATTATCGCCTACCTGGAATTAATCGAAATGCGAATGCCTACGGCAGGCTGCGCCAACGCTACTTTCAAAGAAATTCTATGCGATCGCGTATAAATGAGAGAGTGCGATCGCGCATAGCGTGCGTTCGGCATATCGCCACCATAACGAGTAATTCAACGTAAATATGACTCAACCAATGGTAAAATACATGGAGTTAATAGCTCCGACTATTCAGGAGGAGACAGATATGCAAGTTAACAGCAACAATCCAATGGGAAAAGTTTTCGCAACTATCACGATCGTTAATCGCGCCGACCAAATTCGAGCCGAAGATGGTACAATTTCACCAGAACAAATCCGGTCTATAACGCTCAAAAATGTGTTAGTAGACACAGGAGCCACTACTTTGTGTTTACCACAAGATGCGATCGCGCAACTGGGACTTAAACTCCTGAAAGAAGTAGACGTAGCAACGGCAATGGGAATTGGTAAAGCGCGAATTTTCCGAGATGCCACCATATCTATGTTCGAGCGGGAAGGAACCTTCGAGTGTTTGGAGTTACCGGGAGGTGGAGATGCTCTTTTGGGAGTGATTCCTTTGGAAGCTTTGGGGTTAGAAATCGATCTGCAAAATCAAACTTTGAAGCTTTTACCTATTAGTCCAACTGAAACTTATTTAACGATTTTGTAAGGATTTAGACTTGGCTGAGATTGTACTTATAAGTCAAAGTGCGATCGCTACTTATAAATCAATTATATGCGATCGCAATCCTTTCAATTGAGAACAAATTCGATCGGATACTAGAACGAAGTCAAGGCGAACGCAGTGTCGATAGTGAGTGAGAGGGCGGCTGAGAGATATGTGCGATCGCACGAACAAAAATCAAATCTTTTTTCTACTTTTCGATCACCTCCGTAGAACCGCCGTGATAATTATTGTAATAGTGGCGCTAGCAATCAAAGTAAAGGCAAGTTGAACCACCCATTGAGTTGCCTGCTGGTAGTTGGTAAATCGATCATTGAACTTTTCTACATCAGTGGATAGCTTATCAAAATCAGTCGATAGCTTGTCCAACTTTTCGATTACATCTGTTAGTGTTGGTTCCTTGTTTGGTGTGCTGGTCATAGCTGTTTCCTAAAGTGGATAATTCCATTATAGCAACTATGACTGAAATGAATAAACAATAGCGATCGCTGAAGCGTGAGAGTGCGATCGCATTTTCAAAAAAGCGTCGCTATTCTCCCTTACTCTCTCAGCAATTGATTAAATCGCTTTAACACTTTCAAGACAGTATACAAGTCATCCTTGTTATCAAGTGAAAACAAATTAGACCGCGCATACTTCGGCTTGCCTTGTTTAGTCAGTTTCAGGAAAATAAAATTAGGGCCATTCGTGATGAATCCAAACCCAGGTTTTTCAGAATTAGGATTACCCAGCATATATGCCAGTGCTTGCGGTATCCCAGCTTCCAAAGAAAATTGTGCCTTTTTTGCCTCAATTACCAGTATCCAAAACTGGGGAGTAAAAACCAGTAAATCCAGGCGTCCCGTCACAATAGTTCCTTCATCTTCCGATACAATTCTCACCTCCTTTTCAGCGCTTACGTAAAATGGCGCACGATAAAAACCTGCTAGTCTCAACAACGGAGAAAGCACGACCATTTTGACGATCGGTTCCAGTATGGGATACTCCGACAAGTGAATATAGTCGCCTTTTACCTCGTCTAGAGCTTGCTTTTCAAAATCCGTCAATTCCGGCAAATTATCTTGCCATTCCCGGAAGAATTGCTCGTCGCCATTGCGCTCTAAGCCAAATTTTTCAACTAAGTCGTGCAGGATTATATTTTGGGATTGAATTGTTTCAACCATGAATTTATCTCCTTTCCATTTCTTTAATTATAGCTCGCGCACTTTGCCACACATTAACTTCAAATATTGTGGAGAAATCAGTCCAATGACTACATTATCGTTATCTTATCAAACTCCTCATCGTTCCATTGATTCAATTTCTAAACGCCTGCTGGATATTGTCGGCAGTTTAGTTGGATTGCTAATTCTCGCTTTGATTTTTATTCCTATTGCCATTGCCATCAAACTCGATAGTCCCGGCCCAATTTTATACACCCAAAAGCGCTACGGACTCTATGGCAAACCATTCAAAATCCGCAAATTCCGCTCTATGGTACAAAATGCCGATTCCCTCAAAGAACAAATTACCAACGAAGCAAAAGGGCTAATTTTTAAGAATGAAAACGACCCCCGCATCACGAGATTAGGACGTTTTTTACGTAAAACAAGTCTCGATGAATTTCCCCAATTTGGGAATGTTTTGGTAGGAGAAATGAGCTTAGTTGGCACTCGTCCCCCCACTGCCGATGAAGTTATTCACTACACGGAACGCCATTGGCAAAGGTTAAATGTAAAACCTGGTTTAACTGGTGAATGGCAGGTGAGCGGTAGGTCGGATGTAAAAGATTTTGAAGCCGTAGTTGCACTCGATTTGCGTTACCAAAACAACTGGAGTCCTTGGTATGACTTATCGATAATTGCCAAAACAATCTATGTAGTTCTCTCTCGGACTGGTGCTTGCTAAATCCGGCTACCAGCGTAAAGTGGGACATCGCATTTCCGAATTAATCGGGATGCGATTGCCTAATTCAAACCCGCTCTGCAAATTTCAAGCTAAAATATAATAAACTCTTTAAAAAAAACATAGTTACACCGTAAATAAAGAGAAAAGATTGCTGTTATGGACGTTAATAAAGTCTGTATAATAGGTGCTGGTTCATCCGGAATTGCCACTGCCAAGATTCTGCACGATCGCCAAATTCCTTTCGACTGCTTTGAAAAAGGCTCTGGCATCGGCGGTAACTGGCGCTACAACAACGACAATGCAATGTCATCTGCCTACAAGTCTTTGCACATCAACACTTCCCGCTACACGATGTGCTACTCCGACTTTCCCATGCCGGAAGATTACCCCGACTTCCCGCACCACAGTCAGGTACTAGCCTGTAAAGCGGGATTGCCAAGCGTGGAAACGATGAAGGAAGATATCGCGAAAGAGGAAGCAGCAATTGCTAAGCGTTATATTAATTCAAAACGACACAGGATGCAAGTAGACTTTTATCCTTATGTATATGAAGTGGAAAAAGAGATGAAACAAGGTCGCTTGCGTCCGGCAAATGCTGCTCTCAAACAATCTGTGTCAGCCATTTAGCGCTAAAACATATCTGGCATCCACGGATGAAAACCAGCAAACATTTGCGAAGCAATTAAAAGTGCTTTATCAGTTGCTTCCAGTTGACCCGTTAGTTGCAACTGTAATGCCGTAAACAAACCTGTATAAAGCGGTGCCAAGAAGCGAATATCCAGTTGCAAATCGCCTCTACCGCCTCTAGTTACTTCCCCTTTCCCTCCCGAAACTCTAAGGATAAAGTTATCATGGTTTTCGGGGATCGAGTTGTCTCTTACTGCTAAATGCAACTCTGCTTCAACCCCCTGTGGATAACCGCGCAACTGAAGTGCTTTTTCCACATCAATTACCCGCAAAAACCACAGTTCGTAATTGCGGATTTTTGCTGTTTGTTCTGGAAGTAGCAGCAGTCGAGAGTCAATAGCGCCAGAATACCACCTGACATTCTTAATTAGGGAGCGATGATCGGCTAGAAATGTCCACAAACATTTAATTGCTGCTGGTGTTAGCGCTACCCAATCCCAGATTTGTAGATATGAACTATTACCTTCGATTTTTTGGGTGCAAATAATGTATCCTTCCGGTTGGGTTTCGGCACCAATAAGATAAGCATAAACTACATTTTCTTTGTGTTCGATAACTCGCTGCCAAATTCCATAATTGCGGTCTAAATTGCCGTTTATTTGTTTTGCTTGTTGGCGGTAAAGGTCATGGAAAATTTCGGTAGGGATGATTTTTACTTTCTGGATGGGTAAAGTGCGATCGATCGACCTAATACTCTCCGTTGGCAATTCCCAACAACAGCGACTTCCCCCTTGTTCGTATCCCACTTGACGGTAAAGGCGCTGAGTAGCCGGGTAAAGTGTTGAAATTGGTACACCTTTGCTATAAAGTTCGCGAATAGTATTGCTCAAAAGTTCAAGAGCGACCTTTTTTCCGCGATGTTCTGGAGAAACGCCAACAGCTGCTATTCCCGCCATCGGTACAGACTCTTGACCGAACCACTGTCCCATTTGGTAAATACCCAAACCTCCAACAATTTCTCCGCTTTGACGGACTACTCGGAAGTTTTCTAAGCTAATGCGATCGCGATATTCCGGCCAATCAGTTAAGGGAAAATTAAAGCACTGGCAGAGAATTTCCCCCAGACGTTGAGCCTCTTCTGGATTTGAGACAGTATCAAATTCAATCTCAGGTTTCATAATTCGATTTTAGATTTTAGATTGCCCCTCGGAAAGTCGGATTCTGGAAGATTTTAGATTTGGGATTTATTCCTTAGTTGAAAGCAAGGGCTTATAACTTACCAATAAACCAAAAATCTAAAATCTGCCATCATAAATCTAAAATCGTATTATTCCTTTCTTTCTACAACAAGTGTAAGATGCGCTACAACTGCACCGATCGCGCCAATAGCTGCAATAACGGGAAACATCGCCGCACCAATCACTCCTCCAACTACACCGACAGTTAGAGGTATTTCTATCAGAGTACGTCCTTCTTCATTCTTGATAATGATGCGACGAATATTGCCTTGATGAATCAGTTCTCTTACCTTGGCAACCAGGGTATCGCCGCTAATCTTTAACTCTTCTACACGAAATTTTTGTTCTGTCTCCTCTTCGGTCACCACTTCCGTCATTTTGGTTTCCACCTGCGTTGAATTTACAGGGTCTGTTGTAGATTCGTTAATTCCTGCCTTAAATTGGTTGTCTTGCCGCTCTAAATTTTCGTTCATAACTGAAATTCCTGACCGCTTATGCTTACAATTCTAAGGTACATTAAAGGACAAGGAGGTGACATCACCAAAACGATCGATCCAAAAAGGTGATTTCAGTGTTATTAGTGGGCTAGCGTCAACGTCTGCTGTCGTACTTGTGTGCGATCGGCCCCAAAATCTTGGTATCCTGATGTGCAGGAGAGTTTGGGCTGGCAGGCGATCGCATCTTAAGTTAATATGGTATAAGTGCGACGATTAATGCCATAAATATGAACAAACCATTGGATGCGGCTCTCTCAATAGACATTGCTAAACGCATCGAAAGCAATGAAGTAAACTGCTTTGACAATGCTTATCATGCAGCATTGTCAACTCCAGGATCGATGTATATTCAAGGTTTTTTAGTTTTTCCTGGAAAGCCTTACAAACCCATTGAGTATAGCTGGATCGAACTCGATCATTGTATTGTCGATCCTACACTACCATATCTTAACAAAAATCCTGATGAATTATACTACTTTCCAGCACAAAGGCTGAACGCTAAGCAACTTCAAGCAGCGCTAGAAGAAGCTAAGGAAGATTATCCAGAAGATGATCCGCTTCCCGTATACGGTTCTATGCCTTATGAATATTACGGCGATATAATGTTGGGCGGTAAGGATTATAAGGACGCCTATGAAGACGCGCAAGCTAAATGCTCGGAATTGAATAAACCAAAAATACAAGAGGCTAACTAATATAGCTTTCCATTGCAAATTTAAGATTTAAAATTTGCAATGGAAAATCGCCTCATCTTGCCCACTGATGCAAAATATATTCGTAGAAGCCTTCTTTATCTACCTTTTCCATTGCCTTAATGGGACGTCCACCTGACACAACTTTAGTACGACCCTGACTGACACCACTCGTCACAATAATTGTTTCCCATTCGCGCAGTTGATAAAATTCAGGACGAGCTAGATAAGCTGTAGCTAACACATCCCAAAAATAATAATCTTGGGGAATGACTAACGCATAACATTGTCCTGCTAAATCGGAAAGCGGGTAGCGACGCTGTTTGCCAATTCGGCGCACAAATTCTGATGTTACTGGCACGTTGTTAGTAACATCTAAAGAGCAAAGAACGATCGCAATTTCCGTGTCCCAAATTCTCTTTGCAGCAATTGGGTCCCAGTAGACATTCCATTCCGCCGAACCATCCCCTCCAGCTTCTAAAGAACGCTCCACGTTGCCGGAAACGTTCAGTGCGCCTCCCATCCAGACAATTTGTTTAATTTTTGATTCAATGTCTGGAGCGAGATCGATCGCACTCGCTACCGTGGGGATTTTGGATTTTGGATTTTGGATTTTGGATTTTATTTTGGATTTATCAATTTAACTCTGTTTTGAAATTTAGTAACATCATAAAATTGTACAGCCTTATGATGATAGTAAGTAGATGGGCGTAAATAAACTAAACACTCATAAACCCAGTTTCTCCAAGAAAACGGGTTTCTAAGGGCGCGGCAGTTTTATGTTTAATTATACCCAGCAAAACAGCAACTGGATGCCAGCGGATTGTTTGGCATTTGTAAGCGAGAACCTTATTATCGCCAGCAACTTGCCGAACTTGAAATAGATTCAGAACAATGGCGGTGGAACTGTATAAAGTTAGACCAACAGCGACGAGTAATAGAAATAGAAAAAGTTTTCCAGCATTAGTTTACAAAAAATCCAGTCTAGTACTGTTGATTGTTACAAAAATTTTTGGTTGACCGTCTCAGCAATTAGTACGCTATAGATATTGCCAACAGTACCATCCACTAGCTAGTAAAGCTCCGCATCAGAAATAACAACAAATATATGGAGGCAAGTATGCTTACGCAAAAGTACGATCCGACTCTCCCCCGTAGCATAGCAGACCTGGTTCACAGACACGGGTTTAGAACGGTGGTAAAAGAACTCGCAGCTTACTGCGAAGTCGAGTGGGTTCAGGCCAAAATCAGAAGCGAACCGGCAGACGACTGGCGCAATGCTGGTGTGGCGCTGGTCAAGATAGCTGAAGGTTCGCAGTCTCAGGAATAAGCTTCGCTCAAGCTCAGCAACTTTATCTCTAAGCGTTTCTACCGTTAAACCGCTTGGCGATCGCGCTTGACGCACCTAAACGTTTAGAAAGAGCTTAGTTAGCATTGTGGTTATCGAGGTTTAGTTTTATATCCAGCTTCGTCAAGCCATTTGCAAATATTTCGCCAGTTTTCTACTTTTTAATTACATATTAAAATAAAGGTCAGTCTCATTTGAATCGAAAAAATAAGCGCGATCGCATTTAGTCTAATTGCGATCGCATTTTACCACCTACAGATCCGGCTCAATCCCTGCTGCTCTTAGCTGATCTGCCAATCGATCGGCCCGTAGTTGTTCCTGTTCAGCCCGTTGCCGTTCCTGTTCAGCCCGTTGCCGTTCCTGTTCAGCCCGTTGCCGTTCCTGTTCAGCCAACTCCGATCCCCATAACAACTGTTCTCCATTGTCATCCCACCACCGCAACCACCAACCTGTCCGGTTTTCTCGACTTCCTTGCCATAATCCTAAAAACAAACCCATTTCAGCAATCCAGTAACGATTATTTGCATCGGGTTGACGCACCTGATACTGTCCAGAATCATCAAGTTGATAAACCTCCAAAACTCCCGTTTGTGGTTCAAAAATGGTGTAGTTAGGAATGCACAAAACTTGCTCGTAAAAAAACCACTTTCCCGGTGGATAAGTTGGTTTCGTAGAATATTCTCCACCTTCCGTATCAGAGACAAATTCCATCACCATAACCGGAAGATTTCCCTGAAGCTGGGGAGTATAACTGCGCCTAACTTCATCTCGCGAAACGCGAATTTCAGGAACATAACCCCAATCTGGAGCTTTTACCACAATTTTGTCATTGACGGTAGCGCAAATCCCGTAATTTGTGAACGTCAAGGCATTGGCTGGTAGTCTTCCAGCAAGTAGCAAGCTTTCGGTTAAAGCGGCGGCGAGAGATGGTTGATTGATATTGTCCACAGGCTCATCATCTAATATAAAATCATCCGGGAGTTTTTCCCAGGTTATTTGATAAGGGGCGGTACTGGTTAACATGGTTTCTCTGACTCCTTTTATTTTATGCCTTACTTATGACTAAATTCTACTCTTATGTATTTTTTCTAGGACAGCACAAGCAGTTACGGCTGCAATTACGGTTTGTTGTACCTCTAAACTAAGTCTTCCTCTCGAATTAATTAACTCATCTTCTTGAAATTCAAATATTTCTCTACAGTCTACATAATAATTCCTTCTAGCAACTCCAACCTGAATTATATCATGTCCTTAAGCATCGGTTACCTAAAAAATTCGTGTAATTACTCTTATCTGTGTTTATCTGCGTACCCTGCGGGAAGGCGCTATCGCGTCTATATCTGTCTTCATCTGTGGTTAAATTTTTACCACAGATGAAGACAGATGAACACAGATGAACACAGATAAGAGAGTTATTTTTTTTGGACAACCGATGCCACCGGACATGATATCACTCATATATAGCAACCGCCAAGGCGGTTAAGGCATTCTTAATTCCTGAAACCCTTGATAATAAACCTTTCTTACCCTAGCCCCTAGCCCCTAGTCCCTAGCTATACTAACGATGCAAACTGACAAGATATTATATCATCAAATCCTTTGATATTGCAACTTGCTATGTTTTCCAGTGCCGCTCAAATAAAGATTTCCATTCACAACTTCCTTTCCAAAGGCCCACGAGTCACGCCCAACTGATTTTGCAACTTCAGTTCTCGCCAAAGTTGGGAACCTGTAATCTCTCCTTGCAGCAATTGACGGTAGCGCTGAATAGTCTGAGTTACTTGGTGAGGCGTTTCATTAACAAATTCAATTCGGAAATAAGACACACCCAATTTTATCAAACGTTGCACATATTCTGCCCCAGTTTGAGCGGTGCCGTTAAACACAGTATTCCGACAACCTGCATCAGCTTTGAGGATATGTTCTGTACCGACGCGATCGCGCAATTTCACCTCATACTTATCGCAAGGACGACCGCAATTGGTGTAATCAGTTCCCGTTGATAAAAACGCACAGAATACGCAATGCTCCATGTGGAACATCGGCATATGCTGATGAATTGTTACCTCAAACCAATGACGCGGAGAACTTGTCAGCAAATCTTCCAATTGAGTAATGTTCAAATCGTAGGACGCGGTGAGACGTTCTAGTTTATATTGCTGTTTAAAGTAATCTGCCGTTAAAAGATTGGTAACATTGAGAGAGAAATCACCAAGACAGCGTTTGCCTGCAAAAAACTGCATTTGGTCGTAGTTCCGCACTAGATAACCATCAGCATTAGCAGATACCACTTGTTCCAAAATATAGTTTTCCCCTGGTTTGATAATTCGGGGTGGCGCAACCCAGATAGTTTGATTGGAAACGCTGTTATTTTGATGTACTAAATCCACAGCTTCGCGATACTTGTGGGGATCTTCAAATTCACAATAAATAGTTTCAATTCCCGCTGACTTGGCAGCTTGTAATTGCTTGAGGTTTCGCACTAACACAATTAGAGTGGGAGAAGCTGACCGCGTAGTTTCTTGGGCGGGTAACAGATCCGAAAAAGAAACATTTGAGTGCAGTTGCCAGCGTTTGGGTTGCGTTCGCAATTCTTCCAACTGCCCCACCATCTCCCGCCGCAGATGGTTCAACTCGCTCACGGGCAACATCACCGCACCACTGAGGTGATTTTGCAACGATCGCAAACAGAAGGAAGTATTGCCGAGACGACCGAATTGCTCCTGCAAGCGATCGCTCGTGAGCGGTTTGGTGTGCGCCTCCGATAGCGGCATCGAGGACTCCACCTGCACCAGATGACCCTGTTCGTCGCGTGCGATCGCAATTAGAGGTTGACCGACTTCCCCATAAACTTCCAAACGAATAGGACGCTGAAATTGCGGCGTATCACCGGCAAAACTCTGACGCAATTGGCGATCGAGTTTTGGATCGCTAGTTTTCCAAACCTTATCCCCGATATGCACCCGTCGCAGATTGAGATCTCGTCGCCCAAAACTCAGCACCGCATCTTGACCCCGCAGTTCCACCCCATAAACTCGACCGCCTTCTTCCTGCACTTCCGGGCGACCCCAGTCAAAAACGATACCATCCCCAGGTTCTAGAGGCGCTTGCAGTCGCACCGTCACTTGTTCGTTGTGGATGCGGGTAACATCGCCCAAGTAAACTCCGCGCTTTTTCCCGAAACGCGCATGAACAAGTTCCTGATTGTCAATTCCCCGAAACCAACCTGTGTAGAGTCCGCGAGAGAATGCCATCTCCAAGTTGTAGCGTTCTTGAGAAGACGGGGAGAATGTCTCCTTGTCCCCTTGTTCGCTTGTCCGCTTGTCCACCACAGACAAATCTGCGATCGCGCGATCGATCGCTTCTCGATAAACGCGGGTAACATTAGCAACATACTCTGGCGTTTTCAGACGACCTTCGATTTTCAAAGAAGTTACCCCTGCCTTTACCAACTCTGGCAAAACCTCTAATCCTGCCAAATCTTGAGGACTGAGAAGGTATTTTCTGTCTCCCAAATCCACCTCTTTCCCATCAGCAATCAATTCGTAAGTCATCCGACAAGCTTGGGCACATTCACCTCTGTTAGCAGAACGTCCCCCCAGCGCTTCACTCGTCAAACACTGACCCGAATAAGCAACGCACAAAGCACCGTGAACAAACACTTCCAAAGGCAGCGAAGCGTCTTTTTCGGCAATCTGCTGCCGAATTTTGTTAATTTCCTTAAGAGAACATTCGCGAGCAAGTACCACCAGCTGGCAACCCAGGGATTTCGCAAATTCCACCCCCGCCGCACTGGTGATCGTCATCTGGGTAGAAGCATGGAGCGGAAAATCTGGCGAAAGATGCCGAATCAGGCGACAAATCCCCACATCCTGCACTATTACCGCATCTACACCCGCCGCAATAATCGTGCGGAGATACTGTTCCGCCTCTGCTAGTTCTTTTGGAAAAACCAGCGTATTGAGGGTGACATACCCCTTCACACCGCGACGGTGCAGAAATTCCATCAATGGGGTCACGTCTGCCTCGGTAAAGTTTTGCGCCCGCATCCGGGCATTAAACCGCTCCAAACCGAAATAGATTGCATCTGCCCCGTTTTCCACCGCAGCTTTGGCACAGTCCCAATGACCCGCTGGTGCAAGCAGTTCGGGTCTTTCAAAAGCGGGTGTTGTAGCTTTGGGGACTTGTTTAGGAGCGGTATTCATGGGCTTCTGGGTAGAACAGATGGGGCGATCGAATTTTTAGGACTCTATTCTTTATATCTTAATTGGTAAGTAGCTGGGCATAATTAAACGTAAAACTGCCGCGCCCTTAGAAACCTGGTGAGCGCAGGAGTTATAAGCTAACACGCATCTAATTCGGATATTTCTAATCCGGCAATCAAACCTTCAATTCCTCTCCCACTCCCCCACTCCCCCACTCTCCCACTCCCGCTAAACATACAAATTAAATGCGTAGCAGCTTATCATGTCCGATTGCATCGGTAGCGTAAGCGTGATGCGAGAAATTGTCTGTGGGAATCGAGAGTTAAATTTTAACCACAGATGAAGACAGATGAACACAGATGAACACAGATAAGAGAGTTATTTTTTTTAGACAACCGATGCCACCGGACATGATATTACCGGGTTTCTGGGTGTTCAGTTTATTTACACCCACCTATTTAGATCCTCAGTTTATGCAGCCTAAAAGAAATCGGAATCTAAGCTTAACAAATTCACACATACAGGTGAATTCATCCGAAAATTTGTCAGCGATCTAGATTGATAGATATTGCTATTTTTAACAACAAAATTAACTAGAAAAAAGTGTGAATATGTAAACCTAAGCAATATAATTGGTAATTGGCGATATATCATCGCCAATTACCATTATAATTTCGGCAATTAAGCCTTTGGCTTATATGTTGACTGAACTTGCAATTCCTTCAACTGTTTCTCATCCACACTAGAAGGAGCATTTGTCAACAAACAACGCGCTTGCTGCGTCTTCGGAAATGCAATTACATCGCGAATTGATTCCTCACCAGCTAATAGCATCACCCATCGGTCTAAACCGTAGGCGATCCCACCATGAGGCGGTGTGCCATATTCAAATGCGTCCAGCAAAAAGCCAAATTTATTACGCGCTTCTTCTGGAGTTAAACCAATATGTTTAAACACTTGTTCTTGAATATCGCGCTGATAAATCCGCCGACTTCCGCCGCCTATTTCTATGCCGTTATATACCAGATCGTAAGCTTGCGCTCGTGCTGTTTTCAGGTCGTGCAAATCGTCGGGATGAGGTGCTGTGAATGGGTGGTGCAATGCTTCTAGTCGCTTCTCGTCTGCATTCCACTCAAACATGGGGAAATCTGTTACCCAAAGCAAGTTAATCTTGTTTTGGTCAATTAATCCTAATTGTTGTGCAACTACTTGGCGCAGTCGATCGAGTGTTTTATTGACGACGGCTACTGCATCGGCTGCAAATAACAAAAGATGTCCTGGTTTTGCATCTGTGCGATTCAATAATTCCTGTTTTTGTTCTTCACTCAGGTTATCTTTAATCGCGCCAATGGTATCGATTTCGCCATTATCCCGGACGCGGATATAAGCCAAACCTCTAGCGCCAGCTTCGGCGGCTTCTTTGAACAAGTCGCCACCTGGTTTTATCCGCACGTTGGAGATAGCATCGTTACCACTTGGAATGGGTAATACTTTTACTACACCTCCAGATGCGATCGCACCTGAGAACACTTTGAATCCAGAATTTTTGAACAAATCGGCAACATTCACTAACTCTAAGCCATAGCGAGTGTCCGGTTTATCGCATCCGTAACGTTCCATCGCTTCGGCATAAGTTATGCGCGGGAAAGGTTTAGGCAAGTCCATGCCTTTAACCGCCTTGAAAACATGAGAAACTAATTCTTCATTGAGATGGAGAATATCTTCTTGCGACATGAAACTCATTTCCATGTCCAGCTGAGTGAATTCTGGCTGTCTGTCGGCGCGTAAGTCTTCGTCGCGGAAACAACGCGCAATCTGATAGTAGCGATCGAATCCAGAAACCATCAGCAATTGCTTGAATAATTGCGGCGATTGTGGTAAGGCAAACCATTCACTGGGATTGACGCGGCTGGGTACGAGGTAATCCCGTGCGCCTTCTGGTGTGGAGCGAGTGAGGATTGGCGTTTCAACTTCGATGAAGTCTTGTTCGTCTTCTAAGAAGCGGCGAATGGCTTTGACAACATTGTGGCGCAGTTGCAGATTCGCGGTCATGCGATCGCGCCGCAAATCCAAATACCGATATCTCAGCCGCAACTCTTCCCGCACCGACTCATTTTCACCCGCTGACACCTGGAAAGGCAGCTGTTTGTGTACCTGATTGAGCAGTTCGATTCGATCTGCGTAAATTTCAATCTCGCCAGTAGGCAATTTCGGATTTAGGGATTCTTCTGGACGTGGCGTGACACGACCAGTAATTTTTACAACATACTCATTACGTAGCTTTTCGGCTTGTTCGTAGGAGCCTGGGGTGCGTACTGGGTCGCTGACAATTTGGACAATGCCGGAGCGATCGCGCAAATCCAAGAAAATCACGCCCCCGTGATCGCGGCGACGGTCTACCCAACCACAAAGGGTAACAGTCTCTCCCAGATGGGAGCTTCGGATTTGGCCGCAATAATGACTTCGCATAGCAGTTAATTCAGAGTTCGTGCTGGAGAATGGGGAATTTAAACAGTTTAGTCGGATCGTCTTTGAGGTTGGAGTAAGAAGCGTCCTACCTTCAGTAGACTATGTGAGAAAACTTCCCCATTATGCAGCATCGGGGGCACTCCTGTAATGCCGTTTTAGAGGGACGGAGTGGGGGAGTGGGAGAGTGGGAGAGTGGGAGAGTGGGGGAGAAGGAACAACATTGAGGCCGAAAAAGGGGGTAGCTAACCCGGATTTGGTAAGCTGCTACGCATCTAATTTCACAGTCAGTTTTTCTCTTGCTTGTTGTGGGATGGGCAGGAAAGCCCGTCTTTGTATTCGATTTAGATGCGTAATAGCTTATTAGTTGCGATCGGACTTTGACAAAGAAGCCATCAGAGCATTCCAGGCCGTTTTGGCAGCATCCGCCAAACGCACCCCAATAGATTCTATTTCGCTAGCGATCGTCAGCCAATTCTTTTCAGCTTGCTTGTGAATCTCGTGAACTGCCCCTTCAATTCGCTCCCGTTCGATGAATTTATTTTGTTCAACAGTTTCTCTGGCTTGACGAACCGCCTTGAGATAGTTCTCGCGGGTGACATCGCCAGCAGATTGAATTTCTGCCTGTGCGCGAGTTTTAATGGCATCAATCACCAGCCAATTTTTCTCGGCTTCTTGCTGAATTAGGCCAACTGCTTGGTCGATGCGCTCTTTTGCGATCGCCTGATTTTGTTCTATAGCTTCCTGTGCTTGACGAACCGACTTAAGGTAAGCCTCGCGAGTGAGGTCGCCAGCCGCCTGCATTTCTAATTTGGCCCGCTTTTGAATCGCTTCAATCAGCGCTGCTGTTTCCTTTTTCACCTCTTCGGTAGCGTCAGGCATCTCCTTTTTTACTAAGTCAGTTATCTCTTGGCTGACTTCCACAATCTCAGTTGTCTCAGTCACGTCCACAATTGCGGAGTCTTTAGGAACAGTCGGTTCAGTCATAGTTTTTTCTCCTGTATTCGCCGATCGGTAGTTCTTGCTGTAGCTAAGCATTTGTGATATTTTGCTTAATTCTATCCAGATCGTTCCAGTTTCGCTGACGGTGTACTCCCTCTTAGAGGTACGGTTTAACACACCGGGCTGCTTGATACAGCGGCTTGCAGGCTGATGAAGTCAATCTTCTGCGCGATGCCTTCGGCTCGGAAAAAGACCCACGCAGTTATCTGGCAGCAGGTCTTTATGGGGCAGGCAGTGCAATACTGGGAATTATCAGCGTTCAGCTGAGTATCATTTTAGGTCGATCGGTAAAGTAGGGCAGCTGGTATCATGTGGCAACAACTGAACATTTACATTGGGGAATCCGATCGCTGGGACAACGAACCCCTGTATATCGCCCTGATTGAACTTGCTCGCCAACACGGATTAGCTCAAGGAACGGCAATGAGAGCGATGGCTGGATATAGCAAACACATCACGATCCAAACCACGCATTTTTTGGACTTGTCCACCAACCTGCCTGTCGTAGTCAGCATAATTGATCGCGAGGAGGCGATTTCACAATTTATGCCCTTAGTCCGAGAAATGGTTAAAAACGGATTAATCACCCTACAACCCTTAAAAATTGTACATTATGCGCCAATTTCATCAGACTGAGGGCATCTCAAGATTTCGTGGCGTTTGAGGACTTGAAGGTGCGGAACATGGTGAAGAATCATCGCTTAGCCAAATCAATTAATGATGTTGGATGGTATTTGTTTAGGGAATGGTTAAAGTATTTTGCGATTAAGTATGGCAAAGTAGCGGTAGCCGTACCACCTCATCAAACTTCACAAGAATGTTCCAATTGTGGTAATAAAGTAAAGAAATCTCTGTCTGTATGAACCCATGTTTGTAAGTGTGGGACTGTACTGGACAGAGATGAAAATGCCGCAATTAACATCTTGGCGAAGGCATTAAAATTGATGGGCTATATTGCAAATACCGTAGGGCATACGGAAATTAACGCTTGTGGAGAGATGACTCTCTACTTGAACCTCGAAAGTGCGTTCAAGCAAGGTCGCTTTGCGAAACAAGAATCCCCGTGCCTAAAGGCCGGGGAGTGTCAATAAATAGTGATTACTGGATGTCATGGACTTGCAAAACTTGCATAACCTTAAAGATACCTCACTGCTCAGACTGATATGATTAAGAAGAGAGGAGCTGATTCAGAAGTGTTTAATGCTTAACAACTCCCGTCGGTTAGAGATTGCGGAATATGTTTCCCTGGCTGGCTCAGTTGCTGGCTCAGTCGTGGCAGCCCTCAGCGGACAAGCCATCTACGTCGCTGTACCCCTGTCTGCTTCAGTGATATTGAACCTGATCAATCGTCGTCGCGCCGAGATACTGACGAAGCAGAGTAACAATGCTGCAATTACCCGCCTTCAGCGACAAATATCTGGAGAGCTTGAGTCTTTATACGCCTCAGATCGCTCTTTGCCCTTTTCCGCAGAATCAGTCCGCTTCAATTCAGATAAGGTACAAGAGGTTGTGGCTACCTCGATCAGGGCTAACCTGAATCCCATCTATCACGATGTGGCTGAACTTAAGGAGCAGTGTGCTAGCTTGCAGGACTCACTGACAAGTGTGGTGCAATATCTGAATAGTTCGTCTCTATCAGTAAGGATAGACAATTTGGAGCAGACGATCGCTAAGCTTTCTCAAGGAATCTCAACTGTTGCTAACGAGCTGGAAGTGTCGCTACAGAACCAGTTGGATGAGCTAAAGCAGCAGATGCAAGCGATTCAACTCGAAAAACAAACCAGGGACGAAACCAAGAGCCCAAAAACAAAAGAGCCACAGTTCGATTCTTCAGGGCTACAAAATCAGTTGGATGAGCTAAAACAGCAAGTACAAGCGATTCAACTCGAAAAACAAACCAGGGAAGCCGCTGTGAAAGAGACAACCACACAGCAACAGTTCGATTCTTCAGGGCTACAAAATCAGTTGGATGAGCTAAAACAGCAAGTACAAGCGATTCAACTCGAAAAACAAACCAGGGAAGCCGCTGTGAAAGAGACAACCACACAGCAACAGTTCGATTCTTCAGGGCTACAAAATCAGTTGAATGAGCTAAAACAGCAAGTGCAAGAGATTAAAGAAAGCAGAGAAGCTCTGGAAGAATTTAGCTCTAAAACAGCAAAGCAAACAGATAAAATCTCCCCCCAGTCTGTAGGGGCAAACAATTCGGGCGAGAATGAACAGGCTTCGCCCTTACCCAGTTCCCAATCAAGAGTTCCCGAACCACCAACTCAGACTTGGAGTTGTGTCCAAACTGTGAGGGCGCATTCTGATTGGGTGGCTTCTGTGGTGATTAGTTCGGATGGACAAAAGATAGCCAGCGGCAGTTTTGATGGTAGGATTAAAATCTGGAACTTGCAGACTGGGGAACTAATTCGGGTTCTATCGGAAAAGGCTGGTGTGGTTTATGCTCTAGCCTACGTCACCTCTGAGACAAGCCTTGCTAGTAGCTGCTCAGATCCGCCTTCGGTGAAGTTATGGGATGTCGATACTGGCTCGCTGATTGACACTTTCAAGCAGCATTCGGGCTCGGTTCGCTCTGTGGCAATTAGCCCAGATGGACGAACGCTTGCTAGTGGCAGTTTTGACCAGACGATCAAAGTATTGTCTCTGGAGACTGGAAAACCGATCTACACTCTCACGGGGCATTTAGGGGCGGTAGGTGCGATCGCTTTCAGTCCCGATGGACAGTTCCTAGCCAGTGGCGGTGCGGACGGCAATATCAAATTTTGGCATGGGAATACGGGGCAACTGTTGCACACTTTCAGCGGCGATTTAGGATCGATTGGTGCGATCGCATTTCATCCAAATGGACAGGTTCTCGCCAGCGCCAGTACCGATAGAACGATCAAATTATGGCATCTCGGCAACCGCGATCGTCTCTGTACTCTCACAGGTCATGCAGGTGCAGTCACATCTGTTATCTTCAGTCCCGATGGGGAAACTCTCATCAGTGGCAGCGCAGATGGTACGATCGCAATTTGGCATTTAGAAACAGGCTTACAGATATGTACCTTGACTGCTAATTCAGCTAGTTCGGCGATCTCCGTTACCCTTAGTCCCAACGGTCAAATGCTTGTCAGTGGCAATGCGGACGGTTCGATCCAAATTTGGCAGCGCGATTAAACCCCTACTCCCCTTCCACTCAAAGAATATCTATATGAGGTAGCAGGGGTAGCAGGGGTAGCAGGGGAAGCAAGGGGAGAAAAGGATAGATAATTTTCTACCGGAAAGGGAGTAAATATATTTTATAGCAACCGCCAAGGCGGTTAGGACAACTCCAACTCTTACCTCTGGTCAGAGTTATTGGAGAATGGGAGAATATGGACTTTGATGAGCGAATTCAGGCTGACCCTACATATATAGATAGGGTCTAGGCGTAAGGCATACAGAGTAGAGGGACTGGGTAATTTGGGTTAATGGGGCGGCGGTAGCTGCCCTTTATGGTTTATTGGTTTGGCTAGGCTCAATGGAAAATTTTCCATTGAGTGAGCAGTTGTGATAGGATAGCTTATGACTGTTACCCGTCCGTGCGGCAAAACCAGTTTCTGAACACGCAAAGTATAAAGTCAGACTTGCGGCTCTGCTCAATCGGTGATACTATTAAGAAAATGACAATCTTGGTAAAAAATTGTCAGCATAACCTACGTGCAACATAAGGTAATTTTGTTTCCTTTAGGATTTTTAGTGAAACAAATATAAATCTGTTCTGTCGCTAGGAAGCCTACTGGTAGATCCAAGCCATTGTCTCAATGTCATTAGTCTTGGGAAGTTTTTACTTTTCATCAAAATCTCTGAATTGTTTCCATTAATTTTTGCTTAACTTTTTTAAATATGTCGATATTTGATTTTTTAAGTAGCAACCTTTTAGCAGCCAATATTGTTTGGGTGGTATTAATGGTTGTTATTTTGATATATTTAATAGCGTTTCTTCAAGGAAGATCAATATCATTTTGGCCTCCCAAAATTGGGCAAAAGCCATCTCCAGAAACTGGTAAAAAAGCGTCCATTAAGACAACACCTTTGGAAAACTGTGGAATAATTAAAACAGATTATTTCACAGAATTTTCCGATGATTTTAATATTTTGTTTGAAAATTCAGAAAACATAACGCTATACTTCATCCATTCACGTAGATGGAGAGAAAATCATATAGATCATCTTGCTGATTTTCTCGAAAAGAGACAAAATCAGCTTACTGTTATATTACCCAATCTTGCCAATGCCAAACTGATTCAAATTCTTAAGGATCACTTTGATGATGGTCAGAATATGGAAGCCTTTATCAAAGATGCTTATCGATACTTTGCTTCGTTTCTTCAAAGAAGACCTGAAGGAATAAATGTTCGTTTGTCAGATATATATCCCACATATAGTTTCTATAAATTTGATGAAGTTGTTATTGTAGCCATGTATCCCACATCACCTCGTCGGAAAAATGTTCCTACTTTCCAAATTATGAAAGATAGTAAGTATTGGGATTTTATTAGTAATGATGTTCAGTGGTTACTATCTAACACAAAGTCAGTTAATCTAGTTGAATTACAATATCTTATAAATCAGTAGGAGCTATTTATGCCTGAACTGCCAGATTTAGAACTATACACTCGCAATTTAAGTAAAATCTTTAATGGTGACAAAGTTGAAGATGTTTTAATTATAAAGGATAAGAAACTAAATGCTAATAAAGATGAGGTTGCCAAAGTCCTAAAAAACCAAATTCTTGAGCAAATAACCAGAGAGGGTAAAGAAGTCTGGTTTAAGTTTTCAAGCGGGATTAACATAGCAGTTCATTTAATGTTAAAAGGTCGTTTCGATCATGTTGAAACAGACGGACAAGTAAAATATAAAGTAGCCTTACTTAAGTTTGAAAAAAATCAATGTCTAGTTATTTCTGATCAGTTAGGTTGGGCAACTATAACTTTTTCACCACCAAAGCCAAGTGTACCAGATGCCTTAAGTGAAACATTTAACTTAAGTTACTTAAGGGAAAAACTCTCTGAAAGAAAATCGGATATTATAAAAGCATTTTTACTAAACCAAAACATTGTTAGAGGCATTGGAAATGCTTATGCAGATGAAATTTTGTGGGATTGCAAAATAGCACCTGCATCCAAATGTGGAAGATTACCTGATACCGCTGTTGAAGCACTACACAGTTCTATAAAGAAGGTGCTAGAAAATGCAATACAGGAATTATTTAGAGCTACGCCGAATGCAATCAATGGTGAATATCGAGATTTTTTAATTGTGCATAATCCTGCCAAAAAAGAAACACCTTCTGGCTATGAGATTAGAACTGATAAAATTGCTTCTAAAACAACCTATTATACAGAAGAACAAATTTTGTATGAGTAGTTTATAGTTAATTCAGGCGCTCTTTACATTTGCGATTTATCAAAAAAGAGCTTTTCCCATATTCTGGACTTTGTTAGATAAACAAGGGGCTTCTAATTTAGCTAAACACCACCACCAATATCTCTTGATACAGTCCACTTTATCGCCCGTGTTGGGCTGCGACTCTAGCGGTTCAATCATAACCCACCTCTGAGGCTAATGAATCTGAGAGTATCTGGCATATATCAGATGATACCTCTTCAATAGGACGCATAGCATCAATTTTAGTGAGTAGGGATTTGGTGCGGAAGTATTCCCAAACAGGGCTTTCTGTAACAAGATATGTATGCAAACGATGACGAACTAATTGCTCTTTATCATCTGTTCTGCGTTCTAAAAGTGCGCCATCTATCTCACAAATTTCTAGCTGTTGGGGAGGAAAATAATAAAGGTTGTATATATGTCCACATATAGGGCATATACGTCTACCTGAGATACGCTTAACCAACTCCTCAACTTCAACATCAAGGAAAATTGCTTGTTTAATGTATCCATCCTTAGCTGTAATGAAGCTTTCTATAGCCGCTGCTTGAGGTAATGTTCGGGGAAAGCCTTCAATGACAAATGTGTTAGAAAGAGCTTGTTGAGCGAGATGTTCAAGAAACATCATAGTTGTTTCCTTATCGGGAGTAAGTTCACCACGCGAAATATATGTAGTAGCTTTCTGACCAAATTCAGAATTACTTTTGATATGCAAGCGAAAAAGATCACCACAAGATATATGCTGCAAGCCAAACTTCTCAGCCAGCCTTTGAGCTTGAGTACCCTTCCCTGATCCTGGTAAACCAAACAATAAAAAAGTATTCTTCACTTTAGATTCTCAACTTAGAGAGGATAGTCTAATATAAGCTTCATAGAATTAACTTGTTTAGATCGAAAAACAACTAAATCAGTATAGGCTTTTGGCAATTTCTTAAGAAGTGTAGGTAGAACTCTCGCATAAGACTTTGATAGTCCAATATCATGCAACAACTGGAGAGAATCAACCGGTTTTTCTTGTTTATCAAGATACCACATAACTCTATCTGCCAGTTCATAAGGTATAGGATCAAACAGTTTTTTCTCTCTACTAACTGCGTCACCAATACGCATACGCCCTTTATTGAGAAAAGAACCTAATACACCTCGTTGATGCGGTATTTTTTGGAGGTTAACTTTATCTCGAATAACTTTACATGGCTCACAATGAAAAGTTAATCTTATTAACGCTTCACCTATCCGAAGCACCACCCCCGAAGCTAGTTCGTGCAAGCCGTCATTGTCCACCACTACATTTTCTCTCAGATCCCCAACCTTCAAGTCAAACTGCTTTAAGGTGGCTTGCGGTATAATTAGAACCTGACGTAACGGCAAGCATTGTAAGTTACCTGTAATTCCGTTCGTATCAAATTCCAATTGCTCTACGGGCAATAAAGGCTTTCCCTTTTGGATTTTAATTAATAGATCAGTGACCATCTGAATTTAAATAAGAATGTTGCTAGGGAGGGTAAAAGTAGTTTTAGCAGCACTTCGTAGATCGGGAGTATGCCCAAGCAACTGTTGCGTGCGATCAAGAGAGTCATACCACATTTTCTTGAAGATCACATCGGCGATGCCCAGCATATCCATATCTGCTAAGTGGATAACTGATGGAGGTGATTTTTTCATTACCCTCGCATAGTTAGGACGTGGTTTAACCCGAAAGATGATTTCGGTATAAACAGTTTGCCTTGTTTTGGGAAAGCAATCAAAGTGACCAAAGCCAGAAACCCACGATAGCAATTGATCAACTCTAACACGGAAGCCTAGACAACGGGAACGGGAGTCATCCAATATTACGTCTTGCTCAAGGAGTATGTATTTACATTTGGTCATTACCCTTATGAGTTCTATAATCCCTTCCAGAGAGTCTACATCGGGAAAGATTAGCGATAAAGTAGTAACCTCTGGCAGGTCTATAGCTTGTGCTATTTCTGCATCTATGGCACAGGCATCAACGTTTAGTATTTTGTGTATCCATCCATATTTTAGGGGGTTGCCCGCAACGTAAGCAGCAAAGACACAACCAGCTTTACCTTGGCGAAAAAAATCCAATTGGGTAGTTATAACCGAAAAGTCCTCATTCATCTCAGCTTCCTCAGCATTGGCGGTAAAAAATATTATGGTCATACCGCATATTTTGTTTTGAGCTAAATATCAGTCTAGTGTGGTGTTATTGTTTCACTTGCGATAGATTTCAACACCGTACACACCGACTGCTGGGTGATATAAATCGACCTCGCCGTCCCACTCTCCAAATCAAAATAAGTCGCAAACCGTTTAAGATTCCCCCCAGCCATCCGATACAGATAATCTGCCGCCTCAGCCGCCACCCGAACATTCACGCTCTCGCTCTGCAAGTTCAGCACTGCCATCTCAGCACAAGATAGGTTATTTGTCAATTCTTCTGGCTTCGATTTCAAAAGGTCAGGAGCCTGAAGCATCGGAGATGGCAACCTCGCACATCCCAATCCCCCCAAATTATAGAACTCCCGGTCAGTTTCCAAAGAACTGCCCAGCAAAATTTGTCCTGCTGCTGCATGATTCCCACAATCCAAATACCACACGCGGGGGATTTCAGAGCGACTATAACATTGGTTCAACTCAAGAGCCTGGTTAATTGCCGCTCTCCCGGCTGCCGTATCCACGCACCCTACCAGGATGGTCAGCTTGTCGTAGGCGTAGCAAATCAACTTGGGGTCAAATTCTTGCACGAAAGCCGTCGCGTCCACTCCCCAAGCTATAGAGTATCGCAACGCTAGAGCCTGCGCCTTGGGCAGTCCAATTTCCTTGTCGCAGAAAGCCTGCCTGCTGATGTTGGCTTCTTCAACTATATCGGAATCTGCGATCGCCTACGGTACGCTATGCGATCGCGATACTACTGACACAACGCTACGCGATCGTTCAGCACTGCCATCTCAGCACAGGATAAGTTTTCTGTCAACTCTTCTGGTTTTGGTTTTAGAAGGTTGGGGGTTCATCAACAGTAGTCACTTTCCTAACATTTACTTACAAACATTCACTTTTCCGGCGCGATGCTTGCCACACTCGCCCAAATCCATAGTAAAATTTGGCTATGCTACTGGGATTATTAACCGAAATCAAAGTCAATTCTTCGCTGCGGCCATCTCTAGCCAAACACGCAGGCGTAGCACGTCACGCCTGGAATCAAGGTTTGGCTTTATGTCTTGCCGTCTTAGAACACAACCGTTCTCATCCAGAATCCCAAATTAAATTCCCCACAGCCATTGACCTCCATAAATGGCTAGTAGCATCAATAAAACCCCAAAATACTTGGTATTACGAAGTAAGCAAATGCGCCCCCCAATATGCCTTAAGGCATTTATCAGAAGCATTTAAACAGTTCTTCAAAGGTATAAAAGGGTTTCCTAAATTCAAAAAGAAAGGTCACTGTGACTCATTTACTCTAGATGGTTCAATCCACATAGAACACCAGAGCATCAAAGTACCAATATTAGGAAAGCTAAAAACTTTTGAGCGATTACCAGTAGGGAC